>JAZRFF010000018.1:0-69925 GCA_045661225.1 Bacteroidaceae bacterium | reverse complement strand
ATGCGCTCAATCGACCGCTACTGGCCCGGTGGCCCATACTTCGTTGCCGAGTTCTATCCTGCATGGTTCGATGTTTGGGGCTTGCCACACTCGGCTGTCAATTACAAGCGCCCGGCCGAGCAGCTCGACTGGATGCTCAAGAACGACGTATCTATAAGCATTTATATGTTCCATGGCGGAACAAACTTCCACTACACCAATGGTGCAAACACCAACAACGGCTCATACGAACCACAGCCCACAAGCTACGACTATGATGCACCGCTTGGCGAGTATGGCAATGCCTATCCAAAGTATCACGCATTCCGCGAGGTTATCCAAAAGAACCTGCCCGAGGGCAAGGTATTGCCTCCCGTGCCTGCCGATAATCCCACGACAACATTCGCCCCTGTTGAACTCACCGAGTGGGCACCGTTGTCTGTGGCATACGGCAAGAGGGTAGAGGCCGAGCAACCGCTCACCTTTGAGGCGATGATGCAGGACTATGGCTATTTGCACTATCAGACAACTATTGCTAACCCCGACAGCGGTAAACTGGTGCTCGACGAACTGCGCGACTATGCCGTTGTAATCCTCAATGGCAAGGTAGTTGGTAGCATCGACCGTCGTTTCCACCAGAACAGTATTGCACTGAATGTTACCGAGTCTAATTCAGTTCTTGAAATCCTTGTTGAGAACGGCGGCCGCGTGAACTATGGCAAAGACCTTGTGAACAACCTCAAGGGTATCACCAAGCGCGTGCTCTTCAATGGCGAGGAACTCACAGGCTGGACAACAACCGGCCTGCCGTTACACCGCGCCAATGTAAAGGACTTCCGCTTCCCACGCCTGCGTTACGAGGGTAACCTCCCCGGCTTCTATCGTGGCACATTCACCATTGACAAGGTCGGCGATACATTCGTTGACATGACAGGGTGGGGCAAGGGTGCCGTTTGGGTAAACGGCAAGTCGCTCGGCAAGTTCTGGGGCATTGGACCACAGCAGACAATGTACCTGCCCGCTCCTTGGCTCAAGGAGGGCGAGAACGAGATTGTAGTCTTTGAGATGGAATATACCGGCAAGCGCACACTCTGTGGCGTTGACAAACCAATACTCAACGTGCTTGGTCCCGACAAGAACGCCTTCAAGACCTCTCGCGACTATAACCGTGTGCCCATCCTCGATGAGTATGACGGCATCTTTGCCGGCACAGTAGAGCACAAGACCGGCTGGCAGGAGTTTACTTTTGACGGTATGAAGACATTGCGCCACTTGTGTATTGATGTTCAGAGCACATACGACGACAAGCACTCATGCATCTGCGAGATTGAACTCATTGACGAGAGCGGCAACATCATCAACAAGGACAAGTGGAACGTAGTGTTCACCAACACCGAGGCACTCGGCGAGGGCGTGGCCGACGATATGATTGACGGCGACGAAAAGACCTATTGGCACTCTGCTTGGCGCAAGGATGTGAAGACATTGCCACACCAGGTAATCATCGACCTTGGCAATATACGTACTGTGAAAGGCTTCCGCATCCTCACCCGCGATGTCAACCTCCCCGGCTGCATCAAGGAGTTCCGCCTCTACGGCCGTCCGCAGTTCTTCCTGTACGAATAAGGTTATATTGGAAAATTGCATTAACTAATAAATCCACGCTTCAAAAAGAGCGTGGATTTATTAGTTAATAGTGTTGCGAGAAAATGTCCCTCTTTAGGGGGACGAGGCATAAAATGCCGGAGGGGGTATCAACTTGTTTCCTTTAACGGTGCCGGTATTGCTTTGATATTACCATTGTACGCGAATTAAGCAGTTATTGCATACAAGAATTGTTCCCCACGCAAACGCGCAGGGAACAATTCGTTTTTGTAGGGGCAGACCGGTGTGTCTGCCTTGTAATTTAGCACCTTTTATTTTTTACCGTTCATCTTGTTGTTGCCTGTGAAGTCCTTTTCTACAATATAGAAATTCTTCCATGGAGTTGTTCTCTCGTATGCGAATTTTCTACCTTTTGGAACATACAGACAAACATTGTTGTAGGCATCGCTACTGAATATATTTTCACTTGCGGTAATCACCTTCTTTGAACCAATCTTTATGTCAAGGATATTGTTACACTCGGCAAAAGCATAGTCGCCAATGCTTTCAATAGTATTGCTTATGTAAAGTGTCTCCAAATCACAGCAACCATAGAAAGCACTGTTCCCAATACTTTTTACTCCATCAACAATATCAATGTTTGTAACACTATTACAATTGTAGAACGCATAGTCTTTTACCTCCGCTATCTCGGCAGGGATAGACAGTTCGGTCAACAACTCATCATTTAAATACAAGTTCTTTGCATAGTACAAAGGATTGGCATCGGCACTGCCAAAATCAATACCATACCATGCTGCAAGGTCGTTGATGCAAACCTTTTCAAGCCCGGTGCAACCACTGAACGCTTCATCTCCAATGCTTGTAACGCTATTAGGGATTTCAATGCTTTTAAGCCTGGTACAACCATTGAAAGCATCATCCCCAATCACATAAATTTCACCATTATAATCAACTGGCAGTACTAATTCTTCATCTTCACCAAGATAATAAGCTAAGGTGTTTACCCCATTTAAATTACACCAAATATAATCACCATCAATTACAGCATTTGGTGCATTGATGACCTTAGTTGCATAATACGCAACATAACCATTGCTGCTTGAACCTTCACTGAATGTGAGATTAGAGAAATTATAAACAGTTTTAAGCTCGGTACAATTTTCGAACGCCCCATCTCCAATGCTTGTTACGCTGTTAGGGATTTCAATGCTTGTAAGCCCGCTACAATTATAGAATGCATAATTTCTGATGTTTCTAACACTGTTAGGGATAGTAAGTTCAGTAATCAACTCGTCATTCAAATACAAATTTTTGGCATAATACAATGGATTAGCATTTGAACTACCAAAACTAATGTTACACCAAGCTGTGAGGTCGCTTATGTGAACCTCGTTAAGCTCCGAGCAATTATAAAATGCCTGATTCCCAATGTATGTAACGCTGTTAGGGATTGTTATGCTTGTAAGGCCGGTGCAATGCTCGAACGCATCATCTCCAATGCTTGTAACACTCTTGCCATTATAGTCAGTTGGCATGGCTAATTCTGTTGCATTACCCAAATAACCGGCCAAAGTCATCCCATATTCATTCTCATACCAAATAAAATCTCCGTCAATAAAGCCATTGGGTGCGTTGTAAACCTTACCGGCATAATATGCAACATAACCATTGTTGCTTGAACCTTTGCTGAATGTGAGATTTGAGAAATTATAAACAGTTTTTAGCTCGGTGCAACCACTGAACGCATTATGTCCAATGCTTGTAACACTGCTTGGAATTTCAACACTTGTAATTGTTGTGTTATCTTTGAATACATCTGTACCAATTACATAATTCTCACCTTTACAATCGGCTGGCAAAGTTAGTTCTGCATCATTGCCCAAATAGTAAAGTAATGTATTCACATCATATGGTTTACCAAATATAAAGTCTCCCTCCTTTGAGCCATTGGGCAGATTGTAAACCTTATCGGCATAATATGCAACATAACCATCGTTGCTTGAACCTTTACTGAATGTGAAATTAGAGAAGTTATAAACAGTCTTAAGCCCGGTACAATCACAGAACGCTTTATATCCAATGCTTGTAATACTGTTACCGATTACAACACTTGTAAGCCAGGTACAATCACGGAACGCATTCTCTCCAATAAATGTCACGCTGTGGCCTATTACAACACTTTTAAGGCTTTTGCAACCACGGAACGCCGCATCTCCAATGCTTGTTACGCTGTTGGGGATTGTAACGCTTGTAAGCCCGGTGCAACCATTGAACGCCCCACCACCAATGCTTGTAACGCTGTTAGGGATTGTAACGCTTGTAAGCCCGGTGCAACCATTGAACGCCCCACCACCAATGCTTGTAACGCTGTTAGGGATTGTAACGCTTGTAAGCTCGGTGCAATCATAGAACGCAGAACTCGTAATACTCAAAGTTCCATCCGTTATAGTAATTGATGTATTTGAAGGCATTGTACCTTTGTATTTATAAAGCACTTTACCGGCATACACAACACCATTGGGCTGATTATTATACCAAGCAGTACCATCGAACGCATAACCGCCAATGCTTGTAACGCTGTTTGGAATTTCAATGTTGGTAAGGGCACTGCAACCATAGAACGCATAAATGCCAATGCTTGTAACGCCGTTGCCAATTACAACGCTGGTAAGGGCACTGCAACCATAGAACGCCTCACTTCCAATGCTTGTAACGCTGTTAGGAATTGTAATGCTTGTAAGGCCTGTGCACCAGTAGAACGCACGCTTTCCAATGCTTGTAACGCCGTCACCGATTTCAACGCTTGTAAGGCCGTCGCACCAGTAGAACGCATCATCTCCAATGCTTGTAACGCTGTTAGGTATTGTAATGCTTTTAAGGAAGCAACTATAGAACGCATAGTTGCTAATGCTTGTTACGCCGTATGTTGTACCATTGTAAGTAACACTTTTAGGGATTACCACACTGCCGCTGTAATCACTTGCATTATCGTTATAATTATTTCCTCTATAAGTAACCTCAACAGTCTTGTCAGTTTCCGACAGAATGTTGTAATAAATATCACCCACCTCAAAGTCGTGGGCAGTTGCCATTGTTGTGCACAGCAACAGCAATGCAGTGAATAGATGTTTTAAATGTTTCATAGTTTATTAATTAAATAGGGCTATTGTATTTGTTTTATTTATCCTATGTTTTTCCACTCAACACTTTTTTCTTTTAAGAAACCGCCTATAAAACGGTTTGCGGGATTCATTGCCAATAGAAGTTCTTGCCCCATATTCATATATTTAATGCACTCGTTGGGGTTCATCGAGTCTGTTCCGGGATATAATAGGCAAATGTATATTGTTGGCTTGTTTTCTGCCATTTTGTTTGCATAGAAATAGCGCGACAGCATTTTCTTGGCAACTTGGTCGGCACGTGTCGCATCTATCTCAAGTATTATTTGGAACTCGGATGTCTTGGCATAGACATCGCACCTGTCACGGTTGCCGCTAATCCCTGAACCAATGGGGTGCTCAATCTCTGCTTTGCATAAATTGAGCTTCAGTTCAAACTCTTCTGCTAATAATTTTTGAAGTTCCGTTTTCTGTTCGGTTGTTGTCTTGACACCAACAGGAACGCTCATTCTCTCAACAGCGCAAGATATGCAAATGAGAATTTCTGAAAGATTCATAAATTTACATAATAGGTCCCCGGCTCCAAAAGACGATTGGTATATATACAAGGAAAGTGTGGAGCTGACTTTCGCTTATCTAAATGAAGGTTGTGGAAAGACCCTGTAGAAAATAAACGACACAATACCCCACACTCGGATAGATATGGGGTACAGGGGCACGCAGAATGCGCCCTTCCACAGGTATCTACACGAAAGTGAGTGTTGTTCCGTGTCATCCTTTCTACAAGAAAACTTCCACATTTTCATTTAAGGACTTGCGAAAAACACTTTCACAAAATGTTATGCCAAACCGAATTAACGGTTGACACCACAAAAGTAGAAAGTTTTTTTTGGAAAAACAACACTCACTGGGGTATTGTGTAATTCAAAATACCTTAGTAGTAAAAAAGATAAATAAATTAACGTGAGTTCGATATAATTTTAGAATAAAGAAAGTTGCCCGTCATTGATAAATTCCACATCAATGGCGGGTTTCTTTTCAAAGAAACAATATGCCGCAATGGCACTCAACGCATTTGCGATAAAGTTGTTGAACGAACGATGACGTGAATGCTCAATCTGTGCGATATTCTTAAGCTCATCATTAACAGTTTCTATAATTGCGCGTTTCCTCAGGCAAATCTTGTCGGCAATGATCATAAGCGAGTTTTTTATATTATTCTTGACCTTTGTAAACAACTGGATACCATCAACAAAAAGGCTTTCAAAAAGAGTTTTCCAATATACCCCTTATCTCCGAAAAGCTTTCCTTTTATGTTTTTCAAGAGAACTCCCTCTTTCAATGGTTCTCTGTCATCTACACCGCCTGTCGTAAAGACAAAATTCAGGATTTCCCCTTTGTCGTTGATTATCAAGTGCAGTTTAAATCCAAGTTTGCAGATGTAGTGCAGATAGTAATGCTTGAAACAGCGGCACCCTCCCGAGTGGAAATGTATGAGTATGACAATAATCTCTGCATCGCTTATACGATTGGGCTTGCGGCGGTGGCGCTTGCCATCAACTGGAGCTTCTAGCATTGTTTTTTCTTGCTGCGCATCAAAAAACTTGCAGAATTCATCAGCCAAACAGAAAATTTCAGTAACTTTATCCTCGGAGAACATAGCGGTAAGTGATTGTAAATCTTTTGATTGGATACCTGAAGTTACAACATTTATCGCTATTCTCCTAATTTTTCAACGAGTTAATTTTAATAAAATTAAAATTCTTATATCGAACTCACGTTAAATAATAAAATAACATACCCCCAAAAGCTTGGAAAACTTTTGGGGGTATGTTATAGCTCGTTTTTTGTCTTATTTTTTCTTCTGACATTCTTTCATAAGTCTGCTTCTGTTCTTTTCAATATATATGCTACAACTGATGAACATTGCAAATGCTGCTGTAAAAAGAGTTGTAGCGAGTATGTTTGCAAATATCATTGAGGCTGTGCTCATAATTATGATAATACAAGCAAACTGTATCGATAGTAATAGCTCGGCTCTCATACTTTTTCTTTATTTTCAAAATTCCAATATATTATTCTGCTTTTATCACCGGTTAAAGGGCCTTTTGTCAGTATTGCGTGGTCAATATAACGCTCTCTGCAGTAGAGTGTAACTTTACCTATTTCATTACTGTTGGCCGATGCAAATGTGCAGTCCGTTTTTATTTTATATTTATTTATGTTTGCCTGTTTCTCCCTTTCTTTAATAAAATCCTTAATGTACTCCTCGTTGATGATTTCTGCTTTAATTGAATAAACTTCAACAAGATTGCTTTCTCCATTTTTTCTTCTGAAAAATGTGTTACGAATAAACTCTTTCCATTCAAGTAAATTCTCCCAAACACACGCTCCAAACTGTTTTAATAGATTGTTTCTTCTGTTTTTCATAGTGTTTTCTGCTTTTATTGTTTTTCATATTTTTCCTTATTTGTTGTAAATAACAATATTTTAAGTATAATTACTTGCAATATTCTTGCTCATATTGCCGAATTTTGCTATGTTTGTTCCGTTGTGGGAATTGTGAGCTTTATTGTGAATAAATTGTGTTTATAGCCAATGTTGGCTGCAAATATAGTGCTAAAAATGTAAATCGAGTTGTTGGAATAGACAAAAATGTCTATTTTGTTCTGATTCTAAAATAGTTTACATCTCATTTTTATTTATTAATGTAAAAATTTTTACTATGGAGAATGGTATAAAGAAAAGAGTTATCGAAGTGTTGAAGTATATTGGTCTTAACGTTAATAGAGCGAGCCGCTTCTTGGGTATTCCGCAACGTACGTTGAATCGTCAGGTTAACGAGGAGGGAAATATAAGTATGGACCTTGTGTATGCAATATTGAATAAGATTCCCGAGATTTCTCCGGCGTGGCTTATCGCTGGCGAAGGTCAAATGTTGTTGAACGATTCGGAGAATGTGACTTGTGGAGTTCCTTTCTATAAAGACCTTCCTGTGAGCGCGGGTTTGCGTGATGCTTTTGACCCGGCGCGTGAACGACCATCGTCGTATATATCGCTTCCTGTAAGTGGTGCGGATTTCTATTTTCCTGTATCGGGTAATTCTATGGAACCGGAAATTAACGATGGGGATATTGTGGGTGTCAAAAGAGTTGAACGCTCCGAGGGTATTATTCACGGTGCTGTTTATATGGTTGTCACAAATGAAAATAGAATGATTAAACGCTGTTATCACGATAATAATGACCCTAATCTCATTTGGTGTGTGTCGCCTAATTATCCGTCGTTTCCAATAAACAAGCACGATGTTTGTGCGCTTTATCGTGTGGTGAACCGAATTGAAACTTTATAAATACCAGGCGATGAAACTTTCTTTTGTTTCAAGGTTATTTATACTTGTATGCTTGTTCGCTGCGCCTTTTTGGGCTTCTCGCTCATCGGCACAGAATAACAAGCAGCATATATTAAACTTCTTCAACCAGGTTGAGTGGTCCTTTGTGGGCGATGGTTTTATGAAGGCAAATATGCTTTTTGCCGAAGATGATAAAATCTATGTTTCTGTATCTCCTATTGGGGAACTTAAGACTGAAACACTTTACAACTATTTGAAAGCTTTAAGTGAATGTTTTGAAAAAGCTGAAGCTGAATATTCGGCCGAAGATTTACAATTATGCCGGCTTATAGATGATGAGGGTATGACCTTTATTGTTGCTTCGGAGGATAAGAGAAGTGGAAATTTTCATTTTCTTACGCTTCCGGCAAAGGCTTTTGTGGGAATTGTAAAACTTAACAAAAATGAATTCTCGAAGGAAATTGCAAATGAGATAATGTTTAGTGTTCCTCCGGCTCTTTATGTCGATTTTCTTAATGGCGTCTCGGGAAATGGAGGGCTCTTCGCTATTAACGGCGACTCGCTGTCTCTGTCGGTAGAAGTGCCTGCCCGGGAATTGGCAGGAATGAAAAGGGCTTATGAAACTTATCCCGACAAGATGATTTCCACGCTTCGTGATTCGTTGTTCGAGGGTGATACGGCCACTATGCCGTTTGTGTACGATTTTGCAAGTAGGTACGGGTATAAAGTGCTACTCCGGTTTTATGCGGGAGATGATGAACTTTGTCTTGAATGTGAGAAGTGATTTTTGTAAGGTGTCTGACTTTTCTTTGAAAAAGTAAATCTCTGTCCTGATATTGAAAATAAACTTTTGTGTATTTTGTACTAATATTGCAATGTGATTATTGAATGGGGTTTGCCCATTGCCAATCACAACATTGACTCTATGCTGCAATGCGTGAGTAAATGGTTTATGGTGTTTGTTTAAAGGCCGCTCTGCGGCCCTTTTGCTTTTTTGTACTCTGTAATTTTTATTGTATGTTATCGGGTGAAGATGAGGTGTTCTGTTTGTGATGATTCTTTATTTTATAATCATAAACTCTTTTAACATACAATAAATTATCGTTTTCTTGGATTTCTCGAGATACTTGTTATCTTTGCAATCTGCAAAATGTTATTTGTAATGATTGTGCAGAACTTTTTGCTTTAGTGCAGTAATGTGCTTTAAGGTAAATTGGCGTTGAATGCTTTTGCTTGTTTTTTGCACTTTCTGCGTGAAACTTTTACATCGGTGTTGGAACGGTGTTTCGGCAATGATGTCTGTTACACTAAAAAAGTTAGTATATGTCACAAAATATTGGACGCATATCACAAGTTATCGGTGCGGTTGTCGATGTCTGTTTCGATAATGCTGATAGCAGTGAAAATCTTTCTCTGCCTGCAATACACGAGGCACTGACGGTCTCGTTAAGAGATGGTGGCGTGCTGGTACTTGAGGTTCAGCAACATATTGGCGATAACACCGTGCGTACGGTGGCAATGGACCGTACGGCCGGACTTTCGCGCGGAATGCCGGTCGTGGCTACCGGACACCCGATAACGATGCCTGTCGGGGAGCAGATAAAAGGACGAATGATGAATGTTGTGGGTGCTGCTATTGATGGTCTGGAAGAACTGGACAATGAAGGCGCGTACCCCATACACCGTGAGGCTCCAAAGTTCGAGGAACTTTCAACAACAGAAGAGGTTTTTTATACCGGTATTAAGGTGATTGATCTTCTTGAACCTTATTGCAAGGGTGGAAAAATAGGCCTTTTTGGTGGTGCCGGGGTTGGCAAAACGGTTCTGATAATGGAACTTATAAATAATATTGCTAAAGGACACGATGGCTTTTCGGTTTTTGCAGGTGTGGGGGAGCGTACACGAGAGGGTAACGACTTGTTGCGCGAAATGATTGAATCGAACGTGATACGTTACGGAGAAGAATTCAACAAAGGGCTTGAACGTGGCGAATGGGACCTTTCCAAAGTCAATTACGATGAGGTTGCAACTTCGCAGGCAACATTGGTGTACGGACAGATGAACGAACCGCCCGGTGCACGTGCATCGGTGGCTCTTTCGGGACTTACTATTGCCGAGTCGTTCCGTGATGCCGGAGCAAAGGAGGGCAAGAGAAACGATATTCTGTTCTTTATTGATAATATTTTCCGTTATACACAGGCCGGTTCCGAGGTCTCTGCGCTTTTGGGACGTATGCCGGGGTCGGTGGGGTACCAACCGACGCTTGCCAGCGAGATGGGTATGTTGCAGGAACGCATTGCTTCGACAATTCACGGCTCCATAACGTCGGTTCAAGCGGTATATGTGCCTGCCGATGACTTGACGGACCCTGCTCCTGCTACAACTTTTACTCATCTTGATGCTACAACTGTTCTGAGCCGTAAAATAGCGGAACAAGGTATTTATCCGGCTGTGGACCCGCTGGAATCGACCTCTCGCATTCTTGATGTTAATATAGTGGGGGTTGAGCATTATCGGACAGCGCAACGCGTTAAGCAGATTCTACAGCGTAACAAGGAATTGCAGGATATAATTTCGATACTGGGAATGGAGGAACTCTCGGACGAGGACCGTACCACCGTAAACAGAGCACGCAAGGTGCAACGTTTTCTTTCGCAGCCTTTTTCGGTTGCCGAACAGTTTACGGGTATAAAAGGCGTAATGGTTTCCATTGTCGATACTATAAAAGGGTTTAATATGATTCTTGACGGTGAGGTTGATTATCTGCCCGAACAGGCTTTCTTGAATGTGGGCACTATAGAGGAGGCTATAGAGAAGGGTAAAAAAATGCTTGAGTGAGATTATGAATAATGCTGTTATTATGCTTGAAATCCTCTCGCCCGAGAAACTGATTTTTAAAGGTGAGGTCGTTTCGGTATCTTTACCGGGCAGTAAGGCGCCTTTTGTCGTGCTGCATAATCACGCTACAATGATTAGTTCTTTACAGAAAGGTAGAATCAAATGGTGTACATTCGATGGCGAAGCCGGTGTGGATATTTCAAGTGGGTTTGTCGAGGTGCGTAATAATGTGGTTTCGGCGTGTGTCGAAGTTTAAAATACAATTATGGGAAGAATAAAGATATATACATTTTTTACATTGCTAATGCTTGCTGTAGCTTTTGCTTTGGAATTGCTGACACGTGCGCATTTTCCGGAGTTCTGTACTATGGCACGATTTGCAATCCCTCTTTATTTTTGGGTACTTTACTCGCTGTTGCTGCTGGTAAAACCTTCTGCAAACAATGCCTCTTTTACAAAATATTTTATGTTTTTTAAAAGTGTGAAATTGTTGCTTTCGCTTATGTTCATATTCTTGCTTGCTTTTATAGTGAGGAAATATGCAGTGGGGCTGGTTATAAATTTCTTTATTTATTATATGATTTTGCTGCTTGCTGAAAGCGCTTTTGCTATTTATATAAAAAAACGCTGTTGATATTGGGTTATGAAGAGACTGTTCCGATTATTTTTACTCCTGACAATGCTGCTTGCACCTTCTGTCGTGTGTGAGGCAGCTGTTGATGAACGTCCACAAGACGTTGATGTAAAAGGGGTGATATTCGGACACGTAAAGGACTCTTACGAATGGCATTTGGCAACTGTCGGAGATTTGCACATTGCTATATCCTTGCCGGTGATAATATATTCCGAGCATAGAGGCTGGAATATTTTCTTCTCATCGGTTTTTCACGAGCAAGAGAGTTATAATGGCTTCAGAATAGCGCCGGAGGGAAACAACGAGGGTAAAATAGTGGAATTTGATGAGCTGGGCAATGAGGTGCGTCCTTTGCTTGATATTTCAATAACGAAGAATGTTCTTGCGGTTTTTTTGAATGCATTGTTGCTGGTGGTCATAGTGCTTTGTACAGCACGTTGGTATAAATGTCACGATACTCGCAATGAGGTGCCAAAGGGGTTTGTGGGGTGTATGGAGATGCTTATAGTGATGATTGTCGATAATGTAATAAGACCGAACGTGGGAAAGTCTTATCGTAAATATACTCCATTCTTGCTGACGGTGTTCTTTTTTATTCTGTTGAGTAATTTGATGGGGTTGTTGCCGGTTTTTCCGGGTGGAGCAAATGTTACAGGTAATATTGCGGTTACGCTTGCTCTTGCAATCTGTACTTTTGTTGTGGTTAATTTTTTTGGAAATAAAGAGTACTATAAGGAACTCTTCTGGCCCGATGTACCGACGTGGCTTAAGCTGCCGGTTCCATTGATGCCTGTAATTGAAATTTTTGGAGCATTGGTGAAACCTTTTGCTTTGACCATACGTCTGTTCGCGAATATTTTTGCAGGGCATACGGCTTTGTTGGCGTTTGTCTGCATTATATTCATAACAATGTCTGTAAATAGATATATTGGTAGCGGAATGACTGTCGTGTCGGTGTTTTTTACGGTTTTTATGACCTGTTTGGAACTGCTTGTCGCGTTTATACAGGCTTTTGTGTTTACAATGCTGTCGTCGGTGTTTATAGGTCTGTCGCAACCCGAACATCACAAATGATAATGAATTATTATGTGTGTAACTTTTAATTAAATATTTGAATTATGTTTTTGACAATTTTCTTACAAGCAATGGCGGGGGCTGGCCTCGCAAATGTGGGTGCTGCGTTTGCAGCCAGTGTGGCGGTTATTGGTGCATCGTTTGGTATTAGCCGTATAGCTTGTTCATCGGTTGAAGCTATTGCACGTCAGCCCGAGGCTGCCGGGGATATACGCTCGAGTATGATTCTTGCAGGAGCGCTCATTGAGGGTGTTGCGATGTTTGCTGTTGTAGTGTGCTTCCTTGTGTTGTTTGTGTAAAAAAAACTGCTGAAAAATGTCTCTGTTGTTGCCTGATGCCGGATTGCTGTTCTGGACGCTTATTGCGTTTGGAATAGTATTCTTTGTGCTGTATAAGTATGGCTTCCCTGTTATAACCTCAATGCTTGATGAGCGCAAGAGGGTTATCGAGGAGTCTTTGCGTAATGCAAATGTAATCAATGAAAGACTTGCACGAATAGAGGAAGAGGGTGAGGCAATAATAAAGGCTGCAAGGGACGAGAATATACGTATTCTGCGCGAGGCGGAAAGTACGCGTGAGCATATTATTGACGAGGCGATTAAAAGAGCCGGTGACGAAGGTGAGAAGATGTTGCTTGAGGTTCGTCGTGTGATAGAACACGAGAAAGAGAATGTTATGCGTGATATTCGTTCTCAAATGGCCGAACTGTCGCTGTCGGTTGCAGAAAAGATTATGCGTAAGGAGCTGTCGAATGACGAGCATCAACAGGAGTATATCAAGATGCTTGCCGATGAGGTTCTTGACGGGAAGGAGGAGAAGAAATGAATGTCGGAGTAATCTCATCGCGTTATGCAAAAGCGTTGCTCGAGTATGCTGTAGAGCAAGGAGCTGAGGACGAGGTTTATGCTTGTGTCTTACAACTTCTGCATACATTGCGCGAAGTGCGTGATTTTTCTATACTCTTGCGTGCTCCGCTTCTTACTTCCAGGGAACGTGTCGAGCTTATTTGCTCGGCTGTGGCGCCCTCCGAGGTTTTTCGATGTTTCGCGACTCTTGTAGTGAGGGAAGAACGCGAGGAGCTTCTTCTTTTTATTTCGAATGCTTACATTACTCTTTATCGCAAGGCAAAGGGTGTCTGTGCCGTTAAATTAGTTACTGCAGTACCTGTTACTGATGCCTTTAAGGAGAATCTGGAAAAACTGCTTAAGGCCAAGCCTTGTAACGCTGTTGAGATTGAGAATGTTGTCGATGAGGCTATTATAGGAGGCTTTCTCCTTGAAACGGATTCGCAACGTCTCGATGCAAGTGTCAAAGGACAGATGGAGAGGATAAAAAAGTTATTGATAAAACCTAACAGAAAACTTGTCTGATGAATATTAAACCGAGCGAAGTTTCAAGTGTGTTGCTTGAACAATTGAAAGGCATAAAGAGCAGTGTCGAGTATGAAGAGGTTGGCACTGTGCTTCAGGTTAGTGACGGGGTTGTACGCATTTATGGTCTTTACAACGCCGAGGCTGATGAACTTCTGGAATTTGACAATGGGGTTAAAGCCATTGTGATGAATCTCGAGGAGGATAATGTCGGTGCTATACTGCTTGGGGCAACCGACAAGATAAAGGAGGGTATGACTGTCAAACGTACCGGACGTATAGCCTCTATTGATGTTTGCGATGCAATGGTGGGGCGTGTCATAACTCCTTTAGGTGAGCCTTTGGACGGTGCCGGGGATATTGAAGGCGATAAATTCGAGATGCCTCTCGAACGCAAGGCGCCCGGTGTCATATTTCGTCAGCCTGTTACCGAGCCTTTGCAGACAGGGTTGAAGTCCATAGACTCAATGATTCCCATAGGACGTGGGCAACGTGAACTTATTGTTGGTGACAGACAGACGGGAAAGACTGCAATTGCGCTCGATACAATAATAAACCAACGTTCGGCCTATGAAGCCGGCAATCCGGTCTATTGTATATATGTGGCTGTGGGGCAGAAGGGGTCAACGGTTGCATCGTTGGTGAATACTTTGCGTAAGTATGGCGCAATGGACTATACAACGGTGGTTGTTGCGACTGCCGCAGACACAGCTGCTCTGCAATATTATGCTCCTATGGCGGGTGCTGCTATTGGAGAGTATTTCCGTGATACGGGACGTCACGCGCTTGTGGTGTATGACGACCTTTCGAAACAGGCGGTGGCCTACCGCGAGGTGTCACTGATACTGCGCCGTCCGTCGGGACGTGAGGCTTACCCCGGCGATGTGTTCTATCTGCATTCGCGTTTGCTTGAACGTGCGGCAAGGATAATAAATCAGCAGGAGGTCGCCGAGAAAATGAATGACCTTCCTCCAAGCCTTGCAGGGCACGTAAAAGGTGGCGGCTCGCTTACAGCTTTGCCTATTATTGAGACGCAGGCGGGCGATGTGTCGGCCTATATACCTACAAATGTAATTTCTATAACCGATGGTCAGATTTATCTTGAGAGTGACCTTTTTAATCGTGGATTCCGTCCTGCAGTGAACGTGGGTATTTCAGTGTCACGTGTGGGAGGAAAGGCTCAGATAAAATCAATGAAACGGGTTGCCGGAACGTTGAAGATTGACCAGGCGCAGTATCGCGAACTTGAGGCTTTTACAAAGTTCGGCAGCGAAATGGACCCGGTAACGATGAGGGTTATTGAGTGCGGGCGCCGTAACAATGCTCTATTGGTTCAGTCGCAGTATGCTCCTATGTCAGTAGGGGAGCAGGTAGCGGTACTTTATTGTGGAACGCATAACCTTTTGGCGGCTATTCCGGTAGAAAAAGTTGCTGAATTTGAAACAATGTTCCTTGATATTATGCGTACGCGCTACAAGAAAGATGTGCTCGACACTCTTGCCGCCGGAGAGCTAAATGATGAGCTTACATCAATAATAGAGAGGGTTGCTAATGATATTTGTGCTACGTTAAAAGACGAGTGATGAATTTGAAGGAGATTAAGCACAGAATACTTTCGGTCAAGAATACGCAGAAGATAACTTCGGCAATGAAACTTGTCTCATCGGCCAAGCTGCGTCGTGCACAAGCCGCTATAGATGCTATGCGGCCTTATCAGAAAAAACTTGATGAGATTATGCGTGTGTTGATTGATGGTAGAACTGTTGCGGCCAACGAGTATGCTGTGCAACGTCCCTTGCAGAACGTAGTGATAATAGCTGTAGCCTCGGACGCCACTCTTTGCGGTTCTTTTAATGCAAATGTGGCGCGTTTAATGGAGAGTGCTGTTGCCGAGTACAGAACAACTGGTGCTAATGTTAAAGTCTATCCAGTCGGACGTAAAATGTCGGACGCCGTAAGGAAAATGGGCGTTGAGTCAGATGATGCACTTATGAAGTACTCCGAAAAGCCTGTTTATAAAGGTGTAGACGAGGTCGCTCATTCGCTTATGGAATGTTTTGCGCGGGGTTCTGTCGACAAAGTGGAACTCGTGTATACTCATCTTGTTTCGCCTGTGAACTTTAAACCGATAAGAGAAACTTTTCTTCCGGTAAAGGACCCCGTGAAAGATGTTTGTAACGATTCGTTGCCGGTGGATTGTATTGTTGAACCCGGTATAGACACTGTCGTGTCCGAACTATTGCCCAAGGCTGTTGTGCTAAGACTCTTTACGGCTATTCTTGATTCTAATGCAGCCGAGCACGCGGCCCGAATGATGGCAATGCAGATTGCAACGGATAATGCCGACAAACTTATACTTGAACTTACTTTACAGTATAACAAAGGTCGTCAGCAAGCAATAACCAATGAAATTCTTGATATAGTGTCGGGTGGGTGTTCACAACTCTGATACTGCAAACAGAGCCAATCCCCGGGATTGGCTCTGAAAAAATCACGCACCATCAATGCCTTGCAGCGTTTGGCGTAAGAGTGCGCCAATCTCGTCGTCACAGTCTTGTTCGCGCTCCTTATTTAATTTTACAAGAAAATCGGCTGTGGTCTTTAGTGCTTGGTTTATTGTTCCCGGGTCTTCGCAGTTCACGGTCAATTTTTCAAGTCGCTGTATAAGCCGGTGAAACAGCGCAAGGGTCTCGCTGTGGACATCGTTGATGGTTACGTTTGCATTCTTTCTTTTAATCATATAATAATGTTTATCCGCAAAAATAGGTGCGGACTCTTTTTGTCAGGTTGCTGTAATGACATTATGAAGCAAAGTGTTTCTTACTGTCATTTTAGCAACTTTCTTCTTTGTCGGCTGTATTTCTTTTGCAGCAAAAAAGTTATGAGTTTACCAATTATTATGTCGGGACTTAATGGAGCATTAGGTCTTTATTCAAGTATGAAAGGTGTGTTCGACGCTGCCGATGCGGCTGAAAAACAGAAGAAATTACACAAACGGGCACAGGCCGAAGAGGAGGGGTGGTTCAGGAGAAACTATTATGGCGATTTTCTGGATAATACCGCATCGCGTGCTGCGATGAAAAGGGTTGAGGATACTTTACGCCGTACAAATGAACAGAACCGTGCCTATAGTGCAATAAATGGTGCTACGCCCGAATTCACCCTTGCGCGTAACGAACAGGGGCTTCGGACAATGGAAAATCTTGTGACGGGGCTTGCCGAAAAGGAGGACGAACGCAAGATGCGTGTCGATGCAATGCACCGGCAGAACAAACGTGCATTATTGCAAGATGAATATAATATGCTTGCGCGTGACGAAAAGAATTCTGCTGCACTTGCCGGCGGTGGGCTCAATTTGTTGCATAATGCTCTTCTTGGAGTCGAGTGGGGCAAAGAGAAACATAAATAACTCTCTCTATGTACAGTAACGAAGAACTTGAATTCCGCAAGAAGAGTCTCGAGGATTCTATCAAGTATGAAAAAGGACGTTTGGCCGAGGCGCGACGCAAACGTAATGCTGCAGCAATGGTCGATTTTGCATCGGCGCTGCTCAATATCATCGGGCACGAAAAAGGGGCACGTTATACGCACTCGACAAATGCGCAGGATAAATATCGGAACACCTACGAACAGGCGCAGCAACGCTACAGCAATGCAATGCGTGACTATAAAGCGAAAATTGCCGAGATAAACCTGAAGCAGAAGATGGGGCAAGCCGATACTGCTCTTTCTCCATTGAAAACGGTCGGCTTTATTACACAATCGCGTCTTAAACCCGTCAAAAGGCTTGCAAACGGCACTCTCGAGAAAGTAATTAAGAATTTTAGCAAACAGTAAATTAAAGACAATGTATTCAAATACCTATAATAACGGAAATGCTTTTTACCCACTTTTTACCGGTGAAAAGAAAAAGGACGATAATCTTTTGCGCAACAGAAGTAGTGAATCTTCTTATATTCCGGAAGATACTCTGCCGCTTAGTATTCATAGTGATGGACAACAGAATGTGTCTCTCTATGGCGTTAACAACGATACAGATAATGTAATTAAAAACGGTACGGCGGGTGGAACTTCTGTGGCTCAACCAATAGCCGGCGTCAATAATCTTTATAATGACAAGACAAATTCTCGTCCCAAACTCTATCCAACTTCGGAGCAGGGGCTTGATAATGTAATTACGAGTTATTACAACAATACCATCAAAGGCATATATAATAAAAATCGTAATGAATCCAAGAACAAGGGGCGCGATATTTACAGACAGTATATTTCGGTACCCGGAGCCGACCCTGATATTGCGCAACGCGAAATGATGCGTGTCGATAACCCTATGAACGATATTAAGAGAACTTTTGACCAAATAGATGTGGAAGAACTTGCCGCAGCTGTGGCGCCTTTTGTCGGAGATGGAGACGTTGGTAAATATCTTAATGAAAAGGTTGTGCCGGGACTTTATAGCCGTATGCTTGATGAGGCTATCAATGAAGATATTCCAAATAGCAGCAGTGAGTATATACTACGCTCGGCGATGGATAATTCATTGATTGGAAAAGTCTCAAAGACCGGTCTTGCAGCAAAGACCGGTGACAACGACTTTGCTTCTCTTCAGAGCGAGGCGCTCAATAGGTATAATCCGGGTAGAATGGAGCAGTTTGCAGCAAATGTCGGTTCTCTGCTTATTGACAGTCCTGTATTTTCGGCTCTTGGCTCAATGGCAAGTTCTGTTGTCGGGAGGGCAGCTTCTCTTTACACCGACAAACTTACGCAAAGCATATATCTTGCACGTGCAGGCGAGGGTGTTACAAAGAAAGTGGCAGGCGATGCGGCTAAGCGCATTGTAACGCAACGCTTGAGCTCGAAAATTGCTCAGGGTGCTGCTGTTCAGGGTTTTACATTAGGAACTTATGATGTTGCCAACAGTGTTGTTGAGGACCTCCTTTATACAAGCAGTGTAAATTCCGGAAAGGCTCTAAAGTCGTTGGCAAGAGGTGCATTAACGGGAACAGCACTTTCTGTCGTTGGAACTCCGTTGCGGGAAATTGCAAGGCAGACGTCCGGGCTGAAAAGAGCCTATGCCTCTTCAAAAGTTCTGTGTGCTGAATCGGCCGTGTTTGCCGGTGTCTCCGAAACTGAAAAGATTATGAGCGGTGTCGAGGTGACCCCGGTAGACTTCTTTCAGGATTTTGGCGAGAGTGCAGCTACGTTGGTTGCTATGAGATTGGCCCACTGGAGACCGCGTGGAGCGAACATAAAACTCGACAAGAATGGAGAAATAAAAAAGGAACTCAAGCTTGCCGAGCCCGAGAAAATGGAACTCGAGGAACTGAATTATAATCCCGAAGAGTTTATGTCGGCACTGGAGCGGGAGTTGCGTTTGCCCTCTTTTGGCGGAAAAGGTAACAACGCTGTTCTTGAAGAGTATAAGAAAATTATTGCAGACAAAAATGTGTCGCTGGAAACAAAGTCGAAACTGGCTTTTTTGGTCGAAAATATACTTCTCTCGTCAAAGGATTCTATGTTGCCTTTGGACTATACGGTCGACCGCAACGAAAAGGGAATGTGGCGCATAACAAACTACGACGAGTGGGGACGTAAAATAGATACGCACCTCTTTAAAAATACAAGCAACCTGAAAAGTCATCTTCTGTTGCACAAAGGAAAAATAAGAAGCAATAGAATACTCGCTTTCGAAACCGAACTTACAAAAGGGTTCCTTACGGCAAATTTCTTGCGTCAGGCGGGGCAGTATGTCAAACGTACCGGAGTGAATGTCGATGATGTTTCGAGTGCTATGTATAAAAAGGTGCGCGGCGAACAGTTGACAACAACAGAGGAGAGTATTATAAATGACCTTCTTGAGCTGTCGTCATATAACGAGTCGGGAATGGTGCAGGAATTGCACGATATTCGCCGTGGCATTGAGAAACGCTATGGACTTGAAAAAGGTAGTTTGCTGACAAAGGTTCAAGAGGCTGTATTTCGCATTACTCCAATGGAGGATATTGCGCTTGACGAGTATGAAAGAGCGTTAAGAAAGGATATTGAAGAACTTAAAAGTGGCGCCTCTCAGGAACGTGCACTTGAAATTATGAACAAAGGACTCGGCAGTGAGTATCGGGGTATGTCCAATGAAGAAGTTAAGGCAAACGAAACGGACGTTTATAACAAAATGATTGAGGAGCGTATGTCTGTGTTTCAAAATCGTCAGCCTGTACCAATGAAGAGAAACCGGGTTACGGAGATTCCATCGGAAAATCGCAATGGTAAGGTGTGGAGTAAGGTGGCCTCAAATACAGCAGAACAGGTTGAGTCCTACAAGGCGCGCGCCGAAGAATTGGGCGAGAAATTCGGAGTGAAACTGAACCTTATTACCGATATGCGTCAGGTGCAACGCCCCGATGTGAACAACGAAATGGACGTGATGCGTTACGAGACACAGCTGATGGCCGAAGGTTGGACAGACGGAGAGACAATCACTGTTGCACTGCCTAATGCAAGGTCAGTCGAAAATGTGGAAAAGACCGTTCTGCACGAGCTTGTAGGGCATCAAGGCCTTTTAAAGATATTCGGTCATCACATATATGACTTTATCGAAGAGGTTTACCGCAGGGGTATGCCCGAGGTGTATGAGGGAATAAAAAAGAAAAGTGGAAAGTATGACCCTGTCAATGCTTATTCGTTGGTTGAAGAATACCTTGCCGAACTTGCCGAGAATGTTAATCCAACGGTGCAAGAGCGTACATTGCTTGTTCGAATCAAAGACTGTATTAAGGATTTGCTCATAAGGACTAAACTCTATACAGGCAACAACCGTCGTATGGGGGAGGCTGAACTTAGGGAACTGTTGCAGAAGCATTGTGAGTATATGATGAAAAAAACAAAACCTCACGTGCACAGGCGGCGGGTCTTTGGCGACTTTAAGTCGGCTCATTACAACAAAGAGAGTTATTATGACTTGTCTAAATTTATAGAAGGGGTTCAGAAAATGATAGATAACGGCACTTTGTTGCCCTCTGCTCCTCGTTTCTTGCGTAACGCAAAAGGATTGTTGTACTATAGGCTTCTGCCGCCCGAGCAGCAAAAGATTATACGCGAGCGATTGAATTTTACCGAAGAGGATATTAAAAAATATACCTATTAAAAGCTTTATTGAATAATCGGGGGCGCAAGAACTCTTTGCAGGGCAGTCTCTTTAGTTTTTTGGGGGCGTCTGTTGTTTCCATTGAAGACTGTCGGAAGGGCTTGCGCTTCTGTTTTTTAAAGAAAAAGAGTGATGAATAAATTTTTAGATAAAAGAGTTATAGCTTTAGCTTCGGAAAAAGAACTTCGTGATAAAGAGAGGTTTGGCACAGCCCACGACTTTCTTTCTGAATGTGCAGCTTGCTGGAATGCTCTCGATGAGGCGAGACAAAAACTGCGCCGCAGTCTTATGTACAGCTATGGCGACCAGTGGGGCGACTATGTTACCGACCCGGATACTTTTGCGCAGATAACCGAGGGCGAACTCATAAAAAAGAATGGCAAAGTGCCGCTTAAGAACAATATGATTGCACCTATATTGAGTAATATAGATGGTCAGCTGCGGCAAAATAATATGCGTCCGGTGTGTGTGGCACGTGACCAGAGTGAAACTACTGTGGGGGAGATGATGTCCGTTGCAATAGAGTATGTACACGACATTAACGAGACCGAGGAACTTGATTCCGACTCGATGAGAATGTTGCTCAATGGCGGAATGACGGCGCAGAGGGTGGAGTATGGCGTTAATCCCTCAAAAGAGCGGCGTGACGTCTGGGTTTATTCTGTAAATCCGTCGCGCTTGTTCTTTAATACTAATCTCGAGGACGTGCGTATGTGGGATTTATCTTGCATTGGCGAACTTTTCGACTTGCCTCTGCCCGACGTGCTTGCGCTTTTTGGACGTACACCACAGGATAAATTGCGTATAAAAGAAATTTACGGCACAGCATTGTCGGCGCTTTATGGCGGCAGTCGTGCTATGCAGGGTGACGAAACAGCCAACCTCTCTTTCTATACACCTTCGCGCAGTAATCTCTGTCGCGTGATATTAGGGTGGAAACTTGAGTCACGCGACGCTTATCTGTGGAATGATAATGAGCGAGGCACTTGGGGTTATCTGCCTTACAACGAAGATAGCAGGCTGTTGCTCGAGGGTGAGAATGAACGTCGTCGCAGCGAGGGAAAGGCGCGTGGAGTGTCAACTGATGAGTTGCTGCTTGTCGATTATTCCTTTGCGACGGAGCGCTATTGGTACTATCGCTATATGACTCCTTACGGCGATGTCTTGCAAGAGGGACGCAGTCCTTACTGGCACGGAGAACATAATTATGTGTTGCATCTTTACCCTCTTGTTCAAGGCAGGCTTGGTAATTTCGTCGAACAGTTTATTGACCAACAGCGTGCTATAAACCGTACGGCTACACTTATAGACTTCATTCGCAGTACCTCTTCGAAAGGAGTGCTTGTGGTCGATGATGAGGCTTTCGAGAGTATGTCGCGTGAAGAGGTTATAGATGAGTATGTGCGTTACAATGGCGTGCTGTTTGTCAAACTAAAACCCGGACAAAGCATAGACGGGGTGGTGCGGCAGTATAATAGTGGTGCTGCTGTAGCGGGCGATTTTGAACTGCTTAACCTGCAGTTGCAACTTATAAACGAAATATCCGGTGTTAATTCGGCAATGCAGGGCCAGGCACCCAAAGCCGGTACTCCGGCATCGCTTTATGCTCAGCAAACACAGAACTCATCGTTGAACCTGAAAGGACTTTTCGATGGGTTTAGAACTTTCCGTCGTCGTCGGGATATTAAGATTCTGAAAACCATACAACAATTCTATAGCGAAGCGCAGTATATTGACCTTGCCGGCAAACAGTATAGCGAGGAGGCTAAGTGGTATAACCCTGAAAAGGTACGCAACAGTGAGTTTGACCTTACAATTACCGAAGGGTATAACACTCCGGCTTATCAGCTTCTTGCAAATGACTTTCTTATGGAGCTTTTTCGTGCCAATGCTATTGATGTTAAGACTATGCTTGAAAATAGTTCCTATCCGTTTGCAACAAAGATTCTTGAAGCTCTTAAACGCAATGAACAACAAGCTGCACAGGGTGCTCCTATGGAAGGGGTTCCGCCCGAACTGCTTGAACGCCTTGCGGCATCATCGGCAAAGGGTAATGAAACGTCGGCGGAACATACGGCTGCGGAAACCGAAGCTCAGGCTCACGAGCAATCACAAGAAGTGCCGGCTGAGCAATAGGAGTTTGCAAATACCGTCAACGGGGTAAAGATTTTAAGTAATCTTCACTCGGTTGTCGGTATATTTTGCTATCTTCGCAAGTGATTTTCATACTATAAAAATAAATCTATGACACCTCAGGAACGTATTCTTGAACTCCGCAATGAACTGCACGGGCATAATCACAGATATTATGTTCTTAACTCCCCTGTAATCAGTGACTATGAATTTGATATGTTGCTAAAGGAACTTCAGCAGCTCGAAGCGGAAAATCCTGATATGTACGACCCGACATCGCCTACATTGCGTGTGGGAAGCGATATTACTAAAGAATTCAAACAGGTGCAGCACAAGTATCCAATGTTGTCGCTTGGTAATACTTACTCCAAGGGCGAAGTGGCCGATTTCTATGAGCGTGTGCGCAAGAGCCTTAACGAGGATTTTGAAATTTGCTGTGAACTTAAGTTTGACGGTACTTCAATCTCGCTCACATATGTCGATGGCAAATTGTTGCGTGCGGTAACACGCGGCGATGGTGAAAAAGGAGATGATGTTACAGTTAATGTTAAGACCATTCGCACAGTGCCGCTTGTGCTGACAGGCGAAGGGTGGCCTCGCGAGTTCGAAATTAGAGGCGAGGTGCTTATGCCCTGGGGCGTGTTTGAGCAGTTAAACAAGGAACGCGAACGAAACAGTGAACCTTTGTTCGCCAACCCGCGAAATGCCGCTTCGGGAACGCTTAAACTGCAGGATTCAACGGTCGTAGCCAAGCGTCATCTTGATGCCTATCTCTATTTTATGCTTGGTGATGAACTTCCTGCCGATGGGCATTATGAAAATCTGCTTGCGGCGTCGCGCTGGGGGTTTAAGGTTTCGGAATATACACGAAAATGCAGAACGCTTGACGAGATATTCGATTTTATAGAACGTATGGATACGGAACGTAAGAGCTTGCCTTTTGCGACAGACGGTATTGTGCTAAAGGTGAATTCGTTGCGACAACAGAAAAATCTTGGATATACGGCAAAATCGCCACGTTGGGCAATAGCATATAAGTTTCAGGCCGAGCGTGCTCTTACGAGACTTAACGAGGTAACTTATCAGGTGGGGCGTACCGGCGTGGTAACCCCGGTCGCCAATCTCGAACCGGTACAATTGTCGGGTACGGTAGTTAAACGTGCATCGTTGCATAATTCCGACATAATTGAGAAATTTGACCTGCACTTGGGAGATATGGTGTACATAGAAAAAGGCGGTGAAATTATTCCCAAAATAACAGGAGTCGATGTTGAGGCACGTTTTATGCTTGGCCCTAAGGTTATGTTTATAGAGCGTTGCCCCGAGTGCGGTACACCTCTTGTGAGGGTCGACGGAGAAGCTGCTCATTATTGTCCTAATGACCTTGCTTGTCCGCCTCAGATAAAGGGTAAGATTGAGCATTTTGTTTCGCGCGAGGCTATGAATATTGATTCTATAGGTCCCGAGACAATAGAGCTGCTGTTTAATTATGGACTGATTAAGAATGTTGCCGATATATACTCTCTGCAACCCGAGGATCTTATGTTCCTGCCGCGTATGGGTGCAAAATCGGCCGAAAATGTTGTTGCAGCTATAAAAGAATCACTTGCAGTGCCTTTTGAGAGGGTTGTCTTTGCGTTGGGAATACGCTTCGTGGGGGCAACGGTTGCCAAGCGTCTTGCTCGTGCCTTTGGCTGTATGGAGGCGCTTATGAACGCTACTGTTGCTGCTCTTGTCGAGGTTGATGAGATTGGTGAACGTATAGCTGCAAGCGTTACAGCATACTTTGCTAAAGAAGAAAATCGCGAACTTGTACGCAGGCTTGGTGAGGCAGGACTGAACTTTGAATTAGGGGAGGATACACTGCGTGCACGCACCGATATTCTCAAAGGACTGAGCATTGTCATTAGCGGTGTGTTTACGCATCACTCTCGTGACGAGTATAAGGAAATGATTGAGGCTAATGGCGGAAAAAATGTCGGTAGCGTCAGCAAGTCTACATCTTTTATTCTTGCCGGAGAAAATATGGGACCGAGCAAATTGGAAAAGGCAAATAAATTGGGGGTAAGACTTGTGTCCGAAGATGAATTCTTGTCTATGCTTGCAGGGCGAGATTGATTTCTGACTATTGTTGATTATTGTTTTTTTAACATTGTATTGTTATATTTATTATAAAATATACGCTAAAATAGTAAAAAAAATGTAATTTTGCACTCCGAAATTTAAATAGATAATTATGATGCGAAAAAGATTTACAGGTATGGGCGTCGCTCTTGTAACGCCATTTACAAATGCCGGTGAGGTTGATTATGTCGCATTGGAAAGATTGGTGCAAATGCACATTGACTGCGGAACCTCTTTTCTATGCGTGCTCGGCACTACAGCCGAAACTCCCACGTTGACAACTGAAGAAAAACGTGAGATTCGAAAGCGCGTCATAAAGCAGGTCGACGGCAGAATGCCTATAATGGTTGGAATGGGCGGAAATTGCACTCGTGCGCTTGTCGATGAAATTAAAAACGAAGACCTTACAGGTGTAGATGCAATATTGTCAGTTGCACCATATTACAACAAACCTTCACAGGAGGGTATATATCAGCACTACAAAGCAATATCACAAGCGACAGAGCTCCCTATTTATATGTACAACGTTCCTGGCAGGACGGGTGTCGATATACTTCCATCAACGGTAGCCCGCATTGTTAACGAGTGTCCTAATATTGTTGGCTTTAAAGCAGCTTCGGGCAATATCGGACAGATAAGCGAACTTGCAGCTATTATGCCGGCAGACTTTGAAATTTTTTCGGGTGACGATGCCTTGACCGTCGATATTATGAATGTTGGCGGCGTGGGTGTTATATCGGTATTCGGTAATGCCTATCCGCGCGAGATGAGTGCTCTTGTTAAGGCTATGCAGGAAGGACGCCCCGAAGAGGCTCGTGTCATCAATAGCCGTCTTGCGGAACTGTTTAGACTGATTTTTGTCGATGGAAACCCTAGCGGAATAAAGGCGCTTATGAACATTATGGGATTGCTTGAGAATAACCTCCGCTTGCCTTTGGTTCCTGCAACAAAGGATACATACGACAAGCTCGGACAAGCTCTGTTAATGCAGTAAAATGATGGTGAAACTGAAGGCTGTGCTCGACGAAAAGGTTGCACAGTACAATTGTGCGGATTTTATTCCTGACGACCCTATAAGCTTTCCTCATTCTTTCACACGCAAGGAGGATATTGAAATATCCGCCTTGCTGGCATCGGTTATTGCGTGGGGCAATCGCAAAATGATTCTGCGCTCTGGCAACAAGATGTTTGTGGATATAATGCATTCGAAGCCTTATGAATATGTGATGGCCGGCGAATGGGAAGGGCTTGATGATAGATTGAATATTCATCGAACATTCTTTGCTGCAGATTTTAAATACATCTGCCGTGGGCTTAAGAGTGTTTACGAACGATACGGTTCAATGGAACCGCTTTTTACCGGTTGTTCCCCTTGGGACGGCATCGAGCGTCTGCGTGGTGAATTTTCTGCTGCAAATGGTGGTGCCGCTACAAGGCATATAAGCGACCCTGTTGGCAAAAAGGGAAAGGCGCCCTCGGCTTGTAAGCGTATGCATATGATGCTACGTTGGCTTTGCCGAAAGGACGGTATTGTCGACCTTGGAATATGGGACGCTGTGCCGCAGTCGCAGCTGATGATACCTCTTGATGTTCACGTTGCGCGTACAGCTCGTTTGCTTGGTCTTGTAACACGTAAACAAAATGACCGTCGTGCTGTTGAAGAACTAACCTCGAGGCTGCGTGAACTTTCGCCCGATGACCCCGTTCGCTACGATTTTGCTCTTTTTGGAGTAGGTGAAGCCGGCGATGGTTTCATAGAGACTTTAAGAATATAAATTAACACGATACGATAAAAACTGATTATAATGGCAAAAATAACAAAAGAAGATGCGTTGAATTATCACGCAGGGAAGCGTCCCGGAAAAATAGAGGTCGTTCCCACAAAGCCTTACTTTACACAGACTGACCTCTCGTTGGCATACTCTCCCGGAGTAGCCGAACCTTGTCTTGAGATTCAGAATGACCCGCAGAATGCATATAAATATACCGATAAAGGTAATCTGGTGGCTGTAATTTCTAATGGTACAGCCGTTCTTGGTCTTGGCAATATTGGTGCTGTTGCGGGCAAACCGGTAATGGAGGGAAAAGGTCTTCTGTTCAAGATTTACGCCGGAATCGACGTGTTCGACATTGAGGTTGACCAGGAAAATCCCGAAAAATTCATAGAGGCAGTAAAAGCCATAGCTCCAACCTTTGGAGGTATAAACCTCGAGGATATAAAGGCACCTGAGTGCTTTGAGATTGAACGTCGCTTGAAAGAGGAACTTGATATTCCTGTTATGCACGACGACCAGCACGGTACAGCCATAATCTCGGCAGCCGGTCTTTTGAATGCACTTGATGTTAATGGAAAGAATATTGCCGATGTAAAAGTTGTTGTAAATGGTGCCGGTGCTGCTGCAATATCTTGTACAAAGCTTTATATAGCACTTGGAGTAAAGAAAGAGAATGTAGTAATGCTCGACAGCCGCGGAGTAATCAGCACCGAGCGTTCTAATCTCACTCCCGAGAAACTTGAATTTGCAACATCTCGTACCGATATACACACTCTTAGCGAAGCTATTGTAGGAGCAGATGTCTTTTTGGGACTTTCTAAAGGTAATGTACTTTCAAAAGATATGGTGCGTTCAATGGCTAAAGACCCTATTGTCTTTGCTCTTGCAAATCCCGAACCCGAGATTACATACGAGGAGGCTATGGAGAGTCGTCCCGATGTTCTGATGAGTACCGGACGCAGTGACTATCCTAACCAAATAAACAACGTTATAGGTTTTCCTTATATATTCCGTGGCGCGCTTGATGTTGCTGCTACTGCTATAAATGAGGAGATGAAACTGGCAGCCGTACGTGCTATTGCCGAACTTGCGAAGAAACCGGTTCCCGAAGTGGTTAATAAAATCTATAAAGTAGGTCGCCTTTCGTTCGGTCGCGATTATTTTATTCCAAAGCCCGTTGACCCTCGTTTGCTTGTAGAGGTTTCTACCGCTGTGGCAAAAGCGGCTATAGAGAGCGGTGTGGCGCGTAAAAAAATCACTGATTGGGACGCTTACAAGGAGCACCTGCTTGAATTTATGGGTCGTAGTTCTAAACTCACTCAGCAGATATACGATATGGCACGTACCGAGGTGCAGCGCGTCGTGTTTGCCGAAGGTGCTCACCCCTCTATGATGAAGGCTGCCGTACAGGCAAAGTCCGAAGGGTTGTGCCAACCCATTCTGCTTGGTAATGATGAGATAATAGCGAAACTTGCAAAGGAATTAGGCTTGAGCCTCGAAGGTATTGAGGTTGTGAACCTGCGTCACCCGAATGAACGTGAACGTCGCGAGCGTTACGCCGAAATTCTTGCAACCAAACGTCAGCGCGAAGGTTATACAATAGCCGAGGCTAATGATAAAATGTTCGAGCGTAACTATTTTGGAATGATGATGGTCGAGACCGGTGATGCCGATGCCTTCGTAACGGGTCTTTACACTAAATATTCAAATACCATTAAGGTTGCAAAGGAGGTAATTGGAATGCAAGAGGGATTCAGCACCTTTGGTACTATGCACATTCTTAACTCGAAGAAGGGTACATATTTTATTGCCGATACTCTTATCAACCGTGCGCCGGAGTTTGAAACTTTGGTCGATATTGCACGTTTGTCCGAAAAAGCCGTACGCTTCTTTAACCACGAGCCAGTAATAGCAATGACCTCTTATTCTAACTTCGGTTCGGATAAGGGCGGTTCGGCCGAACGTGTTAAAAACGTTATTGCTTATCTGCAAGAAAAATACCCCGATTGGGCTATTGATGGTGAGATGCAGGTCAACGTTGCAATGAATAGCGAGTTGCGTGACAAGCGCTATCCCTTTACTCGTCTCAAAGGCAAAGAGGTTAACACACTTGTGTTCCCGAATCTGAACTCGGCAAACTCTTCATATAAAATGTTGCAGGCACTTAGCCCCGACGTTGAGATAATAGGACCTATTCAGATGGGACTCAACAAGCCTATACACTTTATAGACTTTGAAAGCTCCATACAGGAAATTCTTAATGTTACAGCAGTGGCGGCAATTGACGCAATGGTGAATAAAAAGAAAAAATAAACAAATTTAGTAATATACATTAAGCAGAGTGGTGAATATCACTCTGCTTTTTTTGTTTCACTTTTTGTGTTGATAAATAGCCGCTGTCGCAAATAGCGCATAATCTCTCTTTATTCTACCACGGGTAGGCTTTTTTTCCAACGCTCAGCATACGAATCGAGTATTTTCCTTACACTTTTTCCAATTACTTTATAATCTTTCTCTTTCAGGTTGGCCAGTGATACTCTTATGCTCCATTCGGGGCCGTCGAAACCTCCTCCGTTAAGAACAACCAACGAGGTTTCTGTTGCAAGGCGGAATACAATGTCCAATGGGTTGTAGTTAAGATGCAACCATTCGGTAAAGTCCTTTCCGTACAAACGTTGTGCCCACACATCAAGGTCAACTTCGGAATAGTATCCTGCACGTAGCGGGTCGGGCAATAGCGTGAATCCCATACTGCTCCATAATGTTTCAAGGCGTTGCTGAATGATGTTTCGCATCTTCAAGCGGAAGCTGTCGCCCTCGCGTTTGTCTATTATTGAGTAGAGGGCAAATAGCGTCATTTGAATTTGTTGAGGCAATGATGCACCGGCTGTGTGGTTGAGTGCAACCTGACGGCTATCGGCAACCATACGGTCTATGAACCGCATTTTTTCAACGTCGCTTCTGATAGTTCCGTATCGCTGCTGCAGCTCGCTCTTGCGCTTGCGTGGTGACCTTTGCAATAATTTATCGAATATATTATCACGGTGCAGGGCAATAACCGCAGTGCGCCAACCTGTTGCACCGAAGTATTTTGAGAACGAATAGACACATATTGTGTTGTGTGGAATTCTTGCCATAAGTGACTGGAAACCTTCTATGTATGTGGCGTATACATCATCGGTCACAATCATAAGGTTAGGGTTCCATCTGTTTACAATGTCTGTCAGTTCTTCTATTGTCTCGTTTGAGAGTGCGTAACTGGGCGGATTGCTCGGGTTGACGATAAAAACGGCTTTGTATTCCGGGTCGCGCAGACGGCTTATCTCCTTCTCGTCGTACTGCCACAGGTGCAGACCGTCGCGGCTCATTTTGCAAGCCGGAATTTCGGTTACTTTATAGTTGTAGCGTCTGAGGTGCGGAATCTCAATGTAAGGTGTAAATACCGGTGTCATAAGCGCAATTTTGTCGCCACGCTTCAAAAGATAGTTCTGCTGCAGGCTGTCGAAGATGTAGCACATTGCAGCAGTGCCACCTTCGGTAGCGAATAGGTCGAACTCGCCTTGCGGGGGGCGGGAGTCGCACAGTTCCTGAGCAAGATAGTCGCGTACGGCAATCTCGGTGTGTCTGAGAATACGGTCAGGAACAGGGTACTGGTTGCCAATAACCCCTTCGGTCCATTCGTGTACAAGTGTTTCCGGGTCGACAGAGTGCTCGTCGAGCATATAACGGTAGCACTTTTGTAAAAAAACAACCCCTTTCTCATTGTTGTTCGCCTTTAAGAACTCTTCGAATCGTGCTGCAATACCACTTTTTTGCGGTATTCCTGCAAGCCCTTCATCGCTCGTCCAATCGCGTCGACACTCTTCAATGCCGAATTTTCCAAGTGCAAAAAAGGCTTCGCGAGGTGTCGTGGCAACCCAGTTGGGGTTACCGCGTCCGGCATTAAGCATTGTTCGCATCATACGCTTTATACTCTCGTCGGCAAGCTTTATTAGCCTGTCTTTTAGCTCAAAAGGGCTAATCTTCTCCATCTTTTTTTCAAAATGTTCTGTTTCGCTGTGGTTGTTAAGGTATCTGTCCATATTATTAAAAGATTATATTGTTGCTATGCTGTCATAAGAACAATGAACACTCCCCACAGAATGAGCAGGGTATTGCCGACTGCATATGTTACAGTGTACCCAAGAGCCGGCGTCTCGCTGCCGATGCTCTCTTGTATTGCACCAATGGCTGCTGTTGTCGTGCGTGCTCCTGCGCAACAGCCAAGAGCTATGGCCGGGTGAAATTTGAACCACTTTATGGCAATGTATAGCCCAAAGAAGAGGGGTAACGACGTTGCGATAATACCTGCCACGAACAGCGATAGACCGGCTTCTTGGAATCCGCTGACGAATCCCGGTCCGGCCGATATTCCAATTACGGCAATGAAAATGTTTAATCCTAAATTGTTGAACGCCCAAAGAGCTCCTTCGGGAATAGCACCGAATGTGGGGTGGTGTGCACGCCACCAGCCAAATACCAGTCCGGCAATGAGTGCTCCGCCGCTGCTGCTTATGCTTATGGGGACGTTTCCAATGTGCAGTGTGAGTGTACCGATGAGCGCGCCTATCAGTATGCCGATAGAAAGAAAGACTACGTCAGTTTCATTAGTGGCAAGGTCGGGGTAGCCAATCTTTCTTGCTGCGTGCATAGCATCAATCTTTTTACCGACAATTTCAATTACATCACCGGTGTTTAGTACAGTTTTGGGGAGTACAGGAATGTTTACACCCATACGCCTTATTCTCTGTATTACCACTCCGTGCATAAATGTTTGTGCTCGCAACTCGCTTACTTGCTTGCCGTTAAACGACGTTTCGTGTCTGAAAGAACTCCCTGCGACAGTGCTTTTTATTACCATTACGGGAAATTCGAGCAGTGTTTCATCTGCCACCTCTGTCCCAATCCATTTTTCTTCGCCAACAGTGTATTCGTGGCGTCCGCTTATTACAATTTCGTCGCCGTCCGTCAGAATCTCGTTTGGGCGTATGTCGTCTATAATTCTTTCGCCTTTGCGTATGCGCTCGACAAAGAGCCTTTTTCCCATCTTTGCAAAGAAACGTTCAAGTTCGCGTACCTGACGCCCTTTGCTGAACCACTCATTCTCAATTCTGTAGCAGCGAAACTCAACCTCGCGCTTTGCGCCCATAAACCCGGGCTTTTCGCTCTCATCGCTTCCCATACGCGCTTCAAGTTCGCGGCACGATGCTTTAACTTTCTCTATTCCACCGAGCATCTTCGGTCCCAGACGTGCCAGAATCCACGCAGAGCCTGCCGTGCCGAATATATAGGTAACCGCGTAGGCAACAGGCATAATATCAAGCATTTTCTGTTGCTCAGCATCGGGCAGGTCAAGCCCTCTTATGGTATCTCCTGCCACTCCTATGACAGCGCTTATAGTCTGCGAACCGGACAACAATCCGGCAGCCTCACCGGCGCTGTATCCCATTATGCCGGCTATTCCCCACGTCGACAGCAGAATGAACAGGCACATTACTGCTGCAAAGTAGACTTGTGGCAATCCCTCTTTGCGCAATCCTGCAAAAAACTGTGGACCTACTTTGTAACCGATGGCGAAAAGGAACAAAAGAAAAGCTGTTTGCTTGAGTGCCCCCGTTACGGGTATCTCCAACTGTCCCACAAGCACACCCACCAGGAGTACGCTTGTTACAATTCCTAATCCGAATCCTTTTATGTGAATTTTTCCAATGAGAAAGCCTAATCCCAATGTTAGGTAGATGGCAAGCTCCGGGTGCGAACGTAAAGTATCAGTTATCCACTCCATAAAACAAAGTTTTTTTGAGTAGATAACGTCTTGTTGCGGTAATTTGTTCTTTTACCTCAAGTGCGTGATTCTGTTGCTGATATTATATATAAGCACTATAAACCCTTGCCTAATAAAAGAAAAGAGAGTAATTTGTTCCTTTCAATCATTTTTACGATGATTGTGCATACCCCCATCAATATTGCCGAAAAGAGAGGTACGAACAAGAAATTGAAGACATAGAAGTTCATTCCGTCAAAATTCAGGAATTTGGAAATTCCTTCTTCAAATAGTAAGAACTGCATAATATATATACCCATTGTATATTTACCACAGTCGGCTGTTATTTTTACAAACTTATTATTTGTCTGTTTACTCAATAGCCTGTATGATAGTAAAATAAAGAAAATAGACCCGGCTAATCCGATGATAAGCCTATAATATCTTATATACATTAAGTATAATGCGCTTGATAGGTTTAACGCCTTAAGCTCATACATCATAGCACCAGTCGGTTGCCAAAAATCCTTACTCCAGAATAGCAACATCGCTCCAAAGATGACACAGGTGACAATCATTATTGTTTTTGAGTACCGTTCAATAATGCTCCAGTGCTCTTTTATCAATATTCCCGCAATGTACGATGGGTACATTATCTCTATATTGGTCGTAAGATAATGAATATATGACATTTGTGGCATTTGTGTCATAATAAGTGTAATAAGCAAGGCTATATTCTTGAACCTGCCGCACTTGTAACATACAAACGATATTATGAAGCAGAAAAAGAGGGTCTTGAGAAACCAAAGTGCATAAAGTAACTGAAACTTAAAGTCTGCGCCAAAATTTTCTTGTATAAATATATAATGTGTGGCTGCCAGCAATAATGATACAGTGACGCAAGGAAGCAGAAGTTGTCTGGTCTTTGCCACTATGGTTTGTGTGAATGACTTTTTCAGGCTTGAGACAGCAAAATATCCCGATATTGTCATAAACAACGGCATATGGAAAGAATAGATAACTCTGTACATAACTTCGTCAGTGTAATTACTGCTTAGAAGATGCTGTACGCAGTGCCCCCATATTACCAGATAAATGGCAAAAGACTTTAAAATATCAAAATTCGCGAGGCGTTCTTTCTTTCTTTCTTTCTACTTTCATCTATCATATTTATTCTATTAAATCCCTCAATAGCAATAGTTCTTTTTCGCTTGTGCCACGCGAAAGGAGCGCCTCCTTGTCGTGCATAATCTGCCGGGAAACTTTCTCGACACTGCCGCATACATCTTTTGCTTTATGGTATAACTCGACGGCTACGGTCTTGTTGCCGTTAACCCACTCGACGTGTGCGTTGTTGAGATAGTCCTCGAATGTAGCTTTGGGCGACTCTTGCAAGCGTTTGTAGTATGCACGTGCCTGCTCGTCTTTGCCCACCATAAAAGAGCACCAGGCTATGGCGCGCATTGCGCGTGCCGATGATGGATTGAGGTATTCTACTTTGTAGAACCTTGCAAAAGCTTCGTCATATTGTTTTAATGTAGCATAGCTCTCGCCGGTCTGCAACAGCAGTGATATATTTTCGGGCGCAAGTTCTTCGGCCATCAGATAGTATCCTAATGCCTTTTCCGACTCTCCTTGCAGACGGTAGCATTGTGCAATGTGACGCAGTGTCCACAAGGTATCGGGTTTAATAATATCGGCCTTTGTGTAGTAGTCGATAGCGCAGTCAAAGTTACACTCCTTTTGTGCGCAGAATCCCATCTCCTGAAAGAACTGTGCATCGCCTTTTCCGCTCTTCTCGAATAACAGTCCGGCCTTGAACGCCTCGCCGTAATACTCTTTCTCGACAAGGTAACGGAACGTTCGCAGTAGCGCTTCGTCGCTCTCTATCAGTGTCGACAACTGCTCGTTTTCAAGCAGATTGAGTGACATTTTGAATGGGTCGCTGAATTCGTGGCGGTAGTTCGATAGCTTGAAGAATCTGTAAAGGTCCTGAATATATTGGTTGCTTTCACCTTCGGCTCTCTTTTCTTGTGTAATTTCCGAGGCGGTGTCCATTGAGAGCTCTTCGTTGTCGCCGTTCCCCATCATTTGCTCCATAAGTGCGTCGCGCTGGCTCTGTGGTACGCTTTTGAATGTGAAGCAGAATGAGTATTTGTCGCTGTTGCAGAAAATTTGAGACCCGCAAATAGCACCTATCAGGCTTTTGCTGCTTTTTATGCTTTGCGGCAGAATTTCGGCAACAGCCGGCACGGCAGTGTCGAACGGACGGAACCAGTTTGAAATTTCGTTAAAGAATGGAAAGTTTTTCAGTTGTGAGAATGTGCTCATATAGACGTCGGCACCCTCAATCTGCCATTTGCTCATTTCTTCAATCTTGCCCTTAATCTCGTCCTCTTCAATCCATCTTCTCCATTCGGGGTTTTTGTCGTCGTCCTGCTCAATTTCCTTCAGAATGTCAATGTTTAATTTGCTGTTTCTTAGGTTGGGATTCTTCATCATCGCGGGAATAATCTCCTCACGCATCTTGCGGTCAATTTTCTGAGTCTCGCGGCAACGCAATAACTGAATTTGTATTGTTTGCACGCGGCGTATAATTGCAGGATTCTCGGTTATAACAGCAAGTGCGCTTGTAACCTCGGGATAGTATTTTATGCGGCTGCCGTAGTGAAAGAGGGTAATTATTAAGCCTATTATGGCTCTCGTCGATAGCAATGTGTTCTCGTTTGCAACTATGTGGCATAATGCGACAATCTTTAACGGCTCGAAGCAGCTTAGTGCGCTCAACATTATTGCACTGACGGCTACAGCGCGGTCATTTATGTCAATTTCGGAACTTGTTATAATGTCCGAGATTGTCTCAACGTCGCTTTTGCTCCAGGAATTTCTTGCCCATATAGCACCGAATAATTTGGACAACAATGCTTCGTGCTCTGTGTAAATTCGTGTGCGCAATGCCCGGCACTCCTCGTCGGGTAGTGAGTCGGCAACACATTTGTTGGCAAAATTTTCCTTTAATTGCTCGTATATGCTGCAAAGCGCGGTTGCTTCTTTGAATTTACGTCGCATCTGGCAATAAACCTTAGTCGACTGCTCGCCGAGCCTTGCTGCTGCAATCTGGTCGTTTATAACGTAACACCGGCCCAATAAATCATTGTGAAGACGCTCCCTGTCAGGGTCGGGCATTCCCATACGCAGGTATTCAAGCAGATAGTTGTAGGCCGTCTGCATTTCGGTAAAGCGTGTGCGCAAATCCCAATCCTGAATATCGTCAATATCCTCGGCGAGTGTGTCTATAGCCTTCTTGAGCCTCTCCTCGGCGAGAGCTTCTATAACCTTACTTTGAATTTCGGTGATACGTTTCTCTTCCATACTTTTTTATAAACATAAACAGCGCGGTTGCCCACGCTGTTTATTGAGTTATTTATTGACGGTCAATTATTCGCCCTTGATGGCTGCAACGCCGGGGAGAACCTTACCCTCGATAGCCTCGAGCAGAGCACCACCACCGGTAGAGATGTATGATACCTGGTCTGCCATACCGAACTTGTTGATACAAGCTACAGAGTCACCACCACCGATGAGAGAGAATGCACCGTTAGCGGTAGCCTTGCCGATAGCCTCGGCAATAGCGCGTGAACCTGCTGTGAAGTTGTCAAACTCGAATACGCCGGCAGGACCGTTCCAAAGGATTGTCTTTGCATCGACGATGGCTGCTGCAAAAGCCTTCTGTGCCTCGGGACCTGCATCGAGACCTTCCCAACCCTCGGGAATAGCGTGAGCTGAACATACCTGTGTGTTGGCATCGTTCGAGAAGTCATCGGCAGCAACGCAGTCCTGAGCAAGAACAAGGTTTACACCTTTTGCCTTAGCCTGCTCCATAATGCTTATAGCAAGGTCGAGCTTGTCGTCCTCAACGATAGAACGGCCAATCTCGCCACCCTGAGCCTTTGCAAAAGTATATGTCATACCGCCGCAAAGAATAAGGTTGTCAACCTTGTCCATAAGGTTCTCGATGATACCGATTTTTGTAGAAACCTTTGAACCACCCATAATAGCGGTGAAAGGACGCTTGATATCCTTGAGAATGTTGTCAACGGCCTGAACCTCTTTCTCCATCAAATAACCGAGCATCTTGTTGTCTGCGTCGAAATAATCGGCAATGACAGCAGTTGAAGCGTGACGACGGTGTGCTGTACCGAATGCGTCGTTTATGTAGCAGTCAGCGTATGAAGCAAGAGTCTTTGCAAACTCCTTCTGTGACTCCTTCATAGCCTTCTTTGCATCGTTGTATGCAGGGTCCTCCTTGTCGATACCGACGGGCTTGCCCTCCTCTTCGGGGTAGAAACGGAGGTTCTCGAGCATAAGTACCTCGCCTGCCTTCAATGCAGCAGCGGCCTCGGCAGCCTTTGCGCAATCGGGAGCAAACTGTACAGGTACACCCAATTTCTCGGCAACAGCATCAACAATCTGGCTCAATGAGTACTTTGCGTTAACCTTACCCTTTGGCTTGCCCATATGTGACATAATAATGAGCGCGCCGCCATCGGCAAGAACCTTCTTCAATGTGGGAAGAGCACCGCGGATACGTGTGTCATCAGTAATCTTGCCCTCTTCGTTCAAGGGTACGTTAAAGTCAACACGGACAATTGCCTTCTTACCGGCAAATTTAAAATTGTCAATAGTCATAATACTAAATTGTTATTGAGTTAGTAATAATTGTTCTTTTTGTATTGCGAAAATATTGTGCTTTTTGTTGTGGACACAATCTCTTTTGCCGTTTATTGCAATGAGGTTCGTTGCCGGCGGGTAATTGGGTTATTCCCGTTTAGCATAATACATTACAGCGCGTGGCGTAAAGTACTTTCGCAATTAGTGCAAAGATAGTCATTTTTAATAAAACAAATATCTTTTTTGTGGAAATTTAAATAAGTTATAATAATTATGGCATTTTGTGTTTTTTCCGATATTCGCGGCATACAGTCGTTAGTCCGCATTTGTCGCATTCGGGTGTACGCGCTTTGCACACGTAGCGTCCGTGCAGAATGAGCCAGTGGTGTGCCTTGGGTACAATTTCATCGGGTATGTGTTTCATTAGTTCCACCTCAACACTGTAAGGGGTGGTGCAACGCCCGGGTACAAGCCCTATGCGGTGACTCACGCGGAACACGTGCGTGTCGACAGCCATTGCGCTTTTGTCCCATACAACCGAAAGTATTACGTTGGCAGTCTTGCGACCCACTCCCGGGAGTGTTACAAGTTCTTCGAGTGTGTCGGGGACCTCGCCGCCAAAATCGCTGCATAGCTTTTGTGCCATTCCTACAAGATGCTTGGCCTTGTTGTTGGGGTATGACACGCTTTTTATGTAATTATAAATTTCATCGGGGTGCGCTTCGGACATCTCGGCGGCTGTAGGGTAACGCGCGATAAGGTCGGGGGTGACAAGGTTTACACGCCTGTCGGTGCATTGTGCCGACAATATGACAGCCACCAATAGGTCAAAAGGGGTGGAGTAGTCCAACTCCGTTTCGGCAATAGGTATTGCGCGTTCGAAGTACTCGATTGCTTTTTGGTATAGTTCGGCCTTTTTCATTGTCGGAACTTTTGTGTTATACAACAAACTCCCTAATCTCGCAGTTGCCGAACAATGTCACGTCACGGTGTGTCACGCCTTTAATTTCGGCCTCCATTATGCGACAGAAAAAACCGTGGCTGAAAGCAAGGATTTTCTTGCCCGCATACTCCTTGCGCACTTTCTCTATAAATTTATGTGCGCGTTCTTTCATTGAATCCTCGGTCTCTACTGTTTCGTTGAGTGTAGCTCCTTTTATTGGTGTCCCGGCAAGGTTGCCAAGGTCGCGTTCGCGTAAAAGTGGCTCTTTTATTATTGTGCATTCAATGTCGGCGAGAGCAATCTCGGCTGTGTCGAGGCAACGTTTGAGGTCGCTGCACAATACGGCATCGAATTCCAGTGCTGCAAGAGCAGGGCGCAATGCCTGTGCTTGCTCTTTGCCAAGTTCCGAGAGGTGACCGGGAGTCTGTCCTTGAAACAATCCTAATGAGTTTTCTATAGTCTCGCCGTGACGGGTCATATATATAATTGTTGCCATACTTTTCTGTTTTTTTACGTTATTTATTGCTGATATACAAACAAACGAGCGAGAAATAACAAGTTTTCTTGATTATTTTTCCCGGCGAGTGCAGTCGTATATCTGCCGAAAGGCAAATATAAAAAATCTTTTTCAAAGATTATTATTTTGCGGCAATCTTCTTGCATTAGTCGTAAAAGAAGGCTGTCGGTAACCTCTTTTTTGTTATTTTTGCACTGTTAAATTTAAAAGAAAATGATAAAAGGACAAGAGGCAGTTTCAATATTTCAGCGACCATTGTGGGTCGTGGCTTTTGCTCTTACTGCGGCAATGGCGTGGGGTTGGGCTTACCCGTTAATTAAACTCGGGTTCAACGAATTTGGCATTGAACAGTCTATGACCGGCAGCAAGGTGCTTTTTGCAGGCATACGCTTCACGCTGGCAGGGCTTGTGGTGCTTGCCATAGCCCGTGCCACAGGGCGTAAGTTCACTGTTTCGGGCTTTGGCGGCTTTATGTATGTATTGCTCTTTGCATTGCTTAACACCGGACTGCATTATGCATTCTTTTACATTGGTCTATCGCACAGCGAAGGCGCTCGCGCAGCAATCCTCAACTCGCTCGGAACGTTTCTGCTTGTGCTTCTTGCCTGTCTTTTTTTCAAGAGCGACAGGCTGACACTGCGCAAGGTCGCAGGGTGCATTGTGGGCTTTGCTGCTATTCTGTCGCTTAATATAGGTGGTGGCGCAAGCGGCAGCTTTACTCTTATGGGTGACGGAATGATAATTCTCAACGCTCTTTGTGCGGCATTCGCGGGGCTTATGACACGTGGACTCGGTACAAGAACCGATGTTTTTGTGGGCACAGGTTACAGTCTTGCTCTGGGCGGTATTATGCTGCTTGTTCCCGGATTGCTTATGGGTGGCACACTGCCTGCTATAACATTGTGGGGTGTGGTGATACTGCTGTTGCTTACGCTTATATCGGCTCTCGGCTTTACGCTGTACAATAAACTTCTTACCTGTAACCCCGTGGGAAAGGTTGCAATCTTCAACTCTCTTATTCCTGTGGTTGGTGCGGTAACGTCGTGCTTGTGCCTCGACGAGCCTTTCCATTGGAACTATCTGTTTGCGGCTCTGCTTGCCACAGCCGGAATATACATTATAAATCGTGGTGCAGAAAAGAAAAAAGGCCATTAAGGCTGTTGCTTGATATTTACTTTAGGCGTGCGCGGTTTTGCAATGTATGCGCATTGTGTATATAATAGTTGGAGAATGCTTGATAATATTTTCCAATTATTTTGTTGTTTTAATAAAAAAGATAACTTTGTAGCATACAATTAAAACTAACCATTATGAATAAGTCTTTAGAAATGAACCCCAACAAGGTTGTGGCTTTTCTTGGAAAGCCTTGTAGCGAATTTACCAAAGCCGATATAATTCAATATATAAAGGAGAACGGTGTCAGAATGGTCAACTTTATGTACCCTGCAGGCGATGGCCGTTTAAAGACGTTGAACTTTGTCATAAACAACTTAGCATACCTTGATACAATTCTCACTTGTGGTGAACGCGTCGATGGTTCGTCGCTCTTCCCCTTTATAGAGGCGGGTAGCAGCGATTTATATGTGTTACCACGCTTCAGCACCGCGTTTCACGACCCATTTGCGCCCATACCCACGCTGTCTATGCTCTGTTCTTATTTCAACAAGGACGGCGAACCGCTTGAAAGTTCGCCCGAGAATACCCTTCGCAAGGCGTGTCGTGCCTTTACCGATGTTACAGGAATGGAATTTCAGGCGATGGGCGAACTTGAATACTATGTGATTGCCCCCGACAACGGTATGTTCCCCGCAACAGACCAGAAGGGGTACCACGAGTCGGCTCCCTATGCAAAATTCAACGACTTCCGTACCGAGTGTATGTCGTTCATATCTCAGGCCGGCGGCCAGATAAAGTACGGTCATTCCGAGGTCGGAAACTTCTCTATTGATGGAATGATATACGAGCAGAATGAGATTGAGTTTCTGCCGGTTCCCGCTTGCGAGGCAGCCGACCAGCTGATGGTTGCAAAATGGATAATTCGTAACCTCGCCCATAGATACGGCTACGATATTACTTTTGCGCCCAAGATTACGGCCGGTAAGGCCGGCTCGGGCCTGCACGTGCATATGCGCATAACAAAGAACGGTAGCAACTGTATGCTCGACGGTGGCGAACTTTCGGCAACGGCGCGTCGCGCAATAGCCGGAATGATGGAGCTTGCTCCCTCGATTACAGCCTTCGGAAACACCAATCCCACCTCGTATTTCCGCCTTGTGCCGCACCAGGAGGCTCCAACAAATATCTGTTGGGGTGATCGTAACCGCTCGGTGCTTGTGCGCGTGCCTTTAGGCTGGGCTGCCAAGAGCGATATGTGCCGCCTTGCTAATCCGCTCGAAGCGGAGCATCTGTACGATACTACACAGAAACAGACCGTCGAGATGCGTTCGCCCGACGGTTCGGCCGATATCTACCAACTTATAGCCGGCCTTGCTGTTGCCTGCCGTTACGGGTTCGAACTTGAAAATGCGCTCGACGTTGCCAATCGAACATATGTGAACGTGAATATTCATCAGAAAGAGAATGCCGGCAAGCTGGCGCTTCTCTCCAGCCTTCCCAACAGTTGTGCCGCGTCGGCCGACTGCCTTGAGCGTCAACGCTCTATTTTTGAACGTTACAATGTCTTCAGTCCGGCAATGATAGACGGAATAATCGCTCGCCTACGTTCGTATGACGACCGTACGCTACGTTCCGATATTGGCGATGACCGCGAAAAGATGCTTGCCCTTGTGCGCCGTTATTTCCATTGCGGATAAAAAAGAGGGTAGTGTACCTGTAAATTAAGCCCCAAATTTGGGGCTTAATTTGTGTTATTATAGCAACTTTATGCTGCGCCGGGGCTGTTATCTTTGCCGAAAATTGTTCATCAGCTATGTTCTATACATTATATAACTGCAGTGACCTCACTGCCGAAGAGATAATTACCTATATCATAGAGTTGAATCCCGAACTTTACGACATTACCCGAAGAACCGGCTGCTATGTTGGCGCAACGGGGAATATAGCCTCCCGTCTTTACAGGCATAAGGCCGATAGGGTTATATTCTGCGCTCGTGTAGCAAACAGCAGGGTTGCTGCCGCTGTAGAGCGTAAAGCAGCCGAATGCGGTTTCGACATCGGTAACGTAACGTGGGGCGGCAATGGTACAAACACGCGCTCGGTGTATGTGTATGCCTATGAAAAAACTCCGCACTCAATACCTTAGCGCGATATTCTCCTTTTATATCGCACCGTGCTCTATCTTTATTGCTTTTTTATGTAGAAGATATATCTTGCCAGTATACTATAGCAATAAAAACGATATTGTTATTAGAGAAACAAAAGGCCCAAAAAAGTTTAGAATACAACTTGAAAAAAATAGATGGCTGTAAAGAGCAACCGCCTCAACATAATGAAATGTTGAAGCGGTTGTAAATTGTTTATTGTATGGTTTTTATTGTTGACAAGGCTCGTTATTGACTTTAGCCCCTGCGGGCGTCGACCTTCGGTTCGCAACCCGCACGGCGTGAACTATATACACAACGGTTTCTTTATATTAAAGGTTAACACACTCCTTTGGGAAACTAAAGTTTCCGTCGTCGCAAGCAATGCTCCTCCGCATTGCCGTGCGACCTTTTGCTACTCGCCTTGTCGATAATTTTTGCCTTTTTGAGGGCAAAAATCATTCCCACTCGACTATAACCGTTAAATTTTAGTTGAGTATTTTAACTTTATTATCAATGTTTTAACACGGTGCTTCGTTGCTTAATTTAGCAAACTGGTGTCATAAACTGGTGTCGAAAGATTGTTATTGCTTCTCTATTTCTATATTTTTGAATTGACCAAAAACGGGGTGATGTCTGTATTCCCATCTTGTTCCAGGTGGTACATATAAGGTGCATTCTTCTGTATAACCTTATTTTCTTTACCAAATATATATTCATCAACTTTAATGTTAAGTAAATTAGTCCAATGCAGGTGTATGCTCTGTAATGTAGAACAACCGCTAAAAATACCATAGCCAATAGTTGTAATTACTTGATATTATTTTGTAGTTCCGTTACTTTGTAATATTTTTGTATAAGAAAGCAATATGCGATATTATAATTAGGCTATTATTTTGTGTTTATTTGTATCACCATTACTTAATACAATATTATGAAAAGGTTGGTTATTACTTTGTTGGTTCTTATGCCTTTATTTTGTACTCCTTCATTTGCTCAGTTTGATTGGCTGAAGTCTAAATGGAATACCGCAACTCAAACCACATTTTCTCAACTCTCTGAAACCAATTTTCGTAATAACACCTTTATATATAAAGGTAATGCTCTATTTACAGGTACTGCTTGGTCTAATGATGGGCGTTTTATGAAAATAATATGTGAGAATGGCGTTATTGTCAAAGGATATATATATCATAATAACGGGAGAATAGCTTGTGTATCTGATATAAAAAACGATAAAATGATTTGTTATAATGAAAATGGAAAAATAATAACAGAAAGCGAATTTAAAGAACGTTATAAAAATATTATCGCTAAGTATAAAGTAGTACAGAGAGAGGTAAAAGAAAAAGAATAAAGTAAGATGGTGACCCAAAAGTAATAAAGGTCATCATCTCTTTTTTTGTATGGAATTGAAAATATCTAGTTACTAGTACTACATACGAAAGAGTAAACTATAGATGGCAATTATGAGTAATACTTTTGTAATTAACTCCTACATCTTTGCTTAATTTAAGTATATATCCATTGTCTGCTAAAAATATAACTTTTTGCAAATATGTGTTTTTAAATTCGTTATAAGATTATCTTGACAAACTAAGTTATTGCTCCCGGCTTCGCCAGGAGCAATAACTTACAAACAAAATTCAAATTAAATACAAAACTCTCTCTTTACCCTTTGAACTGTGCTAACACTAACATTGGAAAGCCACGGTTAAGCGAGTGCAAAGGAAATGTATTTACTTTGCCGAGCGGTAGTGGGTTCGTGAAACAAAGCTTTGCTGTGTTGCGTACGGAGTAACCACGCTTCAAGAATGAGATAACCTCTTTGTATTCCTCTTTCTTGCGCTCTGTGGTCTTACAGGACCCTTTCCTGCGCCCTAACTTTCCACCGTTGGCAATATAACTTTCTCTGCCCGAATTGAGTCTGTAAACGATACGATGCGTGCTACTGGTGTCAAGAACTGGTGTCAATTTACATTTATTAGCTATTATGTTAAAAATGCCTCCAGAGAGGTCTGGAGGGTGTATATCAATAAAATAACCTCTGCTTTTTGAGGGCAGAGGTTATTCGAATATGCTTAAAAAGGGGTTTTTATTATTCCCACTCAATTGTTGCGCTTGGCTTTGGTGACATATCGTAGCATACGCGGTTGATGTTGGGAACCTCGGCAAGGATGCGGTCTGTAATCTTTAAAAGAATAGGCCACTCAATCTGCTCGATGGTTGCGGTCATTGCGTCTACGGTATTTACGGCGCGGATAATTACGGGCCAGTCGTATGAACGGGCGTTGTTGCGAACGCCTACTGACTTAAAGTCGGGTACTACGGTAAAGTACTGCCATACGGTCTTGTCGAGGCCTGCGTTCTTGAACTCTTCGCGCAAGATTGCGTCTGACTCGCGCAATGCCTCAAGACGGTCGCGGGTGATTGCGCCCAAGCAACGTACTCCCAAGCCGGGGCCGGGGAACGGCTGGCGGTAAACCATATCGTAGGGGAGACCAAGCTCGAGTCCGCACGCGCGTACCTCGTCCTTGAAGAGCTGACGAATGGGCTCTACCAACTGGAATTGCAGGTCTTCGGGAAGGCCGCCTACATTGTGGTGCGATTTTACCATCTTTGCTGTCTTTGTACCGCTCTCTACAATGTCGGGGTAGATGGTACCCTGACCAAGGAAGTCTATGCCGTCGAGTTTGCGTGCCTCTTCCTCGAACACGCGAATAAACTCGCCACCGATAATCTTACGTTTTTCCTCGGGGTCGGCAACGCCTGCAAGTTTGTCGAGGAATCGGTCTGTTGCGTCAACATATACAAGGTTTGCGCATAGTTGCTTGCTGAATACATCTACTACAGCCTCGCTCTCGCCCTTGCGCATAAGTCCGTGGTTAACGTGAACGCATACAAGGTTGTTGCCAATGGCTTTTAGCAGGAGGGCTGCTACAACTGAACTGTCGACACCACCCGAGAGTGCAAGCAAAACTTTCTTGTCGCCTACCTGACGGCGGATAAGCTCAACCTGGTCGTTGACGAAGTTTGTCATATTCCAGTTTTTCTCGGCCTTGCAGGTGTCGAGCACAAACGATTTTACAGCTTCTTTAACAGCTTCCACGTCGTTGCCAATCTGGGCAATCTTAGTGTCGCACAATGCTTTGTCGTGGCCTGCCGCCATTACCGGGAAACCTGCCGAATAGATGTTGTGGTCAACGTCTATTTCAACGCCGTCAATGACATTGTTGGGGCCGCCGTTAATGATGATACCTTTTACATTGGGGAGTGCCTTGAGCTCGTCGACAGTAATGTCGTGTGGGTAAATCTCGCTATAAACGCCTAATGCGCGGATTGCTCTTGCAAGCACGGTATTCTCGTGACTTCCGAGGTCGAGAATGACAATCATATCCTGTTTCATATTCTTGATGTTTAAAAAATTCTTGAATGCTCTGCGAAGTTACTGCTTTTTCTTTTTTTTTACAAGAGTGACAACGCTAATATTTTGTAAAAAGAACGAGAGTGAAACCCGCAGGCTTCACTCTCGTTGTAGTGCACTATTATTTCTTCTCTTTCAAGAGGTCGCGAATCTCGGTAAGAAGTTTCTCCTCGGCGCTGGGCTCCGGTGCAGGAGCGGGTGCGGGAGCAGGTGCAGCCTGCTTAGCCTCCTCTTCTTTCTTCTTTGTCATTTCGCTAACCTTAGCGATGATTCTGATAACAGTGAAGATTGACAATGCAATAATGAGGAAGTCGAATGTCTGCTGCAAGAAGTTACCATAGTTGAGTGTTACCTCGGCAACTGCGGGTGTAACAACCTCGCCTGCTTCGTTAAGAACCTCGGGCTTAGCGGCCTGCATAACCAGCTTCAACTCTTTGAAGTTTACGCCACCAACCAAAAGACCGATAGGGGGCATAATAATGTCGTTTACGATTGATGTTACAATCTTACCGAATGCACCACCGATGATAACACCGACAGCCATATCGATAACGTTACCTTTCATTGCAAAGGCTTTGAAATCTTTCAAAAATCCCATAGTACCAAATATTTAAAGTTAAATTATATCTCCGTCGCAAGAGCGAATGCTCTGTGAGCGATGCAAAGTTAAGAAAAAATATCAAAGTTCAACTGTTTTTAACAATAAACATTCGGGGATTGTGTGTTTTTTTTACTGTGCAGGTGGTAATGAGGCTTTTTGTTGTTTGAGGCTTGGGTTACAATGGGGATTCTTTTGGTTCTTTTTGTGGCTTTTTACGGCATTTTGCTGTTGATTGCAGGCTTATTATTGCGCTGCGCTTGAAAAAATGTTCTTTTCTTTAATTTTTCGGGAATTTAAATGGTCTTTTATTTTGTGAGTGAAAAACATTTTGTTAATTTTGCATCGATATTCAGTGAAAAAGGTATGAAATTGACAAAGATACTCTTGTTGGCAATGTTGCTGGTATTTGTACTGGTGTCGTGCCGTGCTGCTGAATATTGCAATTGTGGATAATATAAAGAGAATTTTTTTAATCCTTTTTAATTTAATAAAGTAATTATGACAAAAGTAGGTATTAACGGTTTTGGCCGTATCGGCCGTTTCGTTTTCCGTGCCGCTCAGACAAGAAACGACATCGAGATTGTAGGTATCAACGACCTTTGCCCTGTAGATTACTTGGCTTATATGCTTAAGTATGACACAATGCACGGTATCTTCGAGGGTACAATCGAGGCTGACGTAGAGAACAACAAGCTCATCGTTAACGGTAAGCCCATTCGCGTAACAGCAGAGCGTAACCCTGCAGATTTGAAGTGGGACGAGGTAGGTGCTGAGTACGTTGTTGAGTCAACAGGTCTCTTCCTTTCTAAGGACAAGGCTCAGGCTCACATCGAGGCTGGTGCTAAGTATGTTGTTATGTCTGCTCCTTCAAAGGACGACACTCCTATGTTCGTTTGCGGTGTAAACGAGAAGACTTATGTTAAGGGTACACAGTTCGTTTCTAACGCTTCTTGTACAACTAACTGTCTTGCTCCTATCGCTAAGGTTCTTAACGACAAATGGGGTATCACAGACGGTTTGATGACAACTGTTCACTCTACAACAGCTACACAGAAGACTGTTGACGGTCCTTCTTTGAAAGACTGGCGTGGTGGTCGTGCAGCTGCCGGCAACATCATTCCTTCTTCTACAGGTGCTGCTAAGGCTGTAGGTAAGGTTATCCCCGCTTTGAACGGCAAGCTCACAGGTATGTCAATGCGCGTTCCTACTCTTGACGTTTCAGTTGTTGACTTGACAGTTAACTTGGCTAAGCCTGCTACATACGCTCAGATTTGTGCAGCTATGAAAGAGGCAGCTGAGGGCGAGTTGAAGGGTGTTCTTGGTTACACAGAGTACGATGTAGTTTCTTCAGACTTCTTGGGTGACACTCGTACATCAATCTTCGACGCTAAGGCAGGTATCGCTTTGACAGATACTTTCGTTAAGGTTGTTTCTTGGTATGACAATGAGATTGGTTACTCTAACAAGGTTCTCGACCTCATCGCTCATATGGCAACAGTTAACGGCTAATTCGTCGTTGTCTGACATATTCGAGGGTTCCGCTTGCGGAACCCTCTTTTTTTATCCCGATATTTGCTGTTTATCTTTTTTTGCCTATCTTTGAGATAAATCTCTAAGATTTTTCTGCACTCGCTGTGAAAAATATTAAAGCAAGCTTTATATTTCTCGCTCGTTTGTGTGTTATCTTTGAGATAAATATCAAAAAAATACCTTATTTAATAATATTGCCAAACATTTATTGTTATGAGAAAAGTTCTAACACTGTTGATGCTTGTTCTTTTAGTGGGGTTAAGTTCCTGTTGCAAGGAGAAGCATACTTTTGAGATAAAGGACGGAAAGTTCCTTTATGACGGCGAAAAGGTACAGCTCATCTGTGGTGAAATGCACTATCCGCGAATACCGGTAGAGTATTGGCGTGACCGAATGAAACGTGCAAAGGCTATGGGTTTAAATACCGTATCGGCCTATGTATTCTGGGCGGTGCACGAACCTCAACCGGGTGAGTTTAATTTCGAAGGACAGGCCGATATTGCGCGTTTCGTGGAGATTGCAGCCGAAGAAGGTCTCTTCGTGCTGTTGCGTCCCGGTCCATATGTGTGCGCTGAATTTGACTTCGGCGGTTACCCCTATTGGCTGCAGAAAGACAGCACTCTTGTGTGGCGCAGTGATAACCCGGCCTTTCTTGCTGCGTGCGAGCGCTATCTGAATGCTCTTGGCAAGGAACTTGCTCCACACACTGTCACAAACGGTGGTAATATAATAATGGTACAGGTTGAAAATGAGTATGGTTCGTACAGCGACGATAAGGTCTATCTTGGCAAGCTTGCCGAGATGATAAAGAATGCCGGCTTTAACGTGCCGCTAATGACCTGTGACGGTTCGGGACAGATGCCCAACGGGTATATTCCCGGTATTCTGCCTACTGTAAATGGTGCCGTGGGCGATGATATTATGAACTCTATAGACCGTTTCTATCCCGGTGGCCCATATTTTGTTGCAGAATTCTATCCTGCGTGGTTCGACGTGTGGGGACAGCCACACTCGGCCGTAAACTATGAACGTCCTGCCGAGCAGCTCGACTGGATGCTCAAGCACGACGTCTCGGTGAGCATCTATATGTTCCACGGCGGAACGAACTTTTGCTACACTAACGGAGCAAACACCAACAATGGCTCATACGAACCCCAGCCGACAAGCTACGATTACGACGCGCCGCTTGGCGAGTATGGTAATGCCTATCCAAAGTACCACGCATTCCGCGAGGTTATCCAAAGAAACCTTCCCGAAGGCGTGACACTGCCTCCCGTACCGGCCGACAACCCGACGACAACCTTCCCCGAGGTTGAGCTTACCGAGTGGGCACCGCTCTCTGTGGCATACGGCGATAGAGTAAAATCGGAGAAACCTCTTACTATGGAGGATATGAACCAGGATTATGGCTATATACATTACGAGACAACGGTAGCCCAGCCAACAACGGGTAAACTCGTTATCGATGAGCTGCGCGACTATGCAGTGGTGTTGCTCAATGGCAATGTTGTAGGCAGTATAGACCGTCGCTTCCATCAGAATTCAATAGAGATTGAAGTTTCCGAGCCTAATTCTGTGCTTGAGATTCTTGTCGAGAATGGTGGTCGTGTGAACTACGGAAAAGACCTTGTGAACAACTTGAAAGGTATTACCAAGCGCGTTACGCTCGGCGGAAAGGAACTTAAAGACTGGGTGGTAACGTCGTTGCCGCTGCATCGCGCCAAGGTCGACGAATTTAAGTTCCCGAAGATTCGTCACGAGGGCAACCAGCCCGGTTTCTATCGTGGAACAATTACTATAGATAAGATAGGTGATACTTTTATCGATATGACAGGCTGGGGTAAAGGTGCCGTTTGGGTTAACGGAAAGTCGCTCGGAAAATTCTGGGGCATTGGTCCTCAGCAGACTATTTATCTCCCGGCTCCGTGGATTAAGAAGGGCGAGAATGAAATTGTTGTCTTTGAGATGGAGTCTACAGGCAAACGCTCGGTACGCGGCCTCGACAAGCCTGTACTAAACACTCTTGGTCCCGACAAGAACCAACAGAAGTCCGAGTATGACTATAATCGCGTTCCTGTACTCGATGAGTATGACGGAATTTACAAAGGCAAGGTCGAGAAAAAGACCGGTTGGCAGGAGTTTGCATTTGACGGCTTAAAGACATTGCGTCATCTTTGCATAGATATACGCAGTACCTACGACGACAAACACTCTTGTATTTGCGAGATTGAACTTATAGACGAAAAGGGTAACATTATACCCAAAGACGAGTGGAGTATTGTACACACAAATACCGAGGCTCAGGGCGAGGGTTATGCACGTTATCTGATAGACGGCGATGAATCGACCTATTGGCATTCGGCGTGGAGAAAAGATGTGAAGCCTTTACCGCATCGCCTGATTATTGACCTTGGCACTATTCACACCGTTAAGGCGTGTCGTCTGAAGATGCGCGACGTGTCGCTTCCGGGTTGCATAAAGGAGTTCCGCCTCTATGGACGCCCGCAGTTCTTCCTCTATGAGTGATAATTCTATAAACAATAAAAGTGTTGCTTATAAGCAACACTTTTATTGTTATTCAATGGTAATACTCCTTTCTACTTTTTCTTCGGGGGTGACGTTTTTCTTTGGAATGTGGATTTTAAGTACGCCGTGCTTTACTTTTGCCTGAATTTTAGAGGTATCGGCATTCTCGGGCATTACAAGAGTCTGTTGGAACTTTGTATATGAGAATTCTCGGCGTAAATATCGGCCTTTGCATTCGCATTTCTCATCGGTGCACTCCTTTTCGTGCTTATTTTCGTCTTTGCAGTCGCAGTTGCAACTTTTTTCCATTGTTATTGTAAGGTCGTTGTTGCTGTCTATGTTTATCTTAAAATCGTCCTTGCACATTCCTGCTGCTGCAACTTCAACCTTATACTCCTTGTCGGTCTCAAGAACATTTATTGCCGGTGCGGTGGAATTGTTACGCACAAGGAGCTCGTTGTTGAAAAAATCGTTGAAGATACTTGGAATCCAGTATTGGGCTCCGTGTTTCATTGGCATACTCATAATCTCTTTTTTTTAATGGTTTGACATTTGTTCAAACGGTGAGCCGCCGGTACTTGCAATAACGACCCCTATTTGATGCAGGTGTTGACCGGGCCGCAGTCTCTCTTTGAGTGACTTATTGAATGCCGACCGGCGGGTCTCCGTTCTTGACATATAAATATTTGTATGCTCTCTTTTGTTTGCGGGAAAGGGAAATTTTATATTTTGTTATTGTTTGTTGGGCAGCGAGCATAAAAAAAGAGGCCGACAATTGTCGGCCTCAAAGTATGTTATACGGTGTTTTTTTACATTCCTCTGTTGCGGAGCAGGGCATCGATTTGTGGTTCGCGTCCGCGGAAGTTCTTGTACATTGTCATTCCGTCGTTAATGCCGCCGGGGGTAAGAATGTACTTGCGGAACTTTTCGGCAACCTCGGGGTTGAATATATCACCGGTCTCGGCAAAGGCATCAAAAGCATCGGCGTCAAGGACCTCGGCCCACATATAGCTGTAGTATCCGGCTGTGTAGCCTCCACCCATTGTATGGCTGAAGTTGGTCATACGGTAACGAGGAAGAATCTGCGACGGAATACCGCGTTTAGCAAGCTCTTGTGCCTCGAATTCCATTACATTAAGGTTCTCGGGAATTTCTGTCAACACGTGCAAGTCCATATCGCTTAGCGATGCTGCAATGTACTCTACGGTAGCGAATCCTTGACCGTATTTTGCGCTCTCCTGAATCTTTTCGACAAGCTCCATCGGGATTATCTCGCCTGTGCTGTAGTGCTTGGCGTATACTGCAAGAACTTCGGGGTGGAATGCCCAATGCTCGTTAATCTGCGAGGGGAGCTCGACAAAATCGCGCTCAACACCGCTTGCACCACTGTACTGAACGTCGCGCATAAAATTGTGTAGCGCGTGGCCAAACTCGTGGAACATTGTCTCTACGTTGTCTATGCTCTGCAGCGCAGGTGTGTCGCCTGTAGCGGCTGTCATATTACAGCAGTTTACAACAATAGGTATCACACGCTCGCCGTCCTTGTAGCTCTGCGAACGGAACGATGTACACCACGCTCCGGCACGTTTGCTCTCGCGCGGGAAATTGTCGCTGTAAAATATTGCAAGGGTTGTACCGTCGCGGTCAATAACCTCGTATGCTTTTGCTGTCGGTTCATACATTGGAACATCGGCGGTAATCTCCTTGAATGTGAGGCCGTATAGCTTGTTTGCCACGTAGAATATTCCTTGCATAACATTGTTTATTTCGAGGTACGAGCGTATCTCCTCTTCGTCGACGGAGTATTTCGCTTTCTTTGCTTTGTCAAGATAATACATATAGTCCCAGCCTTCGGGTTCAAAGTTCTTGCCCTCTTTGCGAATCTCTGCGCGTATGTCGGCAATCTCTTCCTTGGCTTTTTCCACTGCCGGTGTCCACACCTGCATCAATAGGTCGTACACAGCCTCGGGTGTGCTTGCCATACGGTTCTCGAGTGCCATTTGGGCGTAATTGCTGAATCCCATAAGCTGGGCTTTCTTTAGACGCAATGTCACGAGTCTTGCACAAATATCCTTATTGTCGTATTCGTTGTCTTTGTTGCCTCGGTTGTAGTATGCTTCATATACCTTGCGGCGTAGCTCGCGGTTCTCGCAGTACTGCAGTACCGGGTTGCAGCTTGGACGCTGCATATTGAACATCCATTTTCCGGGCTGACCATTGTCGGCTGCCATTTTTGCTGCTGCATCGATGTTTGCCTGCGAGAGTCCTTTCAGTTCTTCAATACTCTCGGCTACAACGAATGTGTTGTTTGTCTCGTGCAGAAGATTCTGTGTGAAATTCAACTGAAGCATTGATATTTCTTTGTTTAAAGCGCGCAGTTGCTCTTTTTTCTCGTCGCTGAGTTCGGCACCGCTGTTCACGAAACGGTCGTAAATGTTCTCGAGTATCTTGCTCTGCTCGGGGGTGAGTGTAAGCGTCTCGCGTGAGTCGTATACGCTTTTTACGCGCGCAAAGAGTTTCTCGTTAAGGTAAATGTCGTCGTTATGTGTCGAGAATATGGGGGACATTTCTTTCTCGAGTGCGCGTGTCTCGCTGCTTGAGTTACTGCCCGATATCGGGCTGAATGTGCCGCGTACTCTGCGCAGTAATTTACCGCACTGGTCCAGCGCTACTATGGTATTTTCGAATGTGGGTTCATCGCTGTTGTCGATGATAGCCTGAATCTCGGCTTTTTGTTCCTCGATACCCTTGAGCATACCCTCGCGGTAGTTGTCTATGGTAATGTCGGCAAAGGGGGCTATGCCGTAAGGTGTGCTGAACTCGCTCAACAGCGGGTTTTCTTGTTCTTTGGGTTGCTGTGAACACCCGCAAAGAGCTAATGATAATGCGGTCATTAGAAAAATGCTTTTGATTTTCATATTAAAAAAATGTTTGGTTTTGTGCTTGCTGTCAGGTGCTTGCTCGGTTAATAGTCAGATGTGTGCCACACCCTCAATCTCTACAAGAAGTTCGGGGCGACAAATGTCTGCTACAAGGTAGTGCTTGGGAACGGCGGGGTAGTGCTGCTCCATATACTCTTTCACCGAGGGAATTGCGCACTCCTTTTTTACATACACGCGCAGAATGTCGTATATTGCACCGTTGTTGTCGGCCGGGATATTGTCCTGGGCAATGAGGCTGTCCATTATGGACATTGTTCTTGCTGTCTGCTCAACGGTGTCGTTGCTCTGAATACTGTTCTCGCCCTTAATGGCTGCCGTGCCCGACACATAGAGTGTTGTGCCCAAAATTCTTGCACGCTCAAATTTTGGTGTGCTGCGTTCGCTTAGTTGCTCTATGACTTTTCCATCGAGCACCTTTTGCGAGTAGCTGTGTGCTGCAATCTGCAAAGGGTTGTCTATAGGCTTGTTTACGCACTCCTCGCCTTTGATGGCGTTGAATTCAATCATCACTCCACCGCGTTGTGTACCTATTCCGGTTGCAGCAGGGTAGCCGTTGCTCCACTCGCACTCGCAGTAAAAGAGCGAACGGGCGTCGTTGAATTCTTGGTAGTGCTGGCTGCCGTCGTTGAGCATAGTTATGCTCTGAATGTAGTTCCACTGACGGTATATGTTGTTTGGACGAAAGTTATTCTCGCTTAGAATTGCGCCTATAGTTGAGAATATACTGTTCGCTTGCTCGAATGTGCTTGCGGTAATCTCCTCAGGGAGTATCGCTCCGCTTATAATCTCGGTGCATACGCCTTTTTTTAGTGTAGTGTATAGCTTGCAGCGTTCAACGGCAACGTCCTTGTCGTCAAGGTGTGTAACCTCGGCTACAAGCAGGTCGCAAGATGTCTTTTGAGCAATATAACTAACAAGCGGCGTTTCTGTTGGGAAAAACTCTTTTACTGCGTTGTACAGAATAGAGTAGTTGCGAAGATACTCCTCGTCGCTACCGGGAAGGTAAAAAAAGGCAATCTTTAGAATGTCTTTGGCAACAGTCTGCGACAGCACGCTATTGCACATTTCGTTGAATGTGCCACTGTCTGAAGCTGTTATTATTGTTTGCCTTTTTTTGAACATTGTTTTTTCTTTCCTTTAACCTATAGGCTCAGCGCAAAGTTAACAAAAAAAACATTATGCACGACATTTGTACTTGTTAAATTGTTTGTGACAACGCCTTTATGGCTATTATGTCCGGCTTGCGTCCGAAAAGAATAACAGCGTGGCGCTCCGGACGTTACTTTTCAAGCTTGAATCGCAGACGCAGTGTTCCATTCTCGTAACTGTGGCTTATGATTCGGAATACCCCAATCTCGCTTGTGTTTGTGACGTGTGTGCCAATGCAAGCGCAGATGTCGTAGTCGCCTACACGGATAATGCGTAGCGTTTCGCTCGCGTCGGCCGGCAGTTTGCTCAGGTCGACACCATCGGGCACATTGTCGCGCGTTACAAACTCTTCGCTGACAATGAGACCGCGTGCAATAATCTCGTTCACCTGCGTCTCTATGGCTCGAATCTGCTCCTCGGTAGGTGCGCAAGATAGTGTGTAGTCGCACTTGCTCTTCTTTCGCTCTATGTGTGCGTTGCGACTCCTCTCGCACCCGAACATACGCACCATAGTCTGGTTAAGATTGTGCGCGCAAGTGTGCATTGGCGGGTTCTCGGTTTTGTTATGGTCGTTGACTATCGGTGTTTCGGTGGTCATTGGTTGCTTAGTTACGTAGATAATCAACACAAAAGTAGTTTTGTTTCTTGGTTTGTGCAAATTTGCACAGATGATAATGTGTATAGTGAGTTGTCGCAAAAAATGCGACAACTGAAATAATCAACTTGTGCATATAATATGAAAGTTGCGATTTTATGCAAATATGCATATTATTATGTAATACTATCTATTAATGGCATTAGTTATCCAATCAGAACTGTTTAATCACTTAAACATTGCTGTCACAAAGCGTTATCTCGGAATCAGAAAAGATGAAGTGTTGGCGTGTTATGATTTGTTGGATTTTTAACTAATCATTTAAATAGAATATCTTAAATGGCGTTCTTTCAGAAATTTGTGCTATATTTGTGGCGTACACGCAAGTCGTGTGTACGGACATATTTTAGAAAGCGCATTTTCGCTTTATTCCGACTGCGTAAAATTGGACACTTTACAGTAATAGACGGGATAACGTGGAGGAACGCTCTCTTGGTTTGTATTCGCATCTATCGAAATACATTCCAAGCGGAGTTTTCATTCTGCTTATTCATTTATTACAGGGAGTCCAACCCTACGCAGTTGAATAAACAAGAATGTTGGCTCCGCTTTCTTTTATGCCATCAAATATACAGAAGCCATTATATTGCACCGTTGAGCCATGGGAGCATACGAAAATAACTATGGATTGTATATTTCTTTTGCAAGGAAATGAGAATGAAACATTTGATTATTGTTCTTTTATAGTTGAAGCATTGACATTCTTGGTTTCTGTGTTTTCGCTAGTTGTTAGTGTTATTGCTATTTCTTTTGTAAAAAGAGAGTATAATTTACATAAACAAGCAGAAATGGCAAACACTCTATCTAGATATAATGAGAGATATTGTGCAGATGAACATATAGAGCGTACTGTTAATTTCCTTTCAAAATATCACGATGCCAAAAATGCCGAAAAACACAAATACTATTCACGTAAAGAAATTTTAAGTATTGTCAAGAGGTGGGATTCTTCCTCATCAATGGATAAAGAAATTTTTCTTCGTTTTTTCGAGGAGTTGCAATATTCAATTACACAAGGAGCTTTAGATAAAGATGTTGTATATGATATGTTCTCTTATTATGCCATTGTGGCATACGAGTTGGGGAATGATTTTGTAGAAGATTTTAATGACCGTTGTTGGCAAACGTTTAGGGTTTTTGCTAAAAGTATGATACAAATAAGAAAAAAGAAAGAATAAAAAAAATAACACAAAACATTTTATTATGAAACATTTAAACATTCTTCGTGGGATAATTTTATCCTTTATGCTTCTTTGTGTAAATGCAGTATGGGCATACGATATTGAGGTAGATGGTATTTATTACACTATTACATCTACAAGTGATTTGACACTTGAAGTTACGTCTGGTGATAATAAATACAGTGGCAATGTGACAATACCATCAACCGTAACCTATAAATCTAAAAAACTAACAGTTACAAGTGTTGGCGAAAACGCATTCAGAGATTGCAGTAGCCTAAGAAGCGTTACAATCCCTAACAGCGTTACAAGTATTGGAGAATATGCGTTCAATGGTTGCACCCGTCTTACCAGCATTGAAATCCCTAACAGCGTTACAAGTATTGGAGAATATGCGTTCAAAGGTTGCACCCGTCTTACTAGCATTGAAATCCCTAACAGCGTTACAAGCATTGGAAATTATGCGTTCTATGATTGCCGTAGCCTTACCAGTGTTGTAATTGGTAACAGCGTAACAAGCATTGGAAATTATGCGTTCTCATATTGCACCGGCCTTACAAGCATTGAAATTGCAGCGGGTAATACAGTCTATGACAGCCGCAATAATTGCAATGCTATAATTGAAACAGCTACAAATACGTTGATTGTTGGTTGTACAAATACAATAATCCCCAACAGCATTACAAGTATTGGAAAAAGTGCGTTCTATCGTTGCACCGGCCTTACAAGCATTGAAATTCCCAATAGTGTTACAAGAATTGAAAATTTAGCATTCTGTGGTTGCACATCATTGAAAGAGTTGCGTATTGAAGATGGAACAAATACATTAAGTTTGGGATATAATGGTAATAATGACGGCCTTTTCTATTATTGTCCATTGGAAACGCTCTATTTAGGACGTAACCTCTCTTATTATTCTTATGGTTATTCTCCTTTCTATGGCAAGGAAGCATTGACCTCGGTTACTATAAGTAACAGCGTAACAAGCATTGGAAATTTTGCATTCAGTGGTTGCACTGGGCTTACCAGCATTGAAATTCCTAATAGCGTAACAAGCATTAGAGATTATGCGTTCTATAATTGCAGTGGCCTTACCAGCGTTGTAATCCCCAACAGCGTTACAAGCATTGGAAATTATGTGTTCTCTGGTTGCAGTGGTCTTACCAGTGTTGAAATTCCAAACAGTGTTACAAGCATTGGTGATTATGCGTTCAATGGTTGTACATCATTAAAGGATTTGCGCATTGAAGATGGAATAGAAACATTGAGTTTAGGATGTAATACTTATGATTATAATAAAACGGGTAAAGGTTTTTTCTATGATTGTCCATTGGAAACACTTTATTTAGGACGTAACATTTCTTATAATACAAGCTATAATTATGGTTATTCTCCTTTCTATGGCAAGAAAACATTGACTTCTGTAACAATTGGTAACACTGTTACAAGTATTAAAGGTTATGCATTCCATAGTTGCTCAGGACTTATAAGCATTGAAATTCCTAACAGCGTAACATGGATTGGAAATTATGCGTTCAAAGGTTGCCCATTAAAGGAATTGCGCATTGAAGATGGAACAGAAACTTTGAGTTTGGGATATAATCATTATAATAGTTCAGATACGGGTAGAGGTCTTTTTAATGACTGTCCATTGGAAACACTCTATTTAGGGCGCAACCTTTCTTATTATTCAAGTTCTGGTTATGGTTATTCTCCTTTCTATGGCAAGGAAGCATTGACCTCGGTTACTATAAGTAACAGCGTAACAAGCATTGAAAGTTCGGCATTCAGTGGTTGCACTGGGCTTACCAGTATTGAAATTCCTAATAGCGTTACAAGCATTGGTGGTGCAGCGTTCTTAGGTTGCACTGGGCTTACCAGCATTGAAATTCCCAATAGTGTTACAAGCATTGAAAATTCAGCATTCAGAGGTTGCACTGGGCTTACCAGTATAGTCGTTGAAGAGGGAAATAACGTGTATGACAGTAGGGGGGATTGTAATGCAATAATAGAAACGGCATCAAATATTTTGCTCTTTGGCTGTTCAAAGACAATTATTCCTAATAGCGTAACAAGTATTAGAGATTATGCGTTCTTAGGTTGCGCTGGGCTTACCAGCATTGAAATCCCCAATAGTGTTACAAGCATTGAAAATTCAGCATTCAGAGGTTGCACATCATTGAAAGAGTTGCGTATTGAAGATGGAACAAATACATTAAGTTTGGGATATAATGGTAGCTATGAAGGTATTTTCTATGATTGTCCATTGGAAACACTCTATTTAGGACGTAACCTCTCTTATAATACAAGCAATCATTTTCATTCTCCTTTCTATAACAATACTGCATTGACATCTGTTACTATTGGTGACTGTGTCACAAGTATTGAAAATTATTTGTTCAATGGTTGCTCAGGACTTATAAGCATTTACCTATTAGGAGAAATTCCACCAACTGTGGGCGTTGAAAATTTTACAACAAACCAATATGTGAAGTTACAAGTTTATGTTCCCGAAAATGCACTGTCGGCATATCAAAAAGCTGAAGTTTGGAAGAATTTTTGGGATATACAAGAGTTTGATGCAACAGGCATTGAAGATATAAACAATGATGTTCCAGTCTTTGAATATACAAACAATGGCATTCTCCTTACAAATGCAATTAACAAGAATGTTGCCGTTTATACATCAAATGGTTTGTCTGTGGTAGATATAAAAAATTACAATGGTGAAGAAATTGCACTTGAAAAAGGGCTTTACATTATTTCTGTTAATGGTAAAAGCACAAAGGTAATGGTGAAGTAATATTTCACTAATAGATAGAAGTGAATATTGCAAAAATGCGCTATATCTCCTATTTTCAAGGCGTTATAGCGCATTTTGTTTTATCTCCTAAAAACGGCATTCAATTTTGCCGATTGAGAACTGTTTTTGAATATTAAAAAAAGTTTGCAGTGAACTGCGATGATTGGATGCGGGTCGGAAGAATTCAAATATATTTGTTTTCTTCACTCGCCTTTCGCAACTATTGGTAATGTGTCAAACTCTCCGTTATGCATAGGTGGGTACTCTGCGTTGCCTTCGGCGAACTTGCTGTCGCTCGGCATAATGCAAGCAGGCTTGCCTTCTGCGCTCGCTTTGAAAAATATTAAAGCTAAGCTTTATATTTCTCGCTCGTTTGTATCTTTGCGTTGCCGCGAAGATTTTCTTCACTCGCTTTGAAAAATATTAAAGCAAGCTTTATATTTCTCGCTCGTTTGTTGTTATCTTTGTACAGATAAACAGAAACTTAACAATGAACTTTACAGGACTTCTTGTGGGACTATCCACATTCCTTATAATAGGATTATTTCACCCGCTTGTAATTAAGGCGGAATACTACATTGGTGTTAAAAGCTGGATATTGTTCGCTGTTGCCGGGGTGCTCTTCGGTGTGGCCTCAATATTGGTCAGTCACCTCATTTGGTCGACCATTCTTGGCGTAGTTGCCTTCTCTTCATTCTGGAGCATACTTGAAGTTATACATCAACGTGAACGTGTACGCAAAGGCTGGTTCCCCGAAGGACCCGGACATAATAAATAAGCCACAGAAATAACAATCTTTTTACAAGTTTCAATAGAACAAAAGTTCTGTATAAAAAACGGAATAAAGAATGTATATTCCTATTTCTTTGGTTGTTAATCGTATCTTTTGTTAAGATATATATCAATCTTCTTTGTAGTATAACACTTCGATACAGGTGTTCTTGATATTTTCATCATTATAAAGTAATATTTTCACTTGCTCGGGTTTTAACTTGTTTTCATTCAGAAATTCAGGAATTTGGAAACTGTACTTAAAACCTTTCAAATACCACATAACTTATTTCTTTTAATTGGTTAATACTAAATATTTAGTTTTGATTACAAATATATAAATAAATATTCCACTGGTCGCGACCAGTGGAATATTTATTTTCTGTTTAATGAGTTTTTACTTCTTTGTGCTGCCGTTGTTCAGGAATAGGCTTATGTCGAAATACATACGGCGGGATTGAAACTCTTTGCTGGGTCTTACCTCTATAATATTACAAAGTGATTCGGTATCAAGGGTGTGCGACACCTCGCCGTTGATGTTCAAAGAGAACATAATGTATTTTTGGTCCTCGGGGTTGGTGATTTTGAACGCACTCTCGGCGCTCTTGCCGTCTCCGTATGACTTTATCATTGTAATAATGCTCTGGTGTTTGTTGACGTACGACAGGTACTCGTCTTCGCTTTTACCGATGGTCTTTGCTGAAATCCAGGCATAGAACAGGGCATCGAGGCTGGTAGGGTTGTATTCGAGAATCTTTTTTGCGGTCTCGTAGAGTTTGGGGTAATCCGACTCTTGATGGTACTTCTTGAGATTCTTTTCGTTGACGTCTGCACCGGGCTTGAAGGTGGGAAGGAACGCCTGTCCGTAGTATACAAGCGCTACGTCGTCGAGGCGAATATAGGGGTCGTCACTGTTGAACACTTGCGTAATGTCCTTGAAGTACGATTTTTCGTTTTTTACAACCTCTTCAATAAGTGCAAGGTCAAGCTTCTCCTGCGCGGTGGCGAGTAGTGCTGTTATTGATAGAATAGTGATAATTAGTGTTTTTTTCATATATTATATGTTGAATTTCAATATTACTCCGCTGTTGGCGGGCACGTTTATGCTCACAGCGTCGAATGGGTTCAGTGGCAGCTCGTGGGTTGTGCCATTCAATAGTTCCTTGGCTTTGTGCATCTTGTTGTCGGGGGTAATGCCGTAGTATGCAAATGCCTCTTCGGGTATTGTGACGTCGCACTCTTTGTCGCTGTCGCTGAAGTTGGTTACAATGAGCAGCAACTCTTTGTCGGTTGCGCGCAGGTAAGAATATATGTGGTTGCTGTCGTACTTGTCACTATGCGGGTTTGCGTACTGCAATCCATAGTAGAATCCCTCGCGCAGAGCCTCGCTGCTGTTGCATAGGTTGAGCAGGTGTGAATAGAACGCCTGAAGGTTTTTCTCTTCGTCGGTCAACAGATCGCCTGTGTAATCTCCGTTGCCTTTCCAGCGACGCAGGGTGTCTACGCTCCAGTAGTCAAAAATTGTTGTACGGCCATCGACGCCGCTGTAACCCTCTTTGTCCATACCTCGCTCGCCAAGCTCCTGTCCTGCATATAGCATAAAAGGTTGTGTGTCTATGGTTGTCGACACTATGAGTGCTGCAAGCGCGCGTTCGGCTTTGGCTGCAAAGAAATCCGATGCGATGCGCTGTTCGTCGTGGTTCTCGAGGAATGTGAGCATATTGTGACGAATGTCGGCTGTGCTCTGCAGCGTGTAGCTGATGTTGTTTGCCGATGTTTGCCCGTTCATAACGCCACGCAGCGTGTCGTAAAGACCAACCTTGTCGTATAGATAATCGAAACAGCCCTCTTTTATGAATGAACGGTAGATGTGCGGCTGATAAATCTCTCCAATAAAGATTATTCCGGGGAACTGTTCCTTGATTTTGGGTACAGCCCACGCCCAGAACTCAACAGGAGTCATCTCGACCATATCGCAACGGAAGCCGTCGATGCCTTTTGCTGCCCAGAACTGCAATATCTTGAGCATTTTTACCCAGGTGTTGGGTACGGGCGAGAACTGACGGTTGCCGGTGCGGTAGTCTATACCGTAATTCAGTTTCACGGTGTCGTACCAGTCGTTGCGCGATGGGCTGCCGAAACAGTCGTTACCCGTCGCACGCAACGGAGTCTCGCTGTACTCTGTGTCGGCACAGTCCTTTGCGTCTATGTTGCACCCGAAAGATTGTGTGCCAAGGTAATAGAAATTGTTGTGTCCCACGAAGAACGCGTTTTTGTCGTCGAACGCTCCGAACGGGTATGTTCCGGACGGGGTGTTGTCGCTGCAGTAGTTTCGTGCAACGTGGTTGGGGATAAAGTCTATAATTACCTTCAGCCCGGCTTTGTGTGTGCGCTCAACAAGCTCCTCGAACTCCTCGCGTCGGCGTGATACGTTCACTGCAAGGTCGGGGTCGTTGTCGTAGTAGTCTTTTATGGCGTATGGCGAACCGGCTTCGCCCTTTACTGTCGCAGGGTGGTCGGCTGCAATGCCTTGCGCGGTGTAGTCGGTGCGTGTCGTGTGTTCAAGAACACCTGTGTACCACACGTGTGTCGCTCCAAGGTTGCGTATGGCGCGCAAAGCCTTTGGGGTTATATCGTTAAACTTGCCGCAGCCGTTCTGCTCTATTGTTCCGTTGGCAACGCAGCCTATATTGCTGTTGCCGAAAAGTCGTGGTAGTAATTGGTAAATGATTATGCGTGACATAATAGTGTTTGTTATGCGCCTATGGCTTTTTTTATTTTACTTATCAGTCCTTGTTGAACGCTGCCGGGACCGCACTCTGTAAATTCTGTTGCTCCATCGTTAATCATACGTGTTATTGTGGGGGTCCAGCGTACAGGGGCTGTCAACTGTGCTATCAGGTTGGCTTTAATCTCAGCAGGGTCGGTATGGGGTAGTGCATCGACATTCTGATACACCGGGCACACCGGGGTGCTGAATGTGGTGGAGTTTATAGCCTCTTCAAGTTCCTCCTTTGCGGGTTGCATAAGCGGGGAGTGGAACGCTCCGCTCACGCTGAGCGGTAATGCGCGTTTTGCTCCGGCGGCTTTCAGTTGTTCGCACGCCTTGTTCACGCCTTCGATGCTGCCCGATATTACAACCTGTCCGGGACAGTTGAAGTTTGCGGCAACTACAGTGTCGCCGTTGCTGTTCACTTCGTTGCATATACGTTCAACGGTGTCGTCGTCGAGCCCGAGCACGGCGGCCATTGTCGATGGCTGCTGTTCGCACGCTCTCTGCATAGCCATCGCGCGCTTGTATACAAGTTTCAGGCCGTCCTCGAATGTTAGTGCTCCGGCTGCTGTGAGCGCCGATAACTCTCCCAATGAGTGGCCGGCAACCATTGCGGGCTTGAACTCCTTGCCAAGAACTATTGTCTGTATTACCGAGTGAATGAATACCGCAGGCTGGGTAACGCGTGTCTGACGCAGCTCCTCGTCGCTGCCATTAAACATTATGTCGGTAATGCGGAATCCTAATATATCGTTTGCTTTTTCAAAATATTCTTTGGCAATGGGGCTGCTCTCGTACATATCCTTGCCCATACCGCTGAACTGGGCTCCTTGCCCTGTAAATACAAATGCTTTCATAATTGATTGTGTTTTATCTTTTGGAGATGTTCTTTTTTGCTATTCTCCAAATTTCCTGCAAAGGTACGGAATTTTTTTCTGTGTGCTTGTCAATTTATTATATATAATGTTATACTTTGTAAAAATATTCGCGTTTTTTTTGAAATTTTAATAGTTATTGCGTGTATTGATGTTTTCGATAGATGCTATCGGTAAAACGGAATAATACGTTATTATTCTGTTGATAATAGATTGTATTTTTGTATGATTTTTGATATTTTGACATATTGTAACTAAGTTAAATAAGTGCTAATTAACAAATAATCAATCAATTATGTTTAAAAATTTTCCTGGATACAAGATTATAGAGCGTATCCAAAAAAACAAATCTCACAAGAGAGAGAGAAAATTCCCTCTCAATGCGATTAAACTTATCTTCATTGTGACGATTTCTTTAATCATCGCATTGTTGCCTACCGAGTCTTTCGGCATTGAGGGTATGACGCCGGTTCATCAGCGCATCATTGCAATGTTCGTCTTTGCTGCTCTTATGTGGCTTACTGAAACATTGCCTTCGTGGGTAACATCAATGATTGTAGTGACAGTGATGCTGTTTACTGTGTCGACAAGTTCGTTTAATTTCTTGCAGAACGAATCGACTTGTGTTCCTGTATCATTGCAAAGGGACTCCAAGATTAGCGAGGGTGACACACTTACTATTGTTGCCGATGCTAATGGTGCAGCCGAGACAAAGTATGTCGTTAAGAATGGCGATACTGTAGCCTCAATCTGCAAGGAGTATTCTGTTGAGAAGACAGCTGTCTTCAAGCAGAAGAAGATTACTCCTTACGTTCCTTTTAAGGATATTATGGGTTGTTTTGCAAACCCCACAATTATGCTTTTCATTGGTGGATTCGTGCTTGCTATAGGCTTGACAAAGGTTAAACTCGACGTTGCTCTTGCACGCGTGCTTTTGAAGCCTTTCGGAACCCGCTCCGAGATTGTGCTGCTTGGCTTTATCCTTGTAACAGCAATCTTCTCGGCATTTGTGAGTAACACTGCGACGGCAGCAATGATGCTTGCGTTCCTTACTCCTGTGTTGCGCTCGCTGCCTGCCGACGGCAAGGGTCGCGTTGCGCTTGCATTAGCTATTCCCGTTGGTGCTAACCTCGGAGGTATGATTACTCCCATCGGTACACCTCCCAATATGATTGCGCTCGACTATCTTGCATCGCAGGGTATGGGCATAAGTTTTGTTGACTGGACAATTAAGATGGCTCCATTTGTAATTGTTCTTTTGGTACTCTCTTGGTTGCTGTTGCGTGTACTGTTCCCATTCAAGCAGAAGAATATAAAGATAGAGATTGAGGGTGACATTAAATGGGGTTACCAGACTTGGTCGGTTGTAGTAGCCTTTGCGGTAACAATATTTATGTGGATGTTCGGTACAGACCTTTGGGGTATCGACACCAATGTTGTTGCAATGTTGCCTATTGCAATATTCTGTGCAACAGGTATTCTTACACGTCGCGACCTCGAGGAGATTAACTGGAGCGTGCTGTGGATGGTTGCCGGTGGATTCGCGCTTGGCGTTGCGCTTAATTACAAGGTTGCCAATCCCGAGACCGGTGAACTTCTCTACCAAAGCTTGAGCAGCATCATTGTTAAGTCTGTTCCGTTCGACAACTTCTCGCCAATCGTGGTTATGATTCTTGCAGGTCTCATCTGCTTCGGTTTCTCGAACTTCATCTCGCACTCTGCTGCAACATCGTTGCTGGTTCCTGTGCTTGGTGTTGTTGCCGGCGGTCTTGGTTCGGCGCTCGACAGCGTGGGCGGTTCTCAGGCAATGCTCGTGGGTATCGCAATTGCATCTTCGGTGTCAATGATTCTTCCCATCAGTACACCTCCCAATGCCATTGCTCACTCTACAGGTTTCATCGAGCAAAAGGATATGATGAAGGTCGGTATCATTGTTGGCGTGTTGGGTCTTGTACTCGGTTACGCAATGCTCATTTTCATTGGCTTCTGATAACAGCCTGAATAACGGCATATTATAATAATTCTGCCTCGCAAACCTCATTTTTTTAAAAGAATGGCGGTTTTGTGGGGCAGAATTCTTATCTTCGCGCTACTTAAAAAGCTATAATCAATGGAATTGCGACAATTAAAGTATTTTGTCACGAGCGCCGAGTATCTAAACTTCTCGGTTGCTGCCAAACACCTGTATATAACACAGAGTACGTTATCGCAGCAGATTAAACAATTGGAGTTTAACTTAGGGTTCGAACTATTCCTGCGCAACAGCCGTCACATTTCGCTTACCGAGGCGGGCGAGGAGTTCTTGCCATTTGCACGCAAGACCATACAGGACGCCGAAGACGCTGTGCAACGCCTCTACGACCTGCAGCACGTTAAGGCCGGTAAATTACGTGTGGGAGTGACATACAGTCTCAGCACAGTCCTGACCGAAGGGGTTATAGAATTTATGAAACTCTTTCCCGGGATAAAACTCGAGGTCTATTACAAGACTGTGAACGAACTTCTTGAGCTGTTAAAGGAGAATAAGGTCGATTTTGTGCTGTCGTACAAGCCGCTGTTCGATGCTCCCGAGGTTGAGTCTATGCCTCTGTTCGAGAATGCCCTTGCGCTTGTGGTGTCAAAGGAACACCCCCTTGCTTCGCGCCGCAAAATTAAATTGCAGGAACTCGCAGGGTTGCCGCTGGTGCTTCCATCGCACGACCTTCAGGCCCGAATGATGCTCGACAGGCTCATTGTCGGACAAGGGGTGGAACTGACGTCCCGTCTCGAACTCAACGAGACTAATATTCTGTTGCAAATGGTCTCTACAGGCAGTTACGCAACAATTCTCTCCTCATCGGCCGTGTTCGGAAACACACGTTTCAAGGCTGTTCCCATAGACGAGCCCGGCAATGTTATGGAGGCCTCGCTTCTGCGCATAAAAGGAGCCTATCAAAAGGCGGCAGCAAAAGAATTTATAAAAATTCTGCTCGACACCGAGGCTGTCAAGAGAAGGTTGGTTAATTGGTTCGATTAAAATATAACAACGTAAAAAACACTTATAATTATGGTAGAAAAATATAGCGCAATTAAAAGAGTGCCTAGCTTCGATGTCGATATGTCGTCGACCCTCAAGCCTGCATCGTTTTTGAATTATGCACAAGAGGCTGCAAACATTCACGCCGATGTAATAGGCGTCGGGTACGACTCTATGCACATTACCCGCAAGGGGTGGGTGCTTGCCAGAATGCACGTTATTTTCCATCATCTGCCCAAATGGCGCGAGAATGTCAATGTTCAGTCGTGGCACAAGGGTGCGAGTGGCTTTCAGTTTTTACGTGACTTTGTTGTGTACGACAAAGAGGGTAGCGAGCGTCTTATATCGGCAACATCGTCGTGGTTGGTGATTGACATCGACACCCGTCGCCTGTCAAAGTTCCCCGAACTTGTCGACGACGACAGCAAGTGCATTAAAGAGGACGCCATTGCCAGCCAGGCCCCCAAGATTGTAATGCCCAAAGAGGCCGAACCGCAGTGCGTGGCAGTGCGTGACGTCGCTTACAGCGACCTCGATATGTTGGGACACGTGAATAACGTGAAATACACCGAGTGGGCAATGAATGCCATTGAACTTGACGTTACAACCGGTCGTCACCTTAAAGAACTTATTATAAACTTCAACAACGAGGTTAAGCCCGGCGACAAAGTGGAACTTTACCGTCACTGCGAGTCCGGCGAGGGCGACACGCTCATCTATTACATAGAGGGACGTGTAAACGGCAAATCCTCGTTCATTGAAAAACTCGTGTTTTAATTGATTTATACTTTTAGAGATAGCTGTCCCTTGGGAATTTAATTTATTATGCGAAATTTTTACTTTAAACAATTACTTACGGCGCTGTTGTTGCTTTGTGCAACGGTGGCAACCGCCCACGACTTTGAGAGGGGTGGAATATATTACAACATTACCTCGACAACCGATTTTACAGTGGAGGTTACCTACAGAGGAAATTCTTATGACTCATATTCCAACGAGTATTCGGGTAATGTGGTAATCCTAGAAAGTGTAACTTACAATGGAAGTACTTACAGTGTTACAAGCATTGGCGGTTCTGCGTTCTATGGTTGCAGTGGCCTTACCAGTGTTGTAATTCCAAACAGCGTTACAAGCATTGGGTGGGGGGCGTTCTATAATTGCAGTGGCCTTACCAACGTTGTAATTCCAAACAGTGTAACAAGCATTGGTGGTTCTGCGTTCAGTAATTGCAGTGGCCTTATCAGTGTTGTAATTCCAAACAGCGTAACAAGCATTGGGAAGTGGGCGTTCTATGGTTGCCGTAGCCTTACCAGCGTTGAAATTCCAAATAGTGTAACAAGCATTGGTGAGGAAGCGTTCGGAGGTTGCCGTGGCCTTACCAGTGTTGTAATTCCAAACAGCGTTACAAGCATTGGGACGTGGGCGTTCCGTGGTTGCAATGCCCTTACCAGCGTTGAAATTCCAAACAGCGTTACAAGCATTGGAAAGTGTGCGTTCTCTGGTTGCAGTGGCCTTACCAGCGTTGTAATTCCAAACAGTGTTACAAGCATTGGCACTTATGCGTTTGAAGATTGCAGTGGCCTTACCAGTGTAACAATTGGTAACAGCGTTACAAGCATTGGCAGTTGTGCGTTTGAAGATTGCAGTGGCCTTACCAGTGTTGTAATTCCAAACAGTGTAACAAGCATTGGTCCTTCTGCGTTCTATAATTGCAGTGGCCTTACCAGTGTAACAATTGGTAACAGCGTTACAAGCATTGGCAGTTATGCGTTTGAAGATTGCCGTGCCCTTACCAGCGTTGTAATTCCAAACAGCGTAACAAGCATTGGTTCTTATGCGTTCCGTGATTGCACCGGCCTTAAAAAGGTAATAAACTGTTCTTCGCTTACTTTCTCAAAAGGTTCTACAGCGAATGGCTATGTTGCTTATTACGCCGAGACTGTGATTAACGCGCCTAATGGTTCCGTTGAGGGTGGCTTTGTATTTGGTGTAATTGATAGTGTAAATACTTTGTGTGGTTATATTGGCGCCGGTGGCGATGTTACCCTGCCTGCCGACTATAATGGCGAAAATTATGCAATTGGCTCTTCTGCGTTCCGTGATTGCAGTGCCCTTACCAGTGTTGTAATTCCAAACAGCGTTACAAGCATTGGAGTGCGTGCGTTCAGTGGTTGCACCGGCCTTACCAGCGTTGTAATTCCAAACAGCGTAACAAGCATTGGAGTGCGTGCGTTCTATAATTGCAGTGGCCTTACCAGTGTTGAAATTCCAAACAGCGTCACAAGCATTGGAGAGGAAGCGTTCTATGGTTGCAGTGGTCTTACCGGCGTTGAAATTGGTAACGGCGTTACAAGCATTGGGTGGAGGGCGTTCCGTTATTGCAGTGGCCTTACCAGCGTTGTAATTCCAAACAGCGTAACAGGTATAGGCTCTTCTGCGTTCGAATATTGCAGTGGCCTTAAAAAAGTAATAAACTTTTCTTCGCTTACTTTCTCAAAAGGTTCTACTGATTATGGTTGTGTTGCTTATTACGCCGATACAGTGATTAACGCGCCTAATGGTTCCGTTGAGGGTGACTTTGTATTTGGTGTAATTGATAGTGTAAATACTTTGTGTGGTTATATTGGCGCCGGTGGCGATGTAACCCTGCCAGCCGACTACAATGGCGAAAATTATGCAATTGGCTCTTATGCGTTCGAGGGGTGCACCGGCCTTACCAGCATTGTAATCCCCAACAGCGTCACAAGCATTGGAGAAAGTGTGTTTAATGGTTGTTCTAATGTTGAGACTTTATATATAAGCAATGCAATTGAAAGTATCGGTGACTACGCTTTTGCCGGTTGCGAAAAGATAAAAGAAATAAAAGTAGGCAGAGAAAAACCTATACGTGGCAGTGCAAATATTTTTGCCGATGCTGTTTATGACAATGCAATATTATATGTTCCCGCAGGTTCAAAATCGTTATATGAGAAATGTGAACCTTGGAATATTTTCTTCTACATTGTAGAGATGGACTTTACCGGCATTGACGAGGTGAAAGGTGAGAACGGAAAGGTGGAAGGTGTTTACTATGACCTTAACGGTCGCGCGGTAGAGCGTCCCGCAAATGGGTTGTATATAAAGAACGGTAAAAAGGTATTTGTAAAATAGCGTTGTTAGCAACAATTTGCTAATATGTAAAATGGCGGCTCGTGTATTGATGTGACCCCCAAAAGTTGGACGGTTTAACATTATTAAGAGGCTCGCTTAGATTGGAATAAAGCTCGGTATTGCACCGGGCTTTTTCCATTTAGCCTCAGTTTGATTCTATCATTATTGTAGTAGCGTATATACTTGAC
>JAZRFF010000017.1:0-68766 GCA_045661225.1 Bacteroidaceae bacterium | reverse complement strand
TTTTCAATATCACTGGCACTGGCACCTTGATAAGATGTCATAACCATGATGGTATTCGTCTCGATATCCGGATACAAATCGACCGGAAGTTTCGACAACGAAAAGAGACCAAAAATCGCTACAGCCACAAAGCAAAGCGTGGTCATAATCGGTCTTTTAACCGCTCCTTCGTATAAACTCATAATCTGCTAATTATAGTGGTTAAAGGATTATTGGATTACTTCTACTTCTACACCGTCGGCCAAGTGTGTTTGGCCTGCGATAACAACTTGCGAATTGTTGTCTACACCCGAAATCAATTCGTATTCAGTACCCATGCGACGACCCAATTCTACCTTATTATATGATACCTTACCATTGTTATATACATAAACATAACGGTCGCCCGAACCGGCACGCTTAACAATAGCCATATCAGGAACTACCACGTGGTTCTTAGTACCAAAACTCATGATAGCACGGGCAAACATACCCGGACGAACACGTTGATTTGAATTGGTCAATTCGATTTCTACCGGGAAAGTATGAGTAGAGGCATCGATAGTTGGGTAAACCAAGCTTACCTTACCTTCGAATTCTTCATCGCCGTAAACATCAAGTTTCACCTTTACAGCCATACCCTTTGTTACTTTCGGGAAGTTAGGTTCAGAAACGTTTACCATCAATTTTACCGGAGTGATTTGTTCTACAACCAAAACAGGCATCTGAGTTGAGGTGTATAAATCACCGTTATCGAAATTGCGGGCAGTAACCACACCGTTCAACGGACTTACCAGCTGAGTATTTTCCAAAAGATTTTGGTATGATGAACGACGAACATCCAAATTAGTCTTTGCTGCATCCCATTCAGCTTTCGAAGCACCACCTACCTTATATAATTCGTCTACACGCTTGAATTCTGTTTCTTGATTGTCCAATTGAAGTTTCAATTGAGTTAAGTTAGCAGCATCCATCTGAACCAACTTTTGGCCCTTACGAACCTGGTCGCCTACTTCTACGAAGATTTTGCTAATACGGCCCGGAGCTGTAGGTGCAATGTTATTCTTTGCCTTTGCTTCTACAGTTGCTGTATATTCTCCAATCTGTTCTACGTCGCGTGACGAAACAGTCGAAAGCTTTACTGTCGGTTTTGCTACCACAGCAGCAGACTCTGCCTTCTTTTCTTCACCGCCTGAGCAGGCAACAAACATAGCTGCAACCAATACAGCAGCTATCTGAAAACTTTTTTTCATACTGTTGTTTTTTATTCTGTTATTACTTTTCTTCTTCGATATTAATCATGTCTTCTACACCCATAACCAAGTCCAAATTAGCCTTAGCCACCAAATAATCGTAGATAGACTGGTTGTAAGTAAGTTGAGCTTGAGTCAATGCCACTTCCGAGCTATTGAGTTCCAAAATAGTTCCACGACCTACCTCGTAACGCTTTTCAGCAATCGTACGTCCCTTTTCTGCTTGAAGAACAGCTTCTTTATTGCTGACTACCTGTTCGGTGCTGGCAGCCATGTTATCCAAGTAGCTCTGTGCCTGCATCTTCAACTGACGTTCGGTATTGAGACGAGTCTGATCCAATTGCTTCAACTGCAACTTAGCCTGCTTCACTTGCGAGAAATTGCTACCTTTAAACAAAGGAACAGACAAGCTCAAGCCAATAGTTGCATACGGATTCCATTGGTAATGGAAGATACGCCAGTTTTCGCTCAAAGTAGTGTACATATATTGAGCAGAGAAAGCAACGGTAGGCATGAAATTAGAATATTTCAACTTCAAATTACGTTGAAGCATATCCTTGTTCAAATCCAACTGCAGCAAAGTAGTATTACCTGCCACGATATCATCCGGACGAGGTTGTGCCTGGCGAGTGAACATAGCCATTTCGTAGTCTTTCAAATTGCCTACCACACCAATAGTCATATTCGAATCCATTCCCAACAACACCTTCAATTGAAGCATAGCCAAATTTACGCCATTGCCAGCCGAAACCAAGCTAGGCTTCAACGAACGCATTTGCACTTCAGCACTGATTTTATCGTATTCGCTAACCGAGCCTTGTTCATACTTGGCATTCACTACATTGAAGTTGTCTTCGCTTTGCTTATAGCTCTTTTGAAGCACTTCGTAGCTATCTTGTGCCAACAGCAATTGATAAAAAGCCTTGGTTACTTGATTCACCATATCCAAACGCGAAGAACGGGCTTTTTCCATAGCCAACTTCACATCTGTCTTAGTCAATTTCATACTTTGATACAAAGCCGGAGCAAAAACAGGCAAGCTAGCTGTGATACCACCACTTGCGTTGTTCATGGTACCCACCTTGAATGTTTGTCCCATCAAAGCCATCGTTTGTTTTTCGATGGTATGGTTGAAAGTTCCCACCATACTTACTTCCGGAAGCAATCCGAGCATTACTTCACGATTGGCTTCTTTCTTTAACTGAATCTCCTGGTCGGCTACCTTGATAGTCGGATTGTCATTCAACGCTATGCGAACAGCTTCTTGCAAAGATATTCTGAGCGTATCCTGAGCCTGTGCACTTGTTGCCATGATTGCAAGCGAAACAAATGCCAACACGGGTTTCAATAAGAATTTCATTGATTTATGATTTAATTAAATTGTTATTATTTCGATTATCTAGTTTATTTTCGTTTTTCGGGCCTTAAATACTGATTTACGCGAACTTTTTAACGAGTTGCAAAATTATTCATTTTTTTCCATATAATAAATATAGGAGAAAAGTGTTTTTCCATAAAAACACCAATCTGCTATAAAATCAAACTTTTAGAATGTTACAGCCCAACAATATGGCCCAACATACGTTCTAATAATTGTAAATCAACCTTTAGAAGAGAAAGGCTCAAACTATTCAACGGGTTTCTCAACGGTTTTTCTCCCGTAAAAGCAACAAATTATAATATTATTTGTATTTTCGCCCGCGAATTACAAAAACTAACATAAAGGAAATAGATTATGGCTAAAATCACGAAAGAAGCCGCATTGCTTTACCACTCTCAAGGAAAGCCAGGCAAAATAGAAGTTGTTCCAACCAAGCCTTATAGTACCCAAACAGACTTATCGCTCGCATACTCTCCGGGTGTAGCCGAACCTTGTCTGGAAATTGAAAAGAATCCACAAGATGCCTACAAATATACTGCCAAAGGAAACTTGGTAGCCGTAATTTCTAACGGTACTGCCGTTTTGGGACTTGGAGACATCGGTGCTATGGCCGGCAAGCCTGTGATGGAAGGTAAAGGCTTGCTCTTTAAGATATACGGGGGAATCGACGTATTCGACATCGAAGTAAACGAAAAGGATCCGGAAAAATTTATCGAAGCAGTAAAAGCCATCGCCCCGACCTTCGGTGGTATTAATCTGGAAGACATCAAGGCGCCCGAATGTTTTGAAATTGAGCGTCGTTTGAAGGAAGAGCTCGACATACCTGTGATGCACGACGACCAACACGGTACGGCCATCATCTCGGCTGCCGGTTTGCTGAATGCGCTCGAAGTAGCAGGCAAAAAGATTGAAGACGTGAAGATTGTAGTGAATGGTGCCGGTGCAGCGGCCATTTCGTGTACAAAGTTGTATGAAGCTTTGGGGGCAACCCACGAAAACATCATCATGCTCGACTCGAAAGGGGTAATAACCAGCGACCGTGAGAACCTGGATGCTACAAAGCGCTATTTTGCAACCGACCGTCGAGATATACATACGTTAGAAGAAGCCATTCAGGGCGCTGACGTTTTCCTTGGTTTATCAAAGGGAAATGTATTATCCCAAGACATGATTCGCAACATGGCTTCGCATCCTATCGTATTCGCCTTGGCGAATCCTGTGCCTGAAATATCGTACGAAGAAGCCATGGCTGCCCGTCCGGACGTTCTCATGTCTACAGGGCGAAGCGACTACCCTAATCAGATTAATAATGTTATCGGATTCCCATACATCTTCCGCGGAGCATTGGACGTAGCCTCAACCGCCATCAACGAAGAAATGAAGCTGGCAGCCGTCCGTGCTATCGCCAACCTGGCCAAGCAACCGGTGCCGGACGTAGTAAACGAAGTCTATCAAGTAAACAACTTCACCTTCGGTCCTGATTATTTCATCCCGAAGCCTGTTGACCCGCGTTTGATTACGGAAGTTTCTATGGCTGTAGCGAAAGCTGCCATGGAATCGGGGGTTGCACGTAAGCCAATCACCGATTGGGAAGCTTATCGCCAGCACTTGAAAGAATTGATGGGACAAGAAAGCAAACTCACCCGCCAGCTTTACGATACTGCCCGACGTGACCCACAACGAGTGGTATTTGCTGAAGGTATCCACCCAACCATGCTAAAGGCAGCTATAGAAGCCAAGTCGGAAGGTATCTGTCACCCTATTCTGTTAGGTAATGACGAAGCCATCACCAAGCTTGCCAAAGAATTGGATCTCAGCCTAGAAGGCATTGAAATCGTCAACCTCCGCCATCCGGATGAAGCGCCACGCCGCGAACGTTATGCCCGTATCCTGGCAGAAAAGCGTGCCCGTCAAGGTGCCAACTTCCAGGAAGCAAACGACAAGATGTTCGAACGCAACTACTTCGGTATGATGATGGTTGAAACAGGCGAAGCCGATGCATTCATCACCGGTCTTTACACCAAGTATAGCAACACCATCAAGGTAGCGAAGGAAGTGATTGGCATCCGTCCAGAATTCAAGCACTTCGGTACCATGCACATTTTGAACTCCAAGAAGGGTACTTATTTCTTGGCTGATACCTTGATTAACCGTCATCCTGATACCGATACATTGTTAGATATTGCCAAACTATCGAAGACTACCGTAGAATTCTTCAACCATACACCGGTTATGGCTATGTTGTCGTATTCAAACTTCGGATCGGATAGCGAAGGCAGTCCGGCTAAGGTACACGAAGCCATCGACATCATGCAAAAAGAATATCCAGAATTGGCCATCGACGGAGAAATGCAGGTAAAATATGCCATGAACAATACGGCCCGCGATGAAAAATATCCGTTTACCCGCTTGAAAGGAAAAGATGTAAACACATTGATTTTCCCAAACTTGAGTTCAGCCAATGCTACCTATCAGTTGATTCAATCAATGAGTGAGACTGAAGTTATCGGGCCTATCCAAATGGGATTGAACAAACCTATCCACTTCACCGACTGCGAAGCCTCAGTCCGCGATATCGTAACCATTACGGCCATTGCAGTTATTGATGCCATCGTAGACAAGAAAAAGAACCAATAAACAGAATCGATATGAGAAGACCATTATCTACTACACAATCGGTAATATTAACTCTTTTATGGGTGGCTACTTGTTATCTAATACTTGTAGGAAGCGAACAGATAGACGGGCCACTCATATTAACCGTTCTAATTTCAGGCGCGTTGGTGTTTGTCCCCATAATTAAATCTATTAAAAACAAGAAAAAATAAACCATTTATTTAGTATTTATACATAAAATAAACAAATCGACACTAAAAAGGTTATTTTCTTTATAAAACGTTGCAAAGCTAAAATATTATACATATTTTCGCACCCACTAAAAAAGATTGACAACTAAAGACAAATAATTATGAATGCATCAAAGGTATTAGAAGATCTAAAAAGAAGATTTCCTAACGAACCTGAGTATCATCAGGCAGTAGAAGAAGTGCTTGGCACTATTGAAGAAGAATATAACAAACACCCTGAATTTGACAAGGTAAATTTGATTGAGCGCTTGTGTATTCCAGACCGTGTATATCAATTCCGTGTAACATGGATGGACGACAAGGGCAATGTACAAACCAACATGGGTTATCGCGTTCAGCACAACAACGCTATCGGTCCTTACAAAGGCGGTATCCGTTTCCATGCATCCGTTAACTTGGGTATCTTGAAGTTCTTGGCTTTTGAACAAACATTCAAGAATTCATTGACTACACTCCCAATGGGTGGTGGTAAAGGTGGTTCGGATTTCTCTCCACGTGGTAAGTCGAATGCTGAAGTTATGCGTTTCTGCCAAGCTTTCATGTTGGAATTGTGGCGCCATATTGGTCCGGACACTGACGTTCCTGCAGGCGACATCGGCGTAGGCGGTCGCGAAGTTGGTTATATGTTCGGCATGTACAAGAAGTTGACACGCGAGTTTACAGGAACCTTCACCGGTAAAGGCCGTGAATTCGGAGGATCATTGGTTCGTCCGGAAGCAACCGGTTATGGTAACGTATACTTCTTGATGGAAATGTTGAAGACCAAGGGTATGGATTTGCAGGGCAAGACTGTCTTGATATCCGGTTCGGGTAACGTTGCTCAATATACCGCAGAAAAGGTACTCCAATTGGGTGGTAAGGTATTGACTATGTCAGACTCTGACGGTTATATTTACGACCCGGATGGTATCGACCGCGAAAAGTTGGACTTCATCATGGAACTGAAGAACTTGTATCGTGGACGTATCCGCGAATATGCAGAAAAGTATGGTGTAAAATATGTACCGGGAGCTAAACCTTGGGGAGAAAAGGCTGACATTGCACTTCCATCGGCTACTCAAAATGAGTTGAACGGTGAGCATGCTAAAATGTTGGTAGACAATGGTGTCATTGCTGTTTCAGAAGGTGCCAACATGCCTTCTACACCAGAAGCTATCCGCATTTTCCAAGAAGCCAAGATTCTCTATGCTCCGGGTAAGGCCGCAAATGCTGGTGGTGTATCAGTTTCAGGTCTTGAAATGAGCCAGAACTCTGAACGTATCTCATGGAGTGCAGAAGAAGTGGACAACAAGCTTCACTACATCATGGAAAACATTCATGAAAATTGCGTGAAATATGGCACCGAAGAAGATGGTTATGTAAACTACGTGAAGGGAGCTAACATTGCTGGCTTCATGAAGGTAGCCAAGGCCATGATGGCACAAGGAATTGTATAAAATATACCATAAGATATGAAAGAGGGATGCCCAATCAGCATCCCTCTTTCTTTTATTCATTAGGCATCATCACCACGCCTATTTTTTTCTTTCCATCCATTTTCACCTTGATTGGTTTCTCAAAGTGGATATGTCTTAAGAAATTCGTCTCTTCTACAGCTTTCTGTTCATTGAGATATGCCTGGTTGTAGATACCATCGTTCATATACGCATTGATGGTAAAGTAACCTACACCAAACGAAGTCAGGTTTTGGAAGAAGTGCGTTCCTTGACTTGGATCAACCCGATAATTGGTCAACCCAGCTTCTACGATCACTCTCGCCGCTGAAATGTGAGGCCACTTGACAGGTATTCCCAACCAGGAATCACTACTACCCCATCGACCCGGACCAACCAAAACATAATTCTTACCTTCATCCAAGAACTTACGATTAAGTTTTTCTATTTCATAAGCAATAGCCGGATTATTGGATGCAGAGTATCCATCTGTTTTCACATAAACCAAGTCGTGGATGTCTTCCATCACTCCATGTCCCAAAGAATTGAAACTCTTGAGCAATAGCGAATCTTCTGAAATCAGATTCAAGTCTTCGGACAAATCTGCCTTGACATCAACCATCGGACGAATTTGCAACATATAGAAAGTACCCGTCTTCTTTGCTTGATTCAACAATACAGCAAATTCTATTTCTACCGGACGACGCATTTCGGCCTGCCCATATTGTTGTACCAACTGCAAGATCTTAGCCAACGGGAAAACATCGTGTTGCAGGATGTTAGCAAAGGTAATAACCTTTCTTCCTCCAGGATAAATGCCATCACGGATAACCATATCGTAAGGATCGTATGTAGAGGCTATAAACTGCAAAGCACCGTCCTTATCTGCTTCACGTACCGAAAGTTTCAACAGGTTAAAGCCATCGTCCAAAGAAAAATCATGCCCGTCGTTCTTCAAATCGAGCGCATAAAATTGAGTTTGGGTTTCGCGTAAGGCTATTTCGAGTTCGCTCGTTTGCAAAACCTGAGTAGGATGATAAGGACAAACACGCAACGTAACACCACCATCGACAATGTATTTACCCAAGCCCAATGCAAGACTCACCGTTCCTTCTTCGGCCTTTTCATCGCCAATCGGATAATAATTCAACGAACGGGCAACCCCGGAAATGGAAGGATAGAAACGATCCCCATATTGTGTACCAACCACTTCTTGAAGGATTACTGCCATCTTTTCCTGGTCAATCACATTACTGGTTGCCTGCATATATGCTTTACTGTCTTTGTAATAAACGGAAGCATAAACCCCCTTGATGGCATCACTAAGCATACGAAGCATTTCGTACTTATCTTCCAAATAAGGAATCATGTAAGTAGAGTAAATACCGGCAAAAGGCTGATAATGGGAGTCTTCCAGCAAACTGGACGAACGGATGGCAATCGGCGACTTCACAACATTAAAAAAAGCAAAGAAGTCTTCCATCAGGCGTTCCGGCAAACGAGCACGGAGGAATGCTTTCAATATGGTTTCATCAGAAGCATCGCTTAATGCCACTTGATAAAGTCCATTGGTATCCATGAATTCATCAAAGATGTCGGTACACAACACCACGGTTTTAGGTATAGCCACCGATGCATTTTCGAACTCATCAAACTCTACATGACGCTTGACCATATTATCAATGAAAGCCAAGCCTCTGCCTTTACCTCCCAAAGAACCTTCGCCGATTCTAGCAAAGTTAGAATATCTATCGAATCTATCTCTTTGGAAGATTGCCACAACCCCTTGATTCTTCATCTTACGATATTTCACAATCGCCTCAAAGATAATCTGACGGTGAGCATCGATATCCTGGAATTCGTCCCAACTGATTTGTTTCAAGAACTCAGCAGGCGGGAACATGGCGCGAGAATACAACCAACGCGATACGTGATTATGGCTGATGTGATAAAGCAACGATTCTTTAGGTATAGAAAATATGATATTTTGCAGCTCTTTCAAGTTACGCACTCTGGCAACTTCCTCAAAAGTATTAGGATTACGGAAGATAAAATCCCCGAACCCAAAATGTTCGGAAACAATATCACGCAAATCGACGTTCATCTTCTTGGAGTTCTTATCAACGAAAGAAGCTTCGTAACGACGGGCATAACGTTCATTATCCACCTCCGAGGACTGCAATATCAATGGCATGAAAGGATCGCGCTTACGTATCTCGTTCATTAACTTTATACCTGCCATCGAATCAACGATTCCTTCACGAGGGAAACGTGCATCGGTTATGACACCTAATACATTCTTTTCATACCGGTTGTACAGATGCATAGCTTCTTCGTAACTACGGGCCAAGACTATCTTTGGACGGCCACGCATACGAAGTGTTCGCTGGTGAGCATTCAAGGCTTCTGTTGCAAATTCCTGACTTTGCTTCAACACAAACTTATACAGATTAGGCAGCACCGAAGAATAGAAACGGATAGAGTCTTCTACTAATAGAATCATCTGCACACCAACCTCCTTAATATCGTGTTCCAGATTCATCTTGTCTTCTATCAGTTTGATGATAGACACCAATAAATCGGTATTACCCAACCAACAGAACACATATTCAAAGATACTCAGGTCTTCATGCTCCATACGGGCAGTAATACCGTGCGAAAACGGAGTAAGCACAACCAAAGGAATATCGCTATACTTTTTCTTAATGGTACGAGCAATGTCGAACGTATCGCTATTGTCCGTACCCGGCATAACGATAACCAAATCGAACTTTGTATTCTGTAACTGTCTCCATGTTTCTTCTTCCGTAGAAACTTGCGTAAAACGAGGAGGATAGCGAAGACTCAAGTTCATGTATTCATTAAAAATCTTCTCATCTATTCGTCCGTCGTCCTCCAACATAAAGGCATCGTAAGGATTCGCAACCAACAGTACGTTGAAAATTCGTTTGGTCATCAAATTGACAAACGAGGTATCTTTAAAATATAACTGATTCAGTTTCAATTTGCTAAGCATATTGTTTTCATTTTATTTGCTACCTACAAAATTCGCGATTATTATTGAAGTACGCAACACATTGCCACCTAAAAATCGCACAATAATCACGACTATTTTCCAACAATAAAATCACTTTATTTTTTACTCAAAAAAAACGCTGAAAACATTTTGCCAATTCGCCTAAAAGCATACCTTTGCATGAAGAAAACATATCATTTTGTCAAATCCTTAAATTCTATTATTATGGATATTAATCAAATCATGGCTTCCCTTGAAGCTAAGCATCCTGGTGAATTAGAATACTTGCAAGCAGTAAAGGAAGTATTGCATTCTATTGAAGATATCTACAACCAACATCCTGAATTCGAAAGAGCTTCTTTGATTGAAAGACTCGTAGAACCAGACCGTATCTTTACATTCAAAGTGCCTTGGGTAGACGATAGAGGTAAGGTACAAGTAAACTTGGGTTATCGTGTACAGTTCAACAACGCAATTGGCCCTTACAAAGGCGGTATCCGTTTCCATGCATCAGTAAACCTTTCTATCTTGAAGTTCTTAGGTTTCGAACAAACTTTCAAGAACGCTTTGACTACATTGCCTATGGGCGGTGGTAAGGGTGGTTCCGACTTCTCTCCACGCGGTAAGAGTGATGCAGAAGTTATGCGTTTCTGCCAATCGTTCATGCTTGAATTGTGGCGTCACGTAGGTCCTGACATGGACGTTCCAGCCGGCGACATCGGTGTTGGTGGTCGTGAAGTGGGTTACATGTTCGGTATGTACAAGAAGTTGACTCGCGAATTTACCGGTACTTTCACAGGCAAGGGCTTGGAATTCGGTGGTTCATTGATTCGTCCTGAAGCAACCGGTTTCGGTGGTTTATACTTCGTAAACCAAATGTTGAAGAACGCAGGTATCGACATCGCAGGCAAGACCGTTGCTGTTTCTGGTTTCGGTAACGTAGCATGGGGTGCTGTAACTAAGGCTACCGAATTGGGCGCTAAGGTTGTTACTATCTCAGGTCCTGACGGTTATGTATACGACCCAGACGGTATCAGCGGTGATAAGATTGACTACATGCTCGAACTTCGTGCATCAGGTAATGATATCGTAGCTCCATACGCAGAACAATATCCTAACGCAACATTCGTACCAGGACGTCGTCCATGGGAAGTGTAGGTAGACATCGCATTGCCATGTGCAACTCAAAACGAATTGAACGGCGAAGATGCTCAGAACCTCATCAACAATGGTACTTTGTGTATCGGTGAAATCTCTAACATGGGATGTACACCGGAAGCTATCGATGCATTCATCGCCAACAAGAAGCTTTATGCTCCTGGTAAGGCTGTTAATGCTGGTGGTGTAGCAACTTCTGGTTTGGAAATGAGCCAGAACGCTATGCACTTAAGCTGGAGTGCGGCAGAAGTGGACGAAAAGTTGCACGGCATCATGTTGGGTATCCACGAACAATGCGTAAAGTATGGTACTGAAGCAGACGGTTACATCAACTACGTGAAGGGTGCAAACATCGCAGGCTTCATGAAGGTAGCTCATGCTATGATGGCACAAGGTATTGTATAAAACAACAACGTTTTTATAACAATCACATTGCCTGCCTATCTGGGTAGGCAATGTTTTTATTCGAATTAACCTTAAACTAAAATTATGAAAAAATATATTTTAATAACTTTTGGTTGTACTGCCATGTTGACAGGATGCCAACAATCAGAAGAAATTGAAAATTTTAGTGAAAAACTTCCAATGTCTATAGAAGCCAGTATTGAAGAGTCTACCGATGGTCGATATGTTAGTAGCGACAATACTCTAAATAATCTAAGTTTTACAACCAATGATGCAATTGGATTATCTGTCAACGGTAAAGGTTTTATAGAATGGACTTATAATGGCTCTTCATGGAATACTTCGAAAGGTATAGCCTATTGGGAAGATAAGACAAGCGACCATACTTTCAAAGCCTTTTATCCATATACCAATGTTGGAAATGACGGAAGTATACCAATGCCTAATTTATCTGGACAAACCGGTGAAATAAGTTGTGTAGCAAGTAGAGATTTTTTAGTAGCAGAAAAAACTCAAAAGTATGGTACCAATAATGGAATCGTCTCCTTTACTGGAACAAATGCTTTCCAGCATGTTTCTGCATTAGTACAAATCACATTAAAAGGAGAAGGTGATTTATTGAATGCATCTGTTGAAAACATTAAGTTAACGGGTACTGATATTATTTCTTCTTCTACATATAATTTTGACGCTCAAAACAAAGTGGCTGTTACAACTGATGAAAGTGGTAATAATATTGATTTGAACTTATCAAACATTACAATTGCTTCAGCAGGCAAGACTTTTTATTTTATAGTTAATTCAGGAACAGTAGAACTTTCAAATGTTTCATTGACTATTACTTACACGTCTGGGAATAGGAATTATCTCGCAACACTTGCAAGTTTAGGTACCACCAATAATTATTTTGAACAAGGAAAGCTATATAAATATGGGCTAAAGGTGATAGACGGAGTTTTGACTATATCTGGCAACTCTATTACAGATTGGACTGATGGCGTCGTAATGGATGATATAATAATTAATGGAGTTGAAAACAATAATTAAAAAAAACATGAAAACACTTAAAATCCTCAATGTTCTTCTTGGGCTAATTACATGTGGTATAATCTTCTCCTGTCAACAAATGCCAGAAGATGACGATTTTACTTCAATATCAGAAGAAGAGACTTTAAAGATAGAAGTTCGTTCAGCTGCAGGGGTGGAAATATCTTATCCCCTTTATCTATATGCATTTAATAAAGATGGAAAGCTAACAGCATCACAAACAGTGAATGATGACGAAGAAGAAATGGCATTACCGATGACAAAAGGAGACTATAAAGTCGTGGCTTTGTCAGGTACATCAGACGAATATCAAATACCAGAAAAACCATCTCTAAATGATGTGATTGTCCTAAATTCTACAAAAGGAGCTAAAACTCCACTAATGATGGGACGAGCTGACATCGTAATAGGCGGAAATACGGAGACAAAAGCAAAACTTACATTATCACATGCAGTGGCAGCTTTAAATGTAACTTTAAAAAATGTACCAACTGATGTAAGTGCTGTACAATTAACAATATCTCCCTTACATTCATCTTTATCGATGAACGGACAATATGGCGGAGAAGATCAAAAGATTAAAGTAGAATGTGATTTAAATTCACAAGGAGAATGGATAGCCAAGAATACTTATATATTTCCAGGCAATGGAAAAGAAACAATATTTTCAATTCTTTTTAAGATGGAAGATGGTTCAGAAACCACATATGGATATACATTCAAAGGTGTTCCTGAAGCCAACAAACCCTTCAATGTCACCGGCAACTATTCTGATAAAGTCATAGTAGGCGGTAGTTTTGACGTGAACGATTGGGATGAGGCTATAGATGTTGAGTTTGAATTTGGAGCTAACGTAATGTTAGAAGAAGATGAAGGAGAGAGCAAGGATGAAGACAACGAGGAAAAAGAAAACGATTCTTCAAATATTGATTTAACAGGTGCTCCCCAAGTAGGCACTATCTGGAATGATATGATTGTTGCAGATATAAATGAATCCGATGAAGGGACAATTGAACTATTGCTTATGAGCTTGGATGAATGGGAAATCATAACATCACAAGCTGATGACGTTGCTGATGATTATAGTGTTAATGGCATTTCGGGATGGCGTTTACCTACTCACGACGAAGCAGCCATACTTCGAGCTCAATTTAGCGGTGACAACCGTTTAGAACTGAATGAATTAATATCAGAGTATGATGAAGAATTGTACGGTCTTGCAAATGGTGAATCAGAACGCTATCTTTGCTTAAAAGAAGATGAATTTTATTCATTCCAATTTATAGGTGGCACTCGTACTACAAAAGCTGGAGAAAAACGGTCGTATTACGTTCGTTTAGTTAAGACATATCAATTACCCAAAGCTGATTAAAGCACGTTTAATATTTTAATGCAATCAAACAAGCAAACATTAAACAGGAAAAGAGTTCGGAGTTACCGAACTCTTTACTTTTATTATATTACCATAAGGATTAAATTAACTTTTCATTTATTGCTAGGATTATAACTAAAAGATATGAAAAGAATCCTACTGAAAAGACAAAACAAATACTATGCAATTTTCAAGTATTTATAATAAGAATGGAGATGTATTAAATATACATCTCCATTAGAGCCTCTTGTCGGATTCGAACCAACGACCCCGAGATTACAAATCACGTGCTCTGGCCAACTGAGCTAAAGAGGCAAACGTACATTTGTAGCGCCGTTACTGTCGTAAAGCGAGTGCAAATGTACGGCTTTTTTTTTAACTACAAAACATTTTCCTGTTTTTTTTCAGAAAAAATGCATTTTTACCTGTTTTTATCTCTATTTTTCTCTATTTGCGCCTTAACTGCATCGACCGCCCCGAGCAAAGCGTCCTCAAATTTATCGGCAACCTTAGAGGCAAACAATTCGCCATTCCCGGTGAACAAACGAATGGAAACCTCCTTATTATTTGCAGTCTCGGGTTTAATAAGTTTCATTACCACGTCGAGAGACGTTGCACCTTCGCAAAGCTTATCGAGCTTCGCAACCTTCTTCTCAACATACTCCATCAACTGCTGTGACGCGTCGAAATGTACCGATTGAATTCTTGTCTCCATAAAAAATCCTCCTATTATTTAAATGTTACCGGCTCTTGGGTGAGCCTTATCATAAAACTTTTTAAGTTCCTCAAAGGTAAGATGGGTATAGACCTCGGTTGTTGCAAGCCGCTCGTGCCCGAGAAGTTCCTTTACGGCGCCTATCTCGGCATTATTGTTAAGCATCGCCGTTGCAAAGGAGTGCCGCAGCACGTGCGGACTCTTTTTCTTAACAGACGTAACATCGGCAAGTCTCTCGCGCACCATTCTATACACGTGCGAGCGGCTCACGCGACCGCCGCGCTCCGAAAGAAACAGAGCGCCATCGCCCACGCCGGCGAACGACACACGCTGCTCAAGATAGCACTGCAATTCGCGCCTGAGCTCAGCACCAAAGGGTATTATGCGCTGCTTATTTCTTTTGCCCGTTACCTTTATCACCGACGCGCCCATATCAATATCAACGACGTCAAGCCCTAAAAGTTCCGACAGACGCACGCCTGTCTCATAGAACAGAATCATCATCATTCTGTCGCGACAAGCCGCATACCCCTCACCGAAGGAGACCTCATCGATGAGCCTGTTCATCTCGTCCTCCCTTATGAACACCGGCAGACGCTTACGGCGTTTAGGCCCCTGCAACGTCGCCGTAGGATTTTCGAATACAACATTCTCCGAGCGCAGATAAGCATAGAAAGAACGCAAAGCGCTAAGCTTGCGGCACACCGACGACGGTGCCGCGCCATTATCCATCAAAGCCGCAACCCACAAACGCACAACATCAAGGTCGGCATTAAAAAAAGTAACAGACTCATCAACACGGGCAATATAAGTCTCAAAAGAGCGAAGGTCGCCTGCATACGCTCTTAGCGTGTGCGCCGAGTAGTTTCGCTCAGCCTTTAAATACCCGATGAATGAGTCTATAAACATATTCGTTGCCAAAAGGAAAACCCTTTCGGCAACGAATATAAGTCACTTTAATTTAAAAAACAAGAAAATTCTGTTTTTTATTCCTCGTTAGCACGAAGTTTCTGCACGTAGATAGCGTGCTCCATTTTAAGTCTTTTAAGAACTGAAGGCTTGTCAAACTGCTGACGCGCACGCAACTCCTTAACTACACCGGTTTTCTCGAATTTTCTCTTAAATTTCTTGAGAGCTCTATCAATGTTCTCGCCCTCTTTAACAGGTACTACAATCATTTCCTATTTTATTTATTTAGTTTATATTATTTCACTTTAGACAAAATGCAGCGCAAAAGTAGATACATTTTCTTAAACAGCAAAACTTTTGGACTATTTTTTGCAGAAAAGTTGATTAAGTACCCTTCGAAACACCTTACATTACTGCACAACAACCTTAATACCCTTGCCGGCAACCTCCACAATGAGCGTTGTTCCCCTCTCGGCATCGACCGCCACATTAGCCTCGCCATTAGCAATAACAGCACCACCCGCATACACTCCGCCAAGAGAGTAAACAGCAACCGTTGCACCATTATTACCACCACGCACCGCAACAACGTCCTCCTTTGCAGTAACAAGTACCGGAACCGCCTCGACCTCAATTACTCCCGTATCACCAGCACCGTTTACCGGCACCCAACAAAGCGTTGCTGTAACCGTAGCCGAATTGTCGTAACCAGCCTTTGTTGCATAAGTAGTTATATTATACGTTGCCGAAAGCTCTATCACGCCACTGTAATGCGTTTTAATGTCACTATCGACAATAGTGGTCACAAACTGCGCGCCATCGGTGTCACAAGTTATCACAAGCGCGCCATCTTCGTAACCTATTACAGGAGTTGCGCACTGTGGAAGCGCCGGAACCTCAGGTTCTTCAATATCATCGTCTAAAATCGTTATCACACCAAAATAACTCCACGGCGCAGTTGCTTTATAAGCATCAATAGAACACTCAGGCACATAAAGAGACATACCCTCAGGATACGATTCATTAAAAGCAGTCACTATCGTTGTAGGGACATCAGTAGCCAGACAATACACATCGGTAAGTTCTTCACATTTTTCAAATGCGCAAGACTCTATGCGTTTAACCCCGCTACCAATGACAAGAGTTTTAAGTTTTTCACAACCCGAAAATGCAAAACTATAAACGCCTACAACACTATTAGGAATTACAACACTCTCAAGAAGAGAGCAACCATAAAAAGCAGCCGCACCAATTACCTCAACAGAGTCACCCAAAAATAAATCCTTAAGACCCACACAACGTCTAAAAGCATTATCTCCTACAACCACTGCACAATTTTCAAAAACAACAGATTCCAAAGCCCAACAATCCACAAAAGCCTCCCCTGCAATTTCTGTAACACTACCGGGTATTCTTACCCCCTTTAGAGCCATACAATTTCTAAATGCACAAGTACCAATAGAAGCAACGCCATTACCTATCGTTAAATTTTCAAGTTGTGAACAATTGTCAAACATATAATTACTGACATTTGAGATGCCATCACAAATAATCACATCAACGAGAGCGGTGCAACCAGAAAATGAGCTACTACCGACATACTGCAGCATTCCAGGAATTATTGCACTTTTCAATGACGTACACCCAGCGAATGCACCATCCCCAAGAGAGACCACACTGCCAGGAATCACAATTTCGCCAAGACCCGAACAACCCCCAAACGCACCTTCAGAGACAACAACGACACTTTCCGGGATTGATATCTCCTTCAGACCTTTACAACCTGAGAAAGCACTGACGCCAATATTTCTAATACTATTAGAAATTTCCACACTTACTAAATTACTGCAATCATAAAAAGCATAATCGCCAATGCTTGTAACACTATAGGTTACACCATCATATTCAATAATTGAAGGAATTACCACATCACCGGTATATTTTGTTTCTCCGGCAATTACTTTTGCCTCTTTTACCTTTTTAATAACGTCATAGGTAACACCATTGACAACAACCGTTTCGGCACTCGCCGCCACAACGTACAGCAATAGCACCGTCACAAATATAAGTTTCAAATGTTTCATAGTTATATTTTTTAATTTTTTATATTACCCTGCCGAACAACACACCTCAAGAAAAAGTGTTGAACTATGTAAAATAACCCCAAGCCACTATTTTACCTTTTTTGTTTGTTAATTTGTATTAGCGCAACAATTAAAACACATATTTACAAGAAAAAAGCGTGGGACTGCGGTCCCACGCTTGTGTTTTTTTCACCTTAATATATTAAAGGTTGGGGTTGATGCTGCTCCACTCCGAGATTGCGGGAACAATGTTCAATGTAACAAGTTCGTCGCGCATCTTGCAAAGGTGCTCGTAGCTTGCATCGAGCTTAGCAATCTCCTCGGGTGTACCAACGGGCATCTTATACGAGCAACCGTTAGCATCGAGAACTGTATCCATAGCCATCATAATGTGGTTGTACTTCTCGTTCGATACGTATGTACCTGCAGGGTAACGGAATGTCTCGCCGCCCATAACCGAACGAATCATCTCTACCGAGAGGTAAGAGGGGCTCTGGAACGACGAACGACCACGCAGCTTGATGATAGCCGCACCGCCCTGTGTAACGTCTTTCTTCATCTGCTCCCACTCCTCAACGGGGAACTCAGCTGTACCAATATAGTCGGTAAGAGGTTTGCCGGCAATCTTGACAGCGCTACCGAACACTGCCATCTGCTCACCGTGGCCACCATAAGTTGCACAGCCTGTAACCTCGTTCATCATCACGCCAAACTTCTTGGCAAGAGCGTTCTGCAGACGTGTAGAGTCGAGACCTGCGAGTGTTGTCACCTGACCGGGCTTCAAGCCTGAGTAAAGAAGAGTAACAAGGCCTGTCAAGTCGGCAGGGTTGAAGATAATTACCACGTGCTTAACATCGGGGCAGTAGGTCTTGATATTCTTACCAAGTTCCTCGGCAATTTTACAGTTACCTGCCAAAAGATCCTCACGTGTCATACCCTCTTTACGTGGTGCACCACCTGAAGAAATAATGTACTTTGCATCTTTAAAAGCCTCGGCAACATCGGTTGTTGCTGTAATATTCACATCGTCAAAGCCACTCTGACGCATCTCCTCGGCAACACCCTCGGGCGAGAATACATCGTAGAGACAAAGATTTGTTGTCAAACCCATCATAAGAGCCGACTGCGCCATATTTGAACCAATCATACCGGCAGCACCGACAATTACCAATTTTTCATCTGTCAAATACTTCATAATTCTGAATTTTAAAAGTTTATCACTGTTTTTATTCTAATTTCATTTCCAATAAGTTGCGTACTAAAATAACCAATATTATTTAAGCGGCACAACAATTAACATTGTTTAATAAAGAGCCCAAAGGGAGAATATCCCAAATGCACATCAACCGGCATCGCGCCGTTAATGGCACAACGGCTGCTCGCAGCACATTAACCCAACACGGCAATGGCTCTTTTCAAGCGCGCCAATGTCTCGTCCTTGCCTATAAGACCCGAAATATCGAACATCTGCGGGCCTTTGCCCTCGCCCACAAGTGCGAGACGGAAGGCATTCATAATCTCACCCATTCCATAGCCTTTCTCCTCAATCCATTCGTGTACGGCACGGTCCTGATTTTCAATAGAAAAATCGTCAAGGCTTTCGAGTAGTGCGTAAAGTTCGCCCATCTTTTGCGCCGAATCCTCTTTCCAGCGTTTCTTGGCAGTCTTTTCGTCGTACGCTTCGGGAGCTATAAAGTAGAAACTGCTTGCGTCCCAAAGTTCGTGAACAAAGTTAACCCTGCCCTTCATCAGCGACACAATCTTTTCGAGATGCTCAAGGGTTGTTTCCACGCCGTGGGCTTTAACTACCGGCATAAATATTTCGGCAATTTCGCGGTCTGACTTTTGCAGTATATATTCGTGATTGAACCACACCATCTTTTTATAGTCGAAGCGCGCACCGGCTTTACTGCACTTTGCAAGGTCGAATTTTTTCACAAGTTCGTCCATAGACATAAGTTCAACATCATCACCCGGGTTCCAGCCCAACAACGCAAGGAAATTTATTACAGCCTCGGGCAGATAGTCACTCTCGCGGAAGCCCGATGAGACAGCACCGCTCTTGGGGTCGTGCCATTCGAGAGGAAAGACAGGAAAGCCCAAACGGTCGCCGTCGCGCTTACTGAGTTTTCCGTTACCCTCGGGCTTGAGAAGCAACGACAGGTGCGCGAAGCGAGGCATTGTATCCTCCCAGCCGAACGCACGATACAGGAGCACGTGCAAAGGCGCTGACGGCAACCACTCCTCGCCACGGATAACGTGGGAAATTTCCATCAGATGGTCATCGACAATATTGGCAAGGTGATAAGTGGGCAATTCGTCGGCCGACTTATAGAGCACCTTATCATCGAGAATCGAAGAGTCGATGGTAACCTCGCCACGAATTATATCATTAACGACAACCTTTTCGCCCGGCTCGACCTTGAAACGCACCACATATTGGTGACCCGATGCGATGAGCGCATCGACATCGGCAGCCGACAGCGCAAGCGAGTTGCGCATTGAAAGGCGTGTCGATGCATCGTACTGAAAATTATCAATCTCGGCACGTTTGGCTTCAAGTTCTTCGGGAGTATCGAAGGCAATATAAGCCTTTCCGCTGTCAAGAAGGACCTTGACATACTTTTTATAAATCTCGCGACGCTCCGACTGACGGTAAGGACCATAGTCGCCACCGAAACTAACACCTTCGTCGAACTTTATTCCCAGCCAGCGGAACGACTCAAGGATATACTCCTCGGCGCCGGGCACAAAACGGTTCGAGTCGGTGTCCTCGATACGGAACACCAGGTCGCCGCCACATTGCTTCGCAAAAAGGTAGTTATATAATGCGGTCCTCACGCCACCAATGTGCAGAGGGCCGGTAGGGCTCGGTGCAAAGCGCACTCTTACTTTTCTTTCACTCATAATAAAATATCGTTAAAGACACGGTGCCGGCAAACGAACAACGCCGCAAGCACACAACGCCTAATTTAGCAAATTATAGATGCAAAATTACTACAAGTTACGCTGCAAACAAAATAAATCACACCTATTTTTAACACACAACAAACAAAGGCACCCACAAAGACGTAACAAAGCACAAACAAGCCCCACAGACCTTAAATAATCTTGACAAAGATTAAGAATTAAGTATTTATTCTTGTTTATCGTTATTTTTTCGTACTTTTGGGCATTATCAACAAAGAATCAAAGATGGACAAACTGAAAGAATTGATAAGAAAATACTCGCGTTTATTGTTCCAGGCCACAATTGTATGTGCTTGCATTCTTGTCATAACATTTTTTATGCCAAGAAAAAGACACGAACAGCTACCGTTTACCGCCAATACCCCTTGGGAACACAGCCAGTTGATTGCTGAATTCGACTTCGGCGTTCCAAAAAGCCCCGCAGCTATTGAAGCCGAAAAAGAGAGCATTGCAAAAGCGACACACCCGCATTTTACATACAATCCCGAAGTCGGAAAAAAAATGAACGCCGAATTCGAAGCATTCCTTGAACAATACCGCATTCTGGACATTTCGGGAGAGTTCGAAAGCTACAAACGACGCCTCAGAAACCTTTACAACAGAGGAATCGTGTCGGACGATGATGCAAAAATAATCAAAGAAAACAGTTACCGGGAGACTGTTGCCACCGCAGCAAACAGCAGCGAGAGCAAGGACGCACGTTTCTTCACCTCACGTTCCGACGCCTCGAAAATGCTTAAAGAGTCAAGTACAATCCTTTCGGGGATAATAGCCGAGAAGATAAATCTTGACAGTTTTATAAAACCGAACTACACACTTGACAAGGAACGCACAGCCGTTGAAATCAAGCGGAACCAAGCAAAGATAACCCCCACGCTCATAAACATACAAAAAGGGCAGAGAATAATAAACAAAGGCGACATTGTAGACGAGACAAGCTTTCAAATACTTGACACATACCTGAAAAAGGTACACGAAAAAGAAGCTTCGGACTCAAAATTCAACACCGCCAACATATTCATCGGGCAGATGTTGTGCATTATTATAATAATGTGCCTTCTTTATTCTTATTTATATATTTACTTCCGCGAAGTAATCTTCAACAACTACAAGTTTATATTCACAATCCTGTCAATAACTATTCTGCCCGTAACATTAGGATTGATGTTTGCAAGCGGCGACACAAGAGTCTTCATACTGCCGTTTGCTATGATTCCTATGCTTCTATGCTTGTTTATAAACAACAACATTGCCTTTGTAGCGCACGTAACCTCGGTGATAATTTGCTCTTTAATGCTTGAGACACCGTACGAATTTGTATTACTGCAACTGGCCGCCGGATACAGCGTAATTCTATCACTGAAGGACCTGGCTTCACGCTCGCAAATGTTCAGGTGCGTAGTCATTGTATTCTTGACATACACACTGGTACACATCGGCTACACACTTATATCGAGCGTTCCTTTGGCAAACATCAATTACAGTATGTTCATCTATTTTGCAATTAGTTCACTATTGACGCTTATTGCATACCCTTTGATGGCGGTAATAGAAAACACATTCCACTTTGTTTCAAACGTAACACTTATAGAGTTATCGAATTTCAACAACGAGCTACTGCTAAAGCTCTCACAAGAGGCTCCCGGCACATTCCAGCACTCCATTCAGGTAGGAAACCTCGCCGCCGAAGCAGCACGCGCCATTGGTGCAAACAGCCTTGAAGTGCGTACAGGCGCACTTTACCACGATATTGGCAAATGCAACAACCCTATATATTTTACCGAGAACCAGAATGGAGGCATCAACCTGCTCGACCAGTTAGAGCCACTGGAAAGTGTACAGAAAATAAAAAAACACGTAACCGACGGTTTAGAAATTGCCAAACATAAAAAATTGCCGAAAACCATAATGGGCTTCATTGCCACACACCACGGCGACACCTTTGCCGGATATTTCTACAAAAAATATCAAGAGGCGCACCCGAACGAAGATATTGACGCCAACCTTTTCCGCTACCCCGGTCCCAAGCCAAGCACCGCCGAGCAGGCGATACTCACAATGGCCGACTGCGTAGAAGCCGCGTCACACAGTTTAAAAGAACATTCCGAGAAAGAGATTAGCGAAATGGTCGACAGACTGATAGACAACAAGCTTGCTAACCGCGAGTTCAGCCTTACCCCATTAACATTCCAGGACATAGACACCATAAAAAAAGTGTTCAAGAAAAGGCTTATGGCAATTTACCATACCCGAGTAAGTTACCCCAAAGAACAAAAGCCATTAGAACAGCAGAATTCAACTATCCAGGCGACACAGGAGTAGCGAAATTATTAAAAGTTGTTAAAAAAGAAGGGTAAATCCCGCTAAAGATTAGTCTTTGGCGGGATTTTGCATTTTACTTTGTAGCAAAACAAGCAGAAAACTATGAAAGGGGTAATACACTACATTTGGAAGAACAGACTGCTGCCGAAAGGAAAGCTATTCACCACCGACGGCGAGTGCATATACATTATCGATTGCGGTACCGAGAGCGACGAGGAAGAAAATACATTTTGCAATGCAAGAATAAAGATTGGTGGCAACGAGTGGAGCGGCAATGTGGTGCTGCACTATAAAAGCAGCGACTGGGAGAAACAGCTCCACCGCGGCACACAGAGCTACAGCAACGTAATACTGCACGTTACAATGGAAAACGATTGCGAGGCGCTGCGCCATCACGGCGAAGCCATAAAGCAATTGTGCATAGAGTGCCCGCAAGGGCTTGAAAAGGAGTTTGCCGATGCCAGACACCATTCTAAATGCCTGCCCTGCGCCACAGCGCTAGCACAAGTAGAAACAGTGAAGTTACACGGTTACCTTTCAAGGCTTCTAGCCGAGCGAATCGAGGAAAAAGCAACGATAATCCGCAGAACATTCGCCGAATGCAACGGACTATGGGACGACACACTGCTAAAAACGATAATACGCAGTTTCGGGTTCGGCATACAAAGCACCATTTTTGAAGAGTGGGCAAGAACGCTCGACACCAATGCGCTGGGCAAGCACCGCGACAACCCGATGCAAGTCGAGGCAATAATGTTCGGGCAAGCCGGACTGTTAGATGAAGAGAGCATACCCTACTACTACAGAGACAACGCACTTAACAGCGAATACTACAAAGGCCTTGTCAGGGAATATAAATTTCTCAAGCACAAGTTCAACCTTAAAAGCATAGACTACAAGCACTGGGGCAACGGCAGTATCACGCCCCACGTACGCATTGCACGAATAGCATCACTCTTTTGCCGGGGAAAACTCGATTTTTCGGCAATAACAGCCTGCAACACAGCAACCGATTACTACAGGTTGCTCGACAACGCCCCCGGTGGTTACTGGAGCAACCACGCCTGCTTCGGCGGCACCGAGACATACGGCAACGGCAGTATGAAGCAACGACAGCTGGACATAATTATCATCAACGCTATTATACCTATATTATATATATATGGCAAGAACCGCAACGAGAGTGCACTATGCAACAAAGCCGAAGATCTATTGCACCAATTAAAATGCGAAGAGAACAGCATTATAAAAAAATGGAAAGAAAAAGGAGTCGCGATAGAGTGCGCAGCCGACTCGCAAGCTATACTTCAGTTAGAACACAGATATTGCAGACTAAACAACTGCGTCGGGTGCCGTTTCGCCTATCACTACATAAAAGAGAAGATGGCACACTGCTGACACAAACACATCTATAAGAGATTCAAAATTCAATCTCATATACTAATCAAGGCGCTGTCGACAGCGCCTTGACATTCTTACCCTTTAACCATCACCTGAAAATCCATAAAAAAAAGACTTCAGACCCTGACAAAAAAAATGCGCCGGGCAAGCCCGGCGCATTTTGCCATATTTAAATAAAATTACTTCTTCTTGAAGCACTTGAGAGCTACAGGAGCAGCAATAAACAATGACGATAGTGTACCGAAGATAACACCAAGAATCATTGCAAAAGCAAAGCTGCGAATGCTGTCACCACCAAGAATAAATATGCTCAACAATACCACCAATGTACTTACCGAAGTATTGATTGTACGTGTAAGGGTTGTGTTCAACGACAGGTTGAACAACTCACGCTTGTCGTGCTTGGGGTAGAGACCGGTAAACTCGCGGATACGGTCGAACACAACCACCTTATCATTTATCGAGTAACCGATAGCTGTCAGAATAGCACCGATAAAGGTCTGGTCTACTTCAAGCGATATAGGCAACACGCCATACAGCAACGAGTAGCAACCCATAATGAGCAATACGTCACAAGCAAGAGCCACGATAGAACCAATACTGTAAGCAACATTGCGGAAACGTACAAGAATGTACAAGAAGATTGCAATGAGAGCAAGCACAACCGAAATGATAGCTCCGTCACGTATATCGGCAGCGATACTTGGACCAACCTTCTGAGAACTGATGATTGAACCACCAGCACGGTTCTCAATATCTCTAAATGTCTCAAGGCTTACCTTGTTTGCGTCAATGAGACCACCCTCGGTGAACGCAGCATAAAGGAACTCTTCAATCTGACGGTCGGCAGTCTTAGCCTCATCGTTAATCATATAGTTTGTTGAGATACGGATTGTGTTTCCATCTGTTCCCAACGCAATAGCCTGAACATTGTCGTTTGTAATTTTCTCCTTCAGGAGCGCACGCACCTGCTCGGGCTCAACCTGCTGCTCGAACTGAACAACAAAGTTACGTCCACCGGTAAAGTCGATGCTCTGCTGCATTCCGCGAAGAACAAACGAACCAACCATTACAAGTACCAATACACCAAACACAATACTGCTCTTCTTGGCAGCACCCATAAAGTCATATTTTGTTGCCTTTAGGAAGTTGCGAGAAATCTTTGTTGTAAATGTAAGACCCAACCACTTGTCCTTGCTCATAAAACGCTCATATATAACGCGTGTAACAAACACTGCGGTAAAGAATGAGCAGAGAAGACCAATGATAAGTGTAGTTGCGAATCCCTTGATGGGGCCTGTACCAAAATAGAACAAGATAATACCTGTTATAATTGAGGTAAAGTTAGAGTCGAAGATTGCCGAGAATGCATTCTTGTAACCGTCCGACAGCGCCTGACGCACATTCTTGCCGGCAGCAAGTTCCTCCTTGGCACGCTCATAGATGAGCACGTTTGCATCGACAGCCATACCCAGTGTGAGCACAATACCCGCAATACCCGACATTGTGAGGGCAGCCTGGAACGATGCAAGAATACCGAGTGTAAAGAAGAGGTTCATCAACAACGCGAAGTTCGCAACCGAACCGGGGATAACACCGTACATCGCGCACATATAGAACATAAGCAGTATGAATGCTACTACGAAAGACATCAAGCCCTGCTTGATTGACTGCTCACCGAGTGTAGGACCAACTACGTAGCTGTCAACAATGTTCATAGGAGCCGACAGCTTACCTGAACGCAACACGTTAGACAAGTCCTGTGTCTGTTCAATGGTAAAGTTTCCGGTAATTTCGGAACGTCCGCCGGTAATCTCGTTACTTACGTTAGGAGCGCTATACACGCAGTTATCAAGAACAATAGCAATAGCATTGTTCACATTCGCCTTTGTCAACTGAGCCCAAGCTCTTGCTGCGTCGGCAGTCATCTTCATTGTCACACAAGGAGCACCCTGCTGTGTAAATTCAGACTTAGCGTCCTCAATGACATTACCCTCGAGCGATGCTGAACCATTATATGCAGGCTTAAGTGCATAAAGTTCGTACATTGAGCTAAGCTCTGAACCGTCCTTTGCAATAGCATCAACGCTCCACGCGAAACGAACATCTTCTTTAATGAATGTACCATCGGCATAACCCTCGGCAAGCATATTGTTGATAATTGCAGTATCCTTTGCGTGAGCAACACCTACAATGGCGTTACCTCTTGACTGCATTGCAAGAACCGACGAGAGAGGTCTCTCGTTTTCCTCGGTAGCAAGGAGCTTCTCCAATTCCTCGAAAGCAGGAGCGAGTTCCGAAAGAATCTCGTTCATATTGTATGTCTCCCAGAACTGCAAATTAGCCGAACCCTGCAAGAGTTTCTCGACACGGTCCTTATCGGTTACACCGGGAAGCTCAATGAGAAGACGTCCGCGGCCACCCTCTACAGTCTGAATGTTAGGCTGTACCACACCGAAACGGTCGATACGTGAACGCAACACGTTGAATGAGTTATCAAGAGCAGCCTTAATCTCGGCAGCAAGAGCTGCTGCAACCTCGTCGTCGTTAGACTGCATATTGATTTTGCCATTCATCAGTTCTGTCGAGAATACTGTAGCGACATTACCTACATTCAAAGCATTATAGTGCTTGATGAAAGAAGCAACAAAATCGCCATCGGCACTTGTCTCTTCTTTAGCCGCCTTGAACGCATTTTTAAACGGTTCGGTCTCTTTGTTGCTACCGGCAAGAGTACTTACAATCTCGGGCACTGAAACCTCCATTGTAACGCTCATACCGCCCTTAAGATCAAGGCCGAGACCAATTTCCAACTCCTGGCACTCTTTGAGCGTATAGCCCAACCATACCTTCTCGTTCTTCATTGAATCGAGATAGTGTTGCTGACCCATCGGGTCCTCACCTGCCTTCTTCATATGACGGTTTGTCATAAAAGAGAATGACATGTAGAACAGGCACACTAAAGTCAAGAGTACCCCAAAAACTTTTACAAATCCTTTGTTCTGCATTTTTTATAAATTTTATTATGATTTATTTGTTCCTTTTTTAAATCGCGCAAATATAGCGTTTTTTTCTTAAAGAGAGAGAGAAATTCTCAAAATTCTTTATTTTTAAAGGTATAAAAGAGCCGAAAGTGAACAAAATCACTTTCGGCAGCACAAAAAGACAGCAAAATTTCTGTATTATTTTGACGATGCATCGAAAAGACGCTTTTTCTCATCATCGGTCAAAGAGGCATAGCCCCCTTTCTTTATTTTCTCCAGAATTTTATCGACCTCGGCCTCCGAGGCCTTCTTGCGTGCGTTATAATCGTAATCGGCACTGCGTTCGCTACGCGTATAGGTGAACTTGCCTTTCGGCTTGCGCGACACCCCTCGCAGACGTTTCAAAAGAGTGGCAATATAATCTATGGGGCGATTGACAAAAGATGTAAGGTCAACACCCTTGTTCAATTGCGACGCAAGCAACCACCCTGCAAAAGCTCCGCCCAGGTGTGCAAAATTTCCGCCGGCATTGCTCCCCGAGAGCATCAGCACCGATATTGCAACGGCCACTATCGCGCAAGTCGACAATTTCACGCTGCCAATAAGCAGTAACCTTATACGGTACGACGGTGCCCGAACCGCAGCAGCCACAACTATGGAAATTACCGCAGCCGAAGAGCCTACAAGAGCCGCAAAAGGAAGTGCGGGGGCAAAGTACGGGAATATATTATAGGCCACTATAAAGAAAAGTGCTCCTGCAAGACCGCCAAACATATAGAAGCCCACAAAATGACGCACCGAATAGAAACTGAGGAAGATTCGGCCGAAAAGGTAAAGTGCAAGCATATTCCAAAGCAGATGCCAAAGATTCGCGTGCACGAACATATACGTCACAAGCGTCCACGGGCGCCACACAAACAACTGCAAAGAGGCCGGCAACTGCAACCAGCCAAGAGCCTCGCCTGCAATTCCCGCAGCATTAAAAAGAACCGAAAAAACCCCGATTAAAAGGAGAAAAATATAAACCGCGACATTGATACCGATAAATTTTCCGACAATGTCGGCAAGCTTGAATTTTTGGTACAGATTTTCAAACATACGGCCCACCAATTACCCTTTTCTTACGCCAATAAAGTATTAAGATAATGCCGAACAACATTCCACCCAAATGAGCAAAATGCGCTACTCCATCGGGAGTTCCGGCAACACCAAGATAGAGTTCAATAACAGCATACCCTATCACAAAGAATTTTGCCTTAATGGGCACAGGCAATGGGAATATAAACATACGTTCATTCGGGAAAAGCATTCCAAAGCCCAACAAAATAGCATACACAGCACCCGAAGCGCCAACAGTCGTTGCGTTGAGCACCAAATTAAGAGTTCCCATAGATGGATTTACAAAATTCTTGCCCTCGTGCAATGCGCTAAGCCCTTGCTCGAACACCACCGACACCAGTTCGGGATTCATCTCGCCCACCAGCGAATAGTAACGCGCAAGCCCGACAGCCTCTTGTATAAGACCGGCGCCCACACCGGCAACGATATAGAAGACAAGAAACCTCTTACCGCCCCAGACATACTCAAGAGTGCGTCCAAACATATAAAGCGCGAACATATTAAAGAACAAGTGCGACACGCTTCCGTGCATAAACATATATGTCACAAGCTGATATATATGAAAATCGTCGGACATAAAAAGATGCAGTCCGAGAATGGCGTTAAGGTCCACGCCCTGCTTTTCGGCAACAAGCGTAGCAAAAAAGAGCAGCACGTTTATTGCAAGCAGGTTTTTGGTTATTACAGGAATTCTATCCATAGCACGATTGATTTATTCTGATTTTGAGGGTGCAAATATAATACAATTTTATGGGGTGGACATTCAAAGTTACAATTAAACGCGCATATTTAAACTTCGTAAACACTTTTAGGAAAAAAGGAAACATTTTTTATACTTATATTTATTATCTTTGCAGAAAGCAGCGAGAAAAAAGCCGACACTTACGGTGAAACATTAAAAACAAGTTTTATTTTTTGTCCGTTTGCCGTTCTTTTTGCGCCCAATTACAAAATATACAAATGCAACACAGTTGCCCAAACAATAAAGACAAAAAACATAAGATATGAATATTGAGACAACCCTTGTACAAAGCGTCGTAGAGGCCATCAAGAGCCTTTACGGTACAGATTTCAACGCAGAGAAAATACAGTTGCAAAAGACACGCAAAGAGTTCGAAGGAGACTTCACGCTTGTAGTATTCCCATTCCTCGCGCTTTCAAAAAAACGCCCCGAGGAGACTGCACAAGAGATTGGGGAATACTTAAAAGCCAACCAGCCCGTAATAGCTGCATTCAATGTAGTAAAAGGCTTTCTTAATCTATCGATATCAACAAATTATTGGATTGAATTACTCAACAACATCGACAAAGCCGAAAAGTGGGGTACAACACCTGCAACAGAGGCATCACCGCTTGTAATGGTTGAGTATTCATCGCCAAACACCAACAAGCCACTGCACTTGGGCCACATTCGCAATAATTTGTTAGGATATGCACTATCGAACATAATTGCAGCGAACGGCAACAGGGTTGTAAAAACAAATATCGTCAACGACCGAGGCATACACATCTGCAAGTCAATGCTTGCCTGGCAGAAATGGGGCGAAGGCGCTACCCCTGAAAGCTGTGGCAAAAAAGGCGACCACCTTATTGGCGACTACTATGTAGCTTTTGACAAACACTACAAGGCCGAGCTTGCCGGGTTGATGGAAAAAGGAATGACCAAAGAGGAGGCCGAGGCAGCATCGCCACTGATGGCCGAAGCGCGTGAGATGCTCGTAAAATGGGAGTCGGGCGACAAGGAGGTACGTGCCCTGTGGGAGAAAATGAATAATTGGGTGTACGAAGGCTTTGACGAGACATACAAACGTCTGGGCGTAGATTTCGACAAAATATACTACGAGAGCGATACCTACCTTGTGGGCAAGGAGACAGTGCTTGCCGGACTCGAGAAAGGCCTTTTCTACCGTCGCGAGGACGGTTCGGTGTGGGCCGACCTTACAAAGGAAGGACTCGACGAGAAGCTTCTGTTGCGCAGCGACGGAACATCGGTATATATGACACAAGATATAGGTACAGCACAGTTACGTTTCCGCGACTACCCCATTGACAAGATGGTTTATGTGGTAGGCAACGAACAGAACTACCATTTCCAGGTACTTTCATTGTTGCTTGACAGACTTGGTTTCTCTTGGGGTAAAGGACTTGTACACTTCTCATACGGAATGGTAGAACTCCCCGAAGGCAAAATGAAAAGCCGCGAGGGTACAGTAGTGGACGCCGATGACCTTATGGACGAAATGATTAACACCGCACGCGAAACATCGGAAGAACTGGGTGGAAAGCTCAACGACCTGACAGCCGAAGAGAAAGCCGACATCAACAGGATTATAGGTCTTGGAGCCCTTAAATACTTTATGCTCAAAGTCGACGCACGAAAGAATATGCTCTTCAACCCCAAGGAATCTATTGATTTTAACGGAAATACAGGCCCATTCATTCAGTACACATACGCTCGCACACGCTCTATTGAGCGCAAGGCAGCCGAGGCCGGAGTAATTATCGATGGAGCCGTTGCACCCGCCAACATAAGCGAAAAAGAGTGCGCTATAATACGTATGCTCAATGAGTTCCCGGCTGTAATACGTCAGGCCGGCAGCGACTATTCGCCATCGGGCATTGCAAACTACACATACGACCTTGCAAAGGAGTACAACCAGTTCTACCACGATTTCTCAATTCTTCGCGAGGAGAACGAGGCTGCAAAGGCGTTCCGCATACTGCTCACACGCAATGTGGGCAAGGTCATAAAGACCGCAATGAACATATTGGGAATAGAGGTACCCGAAAGAATGTAAGCCCGACATATGGCAAAAAAGCGTTACTATGTAGTCTGGAACGGCGTCGTTCCGGGTGTCTACCACACCTGGAACGAGTGTGAAGCACAGATAAAGGGCGTAAAGCAAGCCCTTTACAAATCCTTTGACACCCTCGAGGAGGCCGAAAAGGCCTACTCGTCGTCGCCCTACAAATACATAGGCAATAAAGAAAAGCAAAGCAATATACCCAAAGAACTGCCGGCAACAGTCATTAAAGGAGCCTTGGCAGTAGATGCAGCTTGCAGCGGCAACCCGGGAATGATGGAGTACCGTGGAGTATATATTGCCACCGGAGAAGAGATCTTTCACTTTGGTCCGATGTTCGGCACCAACAATATTGGAGAATTCCTTGCCATAGTGCACGGCCTTGCGCTCTTGAAACAAAAAGGGATTGAAGTACCAATCTATTCCGACAGCCGCAACGCACTGCTGTGGGTGCAGCAGAGAAAGTGCAAGACCAAACTCCCACGCGACGACAAAAGCGAGGAGCTGTTCAAGTACATCGACCGAGCCGAGAAGTGGCTCAGAGAGAACAATTACAGCACACAATTGTTAAAGTGGGAAACAGACAAATGGGGAGAGATTCCGGCCGATTTTGGACGAAAGTAACCCCTTATCACGGTCAAAGAAAATGCGAGCAATGCCAACAGAAAGACAAACACTTCACAAACAGTTTCTTGCACCGTACAAACAAAACCGAGCAAACCTCATAAACAACCGTAGCCTATGCCTACCATAATATTTCCATCGCCAATTTTCGGCCCGATAAAGAGTCGCAGGTTAGGAATTTCGCTTGGAGTAAACCTGTTACCCGGCGACGGTAAGGTATGTACATTCGACTGTATATACTGTGAATGCGGGTTCAACGCAACCCACAGGACACGCACTAACCTTCCAACACGAGAAGAGGTATCCACAGCTCTTGAAGAGAAGCTGAAACAGATGCAAGCAGATGGCACACAGCCCGATGTTATAACTTTCGCAGGCAACGGCGAGCCGACCATACACCCACAATTTGCAACAATAATAGACGACACAATTGCACTGCGCAACAAATATTGCCCCGAAGCAAAGGTAAGCGTCCTATCAAATGCGACACAAATCACAAAGCCCAAAGTCTTTGAAGCACTAAAGAAAGTCGACAACAACATTCTAAAACTGGACACAGTGGACACCGCCTACATAAAGGAGGTTGACCGCCCTACCGGCAGTTACGACATTGACAAGATAATAGAGCAGATGAAAGCATTTAAGGGACAGGTTGTTATACAGACAATGTTCCTCAAAGGCATTGTCAACGGCAAAAATCTTGACAACACCGGCGACGCCTATGTAAAACCCTGGGTAGAAACAGTCAAGGACATTGCTCCGCGCGAGGTAATGATATACACCATTGACCGTGACACACCGCAACAAGGGCTTCAGAAAGCCACTCACGAAGAGCTTGACCGAATAGTTGCAATACTCAACGACAATGGGTTAAAAGCAAGCGCATCGTACTAAGCGGCAAACGCCCAGCACCGACACTGAATTAACCGCTATTGCGTAAAACCTTAAAAACCGAAATACTTTGCAATTCCGATAGTGGAAATTGTCACAAAGGCGTAACGTATGATTTTACCTATGGCCATAAGCAGAATTACCTTTAGCCTGCTTGCACGCATCACTCCCAACGAGAGAAGAAAAACCTCGCCAAGCACAGGCAGGAACGAAAAAGCGGCTGTCCAATAGCCATATTTCTGTATAAGGATTTCGGCACGTTTCATCTTTTTGTCCGACACCTTGAAAAACCTCTGCACTTTAGCCTTGTCGGTAAGATAACCAAGCATAAAGCAGGTTATTCCACCCATTGTATTACCGGCAGCGGCCGATAGTGTAAGACCTATCGGACTAAGCCCTACACCCAAGAAGAACACAAGCAACACCTCACTTGTAATGGGCAACACCGTACCTGCGAGAAATGCCATAATACCCATTCCCCAATAACCATAATCTTTCAGGAATTCAATAATCAATTCACCCATACGCTAACAGCCGCAACAGCCGACAATAATATGTTTATATATATAAAATAAATGTTATAAGCCTTATTTACCTTTATTTGGAACATATAAGAAGCAAACACCGCAATACCAGGCATTCTCCACGCATACAGCAGAGCAAACAGCGGTTCCGACAGCCACGACAATAACAGCAGAAAGATGTTTGTCAGCATAAGGAACAACAACCGGCGACGCAGCAAAGGCTTTCCGGGCACCGATGAACTTGCAAAAACAGCCGCAGCAGGCAACAACACCGACAGTTCCATTATCAGCAACAGCACTCTCAAAACCGTAGGCTCGGCGATATCAAAGTCAAACAAATGCTCAACACCCGCAATAAACGGGAAAAGCAAAAATTCCGCATCGGGAAAGACATAAACACCACCATACAGCAACCAGAAAGGCGTTGCAAGTCCAAGTATCGCCGCCAACAGACGTTTAAAGCCAAACACATTCACAATGAACATATAAGCCACAAACATCGGCAACAAAAGCGCAAACTGTGGCAGAAGCAGTATAGCCAAGCCTAAAAACGCAAAAGCCGTATACAGCCTACCCTCTTGTGCTTCGCCGGGCAGACAGGCAAAAAGCATTGCTACAGCCACCATAAACAGCAACGTCGAAAAAGCAATAACGACGCTTGTGTGGAGAGAGAGAGAAACAGCCACGAGCCACAGGAAAAGCGTCGCAAGCCACCGCACGCGCTGCCCGAAGAGCATTAAGTTGCCCAACAGAGCCGCAACAGCCACATAGCATAGAAATGACACAATATGAGCAACTATGCCGTATTCAAGCTCCGGCAGGAGATTGCACCACTGCACGTCCCACCCCGATGGAGCTAAAAGAAAGCCGGCCACCCACACGGCAATACCTGCCAAAAGCATTATTAGTGGCGTGTGTCTGCCCGACACGAATCGCCACAATAACGATTTATTATAAGTCAAAGCCTATATCTCCTCTAAAGTATTTTTTCTCGTATTTTATGGCATTAGCCGAACGGAACGACTTTTCAAGAGCCTCGGCGCGTGTATCGCCGTAAGAGACAGCAGCAATTACTCGACCTCCGGCTGTCACGACCTTACCCTCTTTTTCCGTTGTTCCCGCGTGGAAAAGAATGCTATCGGTAACATTCTCGAAGCCCGTCATTTCGAATCCCTTGTCATAATGCTCGGGGTAACCACCCGACACAAGCATCACACACACAGCATTACGCGGGTCGAACTCAACAACTGTTCCGGCAAGCGTTCCGGCATCGACCTTTTCAAAAAGTTCGACAATATCACTCTTCAGACGCAACATAACCGATTCGGTCTCGGGGTCGCCCATACGCACGTTGTACTCAATAACCATTGGTTCACCCTCGACGTTGATAAGGCCAAAGAATATAAAGCCCTTATATAAAAGATTATCCTTTACAAGACCTTCAACTGTGGGGCGTATTATGCGCTCTTCGACCTTTTTCATCCATTCAGCAGTTGCAAAAGGCACAGGCGAGATTGAGCCCATTCCGCCGGTGTTAAGACCGGTGTTACCCTCACCGATGCGTTTGTAGTCTTTTGCTTCGGGCAGTATAACGTAGTCAGTGCCATCGGTAAGCACAAATACCGAACATTCGATACCGTCAAGGAACTCCTCAATGACAACCGTTGCCGAAGAGTCACCAAACATTCCGTCAAACATTTCGTCAAGGCTCTTCTTGGCCTCGTCGAGCGTGGGAAGAATCAACACGCCCTTGCCGGCACACAAGCCGTCGGCCTTGAGGACGTAAGGAGCCTTCAAGCCCTCGAGAAAGGCGTATGCCTCATCTTTCTCGGCAGCTGTAAATGCGCGATAAGCAGCTGTCGGGATTGAGTGACGTTGCATAAAATCCTTTGCGAAGGATTTACTGCCCTCAAGTTCGGCAGCAGCCTTAGAAGGACCGATAACCGCAATCTTCTGCAAGCGTTCATCGGCCTTGAAATAATCATAGATACCCTTTACCAAAGGATCCTCGGGACCGACTACAACCATCTGCACTTCATTCTCAAGGACAAATTCAGCAATAGCGTCAAAATCGCACACCGAGATTGCGACATTCTCGCCTACACTCTTTGTTCCGGCGTTACCGGGAGCAATAAACAACTTGTCCACCTTGGGACTTTGAGCAATTTTCCAAGCAAGCGCGTGCTCACGACCACCACTGCCTAAAAGCAATATTTTCATAATAAATATTTTTGCGGTTCACCTTAAAATGTCAACCTAATGGTTATTAATTTCTTTTTTCTCTTTTTCCACCACGCAGAGGTTTAAAATCGCCGCCTTTGCCATTGAACGGACGTTTTTCGCCCCCTCTCTGCGAGAATCCGCGCGCGCCACCACGTTCATTGCGTGATTCACGGCCTCGTCTATCCCCATTAGCACGCTCATTGCGAGGCTCGCGACGTCTGTCGCCCTCATTTACGCGTTTATTGCGAGGTTCACGACGCTCTGCACCCTCTTCGTTACGTTCGGCATTGTAACGACGGCGCGCAGCAGCACGCTTATCCTGATATGAACTAAAGTATGATTCCAACTCACGACGGCGACGCTTTGAATCATCGTCTATCGATGCCGAATAGTCATCACCCTGACGCTCCTTGCTGCGCGGAGGACGTTGTTCCCCATCGGCCCCTGTCAGACGCGATTTTCTTTTGAGTGGAGCAAAATCTTTCTTGAGTGCGTTACCCTCGTCACGGAATCCCTTGTATTTACCCGAAAATAGTTCATACTTACGGAATTCGCAGTCAAGGTCACCATTATAGAGCGGTATACGCGCCGAAGCCTTCAGCCCCACCTGGTCGAAGCAGTCATAGCTGCTGCTTATGATCCACGCCTCATTACCCTGGAACGAATGTTTAAGCTTTGCGCCTAACTCTTTGTAAACCTGAAGCAGATTCTCAAGCACAAGACGCTCGCCATAAGGAGGGTTAACCACCATTATAGCACGTTCTTGAGGCTCGACAAAATCTTTTATATCGCGACACTCAATCTCTATAATGTCGCCCATCATTGCCGACTTTACGTTCTTGCGTGCACAAGCCACCATACGGCCATCAACGTCGTAACCATATATTTTATGCTTAAACTCACGTTCAGCCGAATCGTCATCATATATCGACTTGAAAAGTTCGCTATCAAAATCCTTCCACTTTTCAAATGCATAGCCTTGTCTGAAAACGCCTGGAGCAATGTTACGAGCTATAAGAGCAGCCTCGACGAGCAATGTTCCCGAACCACACATAGGGTCAATAAAGTCACACTCCCCGTTCCAGCCTGTAAGCATAATCATTCCCGCAGCAAGAACCTCGTTTATGGGCGCAGCGCCTGTCTCGACACGATAGCCACGACGATGCAACGACTCGCCGGAACTATCGAATGCCAGAGTACAATCCTCGCCTGCAATATGAATGTGGAATACAAGGTCGGGGTTGTTCAGGCGCACCGACGGACGTTTGCCGCACTTCTCGTTGAAGTGGTCGGCAATGGCGTCCTTTACACGATAAGCCACAAATTTCGAATGACGGAACACATCGCTGTAGACAACCGAATCGACCGAGAATGTTGAGTTACAATCGAGGTATTTTTCCCAATCCACAGCCTTGATAACCTCATAAACCTCATCGGCGCTCGACGCCTTAAAGTGCATTATAGGCTTTAGAATGCGTACAGCTGTTCTCAAATGGAAATTAGCTTTGTACATAAGAGCATTATCACCCGTAAATGAGACCATACGACGGCCTATTTGGACATTGTTGGCACCCAAGGCAACCAACTCGCCGGCCAGCACCTCTTCAAGACCCTGAAAAGTCTTGGCAATCAATTCAAATTCTCCCATAAAAAGTTGTCAAAAAATGTATGAGGAACACTCCCCTAATATTTTGCAAAGGAACAAAAAAAAGCGATGCGAATCAATAAAATCGACCGATATTTGATGCAGGCAGGAATATTAACAAGCAAAATACCGAAGTCCGAACAGGCAGCAAATTACACAAACAAAAACTTTTGCTGCAAAAGCATCTATTTATTAAGACATTGACACAAAAGTGCCCATATTAAACAAGTGAGTGATTGATTCGACCAACCACTCACCACGCGCCTTAATTAAATATATTTATCTCCGAGCTTCATCTTTGCATCATTCAGGAACTTGCGTATATCCCCTTCGTTACCTTTGCGACAAATCATCAGTACATTATCCGAATCGACCACCAACAGGTCATCGACCCCTTGAAGAACAGCAAGCTTACCTTTCGGCAAGACAATCATATTATCGTGACTATCGTACTTGAGAGTAGAAGAATTTATGACAACATTCCCGTCACCATCTTTAGGCATAGTGCTATACAGCGTGTCCCAGGTTCCAATATCGGCCCAGCCGAACTCACCTGCTACGACATAAACATTGTCGGCACGCTCCATCACATTCATATCGAGCGATGCATTAGGAAACGAAGTATATATTTCGTATCCACGACGACGACGTTGGTTTCTATCGGGAATCTCGCGATATATATTCTCGAGAACCCTCATCATTTCGGGCAAATACATTGACATTGTCTCAATGATTGTCTGCACATTCCAAATATAGATTCCCGAATTCCAATAAAACTCGCCACTCTCCATAAAAATCTTTGCAAACTCGTACTGAGGCTTTTCGGTGAATGTCCTCACCTTGTAAAAAGCTCCATCGGGGTCTCCGTCGACCTGAATGTAGCCGTAACGAGTCTCAGGGCAAGTAGGCTTAATACCCACTACCACAAGTTTATTATTTTCGGCAACAAAATCAAGGCCACTCGATATTACATTGGCAAACATCTCTTCGTCCAGCACAAGCTGGTCGCTTTGAGCAACAACTATATTCGCGTTAGGATTAAGAGAGCGTATGTGGCAAGCGATATTAGCCAAGCTCGGCGCCGTACCACGAAAGGCCGGTTCGTGTATAACCTGCTCATCGGGAACATTCGGGAGTTGCTCACGCACAAGTTCGGTATAATCGACGTGTGTAGAGATGAGGATATTCTCTTTAGGCACTATTCTGCAATAACGGTCATACGTAAGCTGCAGCAACGTTCTTCCGCAGCCAAGAATATCCTGAAATTGTTTAGGAAAAGCCTTGCGGCTCATTGGCCATAAGCGAGTACCCTGACCTCCTGCCATAATTACACAATAACGATTCTTATCCATTTTATCGGAATTTTACTTATGTTACTTTTATTGATAACGCGAGTATAATATTTTTATTGCAGATTTTAAAACCCTTTGACGTTTATTTGAATTAAAGTACAAATTACACGCAAAAATGTACACAAACGAGCTATCCGCATTGGAGTTTCACGGCAAGCACAGAAAAAGTATCAATTGTTTGCAGCAAAGCCGCCTAACCGACCATAAATGAGTACAACACAAAGCGAATTATGCAACAAAGGCGCCCCGAAGGGCGCCTTTGTCAATATTAGAATTCCGCATTATTCGGTGTACGTGGGAAAGGTATCACGTCGCGGATATTTGACATACCTGTAACAAAGAGCAGCAAGCGTTCAAAGCCTAATCCGAAACCGGAGTGAGGGCAAGAACCGTAGCGACGGGTATCGAGGTACCACCACATATCCTTCATCGGGATATTCATCTCCTCGATGCGCGCAAGCAACTTATTGTAGTCAGCCTCACGCTCCGAGCCGCCGATAATCTCACCAATTTTGGGGAAGAGAACGTCCATAGCACGAACAGTCTTGCCGTCCTCGTTCTGTTTCATATAGAAAGCCTTTATCTCCTTTGGATAGTCGGTCAGAATTACCGGACGTTTAAAGTGGGTCTCAACAAGGTAACGCTCGTGCTCCGACGCAAGGTCAACACCCCAATAAACAGGGAATTCGAACTTGTGGCCGGCAGCAACAGCCTCCTCAAGAATCTTGATACCATCGGTATAGCTCAAACGTACAAACTCAGTGTTCACAATAGAGCGCAAACGTTCAATAAGTTCCTTGTCAATCATATTGTTGAGGAATGTAATATCCTCCATACAGTTATCAAGAGCCCACTGCACGCAGTACTTTATAAACTCCTCGGCAAGCTCCATATTGTCATTGATGTCATTAAAGGCAACCTCGGGCTCAATCATCCAGAACTCGGCCAAGTGACGCGGCGTGTTTGAATTCTCGGCGCGGAAGGTTGGTCCGAATGTATAGATTGCGCCGAGCGCTGTAGCAGCAAGCTCACCTTCAAGCTGTCCGGACACAGTCAGGCTCGCCTGCTTGCCAAAAAAGTCATTATCATAAATAATGCTACCATTCTCGTCCTTCTTTAGGTCGTAAAGGTTCATAGTAGTCACCTGGAACATCTGTCCGGCACCTTCACAATCCGACGCCGTGATAAGCGGAGTGTGAAAATAGTAAAAACCTTTATCGTGGAAGAATTTATGTATGGCGTATGCCATATTGTGACGTATGCGGAAAACCGCGCCGAAAGTATTTGTACGGGGGCGCAGGTGCGCTACAGTACGCATAAATTCCATAGTCTGTCCTTTTTTCTGCAAAGGATAGGTGTTGTCACAAGCACCAAGAAGTTCAATCTCCGTTGCCTGAATCTCTACAGACTGGCCACCGCCAATAGACTCAACGAGCATACCGTTGACACTCAAGCAGGCTCCTGTTGTAAACTGCTTTACAAGTTCCTCGTCGAACTTATCGGCATCAATCACCACCTGTACGTTGTTTATTGTAGAGCCATCGTTGAGCGCCACAAAGGCAACCTGTTTGCTACTACGGCGGGTTCTTACCCAACCTCTGACATTTACTTCAACTCCATACTCCTTGCTCTTGAGCAGGTCTGAAATTCTTGTTCGTCTTATCGCTTTCATTCGATTCTGTATTGTGGTTGCGCCCGTAACCGGGCATTGTTTTTTAATTATTCATAAGCGCCCATACGGAGCATTGTCACCTCTTTGTCGGTAAGATAACGCCAATCGCCACGTCTAAGGTTCTTTTTCGTCAAGCCCGCAAAAAGCACTCTATCGAGTTTGTTCACACGGTATCCAAGGTGTTCAAGCATACGGCGTACAATACGATTCTTGCCTGAGTGAATCTCAATACCTATCTGTGAACGGTCAGCCTCGTTGACATAAGTAACCTCGTCGGCATACACCGGACCGTCCTCAAGTTCAATACCGTTTACAAGAAGGTCCATATCGGACATTGCCACATTCTTGTCACAAGTAACGTGATAAATTTTCTTCTTCATAAACTTGGGGTGAGTGAGCTTTGAAGCCAGGTCTCCATCGTTTGTGAGCAAAAGCACACCCGTTGTGTTACGGTCGAGGCGTCCTACAGGGTAAATACGCTCCTTGCCTATTCCTCGCAGACAATCAAGCACCGTCTTGCGCTCCTGAGGGTCATCAACGGTAGTAACACAATCTTTTGGTTTATTAAGCAGCACATACACCTTGCGTTCAGGGTTTATGCGCTCGCTGTTGAAACGCACATCGTCAGTGGGACGCACTTTTATACCCAATTCGGTCACCACCTCTCCATTGACCGTTATAAGACCGGCCTCTATATAGTTGTCGGCCTCGCGACGCGAACAGATACCGGCATTGGCAAGGTATTTATTCAAACGCACCGGAGCATCGGGGTCGATAGCTGCCTCACGATAGGCCATACGTTTCTTTGTACTGTATTTTGCATTTGGGTCATAGTTACCACGTCGTGCAGGCCTGTTGCCATAGGCTCCGCGACGCTCACCGCCACGTTCACCGCCGGCATTGTCATATGTATTATTCTCGCTTCTGTAGTTATTTTTACGGAAGCCTCTTTCATCGTACTGTTGCTCGGAATTGAAACGAGGTTTATAACCACCTGCACGGTTACCGTAACCACGTTCGTTGTCGAAGCGGTTGTTATTGAATTCACGATTGGGACGGCCCTGGAAACTGTATCGTTCACTATTGCCACGCTCCACCTTCTCGTATTGAGGGCGTCCGTCGGAGTTCTTGTTAAAACGCGGACGCGACTTCAGTTTGTTGTCGTTTCCGAAATTGGGATTGAATGATGCTCTTTCCCTGTTGCCACGAAAGGAGAAATCGTCCTGACGCTTGTTTCTATAATTACTCATCTATCAAATATTTTACGAACCTCACGGTCCAATTTATATTCATTACAAACCTGTATAGGTGTGTGGGGTTATTGCACGCAACTCCTCCTTAACATTCTCGGGAACATCGAGCCCATCGATGAACTGCAGCAATGTATTCTGATTGATTCCTTCGTTTGTACGGGTGAGAGCCTTCAAAGCCTCGTAAGGGTTCGGATAAGCCTCGCGACGAAGGATTGTCTGGATACCCTCGGCACAAACGCTCCAACAGTTGTCAAGTTCATTGTATATTGCGGCCTCATTGAGCAGCAACTTACGAAGACCCACAAGCGAGCTCTTTACAGCAATCATCATATGTCCCATAGGCACGCCCACGTTACGCAGCACTGTAGAGTCGGTAAGGTCGCGCTGCAGACGAGATATAGGGAGTTTCATTGACAGGTGGTCAAGTATTGCGTTTGCAATTCCAAGGTTACCCTCGCTATTTTCAAAGTCAATGGGGTTAACCTTGTGTGGCATAGCACTCGAGCCAACCTCGCCGGCTTTGATTTTCTGCTTGAAGAACTCATTCGAGATATACTGCCAGAAATCCTTGTCCATATCCATAATAATGATATTCACACGACGCATAGCATCGAACAAGGCTGCAAGATTATCGTAGTTGGAAATTTGAGTGGTATACTGTTCGCGCTGAAGACCAAGATTCTCCTGCACAAATTTGTTTGCAAACGCCTTCCAGTCGACCGAAGGATAGGCTACGCGGTGCGCGTTGAAGTTTCCTGTAGCACCACCGAATTTAGCCGATATTACGCATCTCTTAAGTTCGGCAAGCTGAGTCTCCAAACGGTACACGAACACCATAATCTCTTTACCCAAACGCGTGGGAGAAGCAGGCTGGCCGTGTGTACGCGCGAGCATAGGAATATTTTCCCACGCGGCAGCATACTCTTTCAACTGAGCAATAAGTTCCTCTACAGCCGGGTAATAAACCTCATTGAGCGCATCTTTTATAGAGCAAGGTATCGAGGTGTTATTGATATCCTGCGATGTAAGTCCAAAGTGTATAAATTCCTTGAACGAATCAAGACCGCCAATAGCATCAAACTGCTCTTTGATAAAATACTCAACAGCCTTCACATCGTGGTTGGTAACCTTTTCAATATCCTTTACTCTTGCCGCATTTTCGGCCGAAAAATTCTTGTAAATATCGCGCAAGCGAGGGAAAAGAGTCTTGTCCATTCCTTGAAGTTGCGGTATAGGCAACTCGCATAGAGCGATAAAATATTCAATTTCGACAAAGACGCGATACTTTATTAGTGCGTACTCCGAAAAATAACCGGCCAAAGGCTCTGTCTTACCCCTATATCTGCCATCGATAGGAGAAATTGCTGTCAGAATATTAAGTTCCATTGTTCTATTTTGTAAAAAACGTTTTTCTGATACAAAAATAGCACTTTTTAACCACAAACACTCAATGTGAGTATAAAGTTTATTAAAAAAGAGACTAAAATTGAAAGCAACCACTTTTTTCAGGCTCTTTACAGCGAATATCACAGTATTAACAGCACCCAAACAATTCACTTCCACCCTTTATTCGCAGACACTCCACTGAGCTACGGAGAAAAAAATAACCCACGCAATGCGCAGGTTTTGCTTCGTGGACGTTGACGGATTCGAACCGCCGACCCTCTGCTTGTAAGGCAGATGCTCTAAACCAGCTGAGCTAAACGTCCAATATGTCTTTTATTGTGGACGTTGACGGATTCGAACCGCCGACCCTCTGCTTGTAAGGCAGATGCTCTAAACCAGCTGAGCTAAACGTCCAATAAACCGCAATTCTTAATTGCGATGCAAAAGTACGACAAAATATTACAACAACCAAACATTTGAGGAATTATTTTGCAAGAATGTGCAAATATTTTTGCAAAAACGCACTCAAAGAAAGAATAAACGATAAATTTCCGTAAAAAAAAGACCGCCCTCCAGACATTCGACATTTCGCCCGAAGAGAGATTCTTTGTAAAAAAAGTGGGCGAACCAAAAGGCTCGCCCACCGATATTGTGTCGAATTGAGATTACTTAACAACCTCGATTACAGCGCGACGGTTCAAGAACTTAGAACCAAGTTCCTCAGACTCGCCAACAACTACAACCTCAACGTCCTGAACACCGGCAGCCTTGAGAACCTCAGCTACAGCGTTAGCACGTGCCTCAGCAAGACCCTTGTTGTAATCCTCGGTACCGATGATGTCGGTGTAACCGATTACTCTCAACTTAACGCCAGCCTCAGCAGCAGCCTTAGCGTAAGACTCGATGTTGATCTTCTCCTTCTTAGACTCAATCTTAGAAGAACCGAATGCGAAGAAGATAGACTCCTTAACGTCAAGGAAGTTAGGCTTGTTCTTCAATGCATTGTAAGCATCGTTCAACTTATTGTAGTCGTTCTGGAGAGCGTTGTAAGCATTCTGCAACTGAGCGTTACGGCCCTGAGCGTTGTCAAGGTCAGCAACAACCTCAGCAAGAGCAGCCTCGTGGATAGCCTGGAGAGCAGGAACATCAACTGCGGGCTCCCAATCAGCCTTGTTGAACTTGTAAGTTACACCAAGTGATGCAGACCACATCATATCGTGACCGCTTGTACCAGCGATACCAGAGAAACCGTTGCGGAAGAAAGCACCGGCCAACTCAAGGTTGATAGCCCAGTTCTTAGCTACACGGAATGTGTTGATGATACCGTAGTTTGCAGAGAGTGAACCTGTCCACATAGAACCACCCATACGGCCTTTACCCTCCTCGTGAATCATACCTCTGCGGTTAGCATAACCAACACCGAAGTAAGGAATGATGTTGTAAACGCGAGACTCCTTGTAACCGCAGATGAGGTTAGTCAGGTTGAACAACGCGTCGAAGTGGAAGTTCATATAAGTAGTAAAGTCATACTTGTCGTATGTATGAACTGTCAAACCCTGGTAAGCAAGTCTCCAACCGAAACCGGGAGTGTGCATTTTACCAAAATAAACGTTAAGAGCGGGAGAAATGTGCTTGAAAGGATTCTCGCCCAAAGTTACAACACCGTTGTAAAGGTTTACACCGCCATTTACACCGATAAACCAGTTAGCGCCGAAACCGTTGGTTACTACAGAGTGTTTCTTTGTAGGAACTACGACCTCGTTAACAGTCTCCTGTGCATTTGCAGTAGAGAACATAGCAATAGCAGCTATTGCCAATGAAATCATAAATTTTTTCATACTTAAACTAATTAGATTATTATATTACGTTATCTATTCTAAATTCAACTATGAGCATTACAAACAAAACGCGTAAACACTCATATTGTTTAAGAACTAAAATGCAAGACAGCAAATACAGCGTTTCACACTATTCATTCTTGCGCAAAATTACATAAAATTCACAATGCCACACACTAAAAAACAACAAACAAGCATATATTTAACATTGTTTAACAAGTGCAGCACACATTACAAGCAAATACAGTACTATTTTGTAAAAAAACGGTCAATTTCATTATCTTGCAGAGTATGAACAATCAATTTGCCATCGGGTGTGCGAGTAGGCATCGGCGTACGGAACAACTCGTCGAGCAAATTCTTCATTTCGTCAATAGTAAGCACCTGACCGGTCACAATAGCAACCTCCTTTGCCATCACATTTGCTATTCTTTCGTGCAGCTGTTCTTTTACATCGGCCGTGCGTTCCATTGCCGAATGAATAATCTCCATAAGGAGCTTTGCCGGCGACAAGCCATCAATTCCCACAGGAACACCCTGCAACGCATACGTTGTACCGCCTAACGACGAGACATCAAAGCCAAGCGAAACAAGATCATCACTGATGGATTCAAGCACAGCACTCTCGCCAACACTAAGTTCCACACGTTCCGGGAAAAGCAACCCCTGGACGGGAGCATTCCGGCTTTGCAACTGCTTGCTGTATTTTTCGTACAGCACTCTTATGTGCGCTCTTCGCTGATGCACAAACATAAGCCCCGACTGCCCCGAAACAAGTATATACTGTCCTTTATACTGCGACATCGGGGCATACTCCTCCTTGACAAGCGGCTCCGAAACAGTCCCGGCCGGCGACGACGATTGCAGAAGCACCTCATCGGGGATATCCTCAAACGGAGAGAGGTCAAGCGGCTCGTCGCCACCCCCGACACCCTTGTAAAGCGACTCCCACGATGTATCTCCACCACGGTAATCAGGGAGTCTGTTCTTGAACGGATTATAAGATGGATTATAAGATATCTTAGGCGCCGAGACACCGCCACTCCCATATTGCGACATATCCATAACCGGTATCTCGGGCACGGCATCATCGTCAAACTCAAGGCTCGGGACGGCGTTGAACCTACCAAGCGACTCACGAACCGCTGCCGATATTATTTTCCAAAGGCTCTGTTCGTCCTCGAATTTTATCTCGGTCTTTGTGGGGTGTATATTAACATCTATGCGCGAAGGGTCAACCTCGAACATTATAAAAAACGGCACTTGTTCACCAGCCGGAATTATACTGCCATAAGCCTCGAGTACTGCCTTTGCAAAATAAGGGTGACGCATATAGCGTCCGTTCACAAAGAAAAACTGCAACGCACCCTTTTTGCGTGCACTTTCAGGAGCACCCACAAAGCCCTTCACATTCAACAGCGTGCTTGTGACGCCAACTTCTATAAGTTGCGAATTTATCTTCTTTCCAAACAAGTTCACTATTCTTTGTCTGAACGACGATTGTGGCAGAGAGATAAGTTCCGTTCCATTATGCGACAAGGAAAACTCCACATTGCAATTAACAAGCGCCACGCGTTCAAACTCCGTAATAATGTTGTTTAGTTCAGTCTGCATAGACTTCAGGAACTTTCTGCGCGCCGGAATGTTAAAGAAAAGATTTTTCACCTTAAAGTTACTGCCAACAGGTGCAGCCACAGGCTCTTGTTGTTCCAGCAGCGAACCCGACATCACAATTTGCGTGCCCAATTCATCATCGGCGCGTCGAGTAACAAGTTCAACCTGCGCAACGGCAGCTATTGAAGCAAGAGCTTCGCCGCGAAAGCCCATCGTTGAGAGCGCAAAGAGGTCTTCGGCCGACGTGATTTTCGATGTAGCGTGACGTTCAAAAGCCATACGCGCATCACTCTCAGACATTCCTTTACCATCGTCAATAACCTGTATAAGTGTACGCCCGCCGTCGGTTATTACAACCTGCACTTTTGCAGCACCCGCATCAATGGAATTCTCCATAAGCTCCTTAACGACAGATGCCGGACGCTGAACGACCTCACCCGCCGCTATCTGATTCGCTACCGAATCGGGCAAAAGATGTATTATATCCTGCATTTACAATTTCTTTTAAATGTGCCAGATACTTTTTAATATATAGTAAAGTACAAAAAGGCAAACAAGTATTGCCCCCACCACAAAACGCGACGACATACGCTCGCCATTCTGTTGCTTGCGCGACAGGTGCGACTCATCATTGACAAATGCCCCTTTAAGGCGTTCACGGTAAGATTCCTCACGCGGAGGCAACATTCCAAGGTCGCGCTTGGCACTCTCGACAATCTTGTCGAGTTTCTCCTTGCGCTCGTCGACAAATATATATTTATGATTGAACCTGCGAGGTTCTTTCTGTTTAAACATTCCCATACTGCTATTTTTCCTTTTTAAAGCGGTCGAGTGTCGGCAATGGCACACTCTCCTTTTTATAAACCTTCAGTTTCATACTCTCGTCCTTGTCGACCCACTCAAAAAGGTCATTCTTGCTTTTGGGGCGCGCATAGTCGAACCACGAGAAATTATCAAGGAAACGCTTGTCCATAGGGCGCTGGCTCATTGGATAGAAGACACCGTTGGAACTTTTGGGCACTATAATCTTATCGACCTGACCATCTTTAATATATGCTGTCACGCGACCGGCCGTAGTGGTGTTCATTCCCATAAAGGTGCTGTCACTGTCAAGCGGATAGAAGACAATCCCGACGCTGCCAATAACCCTCATCTCGTGAATCTTGCCATCGGTAAAGTAGAATTTCATCTCCTGTCCCTTTATCTGATTATAGTTAACCTCGTCCATAGGCTCGGCATACAGTGTCTGCCTTATTATATGCACCCAATCGATAGACGTGCTGTCGAGATAGACTTTTATCTCCTCGCCCAGAAGCTGTACGTTATCGTTCCACAATATCGGGTCCTTATACATTGTCATACAGCTGTCGCGGGAGTCAAAAATAAGCGAGTCGCACACAGCCTGCATCTCTTCGCTCCACGCGCGTACCTTATTATAAGCTTTTACCAGGCGATATATTGAATCGGTACCGAGATTATGCGACACAGCCCATATTGTATCGGCGTGCATAAAGAGCGTGTCGGGCTGTGAAAAGTCGGACACAAGAGCACGCCCGGTAACGTAAGCCGAATCGACAATCTCGTTTATATAGGCATATTCGCCCGAGAGCATATTACGCGCAAGAGTATCGGTATACAAAATATCGCCAAACACCTTGCTATACCCTCTGTTGATATCGTAGAAAATAGAATCGGCTGTAACCTCTTTCTTATTATTGAAAATCACCGACCTGTCGAGCAACATTGCCTGACGGGTAGCCGTACTGAAGCGGCCGCGCTCCGAATAGACCTCACTCTCGCCGCTATACATATTTGTAGGCCCTACAATAGTGGCAATCTTGCTGTCGGTGTTATAATATAATGTGTCGGAGAGCATACGAAACTGAGGATTCTCGAGACTGACATCATCGAGGAAGTGCGCTTCTTTGGTATCGACGCCATATTCACCATAATAGGACGAGAGGGTACTCTCATCGTCGGATAATATTCCGTAGTCAAAGAAAAAACCGACATTTACATTACGGTCAAAATCCAGGCTGTCGGTCTCAAGAACCGTAGACTTATCAATGAGACGCACATTGTTACGCACACGGGCTATATTGGTATCTCCATCAAAGTCAAGGTAGTCGCCATAAAGGAAAAGGGTATCCCCTTGTTCCATACGCACATTCCCAAACGCCCGGAAAGAGTTCTTCTTTTGGAAATAGTGTGCACTATCGCAGTACATATACATACTGTCGCGACGAAACCGGACATCGCCTACCAGAATCCAGGCATCGGGGTTTATTTTTTCATCGAAACGGGTCACATTGGTGTGCAGCATATGCACAACGCTCTTCTTCGATGAAGATGAGCGCTGTACTGCAGCTTCCTGTGCGATAGCCGTGGCAGCATACAGACAGAAAAATATCAACGGGAGTATCCTGCGCATACGTTCCTGAATTACTTTTCTTCGTAGAATTCCCAATCGGGGTAACGGAACTCACAAGAACGGTTGTCCTTGTTTATTCTCACATAAGTGGTCTTTTGTTTCTCCTTTATCCACTGTTGAATGCGTTCCTCGCTGAGCTTGGCCTGATACATTGCGCGCAACGTCTCATAGTCGTCCTTCAGCGTTGCCTGATGCGCCTCGGTGCGTGACCTGAGCTTAGCAATTGCACAGACTGTCTTTCCATTGTTAAGAACCCAGGCAAAAGGCTGAGAAATTTCACCGACCTCAAGACCATCGACCACACGCGCTACATCGACAGGCAGTTCCTCGAAAGTAAAATGCGACGAAGCAGTCTGTCTGTTGTACATTATTCCGTAATTGTTGCGTGTGTCCTTGTCGTCCGAGATATACTCGGCAGCCTCTTCAAAGGTAAACTTGCCTTCTTTAATGTCGGTCGATATTGAGTCGAGACGCAGCAACATTTTCTTTATATTTTCATTAGAGTTTACAGGCTTACGCAAGATGTGACGCACCTTCACTCTATCGCCTCGCTTTTCTATAAGTTGTATAATGTGAAAGCCGTATTCCGTTTCCACTATTTTTGACACTTTATTCGGGTCGGTAAGGTTGAATGCCACCGCCGCGAATTCGGGAGCAAATTCTCCGCGACCGCTAAAATCGAGTTCACCTCCCAAACGCGCCGAACCCGGGTCCTGAGAGTACATAAGCGCCATTGTCGAGAAGCTTGTCTCTCCGCTCATAATACGTTCGGTATATTCACGCAGCTCACTCTTGACACGTTCAATTTCCTCTTCGTCCACATCGGGTTCAAGGGTAACAATCTGCACCTCGACCTGCTCTTGAACATATGGAAGGCTATCCTTCGGCAGCGACTCGCAAAAACGACGCACAAGCACCGGCGATACTTTTATATCGCCCACAATCTTCATTTTCATCGCCTCGGTCATTTCCATATTGTACAACTGTTCACGGTACATCTCGCGAATCTCGGAAGATGTCTTGTCGAAGTACTCCTCGAGTTTCTCTTTAGAGCCTATCTCGCGAATCACATACTCCATCTGAGCCTCGACCTGACGCATAATTTTAGATTCGTCAACCTCGACACTGTCAATGGCCGCCTGATGCATAAAAAGTTGCTGTACGGCAAGGTCCTCGCCCACCACACAATAGGGGTCGCCATCGAATTTACGTCCGTTACTTAACCAGTAGCGTATAGTCTCCTCAATGTCGGAGCGCAAAATAGCCTTGTCGCCCACAACCCACTCTACGCGGTCAATAACATTATCCTGCGCACCTGCACTTTCAAGCGACAGCAACGCGACAACTAAAAACAAAACTTTTTGTATGCACTTATTCATTTTCGCCAATTTTACATAACCGCCAACGGTTATTCATTATATATTTTTACCCGCCCCTCTTTGATGGCCTCGTCGAGAAGCGCCTTTTTTTTCTCTTTTATAAAAGAAGCCTTTCTTGAATTTATCAAAAGTTCGTTCAGTTCGCCCGATACAAGTTCTACAGGCATACTGTCGCCTTTACGTATAAGAGTATCGGCACACACGAAATAAATATTACCATCGTCCTTAAACTCTATGGTGCTCTTGCGCGACAACCTCTCAAACAATTGAAACTCTGTAAGAGGTGTCATTTTTGCCACGTCCTCAAAAAGCCTCCACTCGTCCATAAAATATTCATACTTGAGTGCGTGTTCGGCACTATAGCGCTCAATCTCCTCAAGATTTTCGGGAGTCTTGTCGAGACACCAGGCACGCACCTTGGCAACCTTGGGCGACTTTGCCGGTATAACCAGCAGTAACCCCTTGAACATAGACTCATCGGCCTCGAACAACATCTTGTTCGAATCGTAGAAACGTTCAATATCGGCAACGCTTATTGATGGTTTCAGATGCTGGTTAACAAGCCTCTCCTGATAGATGCTCAGGATAAGATTCTTGCGGTAGTTGTCGACCATCTTTTCAATCTCATCGGTTGAAGCAATATTCTGCGACGCTTTTTTGTAAAAAAGCTCTTCGGTTGCCCAACGGTCGATATACTCCTTTACAAACAGAGCACTGTCAACGTTGCCACCGCGTGCTGCAAGTTGCAAATGCACCTCATCGGCATAGAGGCGGACACTGTCAACCTCGGCCAACACCACACGTTTCTCACGCACAGTCTCATTATGACAAGCGACAAGAAACGGCAGAAGCAAAAGCATTAAAGAATATTTCACTAAACGTCCGGCAGGCATTTGATACAAACTTTACTTACATAATAAAAATAAATGGTACGGCGTGCATCGTTACCTTTGCAAAGGGAGTGATGCAGCGCCGGTTATTCTCGCACATTAGTGCAAAGATAAACAATAAAGAGAGTTTAGTCGTGATTATTAACTGTTTTTAGCACCTCTTTGTTTACCTTAACCTTATACTTCTTTCTCAAGGTCTTTACCCATTTCTGCTCAAGATACTTTTGGTAATCGCTCGCCACAAGTCCCTTTACATCGGTATATATTTCGGGTGTTGCAATCTCCTTGCCAACAACCTCGACTGCATTAAAGCCTTTGCGCAGCTTACCGCCTTCGCCCTGACCAAAGATTCTGCTGTCGACCCAGGCATTATCACCTTGTGCAAAGACACCTATTGCCACGTGCACATTCTGCATAGAGTCCTTGGGGAATCCATTGTCTATTGCCGACTTATACTCCTCGAATTCACGTCCTTCGAGCAGTCGTTTAATCTCGTCGACATTTTCTTGCGAATTTGCCTGTATCACAACGCCTCGGAAACGGGGAGAATCGAATTTATATCTCTTGCGATTCTTCTTAAAGTACTTTTTAAGTCCTTCATTGTCAACAGAGGCCTTTTTCCACACCTCGCGCGATGAGACCTCGAAGAAGAGCAAGCCCTCGTAATACTCGCGCATCAGATTCCCGAATTCGGGGTACTTACTCTCGAGCAAGCTATCCTCACGAGCAAGAGCCTCTTGTGCACTCAGCCCGCCGCCATACTCCTTTGCCAACTGCAGTCCTTTTCTGACCCTTGCACGCTCGCGAATATTCTGTTGCTCAAGCATTCTGATTATAGCCTCTTTATATTCGTCGAACGAACCGAACTTACGAGCCGAGAAGCGTTTGACAATATGGAAACCAGCAGCAGTTTCTATCGGAGAGGAATATGCGCCATCAGGCAATGTGAATGCAGCTTTTTCAAATTCAGGATAAGCCTGTCCGCGCACAATCTCTACAGGGTTGAGCGCCTGAGCCGGTATATTGAAATATCCGGCAACCTCTTCGAAGGTTTTTCCATTCTGCAGCATCACATAAGCCGAATCAATCCTTGCCTTTGCCAATTTAAGCTCGGCATAATTACTTTTTTGTCTTACAGGAAAGACAATATGACACACCTTGACAAAGCCGTCCTTGCCAATAGTAGCAGAATCCTTTGCATATACCCTATAAGCCTCATCGACAATAAAGTCTGAGTCTATCAGATAGCCCTCGGCCATTTGAGCACGATCTTTTTTATACTCCTCTTTGAGCGAAGAGAGCGTATCGAGACCCAGCGAAACAGCTTCGGCTACCTTCAGCTTAAAGTCGATAAACATCTGCAGATACTCCTTGACGTCCTGACCGGCATCAACAGTATTACCGTTGTTCTTATTATAAGCATACTCGAATTCCGAGCGCAGAACATCGGTGCCATTAACTGTCATAATCACAGGGTCATCGACCTGCGCGCTTGCCGAGAATGTTGCAAGAAACAATATAGACAGTAAAACTTGCAATCCTTTACCCATTCTTAAGCACATAATTATTCGGGACGGCTGTAGTTAGGAGCTTCACTTGTGATTGAGACATCGTGCGGGTGACTTTCGAGCACACCGGCATTTGTGATGCGTACAAACTTTGCATTGTGCAAAGAAGCAATATCCTTTGCTCCACAATATCCCATACCCGAGCGCAAACCGCCAACCAGCTGATATATAACCTCGTAAAGAGTACCCTTATAAGGAACGCGTGCCGCAATACCCTCGGGAACAAGTTTCTTTTTGTCCGCAGTATCAGCCTGGAAGTAACGGTCCTTTGAACCATTCTCCATAGCCTCAAGAGAACCCATACCGCGATAAGACTTAAATTTACGTCCGTTAAAGATTATTGTATCACCGGGCGACTCCTCGGTTCCTGCAACAAGAGAACCAATCATCACACAGTAACCGCCGGCAGCAAGAGCCTTGACAACGTCACCCGAATAGCGAAGACCGCCATCGGCAATCAAAGGCACACCTGTACCCTCAAGAGCCTTTGCAACATCGTACACCGCCGACAACTGAGGAACACCCACACCGGCAACCACACGAGTAGTACAAATTGAACCGGGACCGATACCGACCTTCACAGCGTCGGCACCCGCATCGGCAAGCATTTTTGCTGCCTCACCTGTTGCAACGTTACCAACGACAATATCAATCTGCGGGAATGCAGCCTTAGCCTCCTTGAGTTTCTGCACAACACCGGCTGAGTGACCGTGGGCAGTATCAATGATGATAGCATCGACACCGGCCTCAACAAGCGCCTTTATACGGTCCATAGCATCAACAGTAACACCGACACCGGCTGCAACACGCAAACGGCCCTTGCTATCCTTGCAAGCCATAGGCTTATCCTTAGCCTTGGTAATATCCTTGTAAGTAATGAGACCTACAAGACCGCCATCGGAGTCAATGACAGGAAGTTTCTCAATTTTATTCTCGCGCAGGATTTTCGCAGCAGCCTCCATATCGGTTTTCTGATGTGTCACGACCAATTTGTCGGCACCTGTCATAATTTCGCAGATAGGACGTGCCATATTTGTCTCGAAACGCAAGTCGCGGTTGGTCACAATACCAACAAGTTTCTTATCGTTGTCAACAACAGGGATACCTCCAATATGATACTCGGCCATAATGTCAAGCGCATCTTTCACGGTTGCCTGCGCCGAGATTGTCACCGGGTCGTAAATCATTCCATTCTCGGCACGCTTTACAATAGCTACCTGATGAGCCTGCTCGGCTATTGACATATTCTTATGAATGACACCAATACCACCCTCGCGTGCAATAGCGATAGCCATCTTTGCCTCGGTAACAGTGTCCATTGCAGCTGTCACAAAGGGCACGTTAAGCTCAATATTTCTCGAGAACTTTGTCTTCAAAGAAACCTCTTTCGGAAGTACCTCTGAATAAGCGGGTATCAACAACACGTCATCATAGGTAAGACCGTCCATCACAATTTTTTCTTTTATAAAATCATTCATAAGATTATGTATTTTAATTTTTTATTATTCAATCAATTTCCCATTTCCGAGATAAACTTAACCCTCACAAGGCGAATTTCCTCTTCGCTATATTCACCGCCAAGTTCCTCGACAGCAATGTTTATATTATCGGTATCGGAGTTCTTGAAGTAGTCATATATCTCGTTCATATTCTCCTCGTCAAGAATCTCTTCGAGGAAATAGTCTATATTCAATTTTGTACCCGAGTAAACTATTGACTCAATATCATCGAGCAGTTCATCAAACTCCACTCCCTTACTTATGGCAAGGTCGTCAAGCGCAATTTTACGGTCAATGGCATTGATTATAGCCACTTTCAATTTCGATTTATTTGCAACAGTACGAATCCTTATATCCTCGGGGCGGTCAATTTCATTCTCTTCGCAGTGACGCTTTATGAGCGCACAGAACTCCTCGCCGTAGCGAGCAGCCTTGCCCTCGCCCACGCCTGGAATATTTTTGAGTTCCTCTATTGTAATGGGATAGGTAGTAGCCATAGCCTCGAGCGATGGATCCTGGAAGATAACATACGGAGGCAATTCCAGCTGCTTCGACAGTTTCTTGCGCAAGTTCTTGAGCATTGCATACAGCTCCGGATCGACCACAAAAGTACCCGAAGACTGCACAATGGTCTCTTCTTCTTCAAAGTCGCGGTCATCGACAATTTTGAACGAAACAGGCTTCTTTAGAAAAGCGTTACCGGCCGATGTAACTTTAAGAAGACCGTAATTTTCAACATCTTTGCACAGGTAGCCCGCAATTAACGCCTGATGTATTACAGCATTCCAACGCTTGACATCTTCGTCGTCGCCACAACCGAAGCACTCAAGTTCATCGTGCTTATGCGAAATAATATCGGCAGTCTCTTTTCCAAGAAGGACATCTACCACATATTCAGCTTTAAAATTCTCCTTTAACGCCAATATAGTTTCTAAAACTGCCTCAAGCATCTCCTTTGCTTCAATCTGTTTCTTTGGAGAGAGGCAATTGTCACAATTTCCACAATTTTCCACGTCGTAATTTTCACCAAAATAATGTAACAACAATTTTCTTCTACACACCGATGACTCAGCATACGCAGTTGTCTCGTACAACAACTGACGGCCTATATATTGCTCGGCAAGTGGCTTTCCTTCAAGGAATTTCTCGAGCTTCTGCAGGTCTTTATTATTGTAAAATGCGATACACTGACCCTCGCCACCGTCACGACCGGCACGACCGGTCTCTTGATAATACCCTTCGAGACTCTTAGGAATGTCATAGTGAATAACATAGCGCACATCGGGCTTGTCAATACCCATACCAAAAGCTATAGTTGCAACAATGACATCTATCTTCTCCATAATAAAGTCGTCTTGAGTCTGCGACCTTACAACAGAGTCCATTCCCGCGTGGTAAGCTTTAGCCGAAATTTCATTGGTTTGCAGAATCTCTGCAAGTTCCTCGACTTTCTTACGGCTCAAGCAATATATAATTCCCGACTTTCCGGGATTCGATTTTATAAATTTTATAATCTCCTTGTCGACATCCTTTGTCTTTGGGCGTACCTCATAGTAAAGATTAGGCCTGTTAAACGAGGACTTGAAGTCCGGAGCGTCCTGTATTCCAAGATTCTTCTTAATATCATCGCGCACCTTTGTTGTTGCAGTCGCAGTAAGAGCAATAACGGGTGCCTTTCCAATCTCGTTTATTATAGGACGTATGCGACGATATTCGGGACGGAAGTCGTGCCCCCACTCCGATATACAGTGCGCTTCGTCAATAGCATAAAATGAGATTTTTATACTTTTGAGAAAATCCACGTTCTCCTCCTTTGTCAAGGACTCGGGAGCGACATACAGCAACTTGGTTTTTCCCGAAAGCACATCGGTTTTCACTTCCTCTACAGCCTGTTTGGTGAGGGAAGAATTCAAGAAATGGGCAATACCGTCCTCAGCGCTGAAGTTGCGGATAGCATCGACCTGATTTTTCATCAAGGCAATCAACGGTGAAATAACAATTGCAGTACCGTCCATAACCAATGATGGCAACTGGTAGCAAAGCGATTTTCCACCGCCTGTAGGCATCAGGACAAAGGCATCTTTTCCCGCAAGCAGGTTCTTAATAACCGCCTCCTGATCCCCTTTAAACGTATCAAAACCGAAGTTCTCTTTGAGAACATCTGTCAAATTACACTTCTTTGTCATTTTACAATATGCCTATTTGCAAACAAAGTTATAAATATCTCGATAAAAAGCACAACTTTTTTCAAATATATTTTCACAAATATTGCAAAATATTTCCATTGATACAACAACCCCCTCTGCATCAACACAATACAGAGGGGGTTTATTATAAAGTTGGTCACAATCAAGCAAAGGCATTACTCACGACAGCACTCTTTTCGACCTGAGCGCGAGCATACTCTTTCGTTATCCGGCAGTTTTTCTCGCCCGAAGAAGGCACTTCGTACATTTTCTCCATCATTATTGTCTCGACAATGGAGCGCAAGCCACGCGCACCAAGTTTATACTCGATGGCCATATCGACTATATACTCGAGCACCTCGTCATCGAACTGAAGTTCAACACCGTCCATCTCCATAAGCTTTATATATTGCTTAATTATGGAGTTTTTCGGCTCGGTCAATATATTACGAAGAGTCACACGGTCAAGCGGACGCAACGACGTCAGTATGGGCAGACGACCCACAATCTCGGGAATAAGTCCAAACGAGCGCAAATCCTGCGGGGTGATGTATCGCATCATATCCCCCTTATCAATCTTGTGACTGTTCTGCACCGAATCGTAGCCCACAACGTGGGTGTTCATACGCTGAGCAATTTTTTTCTCAATACCGTCGAACGCGCCACCGCATATAAAAAGAATATGCCTTGTGTTAACAGCAATCATTTTCTGTTCGGGGTGTTTGCGTCCTCCTTGAGGCGGCACATTCACCACTGAGCCCTCGAGCAGTTTAAGCAGGCCTTGCTGAACACCCTCGCCACTCACGTCGCGGGTTATCGACGGGTTGTCGCTTTTACGCGCAATCTTGTCAATCTCATCTATAAACACAATACCGCGCTCAGCCTCTTCGACATTATAATCGGCCACCTGCAACAGACGAGTGAGAATACTCTCAATATCCTCGCCCACATAACCGGCCTCGGTAAGCACCGTAGCGTCGACAATGGTAAAAGGAACCTTAAGCAAACGGGCTATAGTACGTGCAAGCAGAGTTTTACCGGTTCCGGTACTACCTACCATTATAATATTACTCTTCTCAATTTCAACATCATCGGCCGCACCACGCTGCATAAGTCGCTTATAATGGTTATAGACCGACACCGAAAGCGCGCACTTTGCCTCGTCCTGACCAATTACATACTCGTCGAGAAACGCCTTTATTTCTTTAGGTTTAGGAAGCTCCTTAATCTCAAAGTCGTTTTTGGGAAGCATATTCTCCTCGCGCAGAATAGTGTGAGCCTGCTCCACACACTCGTTGCAGATAAAACCGGTCATTCCGGTCATCAACAACGCGACCTCATTTTCGCTCCTTCCACAGAAACTACAACGTCTTTTGTTCTTCTCAGCCATTATATCAAATTACTTTTTACGTACAAGAACCCGGTCAATCATTCCATACTCTTGAGCTTCTGCAGCGGTCATCCAATAATCGCGGTCGCTGTCGGCCCAAACTTTGTCAAAGGGCTGCTTGCTATGGTCCGAGATTATAGTATAGAGCTCTTTCTTCAGCTTCTGAATCTCGCGTGCAGTAATTTCAATATCACTGGCCTGGCCTTGAACACCGCCAAGAGGCTGATGTATCATCACCCGGCTATGAGTGAGAGCCGAACGCTTACCCTCGGTACCCGCCACAAGCAACACAGCAGCCATACTCGCCGCCATTCCCGTGCAGATTGTAGCAACATCGCTCTGAATAAACTGCATTGTATCGTATATTCCCAAGCCGGCATACACCGAACCGCCGGGAGAGTTTATATAGATGGAAATATCCTTACCGCTATCAACCGAGTCAAGATAGAGCAACTGCGCCTGAAGGGTATTTGCAGTATAGTCGTCTATTTGAGTTCCAAGAAAAATAATTCGGTCCATCATCAGACGCGAAAAAACGTCCATCTGAGTAACATTCAGCTGACGCTCCTCAAGAATATAAGGGTTCAAATACTGCGACTGAGCCTTGATAACGTCGTCAAGCACCATACTATTTATACCAAGATGCTTGGTGGCATACTTTTTAAAATCATCTCTCTCCATACAACTCAAATTTTAGGTTTATATTCAAAAAAGCCGTTCCGAACCTATCGGCGCCAAGCCAACAGAGCCGGAACGGTTATAGTTCAATTATATTAAGCGTTCTCTGAAACTTTCTTGTTGAAATCCTCAACAGAAACCTTCTCTTCGTTCAAAGTTACAACGCTCTTTATTGACTGGATAAGCTTTACATCGACAGCGCGGTTGATAAGAGCCTCGCGTGTCTTCTCCTGCTTGAGCATCTCCTTTGCATAGTTCTCGAGCAAATCGTCGGGTACGTTTGCCATACCGTACTGCGCAAACTGGTCACGTGTAGCGTCCTTAGCGACACCAAGAACGTCATTGTCATCAATCTTAATCTCAAATTTCTTAGCCAACTGCTCCTTGATGAGATGCCAAGTAAGTTCGGTAAGGCTCTTCTGGAAGTCCTCTTCGCTTACAGCCTCGCCCTCTTTGCTTGCGTCCATAATGCGACGCAGAATAGCCTCGTCAAATTCAAGCTTGCCAACCTTCTCCATAAGGTAGGTACGCACGTCCATCAGCAGCTTATAGTCGCTCTCAACCTCGAAACGAGCCTCAAATTGCTCGGCAATCTTAGCACGGAACTCCTCCTCGCTCTTTACAGCGTCCTTACCAAAAGCTGCATCGAACACATTCTGGTTCAGTTCGCTTGCAACAAAGCGTGTAATCTCGGCAATTGTGAATGTAAACTCGCCGTTGTGCGCAGCAACCTCGCTTTTCTCGACCTTGAGAAGCGATGCAAGCTCAGCCTCATTGCCATCGAAAGCAACCGAAGGATTGAATGTAACAACATCGTTAACCTTTGCACCGGCAAAAAGAGCCTTCTGGTCGTCATTCTTCATATAAGCAGGCATCATAACAGCCTCGCGAACAACGATACCGCCCTCAACCGATTCAGCAAGAGTACCTTTGAGCATATCTCCATTCTCATAAGCCTCAACCTGCTTATACTCGCCGCAACGCTGTGCAAAAGCCTTAACCTGACCCTCAATCATCTCGTCTGTAGGCTGTATTCTGTAATAAGCAAGATTGTCGTTCTTGTCGAGAACTGCATCAAACTTAGGAGCAAGCGCAATCTCAAACTCGAAAGTAAACTCTTTATCTTCGGCCATATTGATACCGGCCTGCTGAGCCTCGATAGGAAGGGGCTCGCCCAACATATCGACCTTATTTTCTCTGATATACTCGAAAATCTTTGTCTGAAGAAGTTTGTTAATCTCCTCGGCTTTAACAGCAGTACCATACTGCTTCTTCACCAAGCCCATAGGCACCATTCCCGGACGGAAACCGGGGAAGTTCGCCTTCTGGCGGAAGTTCTTCAACTGTTTCTCGACCAATGCCGAGTAATCTGCCTCCTGAATGTTTACAGAGAGGATTGCGCTTGACGCGCCCTGATTTTTAAGTGTAATTTCCATTATAAAATATTTAAAAATTTCTATCTCAAAGAGCTTGCCTTAAAAAGCCGGCAAACAACACTGCCCAGCATACGGCATACTATAAGCCGAATTTAGGGCGTGCAAAAATACAAAATCAAAAGCACAAAATCAAGAAAAAAGCGATTTTGTTGCAAGTATCTGATATTTACGCCACAGAATGCACTCCGGAAAGCGAATCGCAACCGATTAAAAAGCCACAAAGAGAGCCGCAAAGATACGCACAAACAGAATCACCTGTTGTCGAGCTGGAACTCACGCTTGCGCAGGACAAAATCACGGCCAAGATACTTTTCGCGCACCACAGGATTTTCGGCAAGGACCTCGGGTGTACCCTCGAACAATATACGCCCCTCGAAGAGCAAATAGGCTCTGTCGGTAATACTGAGCGTTTCCTGAACATTATGGTCAGTTATCAAAATGCCGATGTTCTTGTCCTTTAGTTTCCACACAATATACTGAATATCCTCAACCGCAATGGGGTCGACACCCGCAAACGGCTCATCAAGCATAATGAATTTAGGGTCTATTGCCAAACAACGCGCAATTTCGGTACGGCGACGTTCACCACCCGACAAGCGGTCGCCAAGGTTCTTACGCACCTTTTGCAGACGGAATTCCTCGATAAGGCTCTCAAGCTTTTCGCGCTGATACTCTTTGGGTTTACCCGTAAGTTCAAGAACCGACGCAATATTATCTTCGACACTCAGTTTGCGAAAAACGCTCGCCTCCTGGGCAAGATAGCCTATTCCTGCGCGAGCACGTTTATAGACAGGATATTTTGTTATCTCCTCATCGTTCAAGAATATACTGCCGCCATTGGGCACCACAAGGCCCGTTGTCATATAGAACGACGTTGTTTTTCCGGCACCGTTAGGGCCCAAAAGTCCCACAATCTCGCCCTGCTTGACATTGAATGATACGTTATTCACGACAGTGCGCTTGCCGTACTTTTTTACAAGACCGTCGGTGCGCAGCACCATACACCCATCGTTACCGGTTGTATTTATTTTATTATCGTTCACGTCCATACACAAGCATATTTACCATTGCGAAGATAATGCAATTTTGCCGTATAAGCAAAAAAAGCTCATTTTTATAGGAGTAAGCTACGGAAAAGGGGAAGATTGTAGCATTTATTAACATTTTAGATACCTATTTTTTAGTAACTTTGCAACGTTTTTCATTAAGAGCCTTCTTTTTAAAAGGCTAAACAATTAAGAGAACTATGATTCTGTTTGACTACATAAAGACTTTTGGCAGCTACCTTATGCTAATGAAACGTGTGCTGTCGCGTCCGCAACGCTGGAGAATATTCTTCAGGCAAACGCTGCACGAGATTTATCAATTGGGAGTAAACTCAATTCCCATAGTGTTGCTAATCTCGTTCTTCATCGGAGCGGTTATCTGCATACAGATTAAACTGAACATCGAGAGCCCCTGGATGCCCAAGTTCGTCGTTGGATACTCCACACGCGAGATTCTGTTACTTGAATTTTCTTCGTCGATAATGTGTCTCATTCTTTCGGGCAAGGTTGGTTCGAACATAACATCGGAGATTGGCGCAATGCGCGTAACGCAACAGATTGACGCGCTTGAGATTATGGGCGTAAATTCCGCAAATTTCCTTATTCTGCCCAAAATCACAGCTCTAATGTCTATGACCCCTATTCTTGTAATATTCAGTATAGTAGCAGGAATTGGCGGTGCATTTGCAATTGGAATATTCACCGGAATTATGTCCCCAAACGACCTTACGGTAGGACTGCAATACGAGTTTAATCAATGGTACATTTGGTGCAGCGTCATAAAAGCAATATTTTTCACATTCATAATCGCGTCGGTATCGTCGTTTTATGGTTATAGCGTGAAGGGCGGTTCTATGGACGTGGGAAAGGCCAGCACCAACGCTGTAGTCAGCTGCAGCGCACTTATACTATTCTCTGATATGATTCTTACACAATTACTGATGCAATGATAGAGGTTAATTCCGTATATAAAAGATTCGAGGAGCAAGAGGTGCTCAAGAACATAAATGCACTTTTTGAGAATGGAAAGACCAATCTCATCATTGGCAAGAGTGGCGCCGGAAAGACAGTGCTCCTCAAGTGTATCGTAGGCCTGCTGACACCCGATGGCGGCACAATTACATACGACGGTCGCGACACAAAAAAAATGAGCAAAAAAGAGAGGTTGCTTATGCGCCAAGAGATTGGAATGTTGTTCCAAAATGCAGCACTATTCGATTCTATGAGCGTACTCGAGAATGTAATGTTCCCGCTTGATATGTTCTCGACAATGACATACAACGAGAGACTGAAACGAGCGAGAATATGTCTTGAACGTGTAAACCTTGCCGAAGCACAAGACAAGAGCCCCGAGGAACTGTCGGGCGGAATGCAGAAGCGTGCAGCTATTGCACGAGCAATAGCAATGAGCCCAAAATATCTTTTTTGTGACGAACCGAATTCCGGTCTCGACCCGCAGACCTCACTCATCATCGACGAACTCATACACAGTATCACCGAAGAGGACCAGATAACCACAATCGTGAACACCCACGATATGAACTCCGTAATGAACATCGGTGACCACATTTTGTTTCTTTCCGGCGGAGAATTGTGCTGGGAGGGCAATAACAAAGAGATTCTAAACACCCAAAATCAGACTCTTAACGATTTTCTTTACTCCAGCGAGATTCTACGCCGAATGCGCAAGAAACAAGAAAATAAGTTATAACAATAAAAATACCGGCAAAATTGCCGGTATTTTTATTGTTATAAATCTACGCCTACTTCTGCCTGATGAAAATATTCAGGCGTAAAGAAGTTGGCTGCGCAAGCTACGCCTACTTCTGCCTGATGAAAATATTCATCGGCACTCCGTGGAAGTTCCACTTGGAGCGAATCTTATTCTCGAGGAAGCGTTTGTACGGGTCCTTGACATACTGCGGCAGGTTGGCAAAGAAAAGGAACGACGGCACACGTGTCTCGTGCAACTGCATACAGTACTTTATCTTTATATACTTACCCTTAATCGATGGCGGGGGATAAGCCTCAATTATGGGAAGCATCTCTTCGTTGAACTTTGCAGTAGATATTTTTGTCTTCGAGTTAAGATAAACCTCCTTTGCTGTCTCAAGAACTTTGAATACACGCTGCTTGGTAACAGCCGACGTAAATATTATAGGAAAGTCCACAAACGGAGCCACACGCTCACGTATAGCATTTTCAAAGAACTTCTGCACCTTTTCGCTTCTATCCTCGACAAGGTCCCATTTGTTAACGACAACGACAAGGCTCTTCTGGTTACGCTGAATAATTGAGAATATGTTAAGGTCCTGCGACTCAATACCTCTTGTTGCATCAATCATCAGAATACATACATCACTATTCTCAATAGCACGTATAGAGCGCAAAACAGAATAGTACTCAATATCCTCGGTTACCTTACCTTTTTTACGTATACCGGCTGTATCGACAAGATAGAAATCGAAACCAAATTTATTATAGCGTGTAAGGATTGAATCGCGCGTTGTACCGGCAATATTGGTTACAATATTCCTGTCCTCACCAAGAAAGACATTTATAATGGAACTTTTACCGGCGTTCGGACGTCCCACCACCGCAAAACGCGGTATATTATCCTCGGGAAGTTCATCGGCGTCCTTTGTAAACTTGCTTACAACAACATCGAGCAAGTCGCCCGTTCCACTACCATTGGCAGCCGAGATACAGTACATATCACCAAGGCCAAGACTGTAGAATTCAGCAGTTCCATATTGCGCTTCGTACACATCGACCTTATTGGCAACAACAAGGACAGGTTTCTTTGAGCGACGCAACATCGACGCCATCTCCATATCCAAATCTGTCAGGCCATTCATTGCGTCGACCACAAAAAGAATAACATCGGCCTCTTCAAGCGCGAGTGTTACCTGGTCGCATATTGCCTCCTCAAAGACATCGTCCGAATTACGTACCCAACCGCCTGTATCGACAAGAGAAAACTCCTTGCCACACCACTGGCAACGACCATACTGACGGTCACGGGTTGTACCCGCTTCGTCCGATATAATAGCCTGCTTGGTTTCTGTCAGGCGATTAAAAAGGGTCGATTTACCCACATTGGGGCGACCCACTATTGCTACCAAATTTCCCATAATGCTCTATAACTATCTGATAGTTGCTTAATCTTTTTGGTCGTAACCGAAACGGCGCAACTGCCGGTCGCTGTTACGCCAATCCTTATCGACCTTCACATATATCTCCAGGAATATTTTCTTTCCGAAGAACTTTTCAAGTTCGCGACGCGCATCGGTTGCCACACGCTTGAGAGCAGAGCCCTCGTGACCGATAATAATACCTTTCTGCGTGTCACGCTCCACATATATTATTGACTTAATATAAATCTTATTATCGTCCTCTTTGAAATACTCAACCGCAGCCTCGCACACATAAGGAATTTCCTTATCATAGTGCAGAAGAATTTTCTCGCGTATAATCTCGGTCACGAAAAAACGCGCAGGCTTGTCGGTAAGAGCATCTTTCTCGAAGTAAGGAGGCGATTCGGGCAATAGTTCCATCACACGCCTCATTACAACATCGACATTGAATTTTGCTATTGCCGATATTGGCAGAATCTCGGCTTCGGGAATAATCTCGTGCCACTGTTCAACCTTCTGTACCAATTGCTGTTGGTCGGCGAGGTCAATCTTGTTTATGAGCACAAGAATAGGTACATCGAGCTTGCGTACCTCGGCTATGAAGTCGCTGTTCTTTTCGGGGCTTTCTACCATATCTGTGACATACAGCAGCACGTCTGCGTCACGCAACGCACTGCGCGAAAAGCGCAGCATCGCCTCTTGCAACTTGTAATTAGGCTTCAGCACTCCCGGAGTATCCGAGAACACAATCTGCGCATCATCGGTATTCAGTATACCCATTATGCGGTGACGCGTTGTCTGCGCCTTAAAGGTTGCTATGGATATTCTCTCACCAACGAGCAGATTCATAAGGGTCGATTTACCCACATTGGGGTTACCCACGATATTTACAAAACCGGCTTTATGCATATTGTCCGAAATAAAAAGACGCACCACAAGCATCACTGCGTAGGTGCGTCTTTAACTTAAGTACAAAAACTACCCGCAGTTATGCGCTGCGGTAGAAAATTTAAACTGCTGCCTCTTTCTCGATAGCAAGCTTGCCTCTGTAATAACCACACGCACCGCATACGGTGTGATAAACGTGCCACTCACCACAGTTAGGGCAAATTGCCAATGTAGGAGCTACTGCCTTGTCATGAGTTCTTCTCTTGGCAGTTCTAGTCTTTGACTGTCTTCTTTTAGGATGTGCCATTTTTCTTACTTTTTAATTATCTTCTTCTATTTGTATATTCTTCAAACCTTCCCAACGTGGGTCAATACCTTGCTCGGTATCGTCACTGTCGGCAGCATCGGGCGAGTGCCTTTTCAACTTTCCCGTCATTTCGTGGTTACACTTACCGGGAAGGTGAACGCGCTTCATAGGCAGCGCCAACACTATAAATTCGTACAAGTACCACGCGATATTAAAGTCACCGTCCTGTTCGGGGATTATAACGACATCTCCTTCATCGGCATACTCATCGCCCAGCTTAACCCTCAATGTATTCTCTGTTGCCACATCTATCTCAAGGTCATCGAGACAGCGGTCACAAGGGACAATAACCTTACCATTCAATGAGAATGAAAAGTCAAAGATATCCCTGCTTTTCACAACTTTCACAAGCGCTTTTACAGCACCTCTCTGAAACTCCTCGCCCTCAATGTTACCAAAAAAAGTATTATCAAGGCTAAATTCCAACTCGAGGGTTTCTGCTTTTAACCCTTTAAGGTCAACGTTATATTTATCAAATCTTCCCATCACTACTATAAAATCATCACAATCAATAATATAAGCCCAAAAAAGCAGCGCCTAATACTCGTACTACCCGAATTTAGGTCACAAAGATAGTAATAATTTTTATTAGATAAGAGTAATTCGATGAAAATCTTTACTTTTTTAATTCAATACGGAATGTAGTCCCCTTTCCGGGAATAGATTTTCTGACATATATACGCCCGTTATGATACTCCTCGACAATGCGTTTAGCCAACGACAGTCCCAAGCCCCACCCACGCAACTTGGTTGTATACCCGGGGTCAAAGACACTTTTCCAACGACCTTTCGCTATACCCTTGCCCGTGTCGGCAATGTCTACAATCACACGCTCTGCCTGCTCAAGGACCTCTATGGTTATACAGCCCGAACTGCCCATTGCATCGACTGCATTTTTACACAGATTCTCAAGCACCCACTCAATAAGCGCTGCGTTAACCGGAGCAAGCATTGGTTCGGCAGGCAACTGCAACTCATATTCCACATTTGCCGGTGAACGCTTTTTCATATAAGAGACACACTTCCCAACTACACCGTTTATATCGGTTACAACCGATTCGGTCTTGGAGCCAATCTTTGAGAAACGCTCGGCAACCACCTGTAAATGTTCTACATCGTGGCCCATTTCAGGCAACAGCTCATCATCGGGGTATTTACTTCTAAGCACCTCGACCCACGCCATAAGCGAAGATATAGGCGTTCCCAGCTGGTGCGCAGTCTCCTTGGAAAGCCCCACCCATACGCGGTTCTGCTCGGCACGTTTAGAACTTATGATAGCCACAAAGCAGATGATAAAGAACAGTACGACAACCCCCAGCTGAATATAAGGATAATAAGCCAGCATCACAAGAGTATCGGAATCACTGTAGCAGACATACTGTTTACTGTCCTCCCACATAGGAACCTCGATTCTCGAGCCATCAGCGAGAATTGAAGCAGCCTTTTTCTTGAGGCTCGACTCCTGGATATTATTATAGGCTATTATAGAATCATTCTCATCGACTATAATCACAGGGATACTTTTGTTGCTGCTTAGAATCTCCTCTTCAAGACTAACGTCCTCGTCCTGAGCGGCATTTATGAGCGAACTCATCGCCGAAGCCCACACAAGCATACGACGTTCCTCTTCGACCTTAAGATTGCCTACAATAGCATTAGAAGCAATGAGCGACACAGCAGCAATGAGAGCCGCCACCACAATAAGAACATATTTTGAATTTCTTAAATTCCTTAACCACGTCATAGTCCTATTCTGTTTACACACTTTAAGAACGCAAAAACTCCTTTTTTATTATAACAGAACCCGCAAAAACGCTTCCGTCCCGGAACACGCTATAGAAAACTTTAACCGCACTGCGTGTGTGATTGCACAAGTTTTAAGCGCATCTTGTGCTTGAAACTTGGCTGCGCTCGTTGCGTGCGTAAATAAATTTCCGCCCACTCGCTTGCATAACCTTTAACCTTTCCGTTCTCCGTTTTCAGTTTTCAGTTTCAACAGCACTGCGTGTATATTCTTCGGTAGTCTTTACCCTTAACGCAGTAACCTTATATTCTCACTTTTGTCGTTCTATATTGTTCTTTTGTGGCCAAAAGAACCAAAAGCCCCGGCACGCGGGAAAATCAGTCGAAGTGCCCTCTTGCTCGTAAACCGCCGCAAGGCGCTTAAAGGTGAAAGGTGAAAACTTTTACAAAGAAAAAAGGGACTACGCCCCTGTACCTTGCCGCTTTATTTTTTTAGTTTTCCGTTTTAACTTTTCACCTTTCAGTTTTTCTAACCGCCCACTCGCTTGCACAAGTTTTCACTTTTCACTTTTCCGTTCTCCGTTTTCCGTTCAAAAAGGCAGCCCGCATACACGAGCCGCCAATTTTTCATAATTAGCAAATTATTGCTAACAACACTATTTTACAAATACCTTTTTACCGTTCTTTATATACAACCCATTTGCGGGACGCTCTACCGCGCGACCGTTAAGGTCATAATAAACACCTTTCACCTTTCCGTTCTCACCTTTCACCTCGTCAATGCCGGTAAAGTCTGTTTCTTGAATAATAAAGTTGCTCCAAGGCGATGTCTTTGCATAAAAATCCTTGCGACCCGCGGGAACATACAAGCAAGCATTGTTATACGCATCGCTGCTGAACACATTCTCGCTTGCGGCAATAGCCTTCTTAGAACCTATTTTTATATCAAATATATTGTTACATTCAGCAAAGGCAGAATCGCCAATGCTCTCGATGGTACTACTTATATAAATGTACTCCAGGTCGCTGCAACCACGGAACGCTTCCTCTCCAATGCCTGTAACGCCATCGAGAATCTCAATGCTGGTAAGGCCACTGCAATTATAAAACGCAAAATTCTTCACCTCGGTAACGCTATCGGGAATTGTGAGTTCCGTCAACAATTCATCGTTCAAATAAAGATTCTCTGCATAATACAAAGGATTAGCATCAGCACTTGCAAAAGCAATATTACACCAAGCAGAAAGGTCGCTTATGTGTACCTCTTTAAGGCCACTGCAACTTTGGAACGCATTATCACCAATGCTTATAACGCCGTTGCCAATTACGACACTGGTAAGGCCACTGCAACCACGGAACGCGCCATCACCAATGCTTGTAACACTGTTTGGAATTACAACGCTGGTAAGCGAAGTATTATTGTCGAACACATTAGCCCCAATTACATAATTTTCGCCCTTGTAGTCGGCAGGCAGGGTTACATCGCCACCGGCACCAATGTAGAAACATAAAGTATTTACACTATCAATTACACCAAATACAAAATCACCCTCAACGGAACCATTAGGCGCGTTAATCACTGTATCGGCGTAATAAGCAACATAACCATAATCAGTAGAACCTTTTGAGAAAGTAAGCGAAGAAAAGTTTATTACTTTTTTAAGACCATTGCAACCAGAGAACGCATCATCTCCAATGCTTGTTACGCTGTTTGGAATTTCAACACTGGTAAGGCCACTGCAACTTTGGAACGCATAAGAACCAATGCTTGTAACGCTGTTTGGAATTACAACGCTGGTAAGGCCACTACAACCATCGAACGCATTAAAGCCAATGCTTGTAACGCTGTTTGGAATTACAACACTGATAAGGCCACTGCAATAACGG
>JAZRFF010000016.1:0-73207 GCA_045661225.1 Bacteroidaceae bacterium | reverse complement strand
AAACGAGTTTCGCCGAGTAAGAGATGAAATCAAGAGCAAATTATTGTCATTTTATTCATCTAACATTCAAACGCAGTCCCACTAAATAATCTAACAACCATTTGAGTTATATGGCAACCGAAGCGTAATATAAAAAATCTCGGTGTAACAAAAATAAAAATATTTTTTTTGTTATCTTTGCTGAAAATTATCCTCCCAGAGGAAGAGGAGTAATAGATTTTGAGAGATTTTAAGGACAATTAAAAACGTAATTTGGCACTACTCAATGGGTCATATACTGCCCGAATACTACCCAAACGAGATAGTCAGTTATATATTGGTGGTTATCAGGGAGTAAAAAGGAGGCAAGATTTCTTTGACGAGGAGGAGTATTAAGATTTAGCAATCAGTTAAATTATTGATTTTCAATGGGAAAGCAAGAGAAAACTTGTTTCCCTATTTTTGTTTAATAAAATGCGGAATATACATATTTATCTGTTGTATTCCGAGAATAAACTTGTTTATTTACTAACATTCTTTAGCCCCCTCTTTTTTGTTAAATCAAGCGAAACAAAAATAGATTTCCACCAATAACTATTGACAACGGCATGCCCGTTTTGTATATTTGCTTTTGAAGGTGGACTCAAAGTGGCAATTCAGCAACCTTGCAGAAAAGGTCGTACAGTAATTTCGCATTGTAATTTTAAAAATGCAGTAATTATGAGTAACTTTTTTAACAAAGGTCAGAGAATGCCAAACATCTTTGAGAGAGCAAGAGCGTATGAAGACGGTAAGGAAGGCTATGTTCAACAACAAAGGCCAAAAACAAATGTTGTGGTAAACAGCACCAGAGAGTGGTATGGAAAGAATAGTACGGTTAGCACTTTTATTGCAACAGCATACGATGAACAAGGCAAGAAGATTGATTCAATGAAGGGCTATCTTTTAGAACCGCATGTTAATTACGATAGTGCCAAGATTGCAAACAGTGATAAAGCGATTATGTACGGAACATATAATATTGTTTCCAAAGCTGAACTTGAAAAGAGAATTAATAAACAACGAAGAGAAAGGGGAGAAAAGGATGTAAATCTTAGGTTTGACTGGTATGTAGATAACGTACCGGGGCGAAGTGGAATCGCTATTCATGGAGGCAAAAATGGAGATCACACCTCGGGTTGTCTATTACCGGGCGATACTCTTGAATACAATGAAGACGCCCAAGATTATACAATAAAAAACTCTCCGTTAAAAAAGAATGAACTTTTTAATTTCTTCAAACAATATGGAGGAAATGGAATTAAGATAAATATTGATTTCAAATAATTAGAAGTTGTTCAAATTCTTATCTGTTGCTTTGCGAAATAATGGTTTCCAATGTAAGAAAAACTTTTATTAGAAATTTAATACCTAAATACATGAATAAAACTTTTATAGCGAGCACACCGCTTTACATCTTTGTTTTTGTTTTATTTTCTTGCAGTTACAAGAAGATAGACGAACCCATTGTGCGCTCATCAGATACTGTTACTTTGCACGGAAAAAGTTTCTTAAAAGGCAAGGTATCTTCTATCGTTTATGATGATGAACAAGGGTATGATTCAACCTTGTTTGTATACAACAACAAACAACACCTCGTGAAGACTATTTATTACACGAACGAAGGTGAAAATGGCTACTGTGAATACGGCTATAATGGTTCTAACAGAATAGATCTGCATTACTACGATAGCAACCAAAAGGAGACATCTTATAGTATTGTTGAATTTGATGACAACAAAAATGTAACCCTGTACCGAGATTATGGCTATATATATCCTGATACCACCCAAAAAGCCTTGTTGTATATGGTGCAGAAATCTTACGACAAAAACAATCGACTATGCGATGCTTTTGAATACCATTGTGACGGGATACCACCATATAAATATAATTACAACTACAATGATGATGGAACGGAAACAGAGGAGTGCCATTTGGCTGTAACCGGCGAGATTTACTCAATCACAAAAAGGAAAAGGGATAAAAATGGGAATGTTATAGAAGAAAGTGAGAACTTTCCATGGGACAGCGGCGACTGGACAAATATAAAAATAAGATACAAGTACGATAATCAGGGCAATTGGATAGAGCGCACAATTATGGATAAAGCCCCGAAAAGTAACAGTAACAACTACTTAAAAAGAAGAATACACTACTTGAGCGAATAGTCTTTATTTTAGAAATAAATCTTATGAAACGCTTTTTTCTTACACTATTACTGTTTGCAACGTTTCTTTCAACAATCACAGCGCAATATTTTCCCATTGACACAGCAAGACTAAACAATGCATATAGGGCATTATTGCAAAATCCACAATCCCCAAAATTGCAATTGGATTTTTTCAGAGCGTTTCCTAGGAACTGGGACGATTTTAACTCTACATATAAATACAGCGACAAAGATGGGTACGACTTGTCAATGTATAGTCGAGCATATGAGCACATAAAGGCACTCGCGGAATGTTATGCAATAAACGACACTCTATACTGCAACAGACTAATAGCATTATCGGTTGGAGCGTCGCTTGATGCAGACGCCCCTAATTATCTGCAAACATTATTGCACGACAAAATGCAAGAAAAGAATGATGTATTCATTCATTGTTTATCAAAAATAGAAAAGGGGCACCAAATGCAATTCTGGCAATTCTATTGGTCGAATACAGTAGATGACCAAAGCCAAGAAAAGGAGTTTCAAACCCTTTATAATATCAATAAAGAAAAATACCCAAACCTAATGAAAACAATGTCAATCGCGTTTGAGTATTTCAACAATGGGGTACTGTTTATGTCGGATTTCAATAATAACAATTCAACAAAGTAGCATTACAGATTACATCGCACTTCTTTAAGTCAAGCAAACAATGGAAAACTTAAAATTATCAAGTAAAACTATTTTACTTTTCACACTATTATTGTTATTCATCGGGTGCACACCTGACACCCCTAGTGAACCGATTGTTGAACTAAATTTTAATGATGTAACCATTGAAACTCCATTCACATTAAAGGAACATTGTGGAGAAAAATATGATAGCATATTTATTGTTCAACCATACTTTGATACAAACAAAGAGGTTTTCACCAATATTTGTATGTCAAATGGATTAAAAAGTGTTTGCAGTATAAATACTGCTTCAGAAACAATATCAACCATTCTATTCATTAAAGATAATAGAGTTGAAGCATATACCGTTGCAGAAAGGTATAAGGCAGATTTTGTTACGAGAGAATTGGAAAAAAAATACATTTTTCCAATAGACCAGAGGTTTATAATGGACAAGGGAAGAAATATTCATATTTACAACGAGTAGCATTTGTCATTATAAACAATTGGAATGAGGAAGAATTATTAAACAACGTAATAAATGCAGCAAACAATGGGAAACTTAAAATTGGACTTTAGGATTATAATCTTTACTTTTGCGATATTACTTACCAGCTGTAGCGAAGATACGAAACGTGATATTTATTTTGTATTGGATATGGCAGGATTATTGAACCCGCGTGAACCAAGAATTAGTTTATCATTTGATAATCAAAACATTGAAGATCCATTTTCATTTTCGGACTACTGCGAAGAAGAATATGATAGCATATTCATTGTATATTCTTATTTCAATACAGAAAGAGACGAATTTCTAAACCTGAAAATGTCAAATATATTAAGAAGAAAGTGTGACAATAATACGATGTTTGATTCATTTTCCACTTTACTCTTTATAAAAAACGGTAAAGTAGAGGCTTACAGCGAAATAAAATGCGTTGATGCTGATTTTGATTCAAGCGAGGTTGAAAAGCATTACATTTTACCCTTCCATCAAAAGTTCATGATGGACAATGAAAGAAATATTCACATCTACAACAAATAGCCTTTTACTGGCATATAAGAAACTCTTTAACGATAAGTATCTACACGCACCATTACTGCGCTGTCGGGCCAAAAGCCAAGCTGTTTACTGGTTTTAAATAAAAGGGTATTATTGCTAAAAAGTTCCAACGTTACCACGCAATCGGCTTCTAGGAAGAAACGCCCTGTGGCTTTGTTGCCTCGCGCGGGAGCTAGCACAAGGGCCTGTGGCAAAGGGGTGCCATCATTGCCCCAATCAGGCATTTGCATTCTTGCACCACCCAAGAACACGCCACCGGCTGTGAGCAACAGAGAATCGCCCTTTGCAGCAATGCTTATATTAAAATCTTGCCAAGGACCATTTTTCTCCCACGCCCACTCGCCTACAAACGGGGTGGGTGTAATGCCCACAACATCAAATTTATTTATATCCGAAACATCGGCATCGGGCACAAAGGCATTTTCTTTATATAAATCTACCACCTCGGTTGAAAAAGAGTAATTCTCGCTATTTTTACGCACAAGCACCCCACTGTCGGGCCAAAAATTTACTACACCGTCTATTTTAAATGTGAGCGTATCAAGGGACTTCAATTCAAAAGCTATTGGATAATATTCATTCTCCGGATAATTTTGAAACACAGCGAAATTCTGATTTACAATATTACCAGCAGCCTTATTCCCGCTTTTTGGCACAGGAATACAAGCCTGCGGTATGGCATTGCCCTTGCTATCGTTCAATGGGTTACCCGTCATATAAAAAGGTTTCTGCCTCTCCCAAAAGAATGCCACAAGCAGCGAATCGCCTCGCTCGCCTATGCGCACCAAGAGATTTTGAATAGAATCATTCGCCCATACACTTTCCCAACAACCCACAAACGGCGAGGGCGTAATGCCCGCAACATCTACTCCATTCTTTCCGCTGCAAGCAATAATGCTTATCACACTTAAAATCACTAATAATCTTTTCATAATCTACTTTTGGAGGTGCCTGCTTTTGAAAACAGTATCACAACCGAACTTATTGCCTATATCATTTATTCTATTAAACCAGCCATTTATAAAACGCTTCTGTTCGGGATTGCGGTCCACAATTCCGTCGCAATGCTCTGCACGTGATTTCTGCAGTTCCGTTTTCAACCATTTTTCATCCACAGAGTTCACCGCTTGATTAGTTTTATCGCCAATATAACCATCTTCCTTTAAATTATGCCCTTTCTTGTTAAGAATTTTCTGCAAAAAGACAATCGCCGTTTGTGGACCTGAATTAACAGAAAAGTCATAAACAAGTTTCATTACATTCTCATTATCCAATAATCCAAATCCCCTACTATCCCATTCTGCCTTATACAGGCTTATAGCATCTTTCTTTGTCAAATCCTTTACATCAGCAACATTGACGCCGGCTTTCTTTTTATAAGTATCAAGAAATTTTTGAGTTATACCCATATTTGTTTTACCACCACGGTCAATAGAATCATCGACAAATCCCCCTTCATAACGCAGAACCAAAGGAATAGTGGCATAAAACAAATAGTCGCTACGATGTTGCCGTTCAGCCAATGAACTTTTATCTTTTTTCCCTAATTCATCATTCATTTTACATTTTATTTAAAATTACGAATGACGCAAAAGTATATCACAAATATACATATAAAGTTGTGAAAATACCAAATGGGAGCTACTCTTTACAAAAGAGGATTATTGCAGAATAACGCCTATATTGCTCCGTTAGCAACAGCCATAAAGCTGCACTTCAGCTTTATTAAACAAGTATTTATCATTGTTCACTCCACACCTTGCGGTTTTTCCAAATAAACAGTAACATACGGAACAGGCTTATTGCCATTCATTTTGGCGGGAGAGTTCACACACCAGTCTACAGAAAAATTATCAACAACTACCGCATCGGTAATATTTGAAACAGCAACGTTGTTATCAAGGAATACGCTTTGGGTTTTACTACCCATACCCTTTGACTGCTCCTGTATTTTAGTTACAATAATACCGACAACAGAGTAGAACGACATTTTCTTTGCTACCCACATAGGAACAGCAACCGCCTGTGGCCACCCATAAAAACCTTCACCGGAACCAACGTGAGATTCCGCCACTGCAGGCTGAACAAAAAACACAGCCTCGGACTTACTCAGTTTATCAAGGCACAGATGGAGAGGAACAGCCTTACCACTGCCTGAGTATTTACACACACGTTTAAACTCTTGCTTTTCGGCATCTTCGCTAATAAAAGAATTCTCCGAAAAAGAAATCTTGCTTGCAATCAACGGTAAATAGTTCAGTTCTCTAAACAGAGTGTACCCTAAAGAATTTACAATAGGTACTTTATAGGTAAACAACCCATTACCCCTATCTGGAGCAAAAGATTTTGAGCTATATTTCAACTGTTGAGAATCAGCTGCAATATCAATTGCCCGGCCATTCAAATTATACCTTAACGTTTCGGAACCATCTTTACAGGTAAAATAAATTTCAACCTTTGCTTGGTCTATTTGTAATAAATAGCCGTTTTTCACATTATACAGTTCGGTTCTCACATTGTTCGATATTGCATAAGAGGTCTTAATCTCTTTTTTCACTATCATACTTAAATTAGAGCCAACACTGTCATCTGCTATGCTGCAAGCAACAAAAAACTCGCCACGGGAATTATAGAACTCTTCAACAACATCGACCTTCACATTGGAAAGCACTGCTTTTGCAGCGTCCAGATAGGTCTCATTTTCTGTCAGGCAATCATCGCCCTGCTGCAAATGCTCAATATCATCGTTTACCACCCCGACAACATCGGCACTGCCCGTTGCCGAGAAATATTGCAGCACAGCGCTACTTATTGCAAAGTAACGTGCAGCCTCACCGTCGTCCATAGGTGGCGAAACACCCAACCACAAGCCATCGGCAGCTGCATTCTTTATCCATTCGGGGTAAATATCGTCATTCGATGCAACACCCGCTGTTGCCTGCGCATTACCCGCAAAAAACAGTGCAAACAACAGTAATACTATATTCTTTAAAACTCCTTTTTTCATAGTTTGTATTTTTGATATTTAAATGTCGATTTTCACAAAAGTAACCAAATAAGAAAAAACAAACACGACCTTTTATATCTTTTTTGCAAAAACCTTAATTCAATTATTGAAGGGAGAGGCAATGAGTTAAAAAAATGAGCCTTCCCGTGAGGAAAGGCTCATTAAATAAAGCGGTCTTTATTATCAGAAGATATAAGCCAATGAAACCTGCCAAGTGTTGGTTCTTGATTTTACAGCATCAAGAGCTGCACCAGCGGCATTCTTAACGCTTGTATAAGAACTAGTATTACCCATTGCCCAGTTATAGTTTGCGTACACCTGTAGGTGGTTGAGAATAACCACACCAAGACCTAAGTTAAGGCTAAGAGTACTCTTTCTCAAAGAGTATTGAGACGCCTCGGCTGTCAGGTCCTCCATATTCTTAATATCAAAGTTCTTGTCACCGATGTTCCAGCTCCACTGAGGACCTACAGACACAAAGGGTTCAATAAACTTGTTCAATGGTGGAATAGAGAGCTCGTAGCGCAAGAAAACCGGAAGGTCAATGCTCTGCTTTGTAATTGTTGTCTCGGCAACCTCCGATGTTGCCTGTGAGTAGAACAAGTTCGCCTCAATACCAAGGCCGATAAGAGGTATGGTAAACTTTGCCATTGGACCAACAAACCAACCGGCCTTACCGTCAACACTTGTTAAATCGCTAAGTTTGGTAGGGCGCTCCGAAAGGTTTACACCGGCCTTTATACCCCAGTTGAATTGTGCCGCTGCAGGAGTAGCCGCAAACAGTGTGAGTGTCAATAAAACTGCAAAAAATTTCTTCATAATATTCGTTTATTAAGTTATTAAATAAAACGGCATTGTGTACTTAGGTACCTCAATGCCGTTTCAATACCTATTCTACGCCACAAAAGAACGATAAAATATGTAAAAAAACAATATTTTTTAAGAAAATGTTTAACGGCGGGCGCGACGCACCGACACCTTTGCGGCCCCATTGCCGCTTGCAGGACTCTTAGACTTCTTTTCCTGCTTTTTGGTTTTCTCTTTCTTGGGTTCTTTTTCTTTAGACTTTATGCGTGAATTTTTCTTGGTCTTAACCTTCTCTTCAGGAGCTTTCGCCTTTTCAACAGAATCCTTTGCTGCTTCCATTGCTGCATTTATAGAATCCTGACGAATCTCGGCAACAGTTTTTGTATTCCATAGATTTGTGCGGAAATCGCGAAGCTGACGTTCAATCTTCTGTTGCTCTTTCTTTACCTCGGCCGAGTCCTTGCAGTATTGCGCAATAGCAAGATTCCGCAGGTTGGTGGTCTTGTATATTTCTCCGTCGTACGAACCTTTCATAAAGTAATCGTCAAGCGTCATTGCCGACACGTTATTAAGGCTACTTGTCATCACTGTCTGCTGCGCAAGATACGGAGCAATGTCGTCGTACTTCAACCAGAACATAGGGTACTTTGTAACCTCGGAACTAAACTCGTCGCTCCTGTGAAGCACCGGACAAAGTGCTGTAATACGTGTGCCGTACGCACCGGTCTTCTGGTCATAATAGTGACTCTCCTTTATGTAGTAGCTGAGAACCTCGGCGCTGGGAATATCGTTCTTCCCGACAACAATTTCGCCGTCCTGCTCCTCGTAGTATATGCGATAATCCTCGAGCATCTCGTGCGGGTCGACAACATTCTCTTCGCCGAATGACTCATAGCCATCGAGGTTGTAAGAATAGGCGGTTATATTACCGCTCAGTATGTGCTGAAAAAGGAATGTGAATAGGTTCATACTCTTTCCCATTGGTTCTACGGGATAGTAGAGCGATGCGTTTTTCTCCTTCTCAAGGTCGAGCACACGATAGATGTCACGACGCCATTCAACCTCTTGCGGAGCTATTGTCCCGGGATACTGGCTCTTTGCTCTCTCGCTCAACCCAACGACTGTGGTTGTCTGCACGGACTTACGCTCATTCTTCGCATTGTCCTTTTTACGGCCGGGAGGCTGCGCAACGATACTCTGCGCAACAAGCAAGAATGATACAATAAATAATAGTCGGCTGATGTATTGCATAATTATACTGTTTATTTCATTATTAGTTTATTATTACCTCAAGGGTTGTAGGCAGGAGGCGCTCCACATTATCGGGACCTACAGCTTTCACGTGCGATATATAAAAGCGCTTGCCGCGTCCCAAATCGCGCAACATCTCTTTTTGTCGTGCCGAGAAATTTGTACCGTCCGATATCATAGGCTTAGCGTTACCCATATTATCGTAGAATACTGTCTCAAACGAAAGAACCTTGAACTCAATGTTCAGCAAGCCATCATCAATGGCAGCCACAATACCCTTTGAGCTCATAAGTGCCTGTTTGGAAAGCCCTTTAACTCCGCGGTAACGCTGTGTATTACCGTCCTTGTCCTTATACTCGATAAAAGGTGTAGGGTCGGGCAATTGACGCACTCGGAACGAGTATTCGCCCATACTTTGGTTACGTCCGGCATCGTTGCGTGCTGTAACACCAATCTTCAGCTCCTCGCCAACCTTTGTCGGCACAACTACGTATCCGCCCTTGCCGTCACTCTTTATTGTACCGCTTCCACCCGTTATATTTGCCGATATTTTATTGGCGGGCACGCCTGGAACCGATATACTGACAGGGTTGGCAAAACCCGCATACAGCACATTCATCATCGATGCACTTACCGTTGCTGTAGGGTCGACCACTGTATAGTTCTGCGAAAAATCGTAACGTGTCTGCAAACCCGCACCATCGTTCACAAGCATATAGCCGTTAAGAGTGTAATCACCGGTTCTGTTGCACAACACCGAATATTCACCATTTTCCGAAGCAAGCAATTTATCGTCAATGTAAATCTGCGGGCGCTGTGTCGAGTCGACAGCCGCAAGAATAATCTGTGCCGAAAAATCGCCTCCGCGAACAATATTCTTGGACGTTGGAATTACCAACGCACGTATCTGGTTCACACGCACGTCGCCCATATCAATGTTTTTTGAAAGTGTATGCAGTATCTCACCCTCAATGTAACGAACATCGTTCTGTATTTTTGTAAGCAATGTTATAGCTGCAATGGCGGGCATATTCTCGAAGTGATACTCCTGCCAGTTTTTGAGCAACGTAAGGTCACGACGCGGAACATCGGTGCTTAGGGTTGTCATTATGATATTCTGCTGCGCAGTGTCGCTTACCATCTCAAGTATTCTTGTACGATAGTTGGTTATTGCATCGTAGAGTCTTTGTCCTTCGCCTGTACCGGGTGCCAACATCACATTTGTAGCAGCCTCAAGGTCCTCGCGATTTACAAGGTTCTTGTAATCACCCTCCTCGCCATCAGCTTTTTTTGCGATGCGCACCTTAAGCTTGTCGGCATAATCGTAAAGAGTATCCGATAAAGCCTTAAGCTCCAATGCCTTTTCGTACCATTCGCGTACTTTTTCGGGATTCTGCTCAAGGTTAGTCTTGAAAGCATCATAGAGTATCTCATTCTGCTTATTGGCATTCGTAGAACTCTTCGAGAGGCTTTCATCGACAAGAGTAAAGCCATTGAGCACGTCCGACGATACATTCAAGGCGAGCATCGCCATCAGAAGGACGTACATAAGGTTAATCATCTTCTGACGCGGAGATACTTTCTGTTTCTTGATTTTCATCGCCTGCGGTATTAGATTTGTGGACGGTTCATATTTGTGGTCATAGCCTCAATCATACGCGCATAGATGCCATTCAGTTCCTCGACCTGCATAGCCATCTTCTTTGTCTGCTCGTTTATCTGGTCGATAGAGGTCAACTGACCACCGGCGCTACGCAACTGTATTTCGTATATAGCATTGACTCCTGTAAGATTACGGCTGAGAGTGTCCATCTCTTCAAGGTTACGTCCAAGCGCTTCGGACTGCTTCGAAATGCGCTGTATAGCCTCATTAAGGAGACGTACCTGCTCGACGTAATCGGCTGTGACTTTCTCCATTTCGGTAATATTCTCGTTGCTGACAACAGGGTACTGTACCTGACCGGAGGCGCCTCCACCCACGACTACAGGGGTTGGCGTCACCGGTGTCGAATTCTCCGGCACCACCGGAGCGGCTGCTCCTGAATTACCCCCGGCGACAACCGGGCCATTGATAATGATTGGCTGTCCGCCTGCCACACGTGCCATTGCTGCCTTTTCGGCTTCCTCCTCTTTTTTCTCGTCCTCTACAACATCGTATGCACGCTCAAAAGCCGAGAAGAAGAACACAATAACCTCGGTTCCCATACCCACGAACAACATAATGTTGGCACCAGCCATATGAGTGAGCTTGAACAAAGTACCCAGAATCACAATGGCAGCACCCCAACTGTATAGGTAGTTAAGCAGAGTCTTGCCCTTTGCCGAGTCCATAAATGCCTGTATGCTCCTGATAAAACCTTTAGCCTTTTCCATATCTTGTAACTATTTTATTCTCGATTATTGTTATTATCTCTTGCGCTCCTGACCCGCATAACTGCGCACACATCGGAACCCTATGTACGAGCGCGACTCATTTTGATATTCGGCAGCCCTTGTAGCTCCCTGGATATACTTTACAGGGTCCTTCCACGAACCGCCACGAATGGTCTTACGCTTCATTGAGTAAGGGTCCTCCTTAGCTGCATTATAGCGCAGGTCGGGGTTTATATCACTCATCTGCAACACTCCGGCCTCGGTATACACGGTCGATGTCCACTCGGCAACATTGCCGGCCATATCGTAAAGACCGTTTGAGTTTGCCGAGAATATTCCACAACGTGAGGTTATCAGACTGCCGTCCTTAGTGTAGTTACCCTCGCCGGGCTTATAGTTGGCATAATAGCAGCCTGCATCGCTCTTTGTATCGCTCTGTTCCCAGGGGAAACGACCTCCTTCCTTGCCACGAGCCGCATACTCCCACTCAAACTCCGATGGCAGACGATAGCGCTGTATCCACTTTGCCTGCGCGCCAAGCCCCTTAAGCAAGAACTCTGTACGCCAAGCACAGAAAGCATTAGCCTGCTCCCAGCTAACACCGACAACCGGGTGGTTATCATAATTAGGGTGATTGAAGTATAACTGAAGATATATTTCGTTGTTAGCGTTAGGAAAATCGTTTACCCAGCAAGTTGTGTCAGGATAAATATTCACAATATAGGTATTAAGAAAATCATACTGGCTTGAAAGAGGGCGGTTTATTGTCTCACGCACAATTATTCCCTCATCGTCAATATAAGCAGTATCCTTTGATATTGTAACCACAGCATCATAGTCGGTTGGGATATCGGTGTTACGGTTACGCTCCTCGGGGTTCAGGCGGTGCTTACGCAACGCAGCCTGAGTATAATCGTAAATCTCGTAACGATAGTTCATCTGCGAGGCATCGAGCATCTTGTCTCCGGTTATTGGATTAACTATATAGACACTCTCGATGGCACGCTGTTCGTCCTCGGTGGGTTTTTTCCAGGGGATAGGCTTTTTCCAGTTAAGGTACGGAGTTATTGGTTCGCCATACTCGTCCTCGGTAATCTTGTACGACTCGTCGCCGCCATAGGCCGGGTCGGCCAAACGCTCACGTATGATGGAGTCACGCACCCAATAGACAAACTGACGGTACTTGGCGTTAGACACCTCGGTCTCGTCCATCCAGAATGCATCGACCGAAATATCCCGTGCAGGAGCACCGGTACCCCACAAAGAGTCGTTCTTGACGTCACCGACCTTTATTGAACCACGTGGCACAAAAACCATTCCATATGGTGTTGGCTCATTAACTGCAGCGCCTGTGATACCGGTAACCTCACCACCTTGAGCGTTACTCATTCCGCTACGCGGACTAAAGCACGAGACCGCAGCGAACGACAGAAATACCATTGATAGAAAAACAATCTTTTTCATCATTGTAATACTCTTATACTGTTATGTTTATTTTTCTCTTTCTTAAAAAGGTCGAGGTTTATGCTATAACCCAAGAACACATCGTGACTGCCATTGGCAGCGCCTATGCTCGACGTAAACAGTTCATAGCCATAACTCGCCGTTATATTCATTATCTCCAAGCCCACAAAAAATGCAAAAGAGACCGTTGGGCTGTATGTAACACCGGCAAAGAACATCTTATTGTCATACTCATATGTTCCACGTGCAGTCACGTCGGCACGCCACCCGACAAAATCGGTCATAACCTGCAATGAGGGCTGTATCGATATTAACGTATTTTTTACCGGGATATTGCCTCCGGCCATAAAATTAAAGTATTGCGATATTTTTATTTCATTCTTTTCGCCCAACAAAAGAGTTGGCGCGTTAAGATGCAGCCCCGACACCCCGGCAAAGAAATACTTGTGCTGATAGAGCAGTCCGAAACCAAAATCGACGCTGTTTCCATCGACGTTGCCACTGGGAAACGCAGGGTCGTTGCTTTCTCCCCCCAACTGCAAATCCTTGCTGTCGAACTTCGCGTTCAAGATTCCCACCTGTGCGCCCGCGACCATACGCCCGCCAAAAAGCTTAAAGCCAAAGGCGTAATTCAAGAAAATATGTTGGTTGGTAAAGAGTCCTATATCATCGTTCAGTGCCCCGATACCAAGATTATGGTCGCCACGCACAAAAGGGATAGGCGCGTCAATGTTCAGCAGCAAACTGTTGGGATTATGCTCAAAGCCCGACAACTGGTTACTGAAAGCCGCGTATGCGAACATACGGCGTTCACCGCCCGCACCCGCAGGATTGTAAAAATTGAGCATCTTCCAGTAGTGAGTAAAGTGTACGTCATATTGTGCGTGCACTGCAGCGCACGCGCAAAGTGTGAACAAAAGCATTATCGACCACTTTCTCATTCTTTTTTTTGCGAAATAACCTCTTTTTCAACGTAAAAAAGAGCTTTATATTATTCAATCACGCCCCAGAGAGCATAAAATAAAGCACAAATCGGGTATTTTATGCAAATGTCGCTAAAAAAATCCAAAAAAATGCGCTCAAGTTCCATAAACTTAAAGATAGTTTTTTAACAACGTGAAAGAACGTGCAGAATTTCGGTCCGCAAAATTTGTCGGCACATAAGGCACCAATGGCAAAGGGTACAAAAAAAAGGCGCGGGACTGAATGTCCTGCGCCTTGAATCATATTACCGCAAATTACTTTACAACAACCTTCTTGCCACCTACAATGTAGATGCCGGGAGCGTTGATAGCCTCAATTCTACGGCCTGTAAGGTCGTGTATAACCTTTACACCCTGACCGGCCTCAACAGCCTCAATGCCGGTAATATCCTCGTTACCGAACACTACGCCAACCTGCATAAATCCGAGGTCGATTGTAATGTCGCAGTAGAGCTTCTCAGCTGTCATTTTGCCGACAAGAACAACGGGTACAGCCCCAAGCTCAGGACCCATCCAAAAGGCATTCTTATCGTCACCGGCAGCAATCTGAATATTACGCTCGGTAGAGAAAGAATAAACACCGTCAGTCTCTGTTGCAGCAATATTATCGAGAATAATGTTACCTACAGGCATAGGCTCCTCGTCCTGAAGAATAAAGTTTCTCAGAGCAAGTGAATATGTACCATCGACAAACTCGACAACATTAATTGTTGTCTGCTCGTTCTGAACAAGCTGACCATTGATATTAACCTTGAGCGCATCGTTGTATGTAGTATTCTTCTTGATATCCTTACCGAACACTACGCCAACCTGCATAAATGTGAGATCAATAGCAATATCGCAGTAAAGTTTATCGGCAGTCATCTTGCCGCTAAGCGTTACAGGAATCGCGCCAAGTTCCGGACCGGCCCACACGTAATTGTCGTCATCGCCATTGGCAATCTCAATCTCGCCATTGAAAGAGAGCTCCTTAACGCCATTTTCCAAGTCTGCAGCAACAATGTCAAGAACAATGTTACCAACAGGCATAGGATCCTCGTCCTGAAGAATAAAGTTTCTCAGAGTAAGGGTATAAGTACCATTGTCATTTGCTGTAACATCAATATCAGTTCTCTCTTCCTGAATGAGACCGCCGTTGATGCTCACGTTGAGCAAATCGCTGTAAACTTTTGTCTGTGCTGTTGCAAACACTGCGGCTACAGCCACCGCCATTGAAAGTAAAAATCTTTTCATAAGCATTCTGTTTATGTTTGTGTAAAAATATTTTAGAATATGTATGTAAAGCCCAACGAGGCATATATCGGGTATAGCGCAAAGGTAACACCGCCGAAGCTCGAAGGGAATATTCCGTTCATACTCCACAGCAGGTCGGCGAACACAGCCAAATGCCTATAAGCACGGTATTCAAAACCCGCCTGAAGTCCCCAATTGAAATTTGTCAGTTCCTCACTGAAGTCGTAACCGGCATTTGTGACATCGGTTTTTGTTCCGGTAGGGCCACCCTCACGAATATAACCGTCGTATGCACTGCCCGAGAATTCACCATCAATGAGACACGCAGCATAAGCACCGGCATTCACACTCCAACGAGCATTGATATTATACACACCAACAACCGGCAGCGTAACGTAAGTGTTCTTAACTTTAGTTTTTACCTTTCCGGTAAAAGCACCCTCTATGCAACTGTCGTCGCTCTTCAGTTCCATATGATACAACTTCGTGTCGGCATCGGTTGTCATACCTTTTGTCTCAAGCTTAACACCCCAGCGCAAAGCCCAATGCCTGGTAAAGTTTTTCTGCACATTGCCGGCAAGAGCAAGATTAAGCCCGGGGTTAAAACCCTCTATTGCACGAATCTCGCAGGGCAAAGGCAATGGAGCCGTTCCACCAAGATTATAGGCCGCACTCAGACGCACCTCCCAACCGGCCTTTTCGGCATTCTGAAGATTCTTATCGGTACTGCCGACAGTATACTTATCTTGAGCAGAAACGCCCAATGACAGCATTGCCACAAGTAGTGTTGCAATTATATTTTTCATAGTTCAGGTTCTTTGTTCATCTACTTAGTTATCTTCCCAAATAATCTCTATCTCATCGACGTAAAGAGTACTGCCAACAGCTCCTTCGAACAGCGCACCGTCCTTGCTTGAACTTGCAACAACTGTAATAGCATACTCGCCACGCTGCATTTTCTCAATATCAAAGACCTTGCCGTTCTTTGTCTTATATGGAATTTTAAATTCGGTCCACTCCTCGGGTTCACCGGGATTTTCAAGTTCGGCAACCATCACTATACGGTCGCTCGAGAGGATATTGGCACCATCAAGCGTCTCGACATTCTCGGGGTCAACCTCGTAAAGCACTGAATATATGGCACAGCCATCGTTACGGTCGGGGATAACTTCCAATTTGACATTTGTAAACTCCTCGCCGGCGGTATACTTGTAATATCCGTGCAGGAAAAGAGGTTTGTCAGGCACAATCTGCAAGCCGAAACGTGTTGCCTGCAACGGGGCCTTCATTGCATTAGCACTGTTAAACTCGCCAAGGAAAATATTTCCGGCAGCGATAGGCATTCCCGCAAGTTGCGCTACACGATTGGTCTTGCAAGTCTCAAGTTTAACACATTTGCCAACATAACCATTCTCCTCGACCGAGGTCGGATAGACCTTGGGGGTAATGAACGCAATACCGGCATTGCCACTTGCCCACCAATACAGCTTAGTGTCATTTTCCTCCTCGTACCAAATGTTGTAACGTCCTTTTTCTTCGGGTTCATACAGCTCGAAGCTAAAAGGCTTACCTTTCTCAATAACCGTACGTATTGTCAGATACACATTGTATTCCCTGTGAAACATTCTGTCCTCCGAGGTTGTGCGGTAGGTAATAATTACTCCACTCTCGCCATTTAGTTCAACGCCCAGTTTTTCAATTGTAGCACCGGGAGTAAGAACAAACTGAGGCTCCATATTTTTCAGAAGCTCAATATCGGTACCATTCTTGAAATTTATTCTAAGGGCTGTTGGATAATCGGCCGGCACGGTAGGCTTGCCCGATATATACTCTTTGTTCGCTTCCAACCAATCCTCACTAAAAGCGATAATATCACACTCGGCATTGGGTGCTTCCTCTTGAATACAAGATGTAAAGATTGTCAGCAGCCCCAGAAAAAGTATTTTTACGATGCTATTCTTTTTCATAATTTCTCAAATCCGGGTTTATTGTGCAAAAATAGTCAAAATATCCTCTACCTTCTGAATTTTACCGGCTTTTTTACCCATTTTTCACGTTTTTGACAACAATTTATCCTTTTTGAACGCGTTGACAGGTATTTTCCTTACAACTGATAGAGAACAAGCGCCTTATAACTTTAAAAGAGGCCCGGGCCTCTTTTAGTCTGTTACTGATACCTTAACCTCATACCCGGCCGTATTATTGAACGGGAATTAAGACCGTTAAGTTTGTATATAGTGTTTTGCGACACACCGTGTTTACGTGCTATGCGTCCAATTGTTTCACCCTTTTTAACTTTATGATACTTTGGTTCAGGACCGGCAACTTTTACTTTTCCATTTTCGACATAGCGTGAACCGGGTTTACGATAGAGATAGCTATCACCGGTGACATCTTGATTTACAAAGTCGAACAACAGTGCCGGATTTATACATTTACCCAACAAAATAGTCTCAAAGTGCAGATGCGCACCCGTAGAACGTCCCGTGTTTCCACCAAGACCTATTGGCTGGCCGGCCTTCACATTCTGATTCTCTGTAACAAGTTTCTTTGAAAGGTGGGCGTACAGCGTTTCAATACCATTATTGTGACGCACAACCACATAGTGCCCGTAACCACGACGCTGATAGGCAGTTATGCGCACCTTTCCATCGAACGCCGCATATATTGTATCGCCTTTCTGCACCTTTATATCAAGACCATTGTGCACCCTGCGGCGACGTGGACGATAGCCAAAAATATCGGTAATCTTGCGATTGGTGGTTGGCATTGCAAAACCTGTAAGGTCTATTCTGAAAGAATCGGGCAAAGTCGCGCTAAAATGCACCCCGGAATTCTCCCATTTAGGATATATGTCCATCGCAGGAATAATATACGACTCATTGAGCAGCATATTGTGCAATGCCACCGAATCGACCATCTTCATCTGCTTGGCAATTGCGACCTCCTCGACAAGCATATCCTGCGCCTTTGCAGCAATAAATGGCACTGCAAGAGCGACGAGCAAAAATAATTTCCGAACCTTACCCACCTGTTTACTTATATTTTTGTGTCTCCTCGCCGCCATACTCGAAGCGTGTTACAGCCGACTCATAATCGAAAAGTTCTTCAGGAGCAAAGAAACGCTCAATCTCTACAAGAGCATTTTCAACCGAATCCGAAGCGTGCACAACATTCTGTTCGCCACTCATTGAAAAGTCGCCGCGAATAGTACCGGGAAGAGCCTTGCGGGAATTTGTAGCACCAACAAGCAGACGCACGGTCTCCACAGCCTCGGCACCCTCGACACAACAAGCAATAATAGGCGCTGCCTGCATTGAAGCCTTGAGATAAGGATAGAAAGGACGCTCCTTCAGATGAGCATAGTGTTCACCAACAATCTCATCGGTCATAAAAAGCATCTTGATACCCACGAATCTAAGTCCCTTGCGCTCGAAACGCGTAATAATATCACCAATAAGGCCACGCTGTATAGCATTCGGCTTTACAAGAATAAGTGTTCTTTCCATTTTATAAATTTAAACTGTTCCGCAAGAGTGCGGCTGAATAGACATTAACGGGACGAAGATACAAAAAAGTTTGTAAAATAACGAGTATTAAACAATTGACTTTTCAAAAAACTCGCAAGCGAGAAAACTACAGCCGCCCCATTGGGCTCGACAAGCGAAGAGCACAAAGAGATAAAGACTAAGAGATTGCACCCCAATTCCAGTTTTTCATACTCTTTATCACGCGCAAACGCTCCCACACAACCTTGTAGGCGGGGTTATCGCACTCCGGGTCGGCGGAAATAACGCCACGGGCAACCTCACGCACATATTGCAATAACTGCTCGTCGCGTGCAAGATTAGCAATCTTCAGGTCGAAGGCTATTCCACTCTGCTGCGTGCCCTCCATATCTCCGGGACCACGCAGTTTGAGGTCAGCCTCGGCTATCTCGAAGCCATCGTTGCTGGTGGTCATAATTTCCATACGTTTACGCGTCTCTTCCGATAGTTTATAGTCGGTTACAAGAATACAATAGGACTGGGAAGCCCCTCGCCCAACACGACCACGCAGCTGGTGCAACTGCGACAGGCCGAAACGCTCGGCATTCTCAATAACCATCACCGAAGCGTTAGGCACATCGACACCGACCTCGATAACCGTCGTCGAGACAAGAATGTGTGTCTCGCCCGACGCAAAGCGACGCATCTCCTCGTCTTTTTCCTTAGGCTTCATACGGCCGTGCAACTTGCTTAATTTATAATCGCAAAATATATTGCACAACTGATTATAACCGTCCTCAAGATTTTTAAGGTCCAGCTTCTCGCTCTCGCTTATGAGCGGATAAACAACATAAACCTGTCTGCCCTCCCGCAATTGGGTGCGAATGAAAGAGTACATATCATCGGCACGGTTGCGGAATATGTGAGTGGTGGTTATAGGTTTACGTCCGGGCGGCAGTTCGTCAATAACCGAGACCTCAAGGTCGCCATACAAAGTCATTGCCAGCGTACGCGGAATGGGAGTAGCAGTCATTACAAGTATGTGAGGCGGTATATTGTTCTTTGCCCACATTTTTGCACGCTGCACAACGCCGAAACGGTGTTGCTCGTCAATAACCACAAGTCCTAAATTATAGAAAAGGACATTATCCTCGAGCACGGCGTGTGTGCCCACAAGAATATCCACCCTCCCGTCGGCAAGAGCCTCAAAAAGAGGAACCCTGTCTTTTTGCTTAGTGCTACCCGTAAGCAGTTCCACCCTCACAGGCAAATTACCGAGCATACGCTTGAGCGTCGCATAGTGTTGCTCGGCAAGAATCTCTGTGGGCGCAAGCAGACACGCCTGATAGCCGTTATCCTTAGCAAGAAGCATTGAAAGAAGCGCAACAAGAGTTTTTCCGCTGCCAACATCGCCCTGCAACAGACGGTTCATCTGACGGTTACTGTTCACATCGGCACGAATCTCTTTAACCACCCTTTTCTGCGCACCGGTAAGCTCAAAAGGCAAATTCTCCCGATAAAAACGATTAAAAATGTCGCCCACCTTTGCGAAACGGTGACCAACGTATCGCATCTGTCTGTCACGTGCGTAACGCAGTATATTCAGTTGAATGTAAAAAAGTTCTTCGAATTTAAGACGATATTGCGCAAGCTGCAGTTCCTTTGAATTTCTTGGAAAATGTATTATCCTCAGAGCATCGTCGAGCGACATCAGCCCGTGTTTACGAACAATCTCATCGCACAGTGTCTCTTCGAGTTCGGTATCGAGAAGCTTGAAAAGATTTTGCATCAATTTTGCAATAGCGCTTGAGTTAAGGCCGCTGCGTTTCATCTTCTCGGTTGTATTGTAGTATGGTTGCAACCCCATATTGTTCAACTGCAACATCGAAGCATCATCAACATCAGGGTGCGCAATATTCACCCTGCCGTTAAACACAGAAGGCTTGCCAAAGACAACATACTGCTTTAAAAGTTCGAGGCGATTCCTAATAAATTTTATTCCCTTGAACCATACAAGATCTACAAATGCGGTACCGTCGGTAAAGTGTGCCACAAGCCTTCGGCTCGCTCCCTCACCCATCTCCTCGAAAGAACGAATCTCGCCAACTAATTGCACATACTGCAGATGCCCGCCAAGTTCACTGACCTTAAAGACACGACTGCGGTCAATATATTTATAAGGAAAATAGTACAACAAATCCTGCAGGGAGCGTATACCAAGTTCCCGGCCAAGGAGTGTCGCACGCTGTTCACCAACGCCCGAAAGGAATTTTATATCTCTTCTTGCGATATCCAGCATTCCATCAAGGTCTTTGCAACCATTAAATCGAACGGGGTTGTAAGTTTGATATTCTCGCGATTACCCTCAACGGCAACAACCTGCATTCCTGCCGACTCGACCACCGAGGCATCGTCGGTAAACGACTCGACGAAACGCTGCTCATAGGCACGACGAAGTACCGAAAGTTTAAAAACCTGCGGAGTTTGCACAAGACGGTAGCGGTCACGCGGAACAACCTCGGTCACACCGTTTCCACCCACAATATGACGCAAACTATCCTGCACCTCAATCATAGGTATTGCAGCACCGTGAATCCACGCCTCGCGGAAGCAATCCTCGACAACCCTTGGCGACACAAACGGACGCACACCATCGTGCACGCCCACAAGCGCCTCATCGGCATCATCGACCTGTGCAAGGCCATTCTGCACCGAATGGAAACGTGTCGAACCTCCCGCTGCAAGCAACAGAGGAACATTAAATTCATACCCCTTGCATAATTCCGCCCACAACTCAAAATGCGCCTCAGGCAGGACAAGAATCAACTGCATAGCCGGGTCTATGGCGTGCAGTCTCTCAAGAGTAACCATCAGCACAGGCTTGTCCCCAATCAACTGAAACTGCTTGGGCATCTCGCCACCCATACGCAACCCTTTGCCTCCGGCTACGACAATAAGATATTTTTTCATAGAATATTATTTTCCAAATTGCATCTGTGAACGCAATATCGCAACAGTATCAACACCACACAGATACTCAACCAATGCAAAGCCAAAGTCAAACGACGCAGCAGGGCCACAGCCCGTAATTATATTACCATCTGACTGAACGCTTGCCGCAGTATATTCAGCACCTGCAAGCTCACTCTCGCAACCGGGGTAACAAGTAGCCTTACGACCGTCGAGCAAGCCGTTCCGGCCCAGAACCATAGGCGCAGCGCAAATAGCCGCTACCAGCACACCTTTTGCGCAAGCCTCCTTTAGTTTAGCGCACAGAAGCTCGTGTGCCATCAGGTTCTCCGTACCGCCAAGGCCGCCCGGCAACACCATTGCAGCCGCGTCACAAAGACACAAATCCTCGTAAAGAGCATCGGCAGTAACTGTAACATTGTGCGACGAAAGAACCTCCTTACGTTTCATTATTGACACCGTAACAACCTCAAGCCCCGCACGACGCATAACATCGACAGGTGCCAATGCCTCGACAGTCTCAAAGCCATCGGCAAGAAAAACATATACTTTGCTCATAATCAATAGTTCATTTTAAATTTAAATGTAATTTTTCCAACCTCGTTGCCTTTTATATCGGCCACCTGATTGAACCTTATTTTTTTTGCAACCTTTTCGGACGCTTCCTTAAGTTTTATAGATGTAGTCTTTGCATTGGCGCTTATAACCCGCCCTTGCGGGTCCACCACAACGTCGACAACCACCGTACCCTCTTCCTGCACAGGAATATTCCAGTCAATTTCACCGACTTGCGTACGGTTACCGACACTATATTCGAGTCCGACCCCGGCACCGGAACCTTTTATAACTCCTTTACTGCCACCTCCGGCGACCTTTCCGGCCGAGCCCTCGCCTGCCGCACCGCCCGACGTACTGCTGATTTTATTCGATTTTCCGAATGTACCGGCAACCGATTTTGCAATAAGTTCCTTCGCCTTTCGCTCGGCCTCCTCCTTTGCCTTTCGCTCAGCCTCTTCAAGAGCGCGACGTTCCTCCTCGGCACGACGTTTCTCGTCGTCCTTGGCAAGCTGCGACTCCTCGGGAATAACAGGCTTTGCAGCATTGAAAGTATCAACCGGCAACGAAACCTCGTCATTCTGCACGATGAGCGGTTCTTTTGGTGGCACCACGTCGGCAGAACTTTTTGCAGGTGTCATCAGAGGGTCAACTTCAGGCATTTTTGCAGGCTCAAAGAACTCCTCGCCCGCATCACCTTCGGCTGCACTTTGCATCTGGATATTACTCTTCTCGGGCTGCACAGGGATTCTCTCCATTACAATAAAATAAAGGAGCACGCATAGCAGCAGATGAAAAAGCACCGTGCCTGCAATACCATATATTTTCTCTCTTGAAAGATTTTTCATCATTTTTTATCGGGTTGGCGGGTTGCCAGCACCATTTTGAACTGGTTATCGTTTGCAATATTCAATACCTTTACAACCTCGCCATAAGGGATTGTCGCATCGGCATATAGAGCAACGTACATATCACTGTCCTTTGCGTGGCACTCTATCAGGAACGCAGTAAGTTCATCAAGGTCGGCAATCTGCAAAGGTTCGTCCTTGTCCCACTGCACAAAGAGTTTCAGTTCTTTGTCAATAGTAACGCGCGCCATAGGGCTGGCGTTTGTCTGTGCCTTGCCCTCGGGCAAAAGCACTTTTATTGCATTAGGCGCAACTATTGTCGACGTCAGCATAAAGAATATCAACAGCAGGAAGATAATGTCCGTCATCGACGACATTGAAAAACCGTCTATTGCCTTTGTTTTTCTCTTAATCATCTGCCTACACTGTTTAGTCATTAACAATTCCGCCCTGCAGAGCCGCATTATCAACCTTAGAGTGCGCATCAGCACTCTGTTCCTCGGCAACAATCTCAAGGAAAGTAATCATATCGGCCTCCATAAGGTTCTGCACCTTATCGACCTGCGCAACCAGGTAATTATAGGCAAAAATAGCAATGATACCCACGATAAGACCGCCAACGGTTGTAACCATAGCCTCGTATATACCACCCGACAACAGACTTACATCAATATTGTTTCCGGCATTTGACATTTGCCAGAAGGCCTGCACCATACCTGTCACTGTACCCAGAAAACCGAGCATAGGCGCAACAGCAGCAATAGTGGAAAGTACCGGAAGTCCCTTTTCAAGGGCAGCCACCTCAAGACCGGCGTTATTGTCGAGTACCTGACGTACCGACTTTAATCCGAATTTATAGTCACGCACACCCTTGGCAAGAATTCTTGACACCGGTGTATTCTGTTTCTCGCAATAATTTATGGCCGACTTTGTATCGCCATCACGCAAGTTATCCTTAATGCGGTCGAGCAGATAAGGATTCTTCTGCATAGACTTGCGCAAGGTCATAAATCGCTCTACAAAAATATATATACCGATAACCGAAAGAACAGCAAGCACAACCATAATCCATCCTCCCTTCATCGCAAGGGCAAGAATATTCAAGCTTTCCTGTGCAGGTTCAACGACATTTGTCAATACCTCTGTGTTTGTTACCGCCTGGGCAACCTCTGTCAAAAAAATCATAGTTTATAGTGGTTTTTATTATTTTGTCAAACATTTCTGATAGGCTGCTATTGTAGCCTCAAGACCCATATAAAGAGCATCGCATATAAGTGCGTGACCAATGGAAACCTCATCGACCCAAGGAATAGTGTCGGTAAAGAACTTTAAATTTTCAAGGCTCAGGTCGTGGCCGGCATTGAGACCGATACCCAATTGCTTCACACGCTTCGCTGTCTCGAGAAACGGTGCAATTGCCGCGTCACGATCGGTCGCATACTTGTGAGCATAAGGTCCGGTGTAGAGTTCCACACGGTCAGTTCCCGCCTTCGCGGCAAATTCGGCCATTCTGGCATCGGCATCAATAAATATCGAACTGCGTATACCGGCCGTACGCAGGTCGGTTAAGATATCGCGCAGAAACTCCTGCTCACGCTCAGTGTCCCAACCGCTGTTCGAGGTTAGTTGCTCAGGTTTGTCGGGCACCAGCGTCACTTGTGACGGACGCACACGAAGAACAAGGTCCATAAAGTCACGTGTGGGGTAACCCTCTATATTAAATTCTGTGCGCAACACAGCCTGCAGCGCCGGAACATCGGCACGGCGTATGTGACGTTCATCGGGACGAGGGTGCACAGTAATGCCATCAGCGCCGAATGCCTCACAATCCTTGGAAACCTTTATAATGTCGGGGTTGTTACCGCCACGTGCGTTGCGGATTGTTGCAACTTTGTTAATGTTTACGCTCAGTTTCGTCTTCATATAAAATAATCTTTTTCAACACTTTATATTCGTACCAATGCACTATTGACCGAATTTTCTGCAAAAATAGCACAAATAAAAAAAATTATATAATAAATTATCTTAATTTTGCAACGACTGTCAAGAAACACGCCTGCGCCTATTGTATAAATAGAGAGAAAAAGGCACTCTTGCCACCCTCCTAACACCGCAAACCCCGAAGAATTATGAAATTTGCACTATTCGGCAACAAACACCAGACAAAAAAATCGAAAAGCATCGAACAACTATTCAGTGCAATACTTAAGTACGGCGACACCTTTGCCATAGACAGACCTTTTTACGATTTTCTAAAAAGCGAAGGCATCAACGTTCCCGCACCGCTGGAGTTTATAACCGACAACGACTTTACAGCCGACATTGCCATAAGTTTCGGCGGCGATGGCACACTGCTACGTACAGCAAGTCGCATTGGACGCAAGGAGATTCCTATTTTGGGAATAAACGCCGGCCGATTGGGCTTCCTCACCACAACCTCGAACGAGGATATAGATTACGTCATCGGCTGCATTCACAACGAAGAGTACGAGATTGAGAGACACAGCATCATCGAAGCAAGAACAAAGAACGGAGAGCTGAAGAACTACCCTTATGCCTTAAACGAAATTGCAGTGATGAAACACGACAGTTCATCGATGATGACGCTCGAGGTAACACTCAACAACAGCGACACAATAACCTATCAGGCCGACGGACTCATCGTTGCAGCCCCTTCAGGTTCAACAGGATACTCACTGAGTGTTGGAGGCCCCATTATTGCCCCCGATGCCAACGTTCTTGTGCTTACCCCTATAGCTCCGCACAGCCTGAGCGCTCGTCCATTAGTGATAAGCGACAACACCACAATAGAGATTAAGGTCATAAGCCGCAGCCACAACTATCTGATAGCTCTTGACGGCCGCAACGAAAGTTGCAACGACACTATGGAGATAACGGTACACAAGGCCAACTACAAACAGCTTATCATACGCCGCAAGGAACATACTTTCATACAGAATCTTAAAGAGAAACTAATGTGGGGAACAGATGTAAGAGAGTGACAAACAAAAAAGATGCAGCGCGCTGCATCTTTTTTTTGTTTGTTGTTTAAAGACCTCTTCGCACCACCCAACGGTAGACAATGGGGATTATGTATATATTCAGAACAGTCGATGAAAGAAGACCGCCAAGCACGACCACTGCCATCGGGCTCTGAATTTCATTACCCGAAGCCGAACCATTAAGAATCATCGGTACAAGCGCAAGAGCCGACGTAAATGCAGTCATAAGTATAGGCGTCAAACGGTCAACCGACCCCGACAATACAGCGTCGTCAAGCGCCACGCCCCCCTCTCGCAAGTGCTGATAACGCGAAACGAGCAATATTCCGTTACGGGTAGCAATGCCAAAGAGTGTTATAAGGCCTATTATAGCCGGAATACTCATTACGGCCGATGTGAAGTATGTAGCAGCAATACCTCCTATAAGCGCAAGCGGGAGGTTCAGCAGCACCACCACCGACAGCGACGTACTCCTGAACTCGCTGTACAGCAGAACAAACACCACAAGAATCGCAACAAGAGTCGTCAACCATAATGTACGCGACGCCGAGTCGGCACTTTCAAACTGACCGCCAAACTCAAGGCGATAACCCTCGTCAAGCGCAAGAGCCTCATTTAGATACTCCTTTATGCGGTCGACCGTACCGGCAATATCGCCACTTGCAATATTAGCCGACACAACAACTTTTCTCTGCACATTCTCGCGGCTTATGCTTCCGGGGCCACCCACCGAAACAATAGAAGCCACATCGTCAAGAGAGACCTTGCCATCGGGAGTGTCTATGAGAGCGCGTTTAACACCCTCTATACTCTCGGTGTAATCCTTGTTAAGGCGGATTATAAGGTCGAAGCTGCGCTCCTCCTCGTACACGCTGCCCACCTTCTTTCCAGGAAAAGCAGCCTCAACAAAAGCATTGAATTCTTCCATAGTCACGCGATGCAACGCAAGTTTCTCACGGTCGGCACGAATCTGCAACTGCGGTGTCTCGACCTGTTGCTCCACATTAACATCGACCACCTCGGGAAAAACCTTTAGCAGTTCCTTAATCTCGGTTCCACGACGGAAAAGAGTGCTCAGGTCGGGTCCAAACACTTTTATTGCAAGGTCGGCCTGTGTTCCCGACACCATATGGTCGATACGATGCTCCAGCGGCTGACCCACAGAGGTTACCACACCTGGAATTTTCGACAAACAGTCGCGCACGTCAGCAAGAAATTCCGCCTTGCTGCGACCGGCAAGCGTAAAATTAACATCAATTTCGGCGCCATTGGAAGTCTGTGAGTGCTCATCAAGTTCGCCTCGGCCTGTACGACGCGCAGTGCTTGTTACCTCGGGTATAAGCAGTAGTTCGCGTTCAATAACGGCTCCAATCTTATTACTCTCTTCGAGCGAAACACCCGGACGAGACACTGCCGCTATTGTCAGCGCCTTTTCGTTAAATTCAGGCAAAAAACTGCGTCCCATCTGCGTGAAAAGCGCAAATGCGCCCAAAAACAGCACGACAAGAACACCAATCACCGCCCTTGCGTGAGCAAGCACCCACTGCAACGACAAGCGATAAGCCGACAACAACCATTTATCGACCCAATTCTTCCTTTCGGCCTTTGTAAGATAGTTGTCACCCGAGAGCATCGTCTTGCACAGCAACGGAGTAACCGTCATTGCCACAATTAGCGACATTACCAGCGCAATAAGGTAAGCAACACCCAACGGCTTGAGCATTCGCCCCTCGAGCCCGCTAAGGAAGAAGAGCGGCGTGAAAGTAACCATTATTATGAGCGTAGCGTGTATGATAGAAGCACGAATCTCGGACGAAGCCTCGAACACCACAGTAAATGCCGAACGCCGCTCCGCCTTCGGCAAGGCGTGATTCTCGCGCAAGCGCTTATACACATTCTCAACGTCTATAATAGCATCGTCGACAAGCGAACCTATGGCAATGCACATTCCACCCAACGTCATTGTGTTTATGTCCATTCCCATAAGATAAAGAACTATTATTGTTCCAAGCAACGACAGAGGGATAGCCAGCAGCGATATAAACGTAGAGCGCAAGCTCGTAAGGAAGAGGAACAACACAAGAATAACGCATATAGCACCCTCTACAAGCGAACGGCCGACGTTATTTACCGAAGACTGAATGTAGTCGGCCTGCCTGAAAATCTTTGTATCGAGCGTTACATCGGCGGGCAACGACTTTGCAATCTCCTGAAGGTTACGCTCAATATTCTCGGTAACGCTAAGAGTGTTTACATTGGGTTGTTTAGAGATTGAGAGTATTATTGCAGGCTCGCCACTCAACGACGCATATCCCTGCTTGACTGCAGGCGCAGTCACAACGTCGGCAATGTCGGCTACACGCACAGCAACGTCACCCGCAACTTTTACCACAGTGCTGCCAAGTTCATCGACGTTATTACTGCGCCCTATTCCTCGCAAATTATACTCATTACCATAATCACGCACCACTCCCGCGCCTATATTCACACTCATAGCCGTGGCAGCACTCTCAAGTTCGGCCATTGTAACCCCGTACATCTCCATCTTCACAGGGTCGGCAAGCACTTGATACTGTTTGTAGTCACCACCAATGATAGTCACGTTCGAGACACCGCCTGTGGCAAGAATCGATGGCTTTATTATCCATTCGGCAAGTGTTCGCAGCTCCATCATCGAAGTTGTATCGGACTGCATACCCACAAACATAACCTCGCCCATCACACTCGACTGCGGAGCGAGCATAGGAACAATGCCATCGGGTAACTGCCCCGACAAAAGGCTCATCTTTTCACTTATAATCTGTCGAGCACGGTAGATGTCCATACCCCAGTCAAACTCCACCCACACAAACGAGAATCCCTGCGACGACGACGAACGCACACGACGCACATTAGTCGCTCCGTTAACCGCAGTCTCAATGGGGAAAGTCACAAGACGTTCAACCTCCTCGGGAGCCATATTCGACGCATCTGTAAGAATCACCACAGTAGGCATTGTCAGGTCGGGAAAAACGTCGACCTCGATATTTTTTGCCGAATAAAGGCCGCCAATAACTGTCAGCACTACCGCAAGCAGCACAAACAACCTGTTATTCAACGAGAATTTTATTATTCTGTTCAGCATAGCGGTAAGGTTTTAATGTACGTGTCCTGCGTGAGGGTCAAGAGCCGCCGCACCCTGCGAAAGTTTGAGCGACACGGCACCTTTTGTAACCACACGTTCCCCGGCGTGCAAGCCTTTAAGAACCTGCACCCTGATTCCATCGTCCGCACCCACCTTGACTGCACGTTTTTCAAACGATATTGGGTTATTCTGCACAAAAACAAAATGGTTACCCATCTCCTCGACAAGCGCTGTACGTGGAACAACGACAGTATGCGTTGTACTCTCCGACACAATATACAGTGTCACTATGCTTCCGGGGATAAGTCCTTCTATAGAACCCGCCGACACGGTCAATGGAAGCATATTACAACTATTGGCCGAACTGCCCACTGCAACCACACGGCCTCCACAAGCATTCATTGAATACACCTCACCCGACGGCAGTTCTATATTGACATCGGTAATATTGCGCACTTGCTCAGCAAAGCGTACAGGCAGTTCCGCCGTCATATTCACACAACCATTTGACTGCACTGTTGCAAGAGGCATTCCAGGGCTAACATAGTCGCCGTTAGCAACCAAGAGTGTTGCCACATAACCGGCACGAGCGGCTTTTAACGTAACCTTTCCGTTTCCATAATTACGTTTCATACTGCTGAAACGCGCCTCGGCCTGTTTATATGCAGCCTCAGCAGCCTGAAATTCGCGTTCCGACACTATTTTTTCGATGAAAAGGAGCTTTTTACGTTCATAATCGGCTTTTGCAACGAGATAGTTACTCTCCGTTTCGGCGAACTTTACCGCGGCGTCATTGTCGGTCACGTCACCACCTTCAAGATAAAAAAGCGCATCGCCTGCCGCAACGTCCATACCCTCGACAACATTGCCGACGAACTGCACTTTACCGCTTGCTGTTGCAACTATAGTTGTAAAATTCTCGGGAGTTGCAGCAACGCGTGCAGCAACTTTTATTACACCGCCAAAGGCCGATTCTTCGGTCGCAGCTGTCGCAAAATCTATTTTCCAGCTCTGCTCTTTACCAAAGGCAACATCATCAGGCTTACCCTCGGTAGCCTCGCCGTGTCCACTATGCGAATGACCTTCGTGAGAGTGACTGTGTGAATGAACATCGGCAGCGTGAGAATGAGCATCACTGTGCTCGGCGTGAGAATGACCTTCGTGAGAGTGGTTGTGCGAATGAGCATCGGCAGCGTGAGAATGAGCATCGCCGTGCCCGGCGTGAGAATGACCCTCGTGAGAGTGGCTGTGCGAATGAGCATCGGCAGCGTGAGAATGAGCATCACCGTGCTCGGCGTGAGAATGACCTTCGTGAGAGTGTTCTGCGCAAGCCGAATTAACATCTATGTGAAAATGAGCCTTGTCGCCATCAACCTCGAATAGCAACGCACCACTGCCGGCTGCCGATGGCACAAAATCGAAATTGAAAATTCCGTTCTTTACCGAAGTTACAGTAGCCGTCTGTTCACTATCGCCAATCTTGAGCGTAGCCGTAGCACTATTAACACCGATGGGCTTAAAATCGTGCAAGCGTGTCACAAACAGTGTGATACACGATTTTTCGCCAACCGACAACCCCTCGTGCTGCATAAAAAATTCATTTACATCGGTATAAGCCGTAAAGTTGTGCAGATGCGAGTGCTCGTGAACAGCCTCTTGTGTGTGACTGTGCGTGCAACCGCAAAGAAGAACAGTAAGAATTACTGCAATAAATGTGTTTTTCATAATTATATATAAGAAATTAGCCTGTTAAATAATTAAACTCACTTGTGTAAGGTTATGCAACAGGCGGAGCTCTGAGAGTAATCGCCGATAATCCAATATCAGGAATCTTAAAAGCATAAAGCTGATTACCGCCGGCTGACTCAGGCCGGTCGGCACAAACAATATCCCGTTCCTGTAAAAGGAAATAAAAGACAGAAGAGATTATCTTCTTTTCGAAGGAATCATTGTCACTCGGATTAGGACAATAAAACCGCGTCGTATAGCAACAAAATTCCTCACCGTGAGAATGCCCTTCATCGCAACAGTCACAGGACTCATACCCGAAGTGCATCGCCCCGATGAGCGAGGAATCACAAGCCATAATACCCTCGCAATGGTGATGCGGCACTAACATTTCGGCCATAAGCAGAGCCATAGCCACAAACACCGCCCTTAGAGATATTTTACGAAAGGTATTTTCCATAAATGTTATTTCTTTAAATAGTCGGCCGCCCACTGTTTGTCGACATAATTTTCAATGAGCGTGCAAGCGTGCGCGCTGAAGTCCAGGCCACAACCAACAATTTTCTTCCACTGTTCAACGCTCGTTTCCGCCAATGCCTCGCGGTTGACACCGGCCCGGGCTAGGCCATAAAGTACACCTGCGTTAAAATTATCACCGGCCCCCACAGTGCTGACAACGTCAACCTTAGGTACAGGAAAGCTCTCACAGCCTTTGTTGGTAAAAAGACGTACATCGCCATCGCCGCTTGTGAAAATAAAATTCCGGCAATAGAACTGTATTTTCTCCTTATAGATTTTATCGGCATCGGCAGTGTCGTACAAATAGGTAAAATCATCGGCCGAGCCACGTACAATATCGGCAAATTCAAGATTTTCAATGAGAGCCTCGGCAAGCCTTATACGCTCCTGAACGTGCGTCTTTCGAAAGTTCACGTCATAATAGAGCAGCGCCCCTTGTTCGTGTGCATACTCTAAAAACGCCTTTGTCTTTGCGCGCAGAACCGGATTAAGCACAAAATAAGAGCCATACAGAACAATGTCACCTGCACTAATCTTGGGAAACTCAACTTCGAGACGGTTATTGGGATAATCCTTATAAAAAAGGTACTCAGCATCGTTCCTCTCATTAAGAAACGCTAACGAAAGCGGGGACTTACCACCCGAAAAAGAGCAGACAGCCGACGCATCGACGCCACTGTCACGCAAGTGAGCAAGAATCATCTTGCCCACACGGTCATCGCCCACCTCGCTGATAAACGAGACATCAAGCCCCATACGCCCGAGGGAGATTATGCTGTTATACACCGAACCGCCGGGAACAGCCTTTACCGGTTGCTCATCTTTAAAAAGAATATCAAGCACTGTTTCTCCAATTCCAATTATCCTGCCCATTTACTCCTCTGACACTATTTTTTCAAGTTCCTCAATATTGTTAACAACACAAAGCCGGCTATCAAGATTCCCACGCACAAAGCCACCCGCCTTCAAAGAGTGCAACAACGCTAAAAGCGCGTCCCAAAAACCATTCACATTATACAGCACCACGCGTTTATTATGATAACCAATTGTTGCCGATGCCAGCACACTGAAAATCTCATCAAGTGTCCCGACACCCCCAGGCAATGCTACCGAAATATCGCTACGCTCAAGCATAATATCCTTACGCTCGCTAAGATTGTGACAAGAGGCCTTCTCGTCGAGCAGAGCGCTAACCCTGTCACGCTCCTCGAGAAGTGTAGGTACCACTCCCACGACACGCGCACCGGAACTCTTCGCCGCATTAGCTGTCACCTCCATAAGTCCGGCACGTGCCCCACCATACACAAGCGTAACACCCCGGCGACCGAGCATTGTTCCGACCTCGGTGGCAGCAGAGACAAAGAGAGGGTCTATACTCTCCGATGCAGCACAAAAAACAGCAACGCTCTTCATTTTGTCCATCTGTTAAAGTGACTGCATATCGTTCAAACGCTTATACACGCCATCGAGTTTCAGAAGTTCATCGTGCTTGCCACGCTCCACAATCTCGCCGTTGCGCAGCACGCAAATTTCATCGGCGTTCTTAATCGTAGAGAGACGATGCGCAATAGCAATAGTAGTACGGTCCTTCATCAAACGCTCGAGAGCCTCTTGCACAAGACGTTCACTCTCGGTATCAAGAGCCGAGGTAGCCTCATCGAGGATAAGGATAGGCGGATTTTTAAGAATAGCACGAGCTATGCTTATTCTCTGACGCTGACCACCCGATAGTCGACAGCCCCTGTCACCCACACAAGTGTCGTAACCCTGTTCAGTCTGCATAATAAACTCGTGAGCATTCGCAATCTTGGCAGCCTCAATCACTTGCTCCATTGTAGCATTCTCGACACCAAAAGTAATATTGTTATAGAACGAGTCGTTAAACAAAATAGCCTCCTGATTAACGTTGCCGATGAGCGCACGCAACGATTTCACCTTCATATCCTTGACATTCACTCCATCGATGGTAATCTCGCCCTGCTCGACGTCGTAGTAACGCGGTATAAGGTCGACCATTGTAGATTTTCCACTACCCGACTGACCCACAAGCGCAACAGTCTTTCCCTTCTCAATCTTCAGGTTGATGTTCTTGAGGACATTATGCTCCCCATCATACGAAAATGAGAGATTTTTATATTCTATTCCCTCTTTCATCTCGGGAATCTCCACGCCCTTATCGCCGTCAGCAATAGGATTCTCGGCATTAAGAATGGCATCTATTCTCTCCATTGAAGCCAAGCCCCTTGGAATATTATATGACGCCTTTGAGAACTCCTTGAGAGGGTTAATAATACTGTAAAGGATTGTAAGATAGTAGATAAACGCCGGAGCCGATATAGGAGAATTGTCGCCAAGAATCAATGTTCCGCCGAACCACAGCACAATTACAATCACACAAGTTCCAAGAAACTCACTCACGGGGTGCGCAAGCGCCTGGCGCATAGTAACCCTCATCACAGCCGCACGCAACTCGTTACTACACTTGAGGAAGCGTGCCGACATCTTCTTTTCAGCAATAAAAGCCTTGATTATTCTAAGCCCTCCAAGGGTCTCTTCCATTTGCGAAGTTGTCTCGCCCATCTTCTGCTGCACCAGCAAAGACTTAGCCTTAAGTTTACGACCTATGGAGCCCATTATCCAACCAAGGAAAGGTATCACACAGATGGTAAAGAGCGTAAGCTCCCAACTAATGTACACAAGTGTGCCAAAGTATATTACAATAAAAATAGGATTCTTTATGAGCATATCGAGCGAAGTCACGATTGAGTTCTCGACCTCAATAACATCACCTGTCATACGTGCTATAATATCGCCTTTACGTTCCTTCGAGAAAAAACCTATCGGCAAATTCACCACTTTGTTATAGACCGTTGTCCTGAGATCGCGTACAAGGCCTGTACGCAAAGGTATAATAGACGCCGAAGAGCCGAAGTAGCTTGCAGTCTTTAGCAAAGTCATTAAAATGAGGAACAATCCTAGAAGCAACAGCACAAGCGATGCGCCATAATCATCGGAAAGAGTATTTAGATAGTATGTCGCATTGTTCATCACAACATCTTTCATATTACCCGACGTAGCCTCGCTCCAGGGAATAAACTCAACACCCGACGTATCGGTAATCTTGAACAAGATCTGCAGGATTGGTATCAGCACCATAAACGAAAAGACGTTGAGTATTGCCGACAAGAACGTGAAAACCAACGACATAAAGAGATACTTCTTGTAAGGCGGTACAAAGCGTTTAAGAACCTTGAAAAACTCCTTCATAGGATTTTATAGTAATTAAAGTTTATATTATATTAAAAAAGCGACGCAAAGGTACTCTTTTTTTACCATTTACGCACTCCAAAAACAGTTTTAAGAGTTTTTTTTAACAAACGGCAAACAATTATACCCGGGACATTACTGCACAAGCCCCAATTTACGTGCAAATTCCCATATAACCATTCCTGCCGTCACCGACACATTCAACGAATGCTTTGTACCGAACTGAGGTATCTCTATAGCCCCTTCCGAAGCATCTACAACAGCCTGCTGCACACCCTTAACCTCGTTCCCAAGCACCACTGCATAGCGAGCACCGCAATCCAGTGTCAGAGCCTGTAAGGCAATACTCCCCTCGCACTGTTCTATTGAAAAAACCTTATACCCGTCGTTGCGCAACTGTTCTACAGCGTCCAACGTCGACGCACAGTACTGCCACTCAACCACATCTTCGGCTCCGAGAGCCGTCTTGTGAATCTCGGCGCTTGGCGGCGTTGCAGTTATTCCACACAGCACAATGCGAGAGACTCTGAAAGCATCGCTCGTACGAAAAACCGAACCAACATTGTGCAGGCTGCGAACATTGTCAAGCACAATCACAAGAGGCAACTTAGGCGCGGCGCGAAACGCCGCGCCGTCAATGCGCCCCATATCTGTAACCAATTTTTTCTTATTTGTCATATAAAACGTGTCCAATCAGTATTTTTCATATCTCCGTCACGCTCGAACGTGGCGTGCATACCCAATGCCGCAGCAACATTATGCGAAACGTGACCACTCTTGGCAATCTTCAGATACCCCCAAAGAAGGTCTCTGTAATCGGGGTGAGCACAGTTCTCTATAAGACACTTGGCACGTTCATCGGGAGACTTTCCTCGAAGATCGGCCACACCCCACTCTGTTACAACCACGCGCACATCGTGTTCCGAATGGTCGGCGTGTGTAACCATAGGCACAATTGAACTTATCATTCCGTCCTTTTGTGTCGACGGGCAGGTAAAGATAGACACAAACGCGTTGCGTGCAAAATCTCCGGAGCCACCAATACCGTTCATAAGACGCGTGCCGCATATATGTGAAGAGTTTACACAGCCGTATAAATCGACCTCTATTGCGGTGTTCATTGCAATTATTCCCAGACGTCTGATAACCTCGGGGTGGTTCGAAATTTCCGAAGGACGCAGAATCAGCCTGTCGCGGAAAAAGTCAAGATTATCATAAACGTGTTGCAGACACTCTTGACTGAGAGAAAGAGAACAGGTACTGCCCGCCTTCACACGTCCAAGTTCCATAAGCTTAATGACAGAATCCTGCAACACCTCGGAATAAAGGTCCAACGGCGGAATTCCGTTGCACTCTTCAAGACCTTTGAGCACAGCGTTGGCCACGTTGCCGATACCACTCTGTATAGGCAATCCACTCGCCGGAATTCTACCCCGTTTGATTTCTGCCGCAATAAAGTCAACGACATTCTCGCCTATCTTGCGCGTCACCGGGTCAAGCTCTTTAAAGACAACCTGCTCGTTTGGCATATTAACCTCCACAATTCCCACAACTTTTTTGGGGTCGACTGTGACATAAGGCCTGCCTATACGGTCCGATGCTTTAAAAATCGGTATCTCCGTGCGACAAGGCGGGTCAAGAGGTTCATACACATCGTGCAAGCCCATTGTGTGGTGGAAACTATTTCGTTCAATGATAATCCTGTCTGCGAGATTCGCAACCGTCTGTCCAATACCGCCCGCTGTTGTCAGATAGACCTTCCCGTCAGGAGTAATGTCTATAGCCTCAAGAATAGCCACATTTACCTTACCCATATAACCGTAACGCAGGTCCTGCGCCATTAGCGAGAGGTGCAGGTCGCAGTAAGCAATCTCCTTACCGTTTATCGCATTGCGCACCGTGGGATTCGATATAAACGGAGCTCTGAAACGTATGGCATTGGCACGCGTAAGCACACCATCAATAGCGTCACCCGTCGAAGCACCCGAATAGAGGTCTATCTTAAATGGCTTTCCGGCCGCGTGCAGCTCTTCGGCACGCTTTGCAACCTCGGGAAGCACAGTCTTTGGAGTTCCCGACAATGTAAAGCCGCTAATACCCACTCCGTCGCCGTTGTTTATGTAGGTTGCGGCCTGCTGTGCGGTAATAATAGGATAATTCATACGTCTGTTTATTTTATGTTTGTGCAAAAGCTCCTTCTACTCGTACTTGCGATTGAATATCTCGGAATATATTACGGCGCGTTTCGCCTCGGAGCGATTGCCGAAAATTTTATTTTTGCGTCTTTCGGGCGAGGGAACCTCGGATTGTTTTTTGGACACAGTTGTCGATGCCGTATCACGCGTGCCTTTGGAGCCGGAACCCGGTTTCTCGCGGACAAAACTCTTTGCTGCTCGCTCCACAACAGGAGCCGAAGGTTCTTCGGGAGCAAGAATCTCTATTGCAGGAAACTCATCGCCCACCACAGGTTTGTCTTTTATTTTTTCGTCTTTCGATGCAACAATCTTCAGTATGTAAAACAAAGAATACAGCATAAAAAAGACTACTGCAAACACAACCGTCTCCATAACTATCACTCTTTAGTTAAATAACCCTCGAACATATTGTCAAAAATCTCGCCTCGCGTAAGCCGACCGTCTTTCAAGCATATAACATCGACTTCGCCTTTTGTCGAAATTTTGCCATCGGCAAGATTGTAGATATCCTGTTGAAAAACAAGCTTCGCGCCCTTTCGCAGCATCTTTATACGCACCTCAAACCTGTCACCACCACGCAGAGGACGTTTGTACTCAATTGAGACTTTAGACACCATTAGGTCGATACCCTGTTCGTGCAGATGCCCGAAATTGCCACCTATAGCCTCAAGATACTCGTGACGAGCGTGTTCCATATAGTGCTGATAATTAGCATTGTTCACTACGCCCTGAATATCACATTCATAATCACGCACTTTCATTTCTACGCTGAAACTGTAATTCTCCATAAAAACATTAGAATTTGACTACATACTATTGCAAATATACAACAATAAAATCATTAACACTGTTTTTAAGAAAAATTATAGAATCAGAGCCAGCATCATTTGTTGCAATAGGGGTATTTTGGAATAAAATTGTTAATTTTGCAGAATAAAGCAGTATGGAAGCAAAAGAGATTCAACATATTTACGCACAGCACCCGGGAGTGGAAGCCCTGATGCACTTGCGCGAAGAGGGAGGCAAGAAGCACGTCCTTCTCGAAGGTCTGTCGGGCAGCGCCACGGCGATGGTTCTTTGCGGACTCAGACAGAGAGCCCCCGAACAAACATTCCTTGTGATTATGAACGATGCCGAGGAGGCCGGTTACTTTTACCACGACATTATGCAGGTCGCGGCCGACAAAAGCACACTCTTCTTTCCATCGTCTTTTCGCCGGGCAATGAAGTACGGGCACGAGGACGATGCCAACCGCATTCTGCGCACCGAAGTTATGAGCCGTCTGTCGAGCCGACGCCGCAAGGAGGGGTTACTCATCGTCACACACCCCGAAGCTATAGCCGAGAAGGTTGCATCACAAAGCGACCTTGAGGAGAAGACACTCACAATAACCATCGGCGACACCATAGGACGCGACGAAGTAGAAAAGAGACTCGCCTCAATGGGCTTCAAAGAGGTAACATACGTCTACGAACCCGGAGAATTTGCCGTACGAGGCAGCCTCATCGATATTTTCTCCTTTTCATCGGAGTTTCCTTACCGCATAGATTTCTTTGGTGACGAAGTTGAGAGCGTCAGGACATTCGAGGTCGAGAGCCAGCTTACCCGCGAGCGAGCAGAAGAGGCAACCATCGTTCCCAAGGTTACCGGCAAAGAGGCTGTTGCAATTACCGAATTCCTGCCAAAAAACACAATTCTCATTACCAAGGACATTGAATTTACTAAAGGCAGGATAGAAAAATTACACACCGAAGGATTTTCTTTGCAAGCAAAATTATCCGAAAACGAGCTGCCCGAAGTTCCCGAGCTGATGTCGGGCGAAGATATTGAGAAGTACGCCAAGAGCGTAAGACACTGGGAGTTGCGCAGCAACCACAACAGCAACGCGACAAAAGTTAAATTCAGCACGTCGTTGCAACCGCTGTTTCATAAGGATTTTGACCTTGTAAGCCTCAATTTCAAAGGATACATTGAAAGCGGTTACAAGCTACATCTCCTCACCGACGACCTGCATCAGGCCGAGCGCTTGAAGGCCATATTCGAAGAGCGTGGAGACAACATACAATTCACCCCCGTAGCACACACCATTCACGAAGGATTCTGCGACAACACATTAAAAATAGCCCTTTTCACCGACCATCAGCTCTTTGGGCGCTTCCATAACTTTCGTCTGCGTAGCGACCGCGCCCGCAACGGCAAGGTTGCGCTCACCATAAAAGAGTTGAAAGAATTCGGCATCGGCGACTACATTGTACACATTGACCACGGAGTGGGCAAATTCGGCGGCCTTGTGCGCATTCCCAACGGCAATGCCACACAAGAAGCTATAAAACTAATTTACAAGAACGACGACGTTGTTTTTGTATCCATACACAACCTGCACAAGATTTCCAAGTACCGAGGCAAAGAGGGTGAACCACCCGCAATAAACAAATTAGGCACCGGTGCTTGGGAACGAATGAAAGAGCGCACAAAAAAGAAGATAAAAGACATTGCGCGCGACCTTATAAAACTATACTCGCAACGCTACAAGGAGGAGGGTTTCGCATTCTCACCCGACAGCTATTTGCAGGCTGAATTAGAAGCGAGTTTCATATACGAGGACACCCCAGACCAACTGAAAGCGACCAACGAGGTCAAGCGAGATATGGAGCGTAAGCGTCCTATGGACCGTCTCATCTGTGGCGATGTAGGATTCGGAAAGACCGAGGTTGCCATTCGCGCCGCATTCAAGGCCGTAACCGACGGCAAGCAGGTAGCAGTACTTGTACCCACCACCGTGCTTGCCTACCAGCACTATCTCACATTCAAAGAACGCCTGAAAGAGTTTCCCTGCACCGTTCAGTATCTTAGCCGCGCACGGAGCGCCACCACCGCAAAGAACATTCTTAACGAAATTAAGGAGGGCAAGATTGATATTATCATAGGCACACACAAACTCACAAGCAAAGAGGTCAAGTTCAAAGACTTAGGATTGCTCATCATCGACGAAGAACAGAAGTTCGGTGTTGCAGTAAAGGAGCGTCTGCGTCAGTTCAAGGTCAATGTCGACACACTCACAATGACAGCGACTCCCATTCCACGCACCTTGCAGTTTTCCATTATGGGTGCGCGCGACCTGTCGATGATTCAGACACCGCCACCCAACCGCTATCCCATTCACACCGAAATTCACAATTTCGATGCCGAAGTAATAAAAGAAGCTATAAATTTCGAATTGAGCCGTAACGGGCAAGTATTTCTCATTACCAACCGAATATCGGGAATGGAGGAACTTGCACATATGATAAGACGCCACATTCCCGACGCCCGCGTGTGCATAGGGCACGGGCAAATGGAGCCCGCAGTACTCGAAAAGACACTATACGAGTTTATAAACCACGACTACGACGTACTCATAGCGACATCTATTGTAGAGAACGGAATAGACATTCCCAATGTAAATACCATTATAATTAACCAAGCGCAGAATTTCGGTTTGAGCGACCTTCACCAGATGCGCGGACGTGTGGGACGAGGCAAGCGCAAGGCATTCTGCTATATGCTGACTCCGCCACGTGAGAATCTTAGTACCGACGCCCGCAGACGCCTTGAGGCCATAGAGAGTTTCAGCGAACTTGGCAGCGGTATAAACATCGCTATGCAAGACCTCGACATTCGTGGCGCCGGAAATCTTTTGGGTGCCGAACAGAGCGGATTCATTGCCGACCTCGGATACGAGACCTATCAGAAGATTCTTGCCGAAGCCGTACGCGAACTGAAGGACGAAGAGTTTGCCGATATACTCACACAAGAGGAAGAAAGCGAGAACTCTGACGAACGATACGTAAAAGAGTGCTTCGTCGAGAGCGACCTTGAACTACTGTTCCCTGCCACCTATGTACCCGACAGCAATGAACGCATACTACTGTACCGCGAGCTTGACTCCATAACCGAACAACGCGACCTTGACACCTTTAAGGCAAAAATGAAAGACCGTTTCGGCGATATACCCAAGGAGGGAGAAGAGCTTATACATATGGTAGCACTGCGACGCAAGGCGCAACGTCTGGGAGTGGAGAAGATTTTTCTCAAAGGCGGCCGTATGAACCTGTTCCTTGTCGAGACACGCAATGAGGCATACTACTCAAGCGAACTATTCGGCAATATAATGGGCTATATCCCGCAAAGCCAATTTGGCTGTCGCGTACGAGAAGGCGACGGACGCTGCATAATCACCGTTGAAAACGTAAAAAATGTAGAGACGGCACTTGCCTTTATAGACGATGTTCAGAGATTCATTACCCTGCAATAGTTGCACAAACCACAAAAACAGACTATATTAGCGAACACTATACAAACGACACACTATGAAGAGAATAAAACTGTTGGGCTGCATTGCAGCAAGTCTGCTGATGACCACAAGCGTCACAGCGCAAGAGAACAAAGGCGGCATCGACGCCACAATGCTCAAAGAACTGAGCGAGAGTTACGTACCCACAGGTGCCGAAAAAGCGTTGCAAAATATTATGCTCGCAAATTCGGTTAAGGTACTGTCGGTAAATCAGGATAACCTGAACGAGCTCGACACACACTTTAGCCACAGCGTAAACTCAAAGGGCATCACCGACCAAAAATCATCGGGCCGCTGTTGGCTGTTCACAGGAATGAATGTATTACGCGCAAAGATGATTGCCAGCGAGAATCTGGGCGCATTCGAATTCTCACAGGTGTATAACTTTTTCTTCGACCAATTAGAAAAGTCAAACCTGTTCCTGCAAGGCATCATCGACACTCGCAAGAAACCTTTTGACGACCGCACCGTAGAGTGGCTCTTCAAGCACCCACTGAGCGACGGCGGAACCTTCACAGGCGTTGCCGACCTTATTGCAAAGTATGGAATTGTCCCCAAGGGAGTTATGAAAGAGAGCTACACAAGCGACAATACCGCGGCATTCTCGGCACTGCTCACCAGGAAATTACGCGAATTCGGCTTTGCGTTGCGCAAGGCGCACGAGAAAGGCGCCAAAGAGAAAGAGTTGCTGACTCTAAAGAAAGAACAGCTTAAGGTTGTATACAAAATGCTCGCACAAGTATACGGCATACCCCCTGCAGAGTTCTATTGGGCACCCAAGGACGCTAATGGCAAATACCGCGAAGAGCCACAGAAATACACCCCCAAAAGTTTCTACCAGAAATACCTCAATATCAATATGCAGGACGATTATGTGATGTTTATGAACGACCCTGCAAGACCCTACTACCAGAGTTTCGAGATTGAATACGACCGTCACCTTTACGATGGCCACAACTGGTTGTATATTAACCTGCCCATCGAAGATATCAAGAAGATGGCAATAGAATCCATTAAAGACAGCACAATGATGTACTTCTCGTGCGACGTCGGCAAGTTCCTCGACTCGAAGCGCGGCACGCTCGACCTCAACAACTTCAACTACGAAGAACTTTTCGGCGTAGAGTTCGGAATGGACAAACGCGAACGAGTACTAACATTCGACAGCGGCTCGTCACACGCAATGACCCTCAAGGCCGTCGACCTTGACAAGGAGGGCAAACCCGTAAAATGGCAGGTAGAAAACAGCTGGGGCGCCGCATCAGGCTTTCACGGCACACTCATAATGACCGACGAGTGGTTCAACGAGTATATGTTCCGCCTTGTAGTGGACAAAAAATACGTTCCTGCCGAAATTCTAAAGATTCTTGAGAAGAAACCTATAATGCTCCCCGCTTGGGACCCGATGTTTACTCCTGAGGAATAAACTGAAAAACCGTGATATAAAAAGCGCTTTCTCGTCGAGGAAGCGTTTTTTTGCAATACAGACAACCTTTACAAAAAAGCAGAATCATCAGAAATTGTCTGTTCTATCGAAAAAGCCGATAGCTGCCAAACAAACGAACAATAGTGTCCAAGGCTGCAAGAGTTTAAAAAAAATGTATTTTTGCGCGCAATTTCAAACAAACGTATTGAATTACCGATAAAAACATAAAATCAATGAAGAATAATTACAGTTTCAAGAGTATGATTAAGAAGTACGTATCGAGCAGCGTAGTTCTTATCGTCGCTACCATATTTGCACTAATTGCAGCAAACACATCATTGAAAGAGTGGTATTTCTCGCTGTGGCAGAATGAGGTAGCATTATCCATTGGAAATTTCAACCTGTTTGGACATAACGGAGAGAATATGTCACTTATGCTCGTTATTAACGACTTCTTAATGGCGTTGTTCTTTTTATCGGTAGGCCTTGAGATTAAGCGCGAAATTCTTGTAGGCGAGTTGTCGTCGATGCAAAAAGCCATTTTACCCATAATAGGCGCTTGCGGAGGTATGCTTGTTCCGGTGTTACTCTTTTGGTTAGCAAGCCCCAATGACCCAGATATTATTCGCGGAGCAGCTATTCCAATGGCAACCGACATTGCATTCTCATTAGGAGTATTATCACTCTTTGACAAAAGAGTACCGTTAGGACTAAAAATGTTCCTTGCTGCGCTTGCGGTAGCCGACGACCTTGGCGGAATAATCACAATCGCCATATTCTACACATCGTCGCTGCACATCGAATGCCTGCTTATTGCCGGCGTGTGCGTACTGTTGTTGATTTTAGGCAACAAGGCAAGGGTGATGAAGAAGGGATACTACCTTATCATCGGTCTTGTATTGTGGTACGCAATGCTCAATTCGGGCATACACGCCACAATTGCAGGCGTTATTGTGGCATTCTGCGTTCCGGCTTCGCTGCGCCACAGTTCGCCACGCTATATTGAACGAATCAGAGAGAATATCAACACCTTCCCCATCAGCGAGGTCAAAGGCAAACACCACACCGTTATTCTCAGCAACAAAGAGATACACAAACTAAAAAGCATAGAGTCGGCCGCAGACAAGCTCATCAGTCCCTTGCAGGCATTGGAAGACAATCTCAACGGGCTTGTCGGTTACTTCATTATTCCATTATTTGCATTCGCGAATGTTGGCGTGGACCTGTCGGGTATGAGCATAGGCACTATATTCAACGGCGTGGGAATATCGGTAATAACCGGTCTTGTGGTGGGCAAGTTAGTTGGAGTATTCACTTTCTCGTGGATTGCCATAAGGTGCAAGATTGCCACATTGCCACAAGGAAGCGACTGGAAGTCGTTCGTGGCAGTGTGTATGCTCTGCGGCATCGGGCTTACAGTATCTATTTTCATAGCAGACCTTTCATACGACTCGCTTGGAGCAAAAGGTGCAAGCATGCTCGGTGAAGCAAAATTAGGCATATTGCTGGGGTCTCTAATATCGGCCATAATAGGCGTCATTCTGCTGAATGCCTACCTGCCAAAAGCACACGAGATAAAAGAAGAGAATTAAACACTCATAACCATAGATTAAGGTTACAATCACGGAGAGCAGCAGTCCTCCGTGATTTTTTTTACACCCTTTTGCAAGAAACAAAAATAAAAAAAATACTCATCGTTAATAAAAATCTCCACTATAGGCCCTATACAAAAAACAGAGCAATACGCCCCACTCGCAACAGCAGCAACAACACACTCTATAACAACAGAATAGAGACGGCTGAAGATATTAACAAATTGTTGAAAACTTTCTTTTAAATTTATTCCGCAATCTTGTGGGGAATTGTGGGGAATTGTGTATTTTTGAACAGATTTTCTATATTAGAGGTATAGTATGCGTTTCATTGGTAACATAGAGGCAAAGACCGATAGCAAGGGAAGAGTTTTTCTGCCCGCTTGCTTCCGTCGCATTCTTCAGGCCGGAGGTTGCGACAAGGTTATGCTACGCAAAGACGTCTACCAGGACTGCCTTGTACTATACCCCGAAGAAAGCTGGAATGAGCAACTGAACCTGCTACGCAGCCGTCTGGACAAATGGAACGCCAAGCACCAAATGATTTTCCGCCAGTTTGTTGCCGATGTCGAAGAGCTGAGCATCGACAGCAACGGACGCGTGCTTCTGCCAAAGAGATATATGCTTTTAGCCTCGATAAAGCAAGAGGTACGCTTCATAGGTATGGACGACACTATTGAGATTTGGGCAAAGGAGAAGCTCGAAAAGCCTTTTATGGCACCCGATGAGTTCAGCCGAGAACTCGAAAAGATAATGACTACAGAAAAAACTTCTGCCGATGAATGAAGAATTAGTATATCACACGCCGGTACTGCTCAAAGAGAGTGTTGACGGTATGGAAATCTCGCCCAACGACATTTGCATAGATGTCACTTTTGGCGGGGGAGGTCATTCTCGCGAAATTTTGAGCCGGTTAGGCAAAGGAGGGCACCTTTACAGTTTCGACCAGGACGAAGATGCCGAAAAAAACGCCCCTGAGGACAATCGCTTCACTTTCGTGAGAGGCAACTTTAGGTTCATATACAATTTTATGCATTACCACGATGCGACCAAAGTCGATGCCATACTCGCCGACCTTGGCGTATCGGGACACCACTTTGACGACGAGACACGAGGTTTCTCGTTCCGCTTCGACGCCGACCTTGATATGCGTATGAACAAGCGCGGAGGCGAGACCGCAGCCGAGCTGTTAAACCGTGCTACCGAAGAGGAGCTCGCAAGAATATTCAAACTATACGGCGAACTAAACTGCGCCCGCAAGCTGGCAGCAAGAATTGTAAAAGCAAGAGAAGAAAAACCCATAAGACGCGTAAACGACCTAATTGAAATTGCAAAGCCATTCTGTCCGCCTCAACGCGAGAAAAAAGAGATGGCGAAGGTGTTCCAGGCGCTGCGAATTGAGATAAACAAAGAGGTTGAAGCGCTTCAAGAGATGCTCAAAAGCGCAAAAGACCTGCTGAAACCCGGCGGAAGACTGGTTGTTATAACATACCACTCTATTGAAGACCGCATAGTAAAGAATTTTATGAAGAGCGGCAACATCGAAGGCATTGTCGAGAAAGACTTTTTCGGCAGAGTAACAGCGCCCTTCGAGGCAAAGAAAGTAACAGCGCCCACCGACGAAGAGATGCTGCGCAACCCACGTTCACGCAGTGCCAAGCTACGCATTGCAATAAAGAAAGAGGAGGAGTGACAATGAGTGCCGAAGAGATACATATTGAAAATAAAGGAAAAAAGAAGAAAAGAGGGCGTATAATAAACACCATTATCGGTGGTCGTCTGTTCACTAGCAAGTGGATAACACGCAACGTAGCCCTCTTTGCGCTGATAGTATTTTACTCATTCTTGTACGTAAGCAACCGCTACGAGTACGAGCGCGAGCTTAGAAAAATTGAAAAGTTGACAAAAAGACGAGACAACCTCAAGAACAACGTCCTCACGCTCAAAAGCGAATACACGTCGAAGAGCCGCCAGACCGAACTTGAAAAAATTTTACGCACAAGAGAGAGCGAGCTGCAAACAATGACAAAACCAATGTACTCAATAAAAAAGTAACACAAGATGTTCAAATTCCGTTCCGAGACAATATTCCGATTCAACCTGCTTGTAGTGGTTGTGTTCACGACAATAGCGCTGGTCATTGTAACCAACGCAGCCACCATTATGTTCAAGGACCGCGAAATTTGGAACAAGATTCAAGCAAGATACATTCAGGACAATATTCCTCTGCCACCCGAGAGGGGACGTATACTGGACGAGGAGGGAGGCCTCATCATCAGCAGCCTTCCCTATTACAGACTGCGCATAGACTTTCTATACATAAACAACGACAACGAAAAGGACGCCGAAGAGACACGCCTCAAACGTGCCGAATTATGGAAGGAGCATATGGACGAAGTGTGTACAGGGTTGAACAAGATTTTCCCAAGCGAGAGCGCCGAAAGTTTCAAGAAACGCCTGACAAGAGGGTTGCAAAAAAAAGAACGCTACTTCAGGCTCTACAAAGGCAAAGTGTCATACACACAGTATAATCGTTTGATGCAGTTACCCATATTCAATATGGGATTCAAATACAGCGGTCTGTTTATCGAGAAGGACAATAACTTTGTCAAGGGCAACAAAAACGCAATAACAGCCAATCGCATCAAAAATGAGCGCAAGAACATATTCGGCGACATAGGGCTCAGCACGTTCGGTATAGTACGCGAGACCGAGAAAAACGGCACACTCACAATGGAGTTGAACGGCCTTGAAAAGAAGTACGACGAGTATCTCAAAGGAGAGCCCGGCGTCGGTCGCAAGGAGACAAACAGGAAAGGCAACGTAATAACAAAAATAAAGAGCGCCCCGGTGGCCGGTATGGACATTCAAACCACAATAAACACCGAAATGCTCGATATATGCGAGAATGCGCTCAAAAAAGTACTCCTGAGCAACCACCTTCCCGCAGGGTGGGCTATACTTATGGAGACAAAGACCGGTGATATAAAAGCCATTGTAAACCTCACCAAAGGCACCGACAGCAAAGGCAACCCCGTATACTTTGAAACAACCGACAATATACCCAACAACCCCACTCCAAACCACGCTTTCTGCCGTCTGATGGAGCCAGGCTCAATATTCAAGACCGTAGCCGTAACAGCAATGTTAAGCGACGGCAAGATAACCGCAAACGATTCTGTAAAGTCATACGCCTCGAAAGTGGCATACTTTAACGGCAAGGCTATACGCGATGAGATGTACCGCGACAACGGCACCGGCAAATACAGCGTAGCCGAGATATTGAAATACTCATCAAACATCGGAATGGTGCAACTTATAAAACGCGCCTATGAAGATAACCCCAAAGAGTATACCAATACCCTCCTTCGATTCGGCCTTACCGAGAATTACAAACTCATAGACAGCGAAGTGACACCATATATAACACAACCCGGCACAAACCGTTGGAGCGGACTGAGCCTTAATTCAATGTCCTACGGATACGCCACGCAGATGACCGGAATCAATATGCTTGTATTCTACAACACCATAGCCAATGGTGGAGTACAGATGCGTCCGCGCCTTGTAAAAGCCGTGCTCAAGGACGGTGTAGTACAAAAAGAGTTCCCCACAGACACCATAAACCCACGACTGTTCTCAAAGAAAACCGCCGATGAGGTTACCGAATTGCTCATAAACGTAGTAGAAGGCAAGGACGGCACGGGCAAACGTGCAAGGTCGGCAATGATGAAGGTCGCCGGAAAGACAGGAACCGCCGACCTCACCAACCCCAAGAACGGACGTTACGACGGATTCGGAAAAATGATGAGCTTCTGCGGATTCTTCCCGGCCGACGACCCACAGTACACCTTGCTTGTGCAGACAATATACGAAGCGCACCAAGATGACCGTCCCGCCGATGAACGGCCTAAATTAGGCGGTGGAAGCACCTCGGCTGTTGCTTTCAAAGAGATTGCCGACAAAATTATGGCAAAAAGGCTGCGTCTCGATATTCAAGAGGCAAGAGAAGAGAACCCTTCAATGCCCATTGTCAAGAAAGGCAGCACAAAGAGAGCCTCCGAGGTTCTTTCAACAGTTGGCATCGGCTGTAGCGAGAGCGACGAAGAGTGGGGTAAAATGAGACCGGGAAAAGACAGTTTGTACCACACCACCCCAATGAGTGTACCCGCAAACAGAGTACCCAACCTCGAAGGACTGGGCGCAACAGACGCTGTATACCTGTTGCAACAGCAAAATTTAGAGGTTAAAATCAAAGGATTCGGCACCGTTGTGTCACAGAGCATTATCCCGGGAGCTGCAGCACAGCCCGGCGACACAGTAAGCGTGACTTTGAAGCCTTGACTACCTTATTAAATATAAAGAACAAGATAATGAGACTAAGCGACCTATTAAGAAACATTCAGTATAACCGCCTTGTACTTCCAAAGGACGAGGTCGAGGTGAGTGACGTGAACATAGATTCCCGTCAAGTGCAGCAAGGCGATATGTTCATCGCCGTAAGAGGCACACAAGCCGATGGACACACCTTCATTGCATCGGCCGAAGAAAAAGGAGCGGTAGCCATTGTATGCGAGCAGATTCCCGAAAAGCAGAATCCGTCCGTTGCATACATTATTGTTGCCGACGCGCAGAGCGCAACAGGACGTCTGGCAACTACCTTTTACGGCAATCCGTCGCAAAGGCTCAAGCTGGTGGGCGTGACAGGCACCAACGGCAAAACCACTATAGCCACATTGCTGTACAAAATGTTCAGAGCAATGGGACACAAATGCGGACTGCTGTCGACAGTGTGCAACTACATTGACGGCGAGGCTTACCCTTCGACACACACCACCCCCGATGCAATATCACTGAACAGGTTATTAGCGCAAATGGTTAACGCCGGATGCGAGTATGCCTTTATGGAGGTAAGTTCCCACGCACTGGCACAAGAGCGTGTCGGCGGTCTTGAGTTTGCCGGAGGAATATTCACAAACCTCACGCGCGACCATATGGACTTTCACGAAACAATGGACAACTACCTTAAGGCAAAGAAGAGTTTCTTTGACAACCTTCCACGCAACGCCTTTGCAATAACCAATATAGACGACAAGAACGGCCCCGTTATGGTACAAAACTGCAAAGGCGATGTAAAGAGTTACTCCACACGTACCATAAGTGACTACAAGGCACGACTCGTAGAAACACACCTCGACGGTATGATTCTCGAATTCAACAACCGCGAATTCTCGACAATGCTCACCGGACGATTTAATATAAGCAACCTGCTTGCCATCTACGGAGCTGCTGTAGAACTGGGCAAAGACCCCGAAGAGGTTCTTTGCGTAATGAGCACATTGCGCCCCGTATCGGGCCGTTTCGAGACGTTACACTCGCCCGACGGTGTGTCGGCAATAGTAGACTACGCCCACACTCCAGACGCGTTGAAGAACGTTCTTGGCACAATAAACGAGGTATTGCGCGGCAGAGGCAATGTCATAACCGTTGTAGGCGCGGGTGGCAATCGCGACAAGGGCAAACGCCCCATTATGGCCGCCGAGGCTGTCAAGGGCAGCAACAGAGTAATTCTCACATCGGACAACCCGCGTTTCGAAGAGCCACAGGACATTATTAACGATATGCTTGCAGGCATCAACGATGAACAACGCAGGAACGTGCTTGCCATAGTCGACCGCAAGGAGGCCATAAGAACAGCCTGCGCACTGGCACAGAAGGGAGACGTCATTCTTGTGGCAGGAAAAGGGCACGAGGATTACCAAGAGATAAAAGGAGTGAAGCACCACTTCGACGACAAAGAGATTATAAGAGAAATTTTCAACCTATAGACCCATTATAGCAATGCTGTACTACCTATTCGACCTTTTGCAAGAGTGCGACATTCCAGGAGCAAGACTTTTGAGTTACGTATCGTTCAGAGCGTTACTGGCTATTGTCGTTGCGCTTATCGTATCGACCTGGTTCGGAGGCAAACTTATAAAATACTTCAAGAGAAAGCAGATTACAGAGACACTGCGTGAGTTCGACAAGAACAATCTAAAAGCCGGTGTTCCCACTATGGGAGGGCTCATTATAATTATAGCCATACTCATTCCCTGCATTCTTGTAGGACGTTTGGACAACATATATATGATTATGTTGCTCGTAACGACAGTGTGGTTAGGACTATTAGGCTTTGCCGATGACTATATAAAGACCTTCAAGAAGAACAAGGACGGAATATCCGGCAAAATAAAGATTATGGCACAAGTAGGGCTTGGGCTTTTCATTGGAATAACACTCTACCTTAGTCCGCAGGCTGTTATGCGCGAGAATATTACGGTAAAGAACGTAAACAATACCGAAGAGGTTGTACATCGTTCCACACCCGAAAAACTCACTAAGACCACAATACCCTTTATCAAGAATCATAATCTTGATTACAGCGAAATTATGTCATTTTGCGGAGAGTATAAAGATTTTGCAGGCTGGATACTCTTTATAATAGTGACAATATTCGTGGTTACGGCCGTCTCTAACGGCGCAAACCTCAATGACGGAATGGACGGAATGCTCGCCGGCAATGCGGCAATCATAGGCGTGACACTCGCAGTACTGGCCTATGTGTCGAGCCACGTCTCCTGGGCCGAATACCTTAACATTATGTTCCTTCCGGGCGGCGAGGAGGTTGTAATATTCTCGTTTGCATTCATCGGAGCACTAATTGGTTTCCTGTGGTACAATGCATTTCCGGCACAGGTATTTATGGGAGACACAGGCAGCCTTACCATAGGCGGAATAATTGGCGTTATTGCCATACTGTTGCACAAAGAGTTATTGCTCGTGTTGCTTTGCGGAATATTCGTAGCCGAGAACCTGTCGGTTATAATGCAGGTTGCATACTACAAGCGCGGAAAGAAAAAAGGTATAAAACAGAGAATCTTCCGTCGTACCCCACTGCATCACCACTACAACATAGAAGACGAAAAACTCGACAAAGAGTGTACATACATATTCAAAGGCCCCGAGCGTCCTATGCACGAGGCTAAAGTTACCATACGCTTCTGGATTGTAACAATTATTATGGCGGCACTGACGCTTATGACTCTAAAAATAAGATAAATGGAAAAAAGGATTGTAATATTAGGAGCTGGAGAGAGTGGCTGTGGCGCAGCTGTTCTTGCACAGAAACTCGGGTTCGATGTATTTGTATCCGACTTTGGTGCCATTGCCGACAACTACAAGGCTATGCTCGACGAATATAATATCCAGTGGGAAGAGAAACAGCACACCGAAAGTCTTATTCTCAATGCCGCCGAAGTTATAAAAAGCCCGGGCATACCCAACGAAGCACCTATTGTGGTAAAGATAGCCGAGGCCGGTATCCCTATAATATCGGAAATTGAGTTTGCAGGCCGATACACAAAAGCAAAAATGGTGTGTATCACCGGCAGCAACGGAAAGACAACCACAACGTCGCTCATCTACCACATATTTCGCGAGGCAGGACTCAATGTCGGCCTTGCAGGAAACATTGGCCGCAGCCTGGCCCTGCAGGTAGCCGAGGGTGACAAAGACTATTACATTGTAGAACTAAGCAGTTTCCAGTTGGACAATATGTACGAGTTCCGCGCTAATGTCGCAGTGCTTATGAACATAACCCCCGACCACCTTGACCGCTATGGTTACAATATGCAGAACTATATAGATGCCAAGCTACGTATATTACAGAACCAACAGCCCGATGACGCCTTTGTATTCTGGAACGACGACCCTATAATAAAGAACGAGCTTCCGAAATACAAACACGGCAAGTTATACCCTTTTGCCGAGGAGAGACACAACGGCGCGGCAGCATACACCCACAAGGAGCAAATAGTCTTTACCGAGCCCACACCGTTCAATATGGAGCTCGAGGAACTATCGCTCACAGGCAAGCACAATCTTTACAACTCAATGGCAGCAGGAATATCGGCCAACGTAGCGGGTATTCGCAAGGAAACTATACGTGAGGCTCTCAGTTCTTTTACAGGTGTAGAACACCGCCTCGAGAAGGTTGCAAAGATAAACGGCGTCGAGTACATAAACGATTCAAAGGCAACCAATGTAAACAGTTGCTGGTACGCCTTGCAGAGTATGAAGAAAAAGACAATACTCATTCTTGGCGGTAAAGACAAAGGTAACGACTACAACGAGATTGCAGAGCTTGTAAAGGAAAAGTGCTGTGCACTCATATTTTTGGGAGCAGACAACAGCAAACTGCACGCATTCTTCGGCGGCTATGGAATACCCATCTTCGACACTCACTCTATGAAAGAGTGTGTCGAACAAGCCTGGAGAGTGGCAAAGAGTGGCGAGACAGTACTTTTGAGCCCGTGCTGCGCGAGCTTCGACCTTTTTAAAAGCTACGAGGACCGAGGTCGACAGTTTAAGGAATATGTCTGCAAATTGTAAAAAAAGAACAACCACACTATCATTGTAAGAAGAACATTAAAATGGGAGGCGATAAACTAAAAAGGATACTATTCAAAGGAGACAAGGTTATATGGGCCGTCTTCTTTGTCATCTGCGCAATATCTTGGGTAGAGGTCTTCAGTGCGACCAGCCGTCAGATAAGTGACAGCGGCAGCTACTGGCACCCTATTATAAAGCATACCGGATTTCTCGCACTCGGCATAATGTTCGTGTGCATTATACAGAACTTCAAGCTCCGCCATCTGAAGAAAATAACAAAATATGTCTACTGGGGAGGGCTTATAGGACTTATATGGGCACAGTTCTCGCCTAAGATAAACGGTAGCGCACGCTGGATAAATGTATTCGGGCTATTCACCATTCAGCCAATGGAATTTGCCAAAATGGGACTTATAATGGTCACAGCCGAGATACTCAACAAATTTCAAGACGAGGACGGAACAAGAAAAGAAGCCCTTAAGGAGATTCTCAAGTATGCTATTCTGCCCATACTTATTATACTAAAGGAAAACCTGTCGACAGCAGTGCTCATTGTAATTGCATTGTATTTTATGATGTACATTGCTTGTATGCCAACAAAACTGTTACTTGGCATTTTCGGCATCGGATTATGTGCAGGCATTGTAGGAATTTCGGCAGTAATGTTAACCCCCGATAGCGTTGCAGAAACCCCCGGAAGCTTTGGAAGCAAAGTAATCACGTGGAAAAACCGCATAAAAGACATAGGTAACAGCAAACCCATAGACCCCGACAATTACAAGATTGTCGACGACCAGAGAGCACACGCCAATATGGCAATAGCATCGAGCCACCTCTTTGGTTGCGGTCCCGGAAATTCGGTACAACGCGACAACATACCCCATTCATATTCAGACTTTATATACGCCATAATAATTGAAGAATTAGGTCTGATTGGAGGTATTGTGGTCATTTTGCTTTACCTCACATTGCTTTTCAGGTGCGGAAAGATTGCAAACAAGAGCGACGACGCTTTTTCGGCCTATCTGGCAATGGGAATTGGTCTGATAATTGTATTACAAGCAATGTTGCATATGTACATATCGGTAGGCGACTTTGTTACAGGACAACCATTGCCACTAATGAGCCAGGGAGGAACATCAGTTGTAATAAACTGTTTCTATATAGGAATGTTACACTGCATATACCGTCATAATGCAAAGGCACAAAACACAGCCAAAAACGCGCCTATTGAAATTAAAACTGCATAAAACAGATATACTATGAAAAAAGAGTACAGAATCATTGTAAGCGGAGGAGGTACAGGAGGGCACATATTCCCGGCACTCTCCATTGCCGATGCTATAAGGAGAAAGCACCCAACAGCAAAGATTTTGTTCGTGGGAGCGAACAACCGTATGGAAATGCAGCGCGTACCGGACGCCGGCTACGAAATTGTAGGGTTGCCCATTGCCGGATTCGACCGTAAAAACCTGCTCAAGAACATAAAGGTACTGTGGCTCATTCTCAAAAGCCAGCGTATGGCAAAAAAGGTCATCAAGGAATTTGCGCCACAGGCAGCAGTGGGCGTCGGCGGTTACGCAAGTGGTCCCACACTGAAGATGGCCGCAAGTATGAACATTCCCACCTTGATTCAGGAGCAGAACTCATATGCCGGTGTAACAAACAAAATCCTTGCAAAAAAGGCAAAAATGATATGTGTGGCATACGACGGAATGGAACGCTTTTTCCCACACGAAAAGATTAAATTCACAGGCAACCCCATTCGCAAGAGCCTCATCGATATGCGAGCAAACCGCAAGGAGGCTTTCAAGAGTATGGGGCTGGACGAGAATAAAAAATGCGTGCTCATTGTCGGCGGAAGCCTCGGTGCACGCAGTATAAACGAAAGTATTATATCACAGCTTGAACTGATAAAAAGCAACCCCGACATTCAGTTTGTGTGGCAAACAGGCAAACTTTACTTCGAGGAGATGAAGCAAAGGGTTGCCGAATCGGGCAAGCCCGACAATATTACAATAACCGACTTTGTGTCGAATATGGGCGATGCCTTGAGCGCTGCCGACCTTGTCGTGTCACGCGCGGGAGCGGGTTCTATATCGGAATTTGCACTGCTGGGCAAAGCTGTTATTCTGGTACCTTCGCCCAACGTGTCAGAGGATCATCAGACAAAGAACGCAATGGCTCTTGTCGAAAAGAACGCAGCCATATACGTTGCCGACGCAAAAGCAAAGGAAGAGCTTGTTGCAAAAGCCATAGAGACGGTTAAAGACACCGAACTGATAGCGTCGCTCGAGGAGAATATTGAAAAGATGGGCAGGCCTAACGCGGCCGAAGAGATTGCCGACGAGGTAATAATGCTCGCCGACGCATATATAGAAAAAGAAACAAGACGCAAAAAAGAGAATCTCAAGTAATGAAGATAAAAGATATAAAATCGGTCTACTTTCTTGGAGCCGGAGGTATTGGTATGAGCGCACTCGTAAGATATTTTCTTAGCGAGGGCAAGTTTGTTGCCGGATACGACCGTACACCGTCGGAGCTGACAAGCAAACTCATAGAAGAAGGTGCGCACTTACACTTCGAAGAGAACATAGAACTTATTCCGGAGGAGTGCAAAGACCCCTCATCGGCTCTTGTCATTTACACCCCGGCAATACCGGCCGACCACAAAGAGTGGGCGCTGTTCCGCGAAGGAGGCTTTTGTATAAAGAAAAGAGCCGAAGTGCTTGGTATAATAACAAGAGACAAACGCGGAGTGTGCGCTGCCGGAACACACGGCAAGACAACAACATCGACAATGACCGCCCACTTGCTACACCAGTCACACATTGACTGTGCGGCATTCCTCGGTGGAATATCGAAGAACTACAAAAGCAACCTCATACTAACGAACAAGAGCGACCTTGTGGTAATCGAGGCCGACGAGTATGACCGTTCGTTCCTTCACCTTGAGCCATACGTTGCAACAATAACATCGGCCGACCCCGACCACCTTGACATATACGGGAACAAAGAGAACTACCTTGAAGCCTTTGCACAATTCACCGAAAAAATAAGCCCCGATGGCTATCTTATAATACACGAAGGGTTAGAGGTTACGCCACGCACAAAAGAAGGCGTAAAGACCTTCGTCTACGGGCGCGATAAAGGCGACTTTCACGCCGAGAACATTCGCATAGGGGGTGGAAGAATAGTGTTCGACTACGTATCGCCTTGGCAGAAGATTAGCGATATTGAGCTGGGCGTTCCCGTAAGCATAAACATAGACAACGGCATAGCATCAATGGCAATGGCCGAGATTTGCGGAGCATCGGCCGAAGAGTTGAAGCGAGGTATGAAGAGTTTCGAAGGAGCCGACCGCCGATTCGACTTTCACATAAAAGAAGAGAATCTTGTACTGCTCAGTGATTATGCCCACCACCCCGACGAGGTAAAAGCGTGTGCAAAATCAATTAAAGAGCTGTACAGCGACAAAAAAGTTACAGCACTGTTCCAGCCGCACCTCTACAGTCGCACAGCCGATTTTTACAGAGAGTTCGCCGAAAGCCTTTCTCTGTTCGACAAGGTAATTCTTGTCGACATATATCCGGCACGCGAAAAACCGATTCCGGGTGTTACGAGCAAGCTCATTTACGACTGCCTTGCCGGCAGCGTTGAAAAGCAAATGTGCAGTCGCGCCGACGTGCTAAAAGTCATCGAGAAAGAGAAAAATGACATAGAAGTACTTGTGTCGCTCGGTGCAGGAGACATTGAAACCGACGTTCCACAAATGAAAGATATACTGATAAACCGATAATGCTGAAGAAAATCATAAAATACGGAGTCGCGGGTCTGGTAGCAGCATACATTCTGTTTGCAATGATTATTATACCCAATTTGCACAACGACAAACGGTGCAAAGGAGTCTTCATTACCGTTCACAACGACGAGAACGGCAACCTTAGCCGCGAGAATGTCATAGAGATTCTGCAAACGCACGGCCTTGACCCTTTAGACATTCCCGTCGACAGCATTATGTGCCTTGAAATTGAGAACCACATAAAAGGAATCTCATTAGTAAAGAACTGCGAGGTCTACAAGACAACAACCGGTTACATTGACATTACCATTGATTGCCGTGTGCCCATACTCAAGGTACACAACACCTATGGCGAGAGTTACTATATAGATTCAAAAGCGAACAAAATAACCGGAGTACACAAGGCACTATTCCTGCCGGTAGCTTCGGGGTACATAACCGAGGAAATAAAGGACAACGACCTGAAAGAGATTGCAAATGCCATTCACGAGAGCAGTTTCTGGAGAGCACAAACAGAGCAGGTCTATTTCGACGAGCAAGGCAAGGTAACACTTGTTCCCCGCGTCGGCGACCACATTATAGAGTTCGGAACGGCCGAAAATGCCAAAGAAAAACTCGAGAAGCTGTTCACATTCTACAAAAAAGGCCTCGCCACTGTAGGGTGGGAGAAATACGAAGTCTTGAACATTGAGTTCAATGATAAGGTTATAGGCACAAAGAAGAATAAGAAAAAATAGACACTATATGGGACAAACCAATTACATTGTAGCAATAGAACTCAGTTCTTCAAAGATTAAAGGCGCAGTAGGTATTGAGACATACAACGGAATAACCATACTCGCGACAGCGAGCACACCCGTCGATGGATTTATATCAAAAGGCGTAGTACGCAATGTTGACAAGACAAGCGAGGCAATATCATACATCATAAACAGCCTCGAACCAAATCTTAAGAGCGAGAATGGCAACGACATAGCAATAAAAAAAGCCTATGTATCACTTGCAGGCCTCTCTATCAGAAGCATAAAGTCAAAGATTGTACGCACATTCGACACATATACAAAAATTACTGCCGACATAATAAGCGAAATGGAACTTGAAAATGATGCAACATTCCAGGTTCCGGAAGGATACGCACGCGTGCAAGTCGTAAACCAAGAATACAAAATAGACGGCAAGGTTGACCACCAGCCTATTGGAGCACCGGCAATGAACATTGAGGGCAACTACCTAAATATAATAATCAAGGAGCAATTCCTCGAGCAGTTGAACGAGAGCTTTGCGCAAGCAAAAACCGAAATTGTCGACAGTTTCATAGCAGCACGTATGGACGCAGACATTATGCTTGGTACCGACGCCCGTCACAATGGTTGTGCGCTTGTAAACATTGGCTACGAGACTACAACCGTCACAATATACAACAACGACCATCTGCGCAAAATTGCAGTCCTGCCACTTGGCAGCAAAAATATAACACGCGACCTGTGTGCCGAGCAAATATCATATGCCGAGGCCGAAGCAATAAAAATAACACGCGGATACAAAAGCGACAATAACGAAAAAGAACCCATCGACTCTGAAACAGTAAACAACATAATCAACGCCCGAATGAGCGAGATTCTGCAGAATGTAAAGTATCAGATAGAAGATTCACACGAGGCTATATCCAACATTATATTTACCGGTGGTGGTGCAAAGCTCAAAAATCTAAACCTGCTGCTCGATGAGTATCTGCCGAACTTCAAGTGCGAGATTGCCGCCGAGCCCCAATTAACCTTTGAGTGCAAACCCGGTATAAACACATACGGAATATTCACAACAGCCCTGTACGGTCTTCTAAACAGAGGCAAAGAGAACTGTTGCGAAGAAGACACTCCCAAAGCACCTGCCAACCCGGGAGAACTATTCGACGAAAATGAGATGAACGGCAACGACACCCCTCAACCCGAAAAAAAACAACCCGAAAAAACTCCAGCAAACGATAATGCAAACAACAAAGGCAAAGACGACAAGGAGAAGGAAAAAAACAAAGGAAAAGGGAAAGGAGCCAAAGGAGACAACTGGATTACAGGTCTTTTCGGAGGATTTAAGGATTTTCTGAAAGAAGCAACCAGCGAAGACGAGAAAACAAACGACATTGACAACGACTAATAACAAATGATACAAAACAGTATGAATATGGACGAGCCAGTAAAGAAAATACTCCCTTTTGCAATACCTACAGACACCCCCAGAATCATCAAGGTTGTCGGAGTAGGCGGTGGAGGAAGCAACGCCGTACACAATATGTACCGCAAAGGCATACACAACGTATCATTTGCGGTGTGTAACACCGATATTCAGGCAATGCAAAATTCCCCCATTCCCAAGAAAGTACAACTGGGCGCCGAGATAACCGAAGGCCTTGGAGCGGGCAACGACCCCGCATTCGCACGCCGTGCCGCCGAGGAGAGCCGTCAGGAACTTGAACGTCTTTTCAGCGACGGCACCAAGATGGCGTTCATTACAGCCGGAATGGGTGGCGGCACAGGTACAGGAGCTGCACCCGTCGTTGCCGAGATTGCCAAAAGTATGGGAATACTCACTATTGGCATTGTGACTATCCCCTTCAAGTTCGAAATGACCGGCAAAATAAAACAAGCACTAAAGGGTGTGATAGAAATTTCCAAGCACGTCGATGCACTATTGGTAATAAACAACCAACGCCTCATCGATATGTACCCCAAGCTCGAGGTGACCGAAGGATTCCGCCTCGTCGACGACGTGCTTACCACAGCCACAAAGAGCATAGCCGAGATTATTACCGCACGAGGAACCATAAACCTCGACTTCCGCGACGTTAGAAAAATTCTCAAGAATGGCGGCGTGGCCATAATGAGCTACGGTATAGAAAAAGGCGAGATGCGTGTTTCGCGCGCGTTCCGAAGCGCTTTGCACTCACCGCTGCTCAACGACAACGACATATACAAGTCCAAAAAGATACTCTTTAATATATACGAGAACCCCAACGACCCCATACGCATCGAGGAGATGGGTGAGGTAGAGTCTTTTATGGCACAGTTCCAGGAAGAGGACATAGAGCTCATTTGGGGTTACAGCAAAGACCACAATCTTGAAGAGGGCGCAGTGAAGGTAACAGTGCTCGCCACCGGATTCGGAATGAAAGACATTCCGGGTATGGCACCCGTCGTTCAAAAAGAAGAAGAGATTAAAGAAACCATCACACGCGAAGAGAAAGAAAAAAGAGAGCAGGAAGAGAGAAAACTCGAACAGATGGTAGGCGTCTTCTATAAACCCGAATACAGGGTATATATATTCAAAGGCGACGAAATGTACAACGACGAACTTCTCGAGGCCATTGACAACTCACCAACATACAAACGCAGCGCGACGGAACTTGAAAAGATTACAAACATAGTCATAGACGCCGAACAGAAAGAGAAACCTGAACAAAATTCTCTTGTAGAAAAAGAAACTATAAATAACGAAGAAGAAGAAGAAGAAAAAGAAGAATAATATGGAACTATTTGACATTATCAGCAACGACATCAAGGAGGCTATGAAGGCAAAGGACAAAGTAGCCCTTGACACCCTCCGAAACATTAAAAAAGTACTTTTAGAGGCAAAAACAGCTCCCGGTGCAGGAGATACCGTATCGGACGAGACTGCCATAAAACTAATTCAGAAACTTGCCAAACAGGGAAAAGAGTCGGCCGAATTATTCCAAAGCCAGAATCGTCCGGAACTCGCAGCCGAGGAACTGGCGCAGGTTTCTGTGATGGAGCGTTACCTTCCCAAACAGATGAGCGAGGAAGAGATTACAGCAACGCTCAAGGAGATTATGGCACAGATTGGAGCTACAGGCCCGCAGGATATGGGCAAAGTTATGGGAATTGCGACCAAACAACTTGCAGGCAAGGCCGATGGTAAGGTTATATCGGCAATAGTAAAACAACTATTAAATAGTTAATCGAACAACTCCTTCAGCACCTCCATTGATTTTAATTTAGGAAAATCGGGTATATGGAGCCTGTAGTAGTCAGTCAGAATTGCGAGGAGTTCTCCTCGCAATTCTCTGTTTAGAGAGAGCCTGTGCATTGTGCTGTAATCAGTACGCAACAAATTCACAAAAGGAACAGCCATCTGCGGCATAAGAAAATTTCCGTGCAAAGGGTGTACATTTACAGCCGTTCCTTGCACAAGGTCAATATATGAATATTGGGTATAATCGTCAAGATTGGGGAATATTCCCAGAAAGCGCAGCAACTGCACCATAAAGACAAGGTGAAAGTCGGCATAACCACTCTCAAGCGTATCGAAAAGAGCAAAGGACCTGTCAAGGAAGATAAATAACGATTCGTCGTTGCTCTGCTCCTGCAAAGAATAGGCAAGAAGTTCCGACAGATACAACGCTATTGAAGACTTTACAACGTCAAATGGTATTGTCGAGTACACTGAATAAGGCTGAACATCGGTTACACGAGATAAAGCCCTCTCCTTTTTGTAAGAAGCCGTAAAAGATAGCATTGCAAGAGGCTGGAACAGCACACAACGCACCCGCCCGCGCTTGCTATGCGATACCGGAACCAAAAACGACTGGCGTCCGTGTGTACGAGTATATACATCGGCAATCATAAGATTATCGCTATATTTTATCGTACGTAATACTATTCCATCGAATTTTTCTATCATTATTACTGCAATTTCATAATATCGAGAGGCAAATTTACAAAAAAGTAGCGAAATTTCTTTGTCAATTAAAAAAAAGCTTTTACCTTTGCACTCGCTTTAGTCACTAAGCCACTTCTAAGTGCACCCCGAAAGAGGTTTCTATTAGCAATGGCCCATTCGTCTATCGGCTAGGACGCAAGATTTTCATTCTTGAAAGAGGGGTTCGATTCCCCTATGGGCTACTATTAAAACTAAAAAATACATTTAAAGAGATGGCAAACCACAAATCATCACTTAAGAGAATCAGACAGACAGAGAAGAGAAATCTTCAGAATCGTTACTTTGGTAAGAATATGCGTTCTGCAGTTCGCGGTCTTCGCGCAATTACAGACAAGAACGAGGCTTTGGCTAAATTCCCCGAGGTACAAAAGATGCTTGACAGAATGGCTAAGCGTGGTCTTATCCACAAGAACAAGGCTGCAAACCTCAAGTCAGGTCTCTGCGCTAGAATTGCAAAATTAGCCTAAATTTTGAAACATATATTTACCGAACAGGAGGCTGGATTTATCCAGCCTTTTCGTGTTGTATATACCCCAAAGCAATTTAGAGAGCACAGCCACACGCTCAAGAGTTTGAAATAAAAAAAGCCTCGGCACAAGGCATTTTTCGTCAAAAAACTCTTGTCCGATAGGCTGTTTTTTCTTAACTTTGTTCAGTTATATCAGACTAAAAAACAACTTATGAGCGAAGAAATCAACAAGAACTCTGCGGCGAGTTATTCCGCCGACAGCATTCAGGTTCTCGAAGGCCTGGAGGCAGTCCGCAAACGTCCGGCAATGTACATAGGCGACATTAGCGAGAAGGGTCTGCACCACCTTGTATACGAGGTGGTAGACAACTCTATTGACGAGGCGATGGCAGGTTTCTGTACACACATAAACGTAACTATCAATCCCGGAAATTCAATAACCGTACAGGACAATGGTCGTGGTATCCCCGTAGATATGCACGAAAAAGAGGGTCGTTCGGCTCTTGAGGTGGTTATGACAGTACTCCACGCCGGCGGTAAGTTCAACAAAGACTCCTACAAAGTATCGGGAGGATTACACGGTGTGGGTGTCTCGTGTGTAAACGCGCTTTCAAAGCATATGAAGACCGAAGTCTTCCGAGACGGCAAGCACTACGAGCAAAACTACTCTTGCGGAAAGCCCCTCGAAGCGGTTCATTGCGTGGGCGAAACAACACTGCGAGGCACAAAGCAGACTTTCCAACCCGATGACTCAATATTCACAGTATCGGAGTATCAATACCAGATTCTGGCCACCCGCTTGCGCGAGCTTGCATACTTGAATGCCGGAATCACAATCACCCTTACCGATGAACGCGAAGCCGACGAGAACGGCAACTACAAGAGCGAAACATTCTTTTCGACAGAAGGTTTGAAGGAGTTTGTCCGTTACATCGATTCTTCACGCACGCCGCTCATAAACGAGGTAATATACCTCAATACCGAGAAAAACAACATTCCCATTGAGGTTGCAATTCTCTACAACACAGGATACAGCGAGAATGTACACACATACGTGAACAACATCAACACCATTGAGGGTGGTACCCATCTTGCCGGTTTCCGTCGTGCGCTCACACGCACACTAAAGAAATATGCCGACGACACCAAGGCGCTTGAAAAAGCAAAAGTCGAGATCTCGGGCGAAGACTTCCGCGAAGGTCTCACAGCCATCGTTTCGGTAAAGGTTGCAGAACCCCAATTCGAGGGTCAGACAAAGACCAAACTCGGCAACAGCGAAGTTACCGGAGCTGTTGACCAGGCTGTAGGCGAAGCCTTAACATACTACCTCGAGGAGCACCCCAAGGAGGCAAAAATGGTTGTCGACAAGGTTATTCTTGCAGCAACAGCGCGCATAGCGGCACGCAAGGCACGTGAGAGCGTTCAGCGCAAGAGCCCTATGAGCGGTTGCGGAATGCCGGGAAAACTCGCCGATTGTTCAGACAAAGACCCTGCAAACTGCGAGTTGTTCCTCGTCGAGGGAGACTCGGCCGGAGGTTCTGCAAAGCAAGGACGCAAAAACAAATTCCAGGCCATACTTCCCCTACGCGGTAAAATCCTCAACGTCGAGAAAGTTATGTGGCATAAAGCATTCGAGAGCGACGAGGTAAACAATATCATTCAGGCTATTGGTGTACGTTTCGGTCTTGACCCCGAGGATAGCAAGAAAGCAAACATCGAAAAGTTGCGCTACCACAAAATTATTATGATGGCCGATGCCGACGTTGACGGTGCACACATTGGAACGCTCATTATGACGCTCTTCTACCGTTATATGCCCGAGATTATCGAAGGCGGACACCTTTACAAGGCAATGCCACCGCTCTACCTTTGTTCAAAGGGCAAAGTCAAGAAATACTGCTACGACGACCGCGAGAAGGACGAATTTATACAGCAGTATGCCGGCGGCAACGAGAAAGAGATAAACATTCAGCGCTACAAAGGTCTTGGAGAGATGAACCCCGAGCAGTTGTGGGATACAACAATGAACCCCGAGACACGCACTTTGAAGCAGGTTACAATACGCGACGCTCAAGAGGCCGATTATATATTCTCTATGCTGATGGGCGACGATGTAGGCCCACGCCGAGAGTTTATCGAGAAGAACGCAACATACGCAAATATCGACGCATAAAGACATTGCGAGACAAAAAAATCGAGTAACAATTGTTACTCGATTTTTTTGTCTACACCAGTGTCAAAAAGATACCCAAGCCCCATTATACATATAAAACACCTATAAAGTATCACAAGCACCCTCATCTATCTTGCACACTCTTCTATTTTATCATCAAATCATCAATTACGACCTTGGGAACGCAGTGCACCCCATCTTCGCGATAATAAGAACGGTTGCCATCGGCTGGAATATCAACCAAACGCACCTGTTCGCACCCTTTGCCAACAGCAAGCACCATCAATGGTTCATAAGGCAGGTCAAAAGCCTCAATTAAAGCCTTTTTATCGAACGACATTATACACAGACCGTTCAACCCAATCTCCACTGCTTGCAAAAGCATACTCTGCACCGATATTCCCAAGTCAACATAAGTGCTTGCGTGCGGCTCTATGGTAGAACATACAATTATAAAAGCATTAGGCTCTGTGCCGGGTAAAGGCAGAGTAATATCGGGCAATCCACTACCCATACTTATATGAGGCAACACCTTGTGCGCCTCGGCAGCATTAACCACCCTGAAACGAAGCACCTGACGATTGCGAGCCGACGCCACCTTACTGTTTACCGCAACTATGCGACGCAGTTGGTCGTCACGCACAATATACGACGCTGCATACCCGCGCGTACTGCGGTTTTTCGCAAGCAAAGCCGCAAGGCCGTCTTTACTCTTTGCAACGCCAGAGCCCGACTTTGCCCTGTAAAGTTCCATTCTTTTTTCCAAGAAATTATCAGCCATAGAATAAAGTAGATATTGAGACAAACAAAAAGAACCTCAGTTTTCTGAGGTTCTTTTGAGGTACCTGGCGGATTCGAACCGCCGTACACGGTTTTGCAGACCGCTGACTAAGCCACTCATCCAAGGTACCGTGTGCTTTAAGCGGTTACAAAGGTAAGACATTTTTTGTGAAGAACAAACAAAGAACCCCCTTTTTTATTTTTTTGAGACTAATTTACATAAATAATCGCCTGTTTACCCCAATAATCGACTATATTATTCTATCTTCGCGGTGAAAATTATGGTACACAAGGTCGAAAAATATATAAAGAAGCACAATCTTCTCCCGGTAGGGGCTAAAGTTCTTGTAGCACTAAGCGGCGGAGCCGACTCGGTGGCACTGCTTCACACCCTGCTTAAACTGGGCCATCATTGCGAGGCCATACACTGCAATTTCCATCTGCGTGGCGATGAGAGCAACCGCGACGAAGAATTTGTCCGACAATTATGCACAAAAACGAACGTCACATTAACCACTGTACACTTCGACACCGCGGCATACGCACGCGAGAAAGGATTATCGATTGAGATGGCGGCACGAGAACAGCGTTACGAAGCTTTTGAAAAGAACAGAGCATCAATAAAAGCCGATGCAATTGCAGTAGCCCACCACCGCGACGACTCAGCCGAGACCCTGTTACTCAACCTCATACGAGGAACCGGCATCAAAGGACTTAAAGGAATACAACCAAAAAATGGTCGTATCATACGCCCGTTGCTATGCGTAAACCGTAGCGAAATTTTAGATTATCTCAGTTGGAGAGGAGAAGATTTTGTAACCGACAGCACCAATCTCAGCAACGACTACACCCGCAACAAGATAAGGAACGAGATTATCCCGCTTATGAGCGGGATAAACCCATCGGTACTCGAAAGTATCGCTGCCACAGCGCAAAGAATAAGCGAAGCCGAAGAACTCTACAGTCAAGCGGTTAAGGAAGCAATCGCAAGAGTAAAAGAGGAGAATATCATAAACCTCGAAGCATTAAAAGAAGAGACTTCCCCATCGACTATACTACACGAGATTCTTGCACCGTTAGGATTCAACAGCACCCAAACAGCCAATATTCTTGAATCTACCGACAGCGAAGGTCGCCGTGAGGTCAGCAACGCCCAATGGAGGGTAATCAAAGAGCAGAATCAATTGACAATAGCACCGCAAAGCACCGCAAAAGAGTTCTGTGCCACACTTCCGTCCGAAGGTAGCGTAGACACCACCACCGGCACGCTGACAATAGAGAAAAAAACGTTCGACGGATATATACCAAGAGAAAGGGAGAGTATCTACATTGCAGCCGACAACCTTGCGACACCGTTGCAGATACGCAACACACGCCCGGGCGACCGGTTCGCCCCATTTGGAATGCGCGGGACCAAACTTGTCAGCGACTACCTTACCGACAAAAAAGCAAAGACAACCGACAAAGAGAGGCAACTCGTTGTAACCGACGCCAACAACACTATTGTATGGCTTGTCAACGAGCGCCCATCATCGTTATTCAGTGTCAAGAAAGGGACAAGAACAATTCTGCACTTAACGTGGAAACCCTGCTAAAATTCCGGTTTATTCCAGCAAATGACGCTGACGCACAGCCTCGTAAAGAATAACGCCGGTAGCCACCGAAACATTCAGCGACTCAATGTTTCCAAATTGCGGAATAGACACCCAATCGTCGCATAATGCAAGATGCTCACGAGGGATACCGGTATCTTCGGCACCCATAACAATACAAACAGGTTCAGTAAAGCAAGACTGAGTATAATTCATATCACCCTTCTCGGTAGCACACACAATACGTATTCCCGACGCCTTAAGATACTTAAGCGTCTCGGTTATATTTTTCTCGCGGCACACAGGCAAAGTATGCAAAGCTCCCGCCGAAGTCTTTACAGCATCGGCATTAACGGTTACACTGTTATGCGAAGGCAGTATTATAGCATCGACACCTGCACAATCGCAAGTACGAGCAATAGAGCCAAAGTTACGCACATCGGTAATACCGTCAAGCAACACCAGAAACGGGGTTTTTCCCTCTTCATATAGTGTAGGCACAAGAGTATCGACACTCGCATACTCCACAGCCGACATATAAGCAATTACACCCTGATGGTTCTTGCGTGTAATACGATTAAGTTTCTCAACCGGCACACGTACAACAGGAATTGTACGTCCCCTAAGTGCTGAGAAAAGTTCGCGCGAAAGTTCACTCTGAATATCACGCTTTACCAAAATCTTGTCAATCTCTTTTCCGGCCTCGAGCGCCTCAAGAACAGCGCGCACGCCAAATATCATCTCGTTATTTACCATAGTTACGCTTTAGCCAGCATTGCACGGGCGTTATCCATTGCCGCATCGGTAAGCACCTCGCCGCTCATCATTTGGGCAATTTCACACACACGTTCCTGCTGGTTTAATTTTATAATATTTGTAATTGTACCTTTGTCAGTCTCTTCCTTATAGACTTTATAGTGATTAGCTCCCAAGGCTGCAACCTGCGGCAGATGCGTTATACTAAGCACCTGACAATTCTCACCAGCCATCTGCTGCATCATTCGTCCCATACGCTCGGCAAGCACTCCCGACACCCCTGTATCGACCTCGTCGAAGATAAGTGTTGGCTGTTTTGTGCTTGTAGCTATTAAAGACTTAAGCGCAAGCATCACACGCGCCATTTCTCCACCCGAGGCCACATTGCTCAAAGGTTGAGGTGCGCTGCTACTGTTTGCCGAGAATAAAAATGCCACATTATCTTGCCCCGTAACGCCAAAATCGGCAAGAGGAGTAAATTCAACCTCGAAACGAATCATAGGCATTCCCAAGTTCACAAGAATCGACGTAATTTTCTCTTGCAACAACGCTGCGCTTCCTTTACGCAAGCCCGAAAGAGCCTCGGCCAGCTTAGAGAGCTGCAAGCGCAACGCCGAAAGGCGTCTCTCGAGTTCCTTTATCTCATCATCGCCATTAACAATGCCGTCAATCCTCTGCCCATACTCGTCAGCAAGTGCCAGCAAAGCATCAACATCATCGGCCCTATGTTTTTTCAAAAGAGTATATATCTGCGCGACGCGACTCTCAACAAATTCAAGGCGCGACGGAGTGAACTGTACCCGCTCGGCACGTTGCAGCATCTCCTCGCAACAATCCTTCAGCTCAATATAATTACTCTCGACCCTGTCGGCAAAATCCTGCGCTGCTGCATAGTGCGAAGCTATGCGTGAAAGAACATTTGCAGCCTCTCGCAAAGCATTAAGCATACTCCTTTCGTCATTATCTATTGCACTGCAAGCGCCATAAAGCGCAGCCTGGATATCCTCGGCGTGCGAAAGTTCCTGCAACTCTTGCTCAAGTTCCTCGAGCTCACCACTCTTCAACGATGCGCCCATAATCTCGTCATACTGGAATCGCTGCCACTCCTCGTCTCGCCTACTCGCCTCAAGAGCTTCGCGATGCGTTGCAATTTCGCGTTGCAGCGCCTTGTAGCCGTCGTAACAATCCCTATACTGAAGCAACAATTCTTTGTCACCGGCAAGAGTGTCAAGCACAGCCAACTGATAATTTCTATCGCCTAAAAGCAGATTCTGATGCTGCGAATGTATATCTATTAAACGCGCACCAAGTTCCTTCAGCAGCGACACAGCCACGGGAACATCGTTAACGAAACAACGACTGCGGCCATTTGCTGCAAGTTCGCGGCGTATTATACACTCACAATCATAATCAAGGTCATTTTCTTCAAAGAAACTCTCCAACTCGAAGCCGGAGACATCGAAACAGCCCTCAATAACACAACGGTCGGCACCTTCTCTTATGGCTTTTACGTCGGAACGCTGCCCGAGCAACATTGACACAGCCCCAAGAAAGACCGATTTTCCGTGTCCCGTTTCTCCTGTAATAACAGAGAAACCGGCCGAGAAGTCAATCTCGACCCGCTCGATGAGCGCAAAATTGCGTATAGTTATTTGCTTAAGCATTATCTCAAATATTCCTTGTAATCTTGTCCCACTCCGTCGACAGAGAAGGATTGATTTTTGAAAGTATATCGACCACTGTTTTTTTCTCCTCAGGTATCGACTTTGAGTATATATTTACAATCTCGTCAACCTTATATTCTGTAAAAAGTCTTATAAAATAGGCCATAGAGCGATCCTCATCGGCTTTTTTCAAAAGCGAAAAGCACTCTGTAACAACCTTGCGGCCAGCATCTGCATTTTTAAACATAGTGTCAAGCCCCAGACGATGGTAGCGGTACACAGCCTTACGTACAGGCACAAAAGCTCCGTTCAAATAGTCATCGATAATAGAATAACGGTTGCTGCCACCGCTGCCGGCTCTCCAACCCGCATCGCCCAGATTCTGTGCATTATTTGCTATTGTGAGCGACTTGTTAAGAAACTCACTTCCGCCCATTTCGCCCATAGAATCGAGGTCGATACCTATAATCAGATAAACATAAAATGCAATAACCGCAGTAAGGTTATTATCAAGATTATCCTCGACAAATTCCAGACGGTCATAAGGCTGATACTTGAACTTTATACTTTTATCCTCGTATTTAAATAGTGTAGAATTATAAGACGAACCGTAGACAGGGCGCGAGGACTGCACCATAAGAGAGCAATCAAACGCACCGTCATTAGTATAAGAATTTACAACAAAGTTAAAGCTACAAGTTATACGTTCATACTCCTCGTATGTGTTACCCGTCCATTTGCGGCTGTTGATAAATTCATTAAGCGCATCTTGCAACATTGTAAAGACCTCGGTGTTCGAACCCTGCACCTGCGAAGCATTAACATTGACAGTAGCCGAAAGTTCCTCACCCTCGGCATACACCATTGAAGGCAGCACCAACAGCACAAGCAGCAGCAACAACTTCGACAGATGCGCAACAACGTCCTTTGCTACACTTTTTTTGCTCTTGAGCGGATACTCGCTTTTGCCCTCACGGTCTATTATTGTAACTTTATTCGTGTCACAGGCAAAGCCGGCGCCCTCATCAGCCAAAGAGTTCAGAACTATAAAGTCAAGGTTTTTCGATTCAAGTTTGCGCAAAGCATTGCTTTCGCCATCGTTAGTCTCAAGCGCAAAGCCCACCATTTTCTGCCCCTCCTTCTTCATTTTGCCAAGAGTAGCAGCAATGTCGGGGTTCGCACGCAGCACAATGTTCATTTCATCGGTTGTACGCTTTATTTTCACCGGAGCCTGCGTTTCCGGTCTATAATCGGCCACAGCCGCGCTTAATATCGCGGCGTCACAGGTCGGGAAAAGCGCTGTTGCAGCATCGCACATCTCACGCGCCGATTCAACGTCGATACGCCTTATCGATGGGTGCTGCACGGACAATGACACCGGTCCTGCGACAAGCGATACCTCGGCACCACGGCGAGCGCACTCCTCGGCTATTGCAAAACCCATTTTGCCCGACGAGTAATTGCCTATGAAACGCACCGGATCTATTTTTTCATATGTAGGACCGGCGGTAATCAAAATTTTCTTCCCGGCAAGGTCACACTTTTCGAAAAAAAAATCCTTGAGGGCCGCAACAATTCTTTCAGGCTCCTCCATACGTCCTTTTCCGCACAAATGACTCGCAAGCTCGCCCGATGCCGCCTCAATCACTTTACAACCGTATCCGGCAAGCGTCTCTATATTGCGCTGTGTCGACGGGTGGGCATACATATCAAGATCCATTGCCGGCGCAATAAACACCGGCGCCTTCATAGACAAATATGTGGTAACAAGAAAATTATCGGCTATACCCGACGCCATTTTCCCAAGAGTAGAGGCAGTTGCGGGAGCCACAAGCATCGCATCGGCCCACAATCCAAGCTCTACGTGACTGTGCCAGGCTCCGTCACCGGTATTGAAAAACTCGCTCAACACCGGCCTCCCCGACAGCGTTGCAAGCGTCAGCGGAGTGATAAACTCCTTAGCAGCCGGTGTCATCACCACCTGCACTTCGGCACCCTCCTTGACAAGAAGCCGCACAAGCATTGCAGCCTTGTAAGCCGCAATACTGCCTGTCACGCCCAATACAATCTTTTTTCCTTTAAGCATCGCGTCTGTTATTTTTTAAAACCGCGTAGTTTTATTCTTGTAAGAACCTGCTTGGTATTCAGCGCAAAGTCGCCGTTCATAATCCAGCCATAATAACCCGGATCACGGTCGAGCACTGCATCAACAGGCATTCCTTTGTACTTGCCAAAATTAAAGACCTCCCTGTCATTTTCGTCGTACACTATACGACCCGCAAAATCGACATTCCTTGTAAACGAGGACTCACGCGAAAGTGCTGTCATATCATTCTCAAGGTCGTCGTAGTGGTCAAGCTGAGCCTTTAAGATATTGTAAGTCGCGCGAGTATCGGCAAGCGCACTATGAGCATTGTCAAACTCCGTTCCACAATAGAATTTATGCGCCGCCGACAGTGTACGCGGTTCGCGCTTATGATACAGAACCTGCACATCTATCGCATTCAGACGCGAGAGGTCAATATCGACCTGCGCACGCAAAAATTCCTCGGCAAGCAAGGGAAGGTCGAAACGGTTCGAATTAAAGCCGGCAACATCGCAGCCCTCAAACTCGTTTGCAATTTCGCGAGCCACCTCCTTGAACTGCGGACACTCCTTGACATCATCGTCACTAATGCCGTGCACAGCTGTCGATGCCTCGGGAATGTGCATACCCGGATTTATTCGCTTTGTATATTCAACCTCACGGCCATCGGGATAAATTTTTATAAAGCAAATCTCCACAATACGGTCCTTGCAAATATCGGTACCCGTAGTCTCAAGGTCAAAGAAAATAATAGGTTTTTTAAGGTTCAGCTCCATATTATTCTGTAAGCATCATTGGCATCAACAACATAAGCAGTTCCTGCTTGTCAACCTGCTCGGCAGGCACAATCACACCGGCACGTGAAGGGTCGGCAAGTTCAATGACCACCTCTTGTCCGGGAGTGTTGTTAAGAATATCTATGAGGAACGACGCACGGAAGCCAATGTTCATTGAAGCACCTTCATAGCTACAAACGAGGCTCTCCTCGGCCGATGTCGAAAAGTCGGTATCCTGAGCCGAAATAACCACTTTATTATCTTCAAGGTGCAATTTTATAAGACTCGCCTGTGACGAGAATATAGCCACACGTCGCAGAGTGCTGATGAGAGCCGCACGGTCAACAGTGAGCTTATGAGGGTTATTCTGCGGAATCACAGAATTATAGTTCGGATAACGACCTTCGAAAAGACGCGAAACAAGCCTATACTCGCCCATATCGAATGTAGCGAAGCGACCATCAAATTCTACGGCAACCTCTTCCTGCTCCTCCTTGCCCAAAAGGTTCTTCAGTAGCGTAGCAGGCTTTTTAGGAAGGATAAAGGCCGATTTTTCAGCACCCACAACCGAATAGTCACGGCAACGAACCAACTTGTGGCCGTCCGATGCAACTATTGTAAAATTCTCAGGAGTAAAATCGAAATACACACCGCACATTACCGGACGCACCTCATCGTCGGCTGTAGCAAACAGCGAACAAGCAATACCGCTTGACAACACCTTTGTAGGAATGTTTATTGCAACAGCACCCTCACCAAGAACAGCAGCCGAAGGATATTCGTCAGCATTCTGACCAACCATACTATACTTGCCATTCTGGTAGAATATTGTCATTTCGTAGGTATCTTTCTTAACCTCAAAGCGCAAAGGCTGTTCCGAAATCTCTTTTAATGAGTCGATAAGGATTTTCGAAGAAATTGCAAAGCTGAAATCCTCGGAGCAGTCAACAACCTCTATCGATGTGTTGAGAGTGTTGTCGGGGTCCGAAGCTGTCAATGTCAACACGTTGTCTTTCAGTTCAAAAAGGATACAGTCAAGGACCGGAATTGTGTTCTTTGAGTTTATCACACGGCTTATTGTCTGCAAACGAGACGAAAGCAAAGAACTCGATACAGTAAAGTTCATAATATTGAAATTTTAAATTATTAGTCAAAAGAAACATCTCGCGCTCGCGCGCGATAGTTACAAAGATAAGACTAAATAGATAAAAGCGTACAAAAATTCAGAAAAAAAATTGCTTTTCGGCAATAAATAAACTATTTTCGCCGAGAATTTTTGAAAAGTTATGGAAATCACAGGAAAAATCATCGCAGTATTGCCCGAAAGAGGCGGTACATCAAAGACCGGCAACGAGTGGAAAATGCAAGAATACGTACTTGAGACACACGAGCAGTATCCAAAGAAAATCTGCTTCAACGTGTTCGGTGCCGACAAAATAGCACAGTTCAACATTCAGGCCGGCGACGAACTGACAGTTTCGTTCGACATCAACGCCCGCGAATATCAGGGTCGCTGGTACAACGATATCCGTGCGTGGAGAGTAGAAAGAGGAGCAGCTCCGGGAGCGCCAATGGACATTCCGGTAATAAATGCTCCAAAGGTCGAGGTTCCCGACTTCAGCAACAACTCAAACGACGCCGACGACCTGCCGTTCTAAGCAGTACCGGAAAAGAGTGTCAAACACACTCGAAACCTTGAACCAATCAAAAAGAAAAAGCCGCAAAATTTGAAGTGAACCCCAAAGTTTGGACAAAAAACTTTGGGGTTTATTTTATGCGTAAGAAACACGATCACCAAGCATTGCTCAAATACATACATATGCTTGAAGATGGATATTCCATCACACATATCGAAGACAATTATGGTAT
>JAZRFF010000015.1:0-39386 GCA_045661225.1 Bacteroidaceae bacterium | reverse complement strand
TGTGCAAGCGAGTGGGCGGAAATTTATTTACGCACGCAACGAGCGCAGCCAAGTTTCAATCGCACAAAGTGCGGTTAAAACTAAAAAATTAAAGTGGCAAGCTACGGGGATAGTTCCTTTCATTGCAAAAGTAATTTTTATACCCCGCCGGCACCGTTAAAATCACAACGCAATGCCGCTGAAAATCCGGCAGACAGCGAGGACAACTTGTGCTGTATGCCGTTAACTTTTCTTTAAACGCAATACAGCGCAAGTCCCGGAGCGCCGGAATTTAAGCAAGAAGCATTGAGTGACAAGAAGCGTCCGAACGAGTAACAGCGCTGCGGCGGTTTACGAGCAAGAGGGCGCTTCGACTGATTTTCCCGCGTGCCGGGGCTTTTGGTTCTTTTGGCCACAAAAGAATAATATAGAACGACAAAAGAGTGAATATAAGGTTACAGCGTTAAGGGTAAAGACTACCGAGGAATATACGCACAAAGTGCGGTTAAAGGTTAAAACTTTTCCGTTTTTCCTTTCTGTTCAACCGTTCTTTGTGCGCCTTTTGTGACACAAAAAACATATAGTAAAAGAATCAGCGCGCCACCGTAGTGGCGCGCTGATTCTTTATAATCATATAACGCTTTTTTACTTAAGATTCTTTTTAAAGAAGTCTGCAATACGTTCAAAAAGGTGGTAGCGTGTGTTGGCACCGTGGTAAATACTGTGGTTGCTGTCGGGGTAGAGCGCAACCTCGAACTTCTTGTTGGCAGCGGTAATTGCGCTAATGTAGTGTATCATATTGCGCAAGTGTACATTGTCGTCGGCAGTACCGTGAACAAGCAACAAACTGCCTTTGAGCTTTGCAGCGTTTACAACAGCCGAACCGGCGTCGTATCCCTCCTTATTCTCTTTGGGAGTGCGCATATAACGCTCGGTGTATACGGTGTCGTAGAAACGCCAGTCCGTGGGTGCGGCAACGGCTACGCCGGCCTTGAACGGCGACTCGTCGTGGCTCATTGACATCAGGGTGTTATAACCTCCGAAACTCCAGCCCCAGATACCTATATTCTGCTTGTCGACATAGGGGAGTGTGGCAAGGTACTTTGCTGCTTCAACCTGGTCGCCCGGCTCGTATTTTCCTATATTAAGATAGGTGCATTTGCCGAATTTTGTTCCGCGTCCGCCGGTGCCTCGTCCATCGACGCACACGCTGATGAATCCCTCGGCTGCCATATACGATTCGAACATTGCATTACCGTAGTTTCCAATGTACCAACTGTCGTGTACCTGCTGCGAGTAAGGTCCGCTGTATTGGAACATAACGACGGGGTACTTCTTGTTTGCGTCAAAGTCGTGTGGCTTTACTATCCAGCCGTTAAGTTCAACGCCGTCGGTTGTGGTGAATGTGAAAAACTCCTTCGAGGGCATATTGAACGCCGCAAGGCGTGCCTTCAGCTCTTTATTGTCAATAAGAGTCTTAATCTCTTTGCCGTTGCTGTTGTTTATTGTTACTCTGTGCGGGGTGTCTATGCTTGAGAAGGTGTTTATAAAATAGCTCATATCGGCACTGAACACAGCTGAGTTTGTTCCATCGTACTTTGTCAGCTTGCTCTTCTTGCCCTTCGCGTTTACCTTATATACATACTCGCGCAAGGGGCTGCCTTCGTTGCTTGAGTAGTAGTATTCACCTTTTTTGCTGTTGTAGCCGTAGAACTTTTTAACCTCGTACTCTCCGTCGGTCAATTGGCGCACAAGTTCTCCCGAAAGGGTGTATAGGTATAGCTGGTTGTAGCCGCTACGCTCGCTTTGGAACACAAAATGCTTGTCAAGGAACTCTATGCCGGCGTATGTCTGTTCGTTGAGGTATGTATCGCTCTCCTCGCGCAGAATAGTGCGGCTCACTCCCGAAAGGGGGTTGACAGCCTGTATTTCCATAATGCTCTGATGGCGGTTGAGAGTAAGGACGGCAAGGGTGCTGGGGTCTTGTGTGAACTTGATGCGTGGAATATACCCTTCCTCGGGAATGTTGACGTCGAGTTTGCGTGTTACTTTGCTCTTAATCTCGAACGAGTGTACCGACACCTTTGCATTATCGGCTCCGGCAACCGGATATTTAAAGCTGTAGGGCTTGCTGAAACCGAAATACTCTTTGCTCTGTCCGCCTTGGTACATAGGCATATCGTACATCATCACTCCGCTCTCGTCGTATTTTATGTAAGCTATCACCTTGCTGTCGGCGCTGAAGTCGTATGAGCAGTTGTTCATAAACTCCTCTTCATTTACCCAGTCGGGTATACCGTTTATTATCTTGCGGAACTCTCCGTCAGTGGTTACCTGTGACTCGCTGTTGCCGAAAAGTAATTTTACAAGGAATATGTTGTTGTCACGAACAAAGGCTATCATTGTGCCGTCGGGCGAAAATTTAGGAACCTGTTGCGCACCGTTCTGCGAAAGAGGCTCGGCCTTGCTGTTCTTGCGGTTGTAAATGTAGTGCTCGGCTGTGAACGAGTTGCGATAGATGCCGCGTTTCTTTGTCTGCAAGAGTATCAGCTTCTCATCGGGCGAGAATTGATAACCGTCGATGCCTTTTGCGTCGAAGCCGCGGGCGGTCGATGCGTTGAACAGGGTGTCGACAATCTCGCCGTTCTTGAACGAACCCTTGAGAATCATTCTGCGGTCGTCGCTTATGCGTGCAAAGTGCTCGCCGTCGGCCATTGGCTTAATTGCGGCGTATGTCTTTGGCCGGTAGTCGCCGTACATTACGTCGTGCAACGTAATATCGTTGCCGGCAATGGCTGTTGTTGCCACTGCAATTGTGATTAGCAATGAAAATAGGTTTTTCATAATTTTTATTGTTTATTATTGTTTATTTTTTGTACCACGAGGCATACATTATGTAGTCGTTTGCAATGCGCTCGACAATCTCGGTTTGTTGTTCTTTGCTTACCTCTTTAATCTTTTTCGCGGGCACGCCGGCGTATATCCAACCCCCCTCGACGCGCATTCCCGACGTTACAAGAGCATTGGCGGCAACAATAGCGCCACTCTCGACCACGGCGTTGTCAAGAATGGTCGCGCCCATTCCAATGAGGCTGTTGCTCTCTATGGTTGCTCCGTGAACGGTGGCGTTGTGCCCGATGGAAACATTATCGCCAATGACGGTCTTTGAGCGTTGGTAGAGCGTGTGTACAACCGCGCCGTCCTGAATGTTTACGTTGTTGCCTATCCTTATGCTGTTGACGTCGCCACGCAACACCGTTCCGAACCACACAGAACAGTTGTTGCCCATTGTTACATCGCCAATTACAGCGGCGGTCTCGGCAACGTAGCAGTTATCTCCAATGACAGGCTTGAACCCCCTTATCTCTTTAATAATGGCCATTTTTTAATTGTTTGTGTTGTTCTCTGTCGGTTTCTTCTTGGGGCGGCGGTGGTAACGACCTTTTCTTTTGGGCTTTTCACTGTTTCCTCCCTCGCTTGTCGCACGAGGCGGGGTAGTGCCTTTTGTCTCGGCGGGAGCCGATTGCGGCTGTCGCTCTTTTTCGCCGGTATTACGCTTGTTGCGACTTTTCCCGTGTCCGTTTCCCGATGAATATTTACCCCCGCCACGCTTGCCGCCTCGGCTCTTGCCCTGCTCTTTGGACTTTTTCTTTTTAGGCTCATAAGCGGGTGCTTCGCCAAGTTCGGCGGGAATGTCGAGCTTGGGTACTTCCTGCTCGATAAAAGCCTCTATGCGTCCGAAAAACTCTTGGTCTTCGACCGACACGAATGTGATTGCCCGTCCTTTGCTGCCTGCACGCGCCGTACGTCCTATACGGTGTATGTAGTCGTCGCAATCGCGCGGAACGTCGTAGTTTATCACAATGCGAATATCGTCAATGTCTATACCGCGTGCCAGAATGTCGGTCGCAACAATCATATCGATTTTGCGACTTTTATATTGGAACATTATCTCGTCACGCTCGCCTTGAGTAAGGTCGCTGTGCATTTCGCCAACGTTAAAACCGTGCTTTCTTATTTCGCGTGCAATCTCCTTGACCTTTGTCTTGCGCGAAGCGAACAGTATCACTCGCTCGCTGCTTTCGCTGTCGAAGATTTTGTTTATAATGCCCATCTTCTGCCCCTCGTGACATATATAGGCTTGCTGTGTAATACCTTCGGCAGGCTTGGCAAGGGCAAGTGTTATCTGCAACGGGTCGTTTAGAATCTCCGATGCCAAACGACGTATCTCCTCGGGCATCGTCGCCGAAAAAAGCATTGTCTGACGCTCTTTGGGTAACTGCTTGGCTATGGTCATAATATCGCTGTAGAATCCCATATCAAGCATACGGTCGGCTTCGTCAAGAATGAAGAACGACACCTTTGACAAGTCTATGTTGCCTAAATTTATGTGGCTTATGAGCCTTCCGGGCGTTGCGACAATAATGTCGGCACCTTTGGACATACCACGCAGCTCCTGTTCGTAGCGCTGTCCGTCGTTTCCTCCGTATACAGCCACGCTCGACACCTGCATAAAATATGTGAACCCTTCGAGCTGGCGGTCTATCTGTTGTGCAAGCTCGCGTGTGGGTGCCATAATGACACAGTTGATGGCATCTTCGGGGTAACCGCCGCGGCAAAGACGGTTCAGGACCGGAAGCAGATATGCTGCAGTCTTTCCGGTGCCGGTCTGTGCCACTCCAATGAGGTCGCGTCCCTCCATAAGCGGCTGGAGGGTCTGCTCTTGAATGGGGGTGCATTTTTCGAAGCGCATAGCGTCTAATGCATCGAGCACTTCGTCTTCAAAATCAAATTCATCAAAGTACATTGTCTTTCAATTTATCTTGGTGCTTTACGATAAAGATATATCGCAATAAATGTGTACAATATGTTGGGTAGCCATACGGCAAGCGCCACTGGCATATGTTCGGCAAATGCCGACGACACAGTCTGGAACATTATGTATGAGAAACTGAGTGCAAGACCTACTCCAAGCGATAGTCCCATACCTCCTTTGCGCTTGCGCGAAGACAGCGATGCTCCTATTATGGTTAGTATAAACGCGGCAAAAGACATTGCTATGCGCTTGTGGTACTCAATCTCGAATGGCTTTATGTTGCCTATACCTCTTGCTTGCTGCTTTTCTATGTAGCGACTCAGCTGCGGGCTTGTCATTGTTTCTTGCTCATCTTCCGAGATTAGAAAATCGGACGGGTCCAATGGCAGTACCGTGTCTAAAATCTCACGGTTGCTGGAGCGTATAATCTCCTTGTCATTATGCAACTCTCTTATTGTCCACCGACGCGCTCGCCACACTCCCGGCCTCTCGGGGTCGTATGCAATATTGTTGGCCGTAAGGCGTGAGACAAGCTTCTTGCCCTCGAATTTATCGAGCGAGAAACGCCAGCCCATATTGTTGCGACTCTCGTACCTCTCTATAAAAGCGATAGTGCTGTCATTTATCTTTATTTGTATGTTCGCGGCAGTCTCGGTCTTCTTTTTCTTGTTGTGCTGCTGCTCAAATTCAATTCTGGTCTTGTTGCCCTGCGGAATAACATAAGCACCAAGGTAGAATGTCATTGCGGCTATTATTCCGGCAGCTACAAGATAGGGCTTCATCAGACGTCTGAAGCTCACTCCCGACGCGAAAATCGCAATAATCTCGGAATTGTCGGCCAGTTTCGATGTGAAATATATAACCGCAATAAAGACAAAGAGGGCACTGAATGTGTTTGCATAATAGGGCGCAAGGTTGACGTAGTAGTCGAATATTATCTCTTGCAGCGTAGCATTTGAGGTGGCGAACTTGTCAATCTTCTCATTGTAGTCGAACACCACAATGACAACGATTATAAGCGCCAACGAGAAGAAATATGTGCCGAGAAACTTCTTTATTATGTACCAGTCGAGCTTCTTCAGCTTAAAGTATTCGAGCCATTTCATTCAAGCGTCTGTTTTTGTCGGTTTTTTGAATATTTGTGCCTTTTGTTGTTTGTCATCATCAGAGCCTGCGTGTTACTTCGACAAGCATCTCGCGCTTCCAACGTGCATAATCGTCGGCAAGAATATGTTTGCGTGCCTCTTGTGTCAGCCATACATAGAATGCAAGATTGTGAATAGATGCAATCTCAAGCGCTAATAGTTCCTGTGCTGCAAAAAGATGACGCAGATAGGCCTTGCTGTAGAGTGTGTCGACAAACGACGCTCCGTCCTCTTCAATGGGGGAGTAGTCGTGTTTCCACTTCTCGTTACGCATATTTATTATTCCGTGCTTGGTGAAAAGCATCGCATTGCGTCCATTGCGTGTAGGCATAACGCAGTCGAACATATCCACGCCACGCTCTATGGCCTCGAGAATGTTGGCAGGCGTTCCTACACCCATCAGGTAACGGGGCTTGTCGGTTGGGAGAATCTCGTTTACAACCTCAATCATTTCGTACATCTTTTCGGCTGGTTCGCCAACGGCAAGACCGCCAATGGCATTGCCGGCGGCGCCCTTTGAAGCTATATATTCGGCCGAACGACGGCGTAAGTCGGGGTAAACACACCCCTGCACGATGGGGAACAGTTGCTGTTCGTACCCGTACATCGGTTCAGTCTCGTCAAGCCTTGCAATGCATCTGTCGAGCCAACGGTGTGTCCTCTCCATTGACTTTTTTGCATATTCATAATCGGCTGTACCGGGGGTACATTCGTCAAATGCCATAATAATATCGGCGCCAATGCTGCGCTCAATGTCCATCACGCTCTCGGGCGAGAAAAAATGCTTCGAACCATCGATGTGCGAACGGAACTCAACGCCTTCCTCGCTCATTTTACGTATGTCCTTAAGCGAGAAGACCTGAAAACCGCCACTGTCGGTGAGTATGGGGCGGTCCCACGCGTTGAACTTATGTAGGCCGCCTGCTTTTTCGAGCACTCCAAGCCCGGGGCGCAAATAAAGATGATAGGTGTTGCCCAGAATAATCTGTGCCTTTATATCCTCCTTCAAAGTGGGTATCTGAACGCCTTTTACCGACCCCACTGTGCCTACCGGCATAAAAATAGGAGTCTTAATTTCGCCGTGTCCGGTTTTGAGTACTCCGGCGCGTGCCTTGCTGCCGCTATCGGTGTGTAATAAATTAAATTCCACTGTTATTCTGTCAGTTTAATGGGGTTTTTAACCTTTTCCTTAAGCAACGCAATCTCAAGAACCTCCTTAATGTCGTTGACATAATGGAAGGTAAGCCCTGTGACGTACATTTCCGGTATAGCCTCAATGTTGCGCTTGTTCTCTTCGCAAATGATTATATCGGTTATTCCGGCACGCTTTGCTGCAAGGATTTTCTCCTTTATACCGCCCACGGGGAGCACCTTTCCGCGTAGAGTAATCTCACCGGTCATAGCAGTGTTTGGCTTAACCTTGCGTTGTGTGAGCGCCGAAACCAATGCTGTTGCCATTGTTATTCCGGCCGACGGGCCATCTTTGGGTATTGCACCCTCGGGCACGTGCAGATGTATGTTCCACTTTTCGAAAATCTCGTATGGTATTCCAAGTTCGGCTGCGTGCGACTTTGTATATTCAAGCGCGAGCATTGCCGACTCCTTCATTACATCGCCAAGGTTTCCGGTGAGTGTGAGTTTCTCGCCCTTGCCACGGCTGAGGCTTGTCTCGATAAAAAGTATCTCACCGCCGACTGCTGTCCAAGCAAGGCCGGTGACAACACCTGCGTAGTTGTTGCCTTGATACTTGTCACGCGAGAATTCCTTTACGCCGAGCAGCTCCTTTAGGTCGGCAGGCTTCACTGTCGTAATCTGGAACTTACCGGTTGTTGCCATTTGACACGCAAGACGGCGGAATATCTTGCCGATTTTCTTTTCCAGTGTTCTTACACCCGATTCGCGTGTGTAATCCTCGATAATACGCTCAATAGCGGCCTTGTTTATTGTTATTTTCTCTTTAGCCACACCGTTGGCCTCTTTCTCTTTTGGTATCAGGTGGCGCTTGGCAATCTCAATCTTCTCCTCGGTGAGGTAACCGCTGACCTCTATAAGTTCCATACGGTCGAGCAACGGCGCAGGAATGTTGCCAAGGTTGTTCGCTGTTGCAATGAACATCACATTCGAGAGGTCGTAGTCGGTGTCGAGGAAATTGTCGTGGAAACTCTTGTTCTGTTCGGGGTCCAATACCTCGAGCAATGCCGATGAGGGGTCGCCGTGCATTGATGCTTGTCCGACTTTGTCAATCTCGTCGAGAATAAAGACGGGGTTGTCCGACCCGGCCTTTGCAAGGTTCTTGAGTATTCGTCCGGGCATTGCACCCACATAGGTCTTGCGGTGTCCGCGAATCTCCGACTCATCGTGTACGCCACCCAGTGACACGCGCACATATTTGCGTTTGAGAGCCTCGGCTATAGATTTTCCGAGTGAGGTCTTACCCACTCCCGGAGGGCCATAGAGACAGATGATGGGCGACTTGAGGTCTCCTCGCATCTTAATAACCGCAAGATGCTCAAGAATTCTCTCTTTTACCTTGTCAAGGCCATAGTGGTCCTTGTCCAATACTTTGCGTGCGTTGTTTATGTCGAGATTGTCGACGGTACATTCGCCCCACGGCAGGCTTACGAACATCTGCAGATAGTTGAGCTGTACGTGGTAGTCGGGGCTCTGCGGGTTTATGCGCTCGAGCTTTGCAATCTCTTTTTCAAAAATCTCGTCAATCTCGGGACTCCACATTTTGTTGCTTGCCTTGTTGCGCAACTCAATGGCGTCCTGGTCCTGAATGCTGCCGCCAAGCTCCTCTTGTATATTCTTTATTTGTTGCTGCAAATAGTATTCGCGCTGCTGTTGGTCAAGGTCCTGGTGAGTCCTCTGCTGTATTTTTTGCTGAAGCTCGGCAAGCTGTCTCTCGTGGTCAAGAACGGTAAGCAGGTGGTAAGCGCGCTCTGTTATGTAATTCTCCTTGAGAAGTGACATTTTCTCAAGCAGAGGCATCTTTATGTTTGCGCACAGAAAGTTTACGAGTTGCGAACCGCTCTCCATATTCTTGATTGCAAAAGTCGCTTCGTTAAGGCTGCCCGATGATTTGAAAATCTTTAGCGCAGTATTGCGGCAGTTCTCCATTAAGAGGTCAAATTCCTCGCTCTTCTCGAAGTTCGATTCAATTATGCTGCTGACCTCGCCACGCATAAACGGGGTGCTGTCAACAATCTTTGTAAGTTCAATCTTTTGTATTCCTTGCAAAATTACAGTAGTCGAGTGGTCGGGCATATCGAATACGCGCAGAATCTTTGCCGTTGTACCTATATGATGCAGGTCGTCGAAACCCGGCTCATCGACCGATGGGTCTTTTTGGCATACGACAGCCATTGTCTCTTTGCTCTTGGCGAGTTTTTTCACGAGTTTGAGCGACGACTCCCTGCCTACAGATACGGGAAGCAAAGTCGATGGGAACAACACCATATTGCGCAAAGGCAGTACAGGCATTACGATGTTTGAAAATTCGCTTTGTTCCTGGTTTATACCACCTTCGGGAAAGTCGGCAATCAGTGAAAAACCGTTCTCTTCAAAATTCTCTTCAACGGGTATTATTTCATTTTCTTTCTTTCTCATCTTTCAATCTTGTTCTTATGATTGTTAAGTCTCTTTTTATTCCAATTTGCGAAATTACAATTTTTTGCCGATTCGCCGAAATTTTTTAAGTAATAATATATATTTATATAATAAATAAGTGACGGATTTTTTTCTCTCGATAATAAAAAACAAAGATTTTACACATTTATTAAACATTTCGGCTTTACAGCATCGTATATTTGTACTAACTTTGCAAAAGTTTTCAAACAGTCTGATTTTAGTTTGTAAAAGTGGAAAACAGAGAGAGCATACTGTTTCTTGTGAATCCAAAATCGGGGGTTCAAAAAAAGAAAAAAGTTGTGCAGATGATTGGGAAATATATTGACAAAAAAAGATATATTCACTCGATTGTCTACACTCAGTATGCCGGTCACGCAACTTTGCTGGCGAAAGAGGCTGTAGCGAACGGCGTGGATATTGTTGTTGCTGTAGGCGGCGATGGTACTATAAATGAGGTTGGCCGTGCGCTTGTGCACTCCGAAACGGCGATGGGGGTTATTCCTTGCGGTTCGGGTAATGGCTTTGCGCGTCATCTGGGTGTGCCGCTCGATATCCGCAAGGCTGTCGAATTTATCAATTCAGCCAAAATTGTCTCTATTGACTATGGCAAGTTGAATGGGCGTCCTTTTTTCTGTACTTGCGGGGTGGGGTTCGACGCGCTTGTGAGCAACCACTTTTCAAAGGCTTCACGCCGTGGCATATTCAGCTATATACAGACAACACTTCTCGATTGGGTTGAATATAAGCCCGAAGTGTATGAGCTTGAGGCTGACCACGTTAAAAAACACTATAAGGCTTTTATAATAGCCTGTGGCAATGCGTCGCAGTATGGGAATAACGCTTATATTGCACCCTATGCGTCTATGCGTGACGGGTTGTTGAATGTTTCAATACTGTCGCCCTTTGCTCCGGTAGAGGTTCCTAAGATTGTTGCGCAGCTTTTTGCCAACAGATTCGATATTAGCGACCATATGACCTCCCTGTCGGCCCGTTGGGTTAAGATAAAAAGAAAAGCGCCCGGGCCTGTGCATTACGACGGCGAACCCTGCGAAATGCAAGCCGAACTTTTTGTGGAGGTTGTTCCTTCGGGTATTAAAGTGCTTGCCGAAGCCGGGTGGGACGGTACTTGTGCACCAGTGCCTCTTTACAGACAATTTTATGATGTTATAGCCGGGAATGTTTAAAGAAAAATATTTACAAAATCTTTAGATAAAAGTCTCGCAGAATATCCTCGGCGTCTTTGCTGTATTGCCCCGGTGCAACTTCTAAAATAAGTTCTTTTTTCTCTAACTCGCAGTTTAAGGCTTGCTTGAACTCAACGAGCGCTCTCTTGGCGGCTTTGCGGGGTGTGGTTTTTATATACGCTATTCTGCTTGCCGAGAATCCTTTGAGTGCCGCAGCGTCGCGCCACTCGCCGAGAATGTCGCAAGGTATAACAATTGACACTCTTCCGTCGGGGGTGAGCAGCTCCTTGGTCTTTGCAAAAAAACTGCTGCAGCCGAGCGAGTCGCTGTGACGCGCCAATGTGCGCGAGTTATCGTCGCATTTGAGGCTGTTTACAAAGTAGGGCGGGTTGCTCACTATGGTGTCAAAAGGCTCGTAGCTTGCAAACTCAAGAATGTCGGCGCAAACAATCTCTACCCGGTCGCTCCAGGGGGATTTGTTTGTGTTTATCCTTGCTTGCGCTGCAGCCTGCGGGTCAATTTCCACACCGGTTATTCGAGCGCCGCAACGTTGTGCGGCCATAAGCGCGATTAGTCCGCTGCCGCAACCAATGTCAAGAATACGACGGCTGTGCGAGCAATTGAACCAGCCCCCAAGCAAACAGCCATCGGTGCCGACTTTCATTGCACACCCCTCTTGCTCGATTGTAAATTGTTTGAATTTGAAATAGTTGTTCGACATTCTGTCTGTTTGTAATCTGTTTTTCCCGGCAAATATAGTGCAAGCGGGTTGAACGACAAATTTGTTCGGCTTTTTTTGCAACGGGGCTTTATGTGGAAGTTACGGCAAAGACGGTACTTTTGCTTGCTTTTCTATACCCGACCTCTTTTAAAATCAAATACAAGGTAGCACCGCATTGCAGGCTCAACAAAAAAATCCGCACGTGCGGATTTTTTTGTTGAGCCGAGTCGGGGACTCGAACCCCGGACCTACTCATTACGAATGAGTTGCTCTACCAACTGAGCTAATTCGGCTTATTCCCCAATATTGTCTCGGATTGAATTTCGAGGCTCGGGTAATTGTCTGTTTAAAAACATTTTGTTGAAAGTTGCTTACACTCTTTGGAATTACTCCTGAAACAGTTCCTTGTCTCTCTTTGGAAGGGTGAACCGCAACTTTGCGACCGCGAAGATAGTGCAAATGCGACAGAAAACAAAAAACTGAAACTCTTTTTTGTGAAAAAAACTTTGGCGAGGGTGTAACATATTATTATTTAGGCAATCTTTTTTTTGGAAATAAACACTGTTTGTCTATCTTTGCGCTATATGTGAGGATAGATGATGTCCGCATTGTGGAATTTTTTGAATTTAACAAATAATGAATATGGAAGTAAGAAAGTATATACAAGAGAACGAAGAGCGTTTCCTTGCCGAGCTGGAATCACTGATAAAAATCCCGAGCATTAGCGCCAAGGCTGAACATAAGTCCGATATTGCGGCGTGCGCCGAGCGATGGAAAGAGTTGCTTCTTGAGTCGGGTGCCGACAGAGCCGAAATTATGCCCTCGAATGGCAATCCGCTTGTGTATGCCGAGAAGATTGTCGACCCGTCGGCGCCTACGGTACTTGTTTATTCGCACTACGACGTGATGCCGGCCGAACCGCTCGAACTGTGGAATACGCCGCCTTTTGAGATGGTTGTAAAGGACGGTCGCATTTGGGCGCGCGGTGCCGACGACGATAAAGGGCAGGCTATGATTCAGGCAAAGGCCTTTGAATATGTCGTGAAGAACGGTCTGCTGAAGCATAATGTGAAATTTATTTTTGAGGGCGAGGAGGAGATAGGCTCTCCAAGTCTCAACGCCTTCCTTAAGGAGAATAAGCAACTGCTTGCAGCCGATGTTATTCTTGTGAGCGACACGAGTATGCTTGGCGCCGAACTGCCGTCGCTGACAACAGGGCTTCGTGGTCTTGCCTATTGGGAGGTCGAGGTTACCGGCCCTAATAGAGACCTTCATTCGGGGCATTTCGGCGGCGCTGTTGCGAACCCGATAAACGTTCTGTGCGAAATGCTTGCAAAAATGACCGACGCTGATGGCCGTATTACAATCCCCGGCTTCTACGACGATGTCGAAGAGCTTTCGGCCGAGGAACGTGCTATGCTCGCGTCGATTCCTTTTGACGAAGATAAATACAAAGCAGCTATCGACGTGAACGCATTGCGCGGCGAGAGCGGCTATTCAACGCTTGAACGCAACAGCTGTCGTCCTTCGTTCGATGTGTGCGGCATTTGGGGCGGCTATACAGGCGAGGGTAGTAAGACGGTGCTTCCCTCAAAGGCGTGTGCAAAAGTGTCGTGTCGTCTTGTAGCGCATCAGGACCACGAGAAAATATCGCAGATGTTTGTCGACTATTTCACGTCGCTAGCCCCCGAGTGCGTAAAGGTAAAGGTAACGCCTATGCACGGCGGGCAAGGGTATGTCTGCCCGATAACCCTTCCGGCATACAAAGCTGCCGAAGCGGGTTTCGAAAAAGCGTTCGGCAAGAAGCCTCTTGCAGTGCGTCGTGGTGGAAGTATACCTATAATAAGCGATTTTGAAAAAATCCTGGGTATCAAGACTGTGCTTATGGGCTTCGGGCTTGAGAGTGATGCCATTCATTCGCCTAACGAAAATTTCAATCTCGATATATTCCGAAAAGGCATAGAGGCGGTGGTCGAGTTTCACAAGAACTATAGAAAATAATTTGTATAATATCGCTTGACACAAGCCTTTGCAATGGCTATTTCCCGTAGCGTTGCAAAGGCTTGTGTTTTTTATCAAAATAATTCTTGAAACAAAATCTCTATATATAATTATTTTTTATTATCTTCGCGCTGTAAAAATGAGTTTATGAAACAAACAAACGTTATTGACTATGTACTTGTGGGCATTAAAAAGTGTCCAAATGGTGGTCTCACCCCTGTATGTTCTGTTATTAACGCATTTTTTTTATAGTTTTTGTCAAAGTCGTTTCGTTGAAACGACTTTTTTTGTATTTTAGCGGAAAATATTTTTATTTTTGAACTATATGGAACCTCTATTACACGAATGTGGTGTTGCGATGATTCGCCTGCGTAAGCCTTTGAGCTATTATCAAGAGAAATATGGTACCTGGGCATACGGTATGAATAAACTTTTCTTGTTGATGAACAAACAGTATAACCGTGGCCAGCAGGGTGCGGGTATCGCTTGTGTAAAGCTTAAAGCCTCTCCCGGAGAAGATTATATGTTCAGGGAGCGTGCCGAAGGTTCGGGCTCTGTCTCTGAGGTTTTTGACCTTGCCAACAAGGGCATTCTTTCTCACCCGGCCGAGATGAAAAACAACGCCGACTATGCTTATCGTCATTTTGGCTTTGCCGGCGAACTTTATATGGGACATTTGCGTTATTCGGCAACAGGGAAGACCGGTATGCAGTATGTACACCCATTTTTGCGCCGTAACAACTGGAGAGCAAAGAACCTGGCATTGTGTGGAAACTTTCATATAACAAACGTCAATGACGTTTTCCACGAACTTGTATCACACGGACAACACCCCCGCGTTCACGCCGACACATATATTATGCTTGAGCTTATGGGACACCGTCTCGACCGCGAGGTAGAGCGTATATTCAAGGAGTGTGAAGCCGAGGGACGCGAGGGAATGGACATTACAAACACCATTGAAGAGCGTGTGGATATGGCAAACGTTCTGCGTACCTCGACACCTCAGCTCGATGGCGGGTACGTATTCTGTGGCGTAACCGGTAGCGGCGAAATGTTTGCAATGCGCGATCCTTGGGGTGTGCGCACAGCCTATTGGTACGCAAATGACGAGATATTCCTTGTTGCCAGCGAACGTGCAGCCTTGCAGACAGCAATGAACCTTAAGGCCGAAGAAGTTATTGAGATGAACCCTGGTGAGGCACTCATTATGAACAAACGTGGCGAGCTTCGCATAGAGACAATAATTGAGCAGAAAGCATTCCTGCCTTGTTCGTTCGAGAGAATATACTTCAGCCGTGGTAACGATGGCGATATATATAAGGAGAGAAAGTTGTTGGGCTCTAATCTTAAGGAACAAATTCTTAAAGCCATAAATTACGATATTGACAACTCTGTATTCTCGTTTATCCCCAATACAGCCGAAATGGCATTCTATGGTATGGTCGAGGGTATGCAGGAATATCTTGATGAGTGGAAAATAAAGGAACTTAACTCAGGCAAAGAGTTTACCCCCGAAGAGTACAAGGCAATAGTCACCAAAAAAGTGCGTCAGGAAAAGGTTGCGAACAAGGATATTAAAATGAGAACATTTATCTCTACAACCGATAAGCGCAACGACCTCGCATCGTACGTGTATGATATTACTTACGATACAATAAGGCCAAAAGTCGACAATCTTATTGTTATTGACGACAGTATTGTTCGCGGAACAACCCTTAAACAGAATATTCTCAATATTCTCGACCGTCTTGAGCCCAAGAAAATTGTTGTTGTCTCTTCGAGCCCGCAGATACGTTATCCGGACTATTACGGAATAGATATGGAGAAGTTTGACCACTTTGTGGCTTTCAAGGCTGCGCTTGAGCTGCTTTACGAAAACGGTAAGGCCTCGATAATAGACGAGACCTATCGTGCCTGTCTCGAAGAGCTCAAGAAACCCGATGCCGAGCAGGTTAATCGTACACGCGCTATCTACACTCCATTTACAGCCGACGAAATTTCGCGCAAGATAGCCGATTTGCTGAAACCTGTCGACCTCAATGCTGAACTTGAACTTGTGTTCCAGAGTCTTGAGGGATTGCACGCCGCTTGCCCGAACCATTTAGGCGACTGGTACTTTAGCGGTAATTACCCGACCCCCGGTGGTAACCGCCTTGTGAACGAGGCTTTTGTCTATCACTACGAGAAATACTTGTGTAAGTAAAGAATAACAAATATTGGATATAATTATGAAAGAAAAACTGAAAAAGGTGTTATTGCTCGGCTCTGGTGCGTTGCGCATCGGTCAGGCAGGAGAGTTCGACTATTCAGGTTCACAGGCGCTGAAAGCTCTTCGTGAAGAGGGTATCCAGTCAGTGCTTATCAACCCCAATGTTGCAACAATCCAAACTTCAGAAGGCATCGCCGACAAGGTGTATTTTCTTCCTGTAGACATACACAACGTCGAGGAAATTATTAAAAAAGAACGTCCCGATGGTATTCTGCTCGCTTTTGGTGGACAGACTGCGCTTAACTGCGGTACAGAACTCTATCAAAAAGGTATTCTCGAAAAATACGGCGTTAAAGTACTCGGAACATCAGTCGAGGCTATTATGTACACCGAGGACCGCGACCACTTTGTAAAGAAACTCGATGAGATTCCAATGAAGACACCGGTTAGTCAGGCAGTTGAGAGTATGGAGGACGCGCTTGCCGCTGCTCATCGCATCGGCTTCCCTGTGATGGTACGTTCGGCATACGCTCTTGGCGGTCTTGGCAGCGGTATCTGCAAGGACGAGGCATCGTTCCGCGAACTGGCCGAGAGTGCATTCACCTTTTCTAATCAGATTCTTGTCGAGGAATCGCTTAAAGGTTGGAAAGAGATTGAGTTCGAGGTTATTCGCGACGCCAACGACCACTGCTTTACAGTGGCAAGTATGGAGAACTTTGACCCTCTGGGCATTCACACCGGTGAGTCAATAGTTGTTGCTCCCACCTGTTCACTCACTCCCGAGCAGGTTAAGTTTATGCAGGAGATTTCTGTAAAAGCTATACGTCATTTAGGAATTGTGGGTGAGTGTAACATACAGTACGCTTTCAATGCCGAGACTAACGACTATCGCGTTATTGAGGTTAACGCTCGTCTTAGCCGCTCTTCGGCTCTTGCATCAAAAGCTACAGGTTATCCTCTTGCTTTTGTTGCTGCAAAGATTGCATTGGGCTACACTCTTGACGAGATTGGCGAAATGGGAACTCCCAACAGCGCATACAAGGCTCCAGAACTCGATTATCTCATTTGTAAGATTCCTCGCTGGGACTTGACTAAGTTCGCTGGTGTTTCACGCCTCATTGGTTCCAGTATGAAGTCTGTTGGTGAGATTATGTCCATCGGACGCAGCTTCGAAGAGGTTATCCAAAAGGGTCTTCGTATGATTGGCCAGGGTATGCACGGCTTTGTGGGCAATGAGCACACTCACTTCGATAATCTTGACGAGGAGCTTGCGAACCCCACTGATATGCGTGTGTTCTCAATAGCTTCGGCACTCGAGGCTGGCTACACCGTTGAGCGCATAAGCGAATTGACAAAGATTGACCCTTGGTTCCTTGGCAAACTCAAGAATATTGTTGACTACAAGCACGTGCTCGAGGGCTACAACTCACTCGAGGAACTCCCCGAGGAGGTGCTGCGTCAAGCAAAAGTCCTGGGATTCTCGGACTTCCAGATATCACGCTTTGTGCTTAAGGACCAGAAAAATATGGAGGTGGGCAACCTTGCAGTGCGTGCGCGTCGTAAAGAATTGGGCATCGTGCCTGCGGTTAAACGCATCAATACGGTAGCTTCGGAACACCCCGAACTTACAAACTACCTCTATATGACATACGGCACAAAGGGTTACGATGTAAACTACTACAAGACCGACAAGTCGGTAGTTGTGCTCGGTTCGGGCGCATACCGTATCGGTTCGTCGGTTGAGTTTGACTGGTGCTCGGTTAACGCCGTACAGACAGCACGCAAGTTGGGTTATAAGTCTATTATGATTAACTATAACCCCGAGACAGTGTCTACCGACTATGATATGTGTGACCGTCTCTATTTCGACGAACTGTCGTTGGAGCGCGTGCTTGACGTTATTGACCTTGAGCAACCCGGTGGTGTTATTGTATCGGTTGGAGGACAGATACCTAACAACCTTGCGATGAAGCTGCACCGTCAGGGAGTGCCCGTCTTGGGAACATCGCCTCTGTCAATCGACCGTGCAGAGAATCGTCACAAATTCTCGGCAATGCTCGACCAGCTTGGCATTGACCAACCGGCCTGGAAGGAGCTTACGAGTATCGAGGATATGAAAGAATTTGTAGACAAGGTTGGCTATCCCGTGCTTGTGCGTCCATCGTACGTGCTTTCGGGTGCTGCAATGAATGTTTGCTACAACGAGGAGGAGTTGCACGAGTTCCTTAAGATGGCTGCCGATGTCTCTAAGGAGTTCCCTGTGGTGGTTTCTCAGTTTATGATGGAGACCAAGGAGATTGAGTTCGATGCAGTGGCACAGAATGGTGAGGTTGTTGAGTATGCTATTTCGGAGCACGTCGAGTTTGCCGGTGTACACTCGGGCGACGCAACATTGGTGTTCCCCGCGCAGAAGATATACTTTGAGACAGCCCGTCGCATTAAAAAAATCAGCCGTCGTATCGCTAAGGAGCTTAATATATCGGGTCCTTTCAATATTCAGTTCCTTGCTAAGAATAACGAGGTTAAGGTTATTGAGTGCAACCTGCGTGCGTCACGTTCGTTCCCGTTTGTTTCAAAGGTACTCAAACGCAACTTCATTGAGACTGCAACACGCATAATGCTTGGTGCTCCTTATAGCAAGCCCGACAAGTCGGCGTTCGATATTGACTGGATTGGCGTTAAGGCTTCTCAATTCTCTTTCAGTCGTTTGCATCAGGCCGACCCTGTGCTTGGCGTTGATATGTCATCAACCGGAGAGGTTGGTTGCATTGGTGACGATTTTGAAGAGGCACTGCTTAATGCAATGATAGCTGTCGGTTATAATGTTCCAAAGAAAAACGTAATGGTATCTTCGGGTGCTGCAAAGTCTAAGGTTGATCTTCTTGACTCTACAGCTGTTCTTGCAAAGAAGGGGTACAACATATATGCAACACTGGGTACTGCAAAGTTCCTTAACGAGCACGGAATAAACGCAACTCCGGTTATGTGGCCCGATGAGGATCCTAATGCCGAGAATAATGTGATGCAGATGATTGCTGACCACCGTTTCGACCTTATAATCAACGTGCCTAAGAACCACACTAAGCGCGAACTGACAAATGGCTATCGTATACGTCGTGCGGCTATTGACCACAATATCCCGCTTATTACTAATGCTCGTCTTGCGAGTGCGTTTATAGACGCTTTCTGTAAAATAGACGTTGATACAATGCCTGTCAAGAGCTGGGACGAGTTTAAGTAATTCCGGCAATTGCCATAAACACAAAAAATCCACCGTACGGTGGATTTTTTGTGTTTATGGCGTTAACTTCTCTCTTATAACAACTTCTTGACAAGGCCAAACATTTTATAAGGCATATATCTGAATGGAAGGTCGAACAGGGTAGTGGTCGTTACTACCGAACGGCGGTGCGAGAATGCATCGAAGCTCAGTTTGCCGTGGTAGTTCCCGAGTCCGGAATTGCCCACACCTCCAAAAGGCAGATTCTCGTTGGCAATGTGCATTATAGTGTCATTGATGCACGAACCGCCGGCCGATGTAAGGCGAATGACCTCCTTGCCGTCACGCTTTTTGCCAAAATAGTAGAGAGCCAAAGGCTTTTCACGCTTGCGTATGAACTCTATCGCGTCTTTACGTTCGTCAAAAGTTATCATAGGCAGCACGGGCCCGAAAATCTCCTCCTGCATTACAGGGCTTTCAGGGTCAACATCTTTTAAGAGTGTTGGTTCAATAAAGCGCTCTTTAGCATCGCTCCAGCCACCTAAGGCTATATTGCCATCTTTTATGTAGCCCCATACGCGTTCAAATGCCTTGTCGTTGACAAGGCGTACATAATGCAAGCTCTCCTTTATGTTTCTTCCGTGCAAGCTTACAAGCGCTTTACGGAAAGCTTCGACAAATTCTATCTCGCGGCTGCGGTGTATAAGCAGGTAGTCGGGAGCTATACAAGTTTGTCCGGCGTTAAGGGTTTTACCCCACGCAATGCGACGCGCTGCGACCTCAATGTCGGCATCTCGGTCTACAATACAAGGACTCTTTCCGCCAAGTTCAAGCACAACCGGTGTTAGATTCTTTGCTGCAGCCTTCATAACTTTACGTCCGAGCGATGGGCTGCCTGTGAAGAAAATTATGTCGAACTTCTCGTCAAGCAGTGCAGCATTTACATCGCGGTTACCTTGTACGACGGCAATGTACTCTTTATCAAAGGTAGAACCAATCATCTCTTCTATAACTCTTGAAACTCTTGGAACATAGGGCGACGGTTTTAGTATTGCTGTACAGCCGGCTGATATTGCACCCACAAGCGGGTTAAGGAGTAATTGCACCGGGTAGTTCCACGGCGATATTATAAGTGCATTTCCAAGGGGTTCTGTTACCACACGGCTGCGTGAGGGCATCATTTTGAGCGGGGTCGAGACTCGGCGGCTTTTCGCCCATTTTTTTATGTTTGAAAGGTGATTCTTTATTTCACCGGCCACAATGCTGAGTTCGGTCATTATAGCCTCCTGGCGCGATTTGTGAAGGTCGCTCCATAGTGCCTCGCAGAGCGGTTGCTCCCACTCTTTCAGCGCTTTATATAGTTTTTTCAGCTGTTCCTTACGGAATTTTATGTCAAGGGTTGCATTGCTCGCAAAAAAACTGCGCTGCATAGCAACTACTGCTTGAATCTCAATATCAGAGGTGTTTTTTATACTCATAATTTATTTGGTGTTTTTTTATTTGCGTCCGGTAAAGTTATCCATTACGTGGAATATACCGAAAACTTCCCCAAAGATATAATCGAAAATGCAGGTAGGCAATAGTGCCTGACAAGAACGTATAAAATGATACCCGAAAGGAATTCCTTTAAAGTTTTTATTTTTCTCAATAGCGTTAATTATTTTCTTTGCTGTTGGTTCGGGCTTTAAAATAGGGAATACCTTTGACTTTACACCGTCAAACATTCCTGTATTTATAAAATAGGGCGCAATGGTGCTGAATCGTACCTTGCTTTTCATCTGTTTGAGCTCAATGCGCACACTGTCGCTCCAACCAATTACAGCCCATTTGCTTGCTGCATATACCGACATTCGTGGGTTTGAAATCATTCCGGCTGCAGATGCTATATTGCATATGTGGCCGTGGTTGCGCTCCAACATTCCGGGGAGGAACTGCTTTGCGACAACCATTGGTGCAGTAGTGTTAATGTTTATTGTGCGCTCAATGTCTCTTATTTCCTGTTTGTCGAATGTGGCATTGTTCGCAACTATTCCTGCACAGTTTATAACAATATCTACGTTTCCACACTCTTTCACGGTCTGTGCCGCTTTTTCGACAACTTGTGCGCTGTCCGACACATCGACCCTGTAGCCTTTTACATTTCCTTTGCTTTTATATTCGTTGACGGTAGCTTGAATGTTAGCCTCGTTAATGTCCCATATAATAAGGGTACGTGCTCCACGTTCAAGAGCTATACGTCCCATAATTTTGCCTATACCCGATGCTCCGCCTGTGATTAAGACACAGTTATCCTTGATTTTGGTCATAATTTACTGTTTTTAATGATTCTTTTGTAATATTGTACTTAAACGACTGCAAAAGTAGTATAATAAGAACATAAATTGTTTAAATTTTGCACAAAATATTGTTAAATGTGCAGTGTTTGTTGTACATATTTTAGTAATAATTTTCTTTTTTTGTCTTATATCATTTTCAGTGAGTGTGTTATTTGATGGTCTTGTAAGGCATTCCGTCAATTCTCTCAATGGGGTATTGTCCCTCGAGTATTCCGCTTATAATAGTGTCTCGTGCGCCGGAATTCTGGAAAGGGTATAGTTCAAACAACGGCATTACCGATGCAAAATGCTCCATAATTTCGGCTTGTATGCTCTCGTAATTGCTCCAGTCGGTATCGGCTGTGAAACAATAGAACTGTATGGGGAGTCCGCTGTCGGTTGGTGCAAGAGTGCGCACCATAATAATCATATCTTGTCTTATCATCGGGTGGTGACGGAGATAAATATCGGCGTAGGCACGGAAGAGCCCGGCATTTGTGTCTATACTGCCATTGGCAAGCCCATCGGGGTTGGCTGTGTTGCTTTTTCGCCCTTCGTGCATCTGTTCAATCTTTTTTGTAATATAGGTCGATAGTTCTTCGTCGAATTTCTTTAGTCGTTGCAACATTTTGTCGTTACAAGGTTTAATGTTGTCGAGTTTAATTGTGTATCCGCGTGAAATACGTCTTCCTCCGCTTTCGCTCATTCCTCTCCAGTTTATAAAACTTTCGTTAATGAGAGTGTAGGGCGGAACAGTGGCTATTGTATTATCCCAGTTGCGTACTTTTACAATTGTCAAAGAAATGTCAAAGACACTGCCGTTTATGCTCGTGCCGGGAATTTCTATCCAGTCGCCCAAACGTATCATATCGTTCTCAAGCAGTAAAAAACCGCCTACAAAGCCCATTATACTATCCTTGGCGATGAGCATAAGCACGGCTGCAAAAGCACCAAGGCCTCCTATGAGATACACAGGCGATTTGTTGGTGAGAATTGATATAACAATGATTGTAGCAATTATATATACAATAATCTTGCTTATTTGCAAGAACCCTTTTATAGGCCTGTCGTGATATTTGCTGTTTGTGAACACCGATTCTCCGACGGTGTCGAGCAGAGCATTAAAAGCCATTACTATTGTTATGGAAAAATAGATTGCAATACCTTTATCAATATATTGTACTCCGCCTTTGCTGCTCCTTATTATTACAGGCAACATTGCCGAGAGAATTATCGGTGGCAGAATGTATATTTGTTTGCGTAGCCTTTTTTTTTCAATAAGTTTACCCATAAAGACAAACTTCCTGCGGTTTAGTATCCTGTGAAAAGTGAAAAGTACTATACGATAGAGAGCCTCGCTGATGAGTAACGAAACAACGACTGTTATTGTGAGCAGGATAATGCTCTCGACAACACCGTTGCTGCTGCCAAAAAACTTCATAATCCATTCTGCTGCGCCCGATAGTAAACCATTAAAGAAATCTTTCATACCTTTTTATTATTTATAACACTTGCAGAGTGGGATTTTCTTTTTGCTTTTATGATATTTTGTTACATTCGCAAAAAAAAAGAAATATTATGCTTAAAGAAGGATTGGAATATACAAGTTGCGTAACGGTTGATTCAGAAAATTGCGCAGCAACAATGGGGTCGGGCGATCTTATGGTTTTTGCGACACCGGCAATGGTGGCACTAATGGAGAATGCAGCTATGAATGCTGTTGCTCCTTTTCTGCCCGAGGGCTCCACAACTGTTGGTGCCGAAATAAATACCACACACATCAAGCCGTCGGTTGTAGGTGCCGAAGTCAGGGCTGTTGCAAGGCTTGTGGCTGTCGATGGGCGTAAGCTGACTTTTGAAGTAGAGGCCTACGACTCTGTTGGCACAATTGGCAAAGGGGTGCACGTACGCTTTATTGTTGATGAAAAGTGTTTTATGGCAAAGATTGGCTAATGTTTTTTCTTGTAAGGCTTCTCTAAAAGTTAAGATAAGCAGCGGCTTACAACTGATATAAATAAAAAAAAGTCCCTCGGGACTTTTTTTATTTTAACACTCTCTATTGGGAACAATTTCTGTAGTACGTGTGTTTTACTATTGCAATCACCCTTAATCGGAGTGGTGAACAAGCGTCAACTCTCCGGTGCGTTGCGAAACGCGGGTGAAAAGCATAGTAGTTTTGTCGTGTTTTATTTTGTGTTTGTGTTTAGGTTGCCCTCTGATGTGAATCACGGGGCAATCGCCTTTTTATAGTGTTCTGCACCAACAAAATGTGTTGGGAAATTCGTTCTGTATACTTTCAACGGAGAGCCTGTCTTTAAATATACCAAAGAACGTAGAACCGCTGCCCGACATTGACGCATATACGGCTCCAAGCGCGTATAGCTTTTCTTTTATCTTTTCCATTGATGCGTGATTGGCAAAGACACTCTTTTCAAAATCGTTTTTCATTGCTCCCTTCCACTCGCATACAGGGCGTGCCACAATCTCGGTCAGAGGAGTGTCGGGAGTAGCCGGAGTTACAAGCGAATAGGCCATTTTTGTCGATATATGAATGTCGGGCTTTACCAGCACAAGAGTATACCCGGCAAGGTCGCATTGCGTGGGGGTAAGAATGTTGCCTATTCCGGTTGCATAAGCGGGTTGGTTCTTTATAAAGAACGCACAGTCGGCGCCTATGCGCGCAGCATACTCTTCGAGTTTTTCATCGCTGAGCTTGAGCCCGGCTATACTGTTGAGCATCTTCAGGGCGAATGCAGCGTCAGCACTGCCGCCGCCGAGTCCTGCACCTGTAGGAATGTTCTTGTAAAGTGTCATCTTTACCTTGGGCAGTTTGTGGTCGGCTGCAAGAATCTTGTATGCCTTTACTACAAGATTGTCGTTGTTGTCACCTTCAAAAAATGCATTATGCATAGCGAATGTGTAGTCGGGCGCCTCTTTTTCGTCGGTGGTAGTTATTTCAAGAATATCCTCAAGAGGAATGGGGTAAAATACCGTCTCAAGATTATGGTAACCATCGGGACGCTTCGATACAATATCAAGGCCGAGATTTATTTTTGCGTTTGGAAATGTAATCATCTTTTTCGTTGTCTTGTAAGACCTATATTTTTCATTTACTTACAAAAGTAATTATTTTTTTTTACACCGTTAATAACTTCCTCCTTTTTGTTGATAAAGGAGAGAGGGTGGAAGCTTTTCTTCACTCGAAAGTATATATCTTTGCAACCCCGTGCAAATAAATGCACGCTTGCGAAAAATTATGGAAGATACAACTATACCCAAGAAAAAAGTGTCGCGACGTCAGGCGGTCGCAAATAGTACACCTAAGTTAAGCGAGTACGGACACGTGCAGCCTCAAGCACTCGAAATTGAAGAAGCTGTGCTTGGTGCGCTGATGGTTGACAGTGACGCCATCGGACGTCTGGGCGGAACACTTAAACCCGAGTCGTTCTATGACAAGCGCAACCAACTGCTTTTCGATGCCATATTGCAGATGGATCTTGCCGATCGCCCTATAGATATTCTTACAGTAACGGAGTTCCTGCGCAGCAAAGGTATACTCGAAGAAGTTGGTGGTCCGGTATATATTGCACAACTTACGAGCCGTGTCGTGTCGTCGGTAAACATCGAGTACCACGCGAATATTATTGCACAGAAAAAACTGGCACGCGACCTTATAAAATTCACAAGCAAAACCCAGGTTCTTGCTTTTGACGAGACGCAGGACGTTGAAGAACTTATGCAACAGGCCGAGTCGGAACTGTTTGAGATTTCGAGCCATAATATGAAGCAGGATTTTACCCAAATTAACCCGGTAATCAGGCAAGCCTATGCTCAAATACAGACAGCCTCGAAAAATACAAGCGGTATCAGCGGTCTGAGCACCGGATACCATCGTCTGGATAAGGTGTTGTCGGGTTGGCAGCCAACCGACCTTATAATTCTTGCTGCACGTCCGGCTATGGGTAAGACCGCTTTTGCTCTTTCGCTTATTCGTAATATGGCAGTCGACCAGGGAATACCTGTGGGAATGTTCTCTCTTGAGATGGGTAACGTACAGTTGGTGCAGCGTCTCATTTGTAACGTGTGTCAAATTCCAGGTGACAAAATTCGTAGCGGACAGCTTGAACGCTACGAATGGGGACAACTTGACAACAAGATTGTACAGCTCGAAAATGCCCCTCTTTATATTGACGACACTCCGCAGTTGTCGGTGTTTGAGTTACGTTCAAAGGCACGTCGTATGGTGCGGGAACACGGCGTAAAAATGATATTTATCGACTATTTGCAGTTGATGACCGCAAATACAGGTAAGGGCAGCCGCCAGGAGGAGATTAGTACAATATCGCGTGCCTTGAAAGGTCTTGCAAAGGAACTTAATATTCCTGTGATGGCGCTTAGTCAGTTGAACCGTAATGTCGAGGGACGTGACGGTATCGAGGGTAAACGCCCGCAGTTGAGTGACCTTCGTGAGTCGGGTGCCATTGAGCAGGACGCCGATATTGTAATGTTTGTTAACCGTCCCGAGTATTTCCATCTCTACAAAGAGGGTGATTTTGACTGGAGAGGAAAAGCCGAGATTATTATTGCAAAGCATCGTAACGGTGGACTCGATAATGTACCTCTTATATTCCGCAAAGAGTATGCGCGCTTTATGAATCTCGACGATGAGTCATTGGCTCCACCTCCGGGAGATATGCCGGTGATGCTCAGTTCCAAAATGAACTCTGCTGTTCCGCCGGAACCTGAGTATGTTCCCAATATTCCTGCATACATAGAGAACCAGCAGGTACCACCGACATATGCTAGTCGTCCCGACGATACTGTACCTTTTTAAACAGTATATTATTCGTGCGGAAGATTGTATTTTCTTGAATACGACAAACGGAGAGAAGCCGGCTTCTCTCCGTTTGTCGTATGTATAAGTTTTTATTTACTTGTTTTCGGCAAATTTTTTCGCTTGCTCTTCAATAAGCTCTTTGTCTTCGAAGTAATTTATCTTCATTGCACGACGTACGTCGTTGAGCGTGTCTGTTGCTACAGCGCGGGCAGCGTCGCAGCCTTGTTGCAGCAACGCGTAAACTTCAGGAATTTTCTGTTCCCACTCCTTGCGACGCGCACGAATGGGGGCAAGTTCCTCTTCGAGTATTGCTATAAGGAATTTTTTTACTTTTACATCGCCAAGGCCTCCGCGTTTGTAATGTGCCTTAAGTTCGTCGAGGTTGGGGTAGTCGGGAAGATAACGCTCGAAATGTTCGGGACGGCAGAATGCGTCAAGATAGGTGAACACTGTGTTACCCTCGACTTTGCCGGGGTCTTGAACGCGCAGATGGTCGGGGTCGGTATACATTGACATTACGCGCTGGCGTACCTCCTCGGCTGAATCGGACAGATAGATGCAATTGCCAAGCGATTTGCTCATCTTGGCCTTACCGTCGGTACCTGGCAAACGCAGACAAGCAGCGTTTGTAGGCAGCAGAATCTCCGGTTCAACAAGCGTTTCGCCGTATATGTTGTTGAATCGACGGGCAATTTCTCGCGCCTGTTCAATCATTGGCTGCTGGTCCTCTCCGGCCGGAACGGTGGTCGCACGGAACGCTGTAATATCAGATGCCTGACTGATAGGGTAGGTGAAAAATCCCACAGGAATGCTTGTCTCGAAATTACGCATCTGAATCTCGGTCTTGACAGTCGGGTTGCGTTGCAGGCGCGACACTGTTACGAGATTCATATAGTAGAATGCAAGTTCGCACAATTCAGGCACTTGTGACTGAATGAATATTGTACATTGTGACGGGTCGATACCTACCGATAAATAGTCGAGTGCTACCTCTATTATGTTCTGACGGACCTTCTCGGGGTTATCAGCGTTGTCGGTAAGTGCCTGTGCGTCGGCAATCATAATGAAAATTCTGTCGTACAGACCGGAATTCTGTAATTCCACGCGACGGCGCAATGAACCAACGTAATGACCCAGGTGCAGACGTCCTGTAGGGCGGTCTCCTGTTAATATAATTTTGCTCATATATATCCTTATTTTTATTTCTGACCGCGAAGATAGCAATAAAATTGAAAAGATGGTGTAATATAGACTATGTTTATTTTCTTTTCCGAGGTGTTGATTATACATATTTAATATATTGTGCGATTATTTTTATTTTGCTTTCCTTTTTTTGAGAAAAAAGTATAACTTTGCAAGTTGAAATATTATGGGCATTTATGCGGCTTTTGTCGATGTATGCCGTTATGTAAAGAATACAAAAAAACTGTAATATATGAATATTTCTTATAATTGGCTTAAAGAGTATGTCGATTTTGACTTAACCCCCGAAGAGGTGTCGGCGGCTCTTACTTCCATAGGTCTTGAAACCGATGGAGTAGAGGAGGTCCAGACAATCAAAGGAGGTCTTGAGGGACTTGTGATTGGCGAAGTGCTTACTTGTGTCGACCACCCCGACAGTGATCATTTGCACATAACAACGGTGAACCTGGGCGATGGCAATCCGGTGCAGATTGTGTGTGGCGCACCCAACGTGGCTGCCGGACAAAAAGTCGTTGTAGCAACCATCGGTACAAAGCTGTACAGTGGCGACGAGTGCTTCACTATAAAAAAAGGTAAAATACGCGGAGCCGAGTCTTATGGTATGATTTGCGCCGAGGACGAGATTGGCATCGGAAACAGTCACGACGGAATTATTGTGCTTCCGGCCGATGCGGTTCCCGGAACACCGGCTAAAGAGTACTACAATATAAAGAGTGACTACCTTATAGGGGTTGATATTACCCCAAACCGTGCAGACGCCTGTTCGCATTACGGTGTAGCACGTGACCTTTATGCCTACACAAAGCAAAATAAAGGTACAAGCGCGTTGCATCGTCCTTCGTGCGATGGATTCAAAGTTGATGACAATTCGTTGCCTATAGACATTGAGGTTCAGAACAGCGAGGCTTGTGTGCGTTATGCCGGTGTTACCGTAAAGGGCGTTACCGTAAAGGAGAGCCCCGATTGGCTTAAAAATAAGTTGCAGATAATAGGCATTCGCCCCATAAACAATATTGTCGATATTACAAACTATATACTCCACGCTTATGGGCAGCCTATGCACTGCTTCGATGCCGATAAAATCAAGGGCGGCAAAGTTGTGGTACGCACATTCCCCGAGGGTACTCCTTTTGTGACACTTGACGGTGTTGAACGTAAACTTTCGGAGCGTGACCTTATGATTTGCAATGCCGAGGAGCCAATGTGTCTTGCCGGAGTATTCGGCGGCCTTGAATCGGGCACAACCGAGGAGACTAAAAACGTGTTCCTCGAGAGCGCATACTTCCACCCGACGTGGATTCGCAAGAGCGCGCGCCGTCACGGTTTGCAGACAGATGCATCTTTCCGTTATGAGCGTGGAACCGACCCCAACAATGTCGTTTATGCCCTTAAACAGGCTGCAATGCTCATTAAGGAACTTGCCGGCGGTACAATTTCAATGGATATAAAGGATATTTATCCAGCTCCCGTTGAGGATTTCAAGATAGACCTCGAATATGCTTATGTAAACAGCCTTATAGGTGTGGATATTGCGCCGGAAACAGTAAAGAGCATAGTTGAGTCGCTCGAAATGAAGATTGCCGGAGAAAGCGAGAACGGTCTCTCGTTGCTTGTGCCTCCTTATCGTGTCGATGTTCAGCGCCCTTGCGACGTAGTCGAGGATATTCTACGCATCTATGGATACAACAATATCGAGATAACAACCACTTTGCACTCGTCCATTATTACAAAGGGTGCCGAGGATAAGTCGCACAAGTTGCAGAACATTATTTCGGAGCAACTCGTAGGTTGTGGGTTTAACGAGATTCTCAACAACTCGCTTACAGCAGCCGGTTATTACGATGAGCTTGAGAGCTTCAAGAGCGATAATCTTGTACGTCTTATGAACCCACTGAGCAATGACCTCAACGTGCTTCGCCAGACACTGCTGTTCGGCGGTCTTGAGAGCATTCAGCGTAATGTAAGCCGTAAATTTACAGACCTTCGTTTCTTTGAGTTTGGAAACAGCTACCGTTTCGATGCCGACAAACGCACCGAAGATAAAATACTTAGCCCATACAGCGAGAGTTACCATTTGGCCTTGTGGCTGACGGGCAACAATGTAGCATCGTCGTGGATTGAAGCCGGCCGTCCTCTCAATGTGTACGACCTCAAGGCGGTTGTTGAACACATTTTCGACCGTTTGGGATTCAAACCGGCAATGCGTCTTTTGACCACCTTTAGTGACGACATATTCTCGGCAGCAATACAAGTTCAGGCGCAGAGCAGCAAGAAAATCGTTGCACAGCTTGGTATTTTGCGCAAGAAAGTCACAAAGCGATTCGATATTGATGCTGAGGTGCTGTATGCCGATATCAACTGGACGGAGCTTATGAAGGCTGTCAAGAATGCAAAGATTGGATACGCCGAGATTAGCAAGTATCCAGCGGTGAAACGCGACCTTGCGTTGCTTATTGACAAGAATGTGACATTTGCACAAATTGAGCAGGTTGCACGTGAAACCGAGAAGAAACTGCTTAAAGCAGTAACCTTGTTCGATGTTTACGAAGGTAAGAATCTCGAGGAAGGCAAAAAAAGCTACGCTGTAAGCTTTATTCTTCAGGACGATAGCCAGACACTTAACGACAAGGTTATTGACAAGACTATGGCGCGCCTGATGGAAAATTTCCAGAAACGTTTAGGTGCTATACAGCGATAAACTATAAAATAATAACAAACTAAAATATTTATACTATGGGTAGAGCTTTTGAATATCGTAAAGCCGCAAAATTAAAAAGATGGGGTAATATGGCACGTACATTTACCCGTGTAGGAAAGCAGATTGCTATTGCTGTCAAGGCCGGTGGTCCCGACCCCGATACTAACCCTCATTTGAGAGCTATTATCGCCAACGCAAAGCGCGAGAATATGCCAAAGGATAATATCGAGCGCGCAATCAAAAATGCACTTGGTAAGGACCAGAAGGACTATAAGGAGGTTACATACGAGGGATACGGTCCTTACGGTATCGCAATCTTTGTCGATGCTGCAACCGATAATACAACCCGCACCGTTGCCAACGTGCGTGCAGTATTCAATAAATTCGGCGGTACACTTGGAACACAGGGTAGTCTCGATTTTATGTTCACACAGAAGAGCGTCTTTACATTTACAAAGAAAGACGGCCTTGATATGGACGAACTTATTCTCGACCTTATCGACTACGGTGTAGAAGATGAGTATGATGAGGAAGATAATGAGATAACAATTTACGGCGATCCAAAGTCTTTCGGTGCAATACAAAAGACTCTCGAAGAGAAGGGCTTTGAGATTACAGGCAGTGAGTTTACACGTATCCCCAACGACCAGAAGGACGTTAACGAAGAGCAACGTGCAACAATTGACAAAATTGTTGAGCGCCTCGAAGAGGACGATGACGTGCAGAACGTATATACAAATATGAAACCTGTCGAGGAGTAAAAAACTTCTATATCAAGAAACAAGCCTGCTTCAATTAAAGCAGGCTTGTTTCTTGATATACAGGTACCGACTCTTGAAAATCGGTTGAGGAAACGTCTCTTTTCTCCCGATGCTATAAGCCTTACCTTGTGAATCCCGGTGGGCGAGTTTCTCCTTTACGTGGAGGTGTGAAAGAGGGCGGCCCAACGGGCGGGCGCGGGGGACGTGGCGGCCGTGGCCTGAATATTGGCGGTGCCGGGGTAAAAGTGGGGTAACGCCGCCATTGCCACGATGGGTAGAAACCTGCGTTCAGTCAGTAGAACCCCGATGTGCCTTCGAATATACCGGCCGAATTATAAGGGTAAATATAACCGCTCAACTGCATTTGAAGGTTATTGTAAATTGGGCTGACGGTTGCTGTTGCCTGGTTGCTGTGGGCTGTAACCACAACACTGACGGTTGCCTGAATGTCGCTACCCTGTATTGTGTAGTTGTAATACACGTTACCCTCGTGGTCAAATTGTATCTCTTCGCTTGTGATACGTCCCTCAAGAGTAACCCCGCCTAATCCGTTGGGCGAATTTATATTACTGTTGTTGAACGCGGTTTGTACAACAGCATTGCCGTTGTTTACCGATACAAAGTTGGTACTCTGTGTTACAAACCGAGTTACTCCGTTGGCGAATGTAATGTTCGATGCTTCAAGTGCCCAACTTCCGTTCTTGATGGCTTCAATGGCTTGAACATACTCAATGGAGTCGTTGAGCATTTGCAGCCGTTCTTCCTGCGCGCGTTTTTTTAGACGTTCAGCGCGCCACGCGGCTTCCTTTTCCTTGCGAGTCATCTTTTTCTCCTGTGCAAAAAGCAACATAGGCATTGTACACAATAGGCTCAATGTGATAAATAAGATTCTTGTTGTCTTCATATCTGCTGGATTTTGAATTTTATATTAAAACAAAAAACTCTACTTTAATTGTTTTGAGTAATGCGCTATAAAATATAAAATCAATACTCACACGCTGCTCTTTGAATCTTTTCTTAAAATAAATTGCTTTTCTTCGCTTTTTGCTTGTTTCGTTAATTTAAAAATGCTTATCTTTACAAATAAATATCTATTAGGGTGAAAAATTTTATTTTTCTGTGTTTGTTGATGCTGTCGGTTTTTTCCTGCTCTACAGGAAACGAGAAGAATAAAGAGTGGGCTCTTGCTACTCCCGATGGCTCTCCGGTTAGGAGTGCAGATGTTGATACTATGGATATTAAAAACCCTTTTGTCGTGTATGACCGCAGGAGTGACAGTTATTATATGGTCGGCGATGGCGGTTATATGTGGACAAGTGATGATATGAAACTGTGGAACGGTCCGTATAATGTTGTTTGTGTTGACAACGATTCGTGGCCGGGAAATGTTGATACGGTTGTGGCGCCCGAAATTGCCGAATATAAGGGTAAATATTATTATACAGCGTCGTTTGTCGGCGATACAATCTCGTGTATTGCGCTTGTAGCCGACTCAATAACCGGTCCTTACCGTGTTATAGACACAGAATACTACCCGTTGGACTTGGACGATGTTGCATATACGCCAACAATCTGTACCGACGAGCAGAATCTCGGTTATATGATTTACGCCAACAATACGGCAAAGAACAATGAGCCGACGCTTGAAATAATACGCTTCGGAAAGGATTTTTCTTATAGATTAGGAGAACCTTACGCAATGCTCAAAGCGTCTACTGTTGAATGGCAGGGCACTGCTCGGCCAAGCAAGCTTGAGTCTCCGTTCTTGTTTGTGACCGAAACAGGCCTTGGAGGTTTGCTTTTTACGGCAAATATGGGCGACGAGAGTGTCGTTGGCGTTGCGTACACAGCAATGACAATGGGGCATTGGCTGAATGGTCCTTGGGTGGTTGAGACAGAGCCCCTGATGCGTGGAAACGTCGGAGGAGCGTCGCTTTTTACCGACTACGATGGTACGCTTGTAATGACAGTGCATAAAGATACTGTAATAAACGGTGTGAAGAAATTTGTGCCGCAGTTTGTAAAGATGGATTCACAGTTTGATAAATTAAAAAAAATAGGATACTATAATTTTTAAATATTAACTATTATGCGTTTAATTATTCAACCCAATTACCAGCAGCTATCTTGCTGGGCTGCATCTTATGTAGCAAAGAAAATCAATGATTTTAAACCTACAGCCGACAGACCTTTTGTTCTTGGTCTTCCTACAGGCGGTACTCCTCTTGGTACATACAAGGAACTTATTAACCTCTACAACCGCGGTGTCGTAAGTTTCCAGAATGTTGTTACATTCAATATGGACGAGTATGTAGGCCTTCCCGAAGAGCACCCCGAGAGCTACCATTCATTTATGTGGAACAATTTCTTCAGCCACGTCGATGTAAAGAAGGAGAATGTAAATATCCTCAATGGCAATGCCGAGGATCTTGTAGCAGAGTGCGCACGTTACGAAGAGAAGATTAAGTCTTATGGCGGTATCGACCTTTTCCTCGGCGGTATCGGTCCCGATGGTCACATTGCATTCAACGAGCCGGGTTCTTCACTCGCTTCACGCACACGTATCAAGACATTGACCACCGATACAATCATTGCAAACTCTCGTTTCTTTGACAACGACATCAACAAGGTTCCAAAGACTGCTGTTACAGTAGGTGTCGGTACTGTTATGGATGCAAAAGAGGTTCTTATCCTTGTTAACGGTCACAACAAGGCTCTGGCTCTCTACCACGCTGTTGAGGGTAACGTAACACAGATGTGGACTATCAGCGTTCTTCAGATGCACCGCAGCGGTATCATCGTTTGCGACGATGCGGCTACTGCAGAGTTGAAGGTTGGTACTGTAAATTACTTCAAGGATATCGAGCGCAACAACCTCGAGCCAGCTTACAAGTAAAAAGAAATATATATTAAATGATAAAAAAGGATGTGGCGACACATCCTTTTTTTATCATTTAATAATTTGGCATTACTCTTAAGTTGTATTAAATTTGCATCTGTTAGAAAAGTTTATAAAAGAGATAAACCTTAAATATTATGAATAAAAGATTCTTTACACTTTTGTCATTGTTGTTCGTGGTGCTTTTTGCTACTGCACAGAAAAACGAAGTTGAGCAGATGCTCAAGAAAATCAAGGCTGTAAGCAGCTATGAGAAAATAGAAAAGGCTGATACTACACGCCAATACTATCTTATGAAGATAACACAGCTGCTCGATCCTAACAATCCTGCTGCAGGAACATTCGAACAGCGTGTAATGCTCGGTCACCGCGGTTATGACCGTCCTGTTGTTGTGGTAACCGAGGGCTATGGTGGTGACTATGCTTTCAAGAATCCTAAATATATGGAGGAGTTGACAAAGATTATGGATGCCAACATGCTTTTTGTTGAGTACCGTTATTTCTCAGGTTCAATGCCTGAGCCATGCAATTGGGAGTATCTTACAGTTGCAAATTCTATGGTCGATTATCATAATATAATCACCTCGTTCAAGCCTTACTATAACAAAAAATGGGCTTCTACAGGTATCAGCAAGGGTGGTTCTACATCAATCTTCCTGCGTGCATATTATCCCGAGGACCTTGATGTATCAGTGCCATACGTAGGTCCTTTGAGCTGTGCTGTTGAGGATGGTCGTCACGAATCGTTCCTTGAGCAGGTATCAACAAAAGCCAACCGCGATGCTATCCGTGCATATCAGACCGAAATGTTCGAGCGCAAAGAGCGTATGATGCCTCTTTTTGATGCATACTGCCTTGAAAAAGACCTAATCTTCCGTGTTCCCACATCTACAATATACGATTTGCTTGTACTTGAGTATCAGTTCTCAATGTGGCAGTGGGGTACACCGGTAAGCACTATTCCTGCGCTTAATTCAGAGGACAAGGTACTTTTCGACTATTTCATTAAGATGTGTGGTCCTGACTATTTTGCTGCAGAGAACAAGATTGAATCGTTCTTTGTTCAGGCTGTAAAGGATTTCGGATACTATGGTTACAACATCGAGCCTTTCCACAAATATGTGAATGCTGAGGAGGTAGAAGGTTATTTGAAGCGCGTTCTTCTCACCGAGGAGTTTGCCGATGTCAAGTTCGATGACAGCAACTACCGTTTTGTTACCGACTATTACACAGAGAACGACCCTAAGGCAATAATGATTTATGGTGAAGTCGATCCATGGACAGCAAGCGGTGTTACATGGTTGCGCGACCGTAACAAAGAGAATATAAAGATATTCATACAGCCCGGCGGCAGCCACACTGCAAGAATCCTGAATATGCCCGAAAAGATGCGTGATGAGATTCTTGAGCAGTTGAATGAGTGGATGCAATACAAATGATGAAAAAAACGCTGACAATCAACAATGCATCGATAGGGTACAGAACCGGAAAAAAGACAACACATGTTGTTGACGGTATCGATGCGTCGTTGCATTGTGGCGAACTTGTTGCCTTGATAGGCAAGAATGGTGCCGGAAAATCAACGCTTCTGCGTACATTGTCGGCTTTCCAGAAACCACTGACCGGAACAATAGAATGTAACGGCAGAAATATGGCAGAGATGTCGCCGAACGACGTTGCAAAAGAATTGGCTATGGTGTTGACATCTGCAGAGCCTGCGCCATTGACTGTGAGGGAACTTGTTTCATTGGGACGAACGCCATATACAAATTTCCTTGGCAGAATGAGTGGCAATGATAACGGAATTGTCAATGATGCCATGGAATTGATGGGAGTACGTGGATTTGAAAACCGACTGTCAACATCATTGAGCGATGGAGAAAGGCAAAAATGCATGATAGCAAAGGCTCTTGCACAAGAGACATCCTTGATACTGCTTGATGAGCCTACGGCTTTCCTCGATTTTGGCAGTAAGGTCAACCTTTTCCGCACGTTAAAGAAACTTGCACAGCAAAACCAAAAGGCGATACTTGTATCTACGCACGATATTGAACTTGCAATAAGATTTGCCGACAGGATATGGCTTTTGTCCGATGGTGTCATGCACGAAGGCTGTGTCACCGATTTGTACGACAATGGAGCTTTGCAACGTTTCATCAATAGTGACGGCGTTGTATATGACAGGGAAAACAACAGAATAGTAATAACAGAAACATAAGATGAAATACAATTTTGACGAGATTGTACCTCGTAAGCACACTGATTGCTTGAAGTACGACAATGTAATGGAGATTTTCGGCACAGAAGAGATTCTGCCGATGTGGATTGCAGATATGGATTTCAAGACTCCCGATTTTATCGTGAATGCAATACGCAAGCGTCTTGACCACGAACTGCTTGGTTATAGCTATTGCTGCAGACGATGGAAGCCGGCTATCCGCAGTTGGGTGTCTCGCCGTTATGGTTGGGAAATCAACGACGAGGAAATAGGCTTTGTAGGCGGTATCGTGCCTGCAATCTCATTCGCTTTGCAGTGCTTTACCAAGGTTGGTGACAAAGTAATGATTCAGCCACCTGTATATCATCCATACCATCATGTTACTCACGACCTTGAGCGTACACTTGTGATGAACCCTCTCAAGCTTGTTGACGGTCAGTTCGAGATTGATTTTGTCGAGTTCGAGGAAAAGGTTAAGGATTGCAAGCTGTTCCTGCTCTGTAACCCACACAACCCCGGCGGTCGCGTGTGGAAAAAAGAAGAACTCGCACGTATGTGTGAAATTTGTGCAAAATACAATGTACTCGTGATAAGCGACGAGATACACTGCGATATGGCACTCAAAGGCTATAAACATGTTCCATTTGCCACATGTTGCGATAAGGCTAAGGATATTTGTATCACCTTTATGGCAGCAAGCAAGACATTCAACATTGCAGGTCTTAAGAGTTCATACCATATTATCCCGAACGCAGATATACGCCATCAGTATCATGAATTCCTTCGCAAGAGCGAGCTTGATACAGCTCATGTGTTTGCGACAGGTCCTGTTGCTACGGCATACGAGCAAGGCGAAGAATGGCTGGAGCAGATGCTTGAATATGTAGAGGCGAATATCGACTTCATGGAGCAGTACTTGAAGGATAACATGCCAAAGATGGGTATGATACGCCCTCAGGCATCATATCTTGTATTCCTCGATGCACGCGGCTTGGGCTTGCCTCATGATGAGCTTGTTGAATTCTTCATCCGCGAAGCAAAGGTGGGTATGAACGACGGCGCAATGTTCGGCGAACAAGGTTCCGGCTATATGCGCATGAACCTCGGTTGTCCACGTTCAGTGCTTGAGAAAGCCCTCAATCAGATAAAAGCAGCTTACGACAAAATCTCTTGTTGAGTAAATGCTTAATGAAAAATAACGGATGGTGGCTATTTTTTAGCCACCATCCGTTATTTCAATTTTGCAGAATAAAAAAATATTCGTATCTTCGCAGATGGAATAACCTTATATCAATTTGGTAAAGATAAAGGATATAGCGAATGCCCTTGAAATGTTCGCGCCTCTGCCGTTGCAGGAAGGATTTGATAATTCCGGCTTGCAAATTGGATTGACAGAAGCGGAAGTTACAGGGGTTTTATTGTGTCTTGATGTGACGGAGGAAGTTATTGATGAAGCCGTAGCGTCAGGGTGCAATCTCATTGTGTCTCATCATCCGCTCATATTCTCTTCGCTTAAACGTATCACCGGTGCCAATTATGTCGAACGCTGTATTCTAAAGGCTATGGCGAATGGTATTGCCTTATATGCTTCGCATACCAATATGGACAGTGTGCCCGGCGGTGTCAATTATCGTATTGCCGAGAAGCTCGGGTTGCAGAATGTACGCATACTTGTTCCCAAGACCGATGCATTGCTTAAATTGTCTGTTTATGTTCCTGTGGCACAGGCGGATATGCTTCGTGAGGCTCTTTTTGCTACCGGATGCGGTAATATAGGCAATTATGGCTCTTGCAGTTATAATGTAGAGGGATATGGCACGTTCAAGGCAAACGAAGGGTGTAATCCTTTCTGCGGTGAGGTTGGTGAGTTGCATAAGGAGAACGAGGTACGTATAGATACAGTGCTGCCTGCATATCTTATGAATAAGGTTATCTCTGCGTTGTTGAAGGTCCATCCGTATGAGGAACCGGCATACGATATTTACCCTTTGAAAAATTCGTGGGATAGTGTAGGGCTTGGCGTTGTAGGTGATTTGCCTGCGGAACGCGATGAATTGGATTTCTTGGCAGAAGTTAAGGAGAAGTTTGCGGTGGGCAGTGTTCGTCATACATCACTCTCGGGTAACAAGGTAAAACGTGTTGCCTTGTGTGGCGGTTCGGGTGCGTCATTTGCCGATGCTGCCATTTCTGCCGGCGCGCAGGTGTATATAACAGGCGAGGCGCGTTATCACGACCTCTTCAATTACGACAGAAAAATCCTGTTTGCTGTAATAGGACACTACGAAAGCGAGCAGTTTACCATGGATGTTTTCAACGATATAATTCGTGGGGCTTATCCTGATTTGAAAGTGATAAAGACATCAATAAATACAAATCCGATTAATTATCTGTAAAAAATACATTAACTATAAATACACACAAAAATGGCAAAAAAAGATCCAGCAGAGTACACAGTAGAAGAGAAGTTGAAGACCTTGTACGAGCTTCAGACTATCCTTTCACAGATTGATTCAATCAAGATTCTTCGTGGTGAGCTTCCTCTTGAGGTAAAGGACCTTGAGGATGAGATTGTAGGTCTTGGTACACGTCTTGAGAATATCAACAACGATATCAAGAATATCCGTGAGAATATGGTTGCTTTCCGTGAGGAGATGGAGCAGGCTAAGAGAAACATCGAGAAATATACTGAGGACCAGAACAATGTACGCAACAACCGCGAGTTCGACCTCTTGAACAAGGAGATTGAGTACAACCGTCTTGTTATCGAGCACGATGAGAAGAAAATTAACGATGCAAAGCGCCAGGAGCAGCAGAAGAGCGAGGAGCTTGAGAGAGCTACAGCTATGCTTGACGAGCGCAGAAAAGACCTCGATATGAAGAAAGAGGAGCTTGATGACATCGTTTCTGAGACAAAGGCAGAGGAGGAGAAACTTCGCGAGCAGGCTCGTGACCTTGAATTGAACATCGAGCCACGTCTTTTGACTTCGTTCAAGAGAATCCGCAAGAGCTCACGCAACGGTCTTGGTATCGTATATGTTGAGCGCGATGCTTGCGCAGGTTGCTTCAGCAAGATTCCACCACAGCGTCAGATGGATATCCGTATGAGAAAGAAAATCATCGTTTGCGAGAACTGTGGTCGTATTATGATTGACCCTGAGTTGGCAGGCGTACAGCAGGAGAAACCGGCAGAAGCACCAACAACAAAACGTCGTGGTATCCGCCGTGCAACAAAGGCTGAATAAATTTAAAAGTACCATAAAAACAATCGGGAATTCATTTAGGTGAGTTCCCGATTGTTTTTATATATTGTTTATGTAGTGACAATATTGGTTTGCCGGCAAGCGGATGGGGAATATAATAACGATATTGAATGTTAAGTATGTGTCAATAGTAATCAAGTTGTTGTCTTATAAAAAAATCAAGCAACAATATAGCAGTTGACCCAACGTTTAAATGTCATGCTGAGCGAAGTCGAAGCATCTATTTTAAACGCGGCTTGAGATCCAATGCCTTCAGCGATGTTGCTAATGCTCATTGTGAAATTAAA
>JAZRFF010000014.1:0-19762 GCA_045661225.1 Bacteroidaceae bacterium | reverse complement strand
TCAAATTATTGACGGTTCGTTTTTCGTTCCTTACTCTATACTTTATAACCAACTAATAAATAGTCGGCCACGTTGTACTGCTTGTCTGTATGGAATGTTGTCAAGGATCATCTTGCTGACGACCTGCAAACGCGTTGCTTGTCGAAAGCGAGTGCAAAGGTAAAGCTTTTTTTTAAACTACAAAAGAAATGCAAAAGAAATTTCAACAAAAACCAAACTTTTTTTCTTTTCAGTTGTTATTCTGTATCACTTTAAATAAATATTGTACATTTTTAAAACATTATACATAAAAAACAGTCATTATATTCGTGAAATAATTTTCGCACCTCCCTTATACAAAAAAAAGAAAAAGGTTTTACTTTGCATTATAGAGCTTTTGCGCTATCTTTACACTATCATTATATAGATAAGGTGTATGATAGACAGAAGGACAATAGAACAGATAATGGACACCGCAAAAGTAGAGGAGGTTGTCGGTGATTTTGTTGCATTGCGCAAACGCGGCGTGAATATGATAGGTCTTTGTCCTTTCCACAACGAAAAAACCCCGTCATTCACGGTCTCGCCATCGAAAAACTTATGGAAGTGCTTCGGCTGCGGCAAGGGAGGAAAGCCCGTTCACTTTGTTATGGAGCACGAACAGCTCAGCTATTACGATGCCCTACGCTGGTTGGCAAAAAAATATCACATTGAGATTAAGGAGCGCGAGCTTACAGACGAAGAGAAGCGCGAACAGAATATACGCGAGAGTATGTTTGTCATAAACCAGTATGCACTACAATACTTTACCGACACGCTCCACAACACCGACGAAGGAAACAACATCGGCCTTAATTATTTCAGGCACCGTGGCTTGCGCGACGAGACGATAAAGAAATTCTGTCTGGGATACTCCCTTGAGAAACGCGACTCATTTGCAAAAGCAGCAATGACAGCCGGATACAACCCGCAATTACTTGCGAAAACCGGAGTATGCTACAGCACCGATGACGGACGCCTGCAAGACCGTTTCTGGGGGCGCGTGATATTTCCCGTACACACAATATCGGGCAAAGTCGTCGCTTTCGGCGGACGAGTGTTGCAGACAAGCGCAAAAGCTGCAAAATATGTAAATTCGCCCGAGAGCGAGATTTACCACAAGAGCGACCACCTGTACGGCCTATACTTTGCCAAGCAAGCTATAATGCAAAAAGACCGTTGTATACTCGTTGAGGGTTACCTCGATGTAATATCGATGTACCAGACAGGCATACAAAATGTTGTAGCCTCGTCGGGAACATCGCTCACAACCGGACAGATTAGACTCATACACCGTTTCACCAACAACGTAACACTGCTATACGATGGAGACAAAGCCGGAATAAAGGCTTCGATTCGCGGAATAGATATGTTGCTCGAAGAGGGTATGAACATAAACGTGGTACTATTGCCCGAAGGCGAAGACCCCGACAGTTACGCACAAAGCCATTCAACCGAAGAGGTCGAAGAGTACATCGAGCGCAACAAGGTCGACTTTATAAGATTCAAGACCAACCTGCTGCTCGACGAGGTTGGCGAAGACCCCATACGCCGCGCCGGGCTAATAGGCGATATTGTAAAGAGTATAGCCGTTGTCCCCAACGACATTCTACGCAGCGAATATATAAAGAAATGCAGCGATATGCTCAATGTAAGCGAGCAGTTGCTTGTACGCGAAACGGCAAAGATAAGAATGCAACGTGCCGAAGAGCAGCAAAAGCGCCACAATGACGAGCATAAAAGCGAGATGTCCGCAACCGACAGCGCCGAAACACCGGCGAGCGTCGATGAGTTCCAGAAAAACATCATAGAAAGCTACAGCAACAACCCGCTGCACCACAAAGAGAGAGCCATCATACAGTTTATACTAAAGAACGGCAGTCAATTACTGCAAGTACCCGAGAACAAGCTCGATGGCACACCATCATTTACCGAGACTATAATATCGCACCTATACTACTCGTTCGAAGGCGACGGCATAGAGTTCAGCCACCCACTATACAAAAAAATATTCGCCGAAGCAGCCGAGCACGCAGCCGACCCGACGTTCGACCCCGAGAACCATTTTCTTGCACACCCCGACCCGGAAGTTTCGACACTCACCGCCGAACTTTGCGGAGAGCGCTACCTGCTGAGCAAATTCTTCAGCGAACAGAGCAACGACGAGCGCAACGAGCTTGCAATATTCTTTGAACAAGCCACACGCCTCTCTATTGCATACAAGCTGAGCATAGTAGACGAAATGCTCAAGAGCACTATGGCAAAATTAAAAGAGCCCTCGACTGCCGCAGACCCCACAAAGCTGCAAGAGACTATGGAAGATTTCAAATTTCTAAAGGAGACACAGCAAGCACTCAACAATATTCTCAAAGGATACGGGTTCGGCAATGTAGCGCTGAACGTATAAACAATTTGTTTACCTTATTAAATATACGCGCGCGTGGAAAAATGAAGCAACCACCCTTTATTCACCGCAGCAACTGCCAAAGTCTTAAAAAAACTCTTAATAGTAACGTGTAAATATCACTCCCCCGGCTGCAACAAGCCCTACTATTTATAATTTGCATTAACGCAGGTTTGATGGCAAAAAAAAGGCCAAACTCTTTGAGAATGACCTGCCTTATAAGATGAATAACAGCAACTACCTGTTACGCAACAGATTCATAAACTCCTCGCGAGTTTTTGCCTGGTTAAACGCACCGCAAAAGTCGGACGTTGTGGTAACAGAGTTCTGTTTTTTTACTCCGCGCATCTGCATACACAAATGTTGCGCCTCGACCACCACCATCACACCCAGAGGATTGAGCGTCTTTTGGATACACTCTTTTATCTGCAATGTCATTCTCTCCTGTACCTGCAGACGACGAGAGAAGACCTCGACCACACGCGCTATCTTGCTCAAGCCTGTTATGTAGCCATTAGGGATATACGCAACGTGTACTTTTCCAAAGAAAGGCAGAATATGATGTTCGCACAGCGAATAAAAATCAATATCTTTAACTATCACCATCTGGCTATAATCCTCCTTGAACATAGCTTTACGCAGTATAGCCTCGGGGTCCTCGGCATACCCGGCAGTAGTGTCGAGTATAGCACGCGCCACACGTTCAGGAGTTTTCAAAAGCCCCTCACGCTCTACATCTTCGCCAATAAAGCGCAACATATTGCTGCAACACTCCTTAAGCCCTTCTATTTTCTTTTCTCTCTCCTCGGTATCCATATATAACTATTTCTTTATCAATAAGGCAGGTTCACAAGGCACTTCTTTACAGAAATCTCCTTAAACTTTCTTGTAGCCTTCAGCTTATACATCACAGCCTCGGCCTCCTCGCGGGTACGATAGTCGCCATACAGACAGGTACGGACAGGCGACTCAAAGACTACATACACCTCGGCACCGGGAAACTTATCGCGCATAAACTGCGCCATTGCGTTAGCCTCGTCACGCGCCTGACGGGAGTTATTGCCTGAATATACCATAACTCTATATCCTTCGACTTTGCGCGCCGCACCATCGGTTGCAGCCATTGACCCCATAAGTTTCACCAACCCTTCGGGCTGGTTAATCTTGACCTTAGGCCCGAACAGGCTCGAGGCCTCAATTTCTTTAATAATATTGCTCTGCGCCGCAACATTGTGGGCGCAGAACAATATTGAGATTATCAGTAATACTTTTTTCATATATTACTTGAAAGCGTCGATGATGCCCTTAAAGTCGGCAACCTTGAGAGCCGCACCACCGATAAGACCACCGTCAACGTTAGGGTTAGCAAAAAGCTCCTTGGCGTTGCTGGGCTTGCAGCTGCCACCGTAAAGGATTGAAGTGTTATCGGCAACCTCATTGCCATACTTCTCGGCGATGGTTGAACGAATGTAAGCGTGAATCTCCTCGGCCTGCTCGGGAGTAGCTGTAAGGCCTGTACCAATTGCCCATACCGGCTCATAAGCAAGAATAATCTTAGAGAAATCCTCGGCTGAGAGGTCGTATAGTGAACCTGCCAACTGCTCGTAAACAACCTGATTCTGAATACCCTGATTACGCTCCTCGAGCACCTCGCCGATGCAGAAGATAGGTGTCAGGCCGTTAGCAAGCGCAAGCTGTACCTTCTCCTTCAGAATCTCAGCAGTCTCACCATAGTAAGCACGACGCTCAGAGTGACCAAGAATAACATACTTTGCACCTGTTGAAGCAACCATAGCGGCAGAAACCTCACCTGTGTATGCGCCCGATACCTTGTCGGCACAGTTTTCGGCACCAACACCAATTACAGCCTCATCGACGATGGGAGTAACCGATGCAAGGTGAATAAAAGGAGTACAGATTACAACGTCGCAGTTAGGCTTGTCAGCAGCCAACGCCTCGTTAAGTTCTTTTGCAAGGGCAATACCCTCCTGGAGATTCATATTCATCTTCCAGTTTCCGGCAACAATGTTCTTTCTCATTTTTTTAGAATTTAAATTAGTAATAATAGTTTGTATTTTGTGAATTATTCTCTCTTTTCAGGCTTTGGCTGCACTTTTATTGTACATTTTGCCGAACGCGACGCCACAACGTCGACTATGGCAATAAAAAGCAAAGGAACTACGAATAACACTCCCCAAAAGAGCCAGCCACGCATAATCTCTATCAGCCCGCTTATCTTGTCGGGCATTCCTGTTGGCGAGAACTCAAATTCTTCAACCGCCGGAATATCCGCAACGTTCCACTTGCCCACAATTACACCGTCCTTCAAAAGCAACATTCCCGGGTTGGAACGTATCATTCGCCTTATCACCATTCCGTCAGTCCAATAAATGGGATATTCAGCCCCGGTACGCTTACGCCAGAGCGCAAGTTCTTCATCGTCCGACGAGGTTGTCACATAAAACGGCACACCGTTCTCGAGACAATAGTCGTAAAGGTCGTTAATCTTGTCGACCCTGCTTACCGACGCAGTCTCAACACTCTCAATGGCCACTATACAGACGTAACCCGAGTCGGAAAGAATCTCCTCGGCCGCGTCACAATCATTCTCCCAATCAATTATAGAAAAATCACCTATAAGCGGCGTCACCCCCTTGCTCACAAGTTCCGAACGGCTGCTCACACACTCCCAGGTGCTGTCCGGCTGCTCGCCTTCGGGCAGCTCAACAGTCTCGCCGTTGCGTTCATAATTGTAGTACACCCTATACTCATCAGGAACACCCTGTGTGAGCGCGCGCAAATCGGCCCCGGTCGAATAAGGGCTGAAATCCACAACCGGCAGGTGCGAAAGACCTATAATTTCGACCGTAAAAATGTAAAACAGAGCAAACAAAGCAACCATCCAACGGCACCGCGAACTTATGTTGCAGACGAAACGTCCGCGTCCAAGCATCACAACAGTTGCAAGCAGAAGCATTACAATGTTCTTCGCAAGAGTAGCCCCGTTGCTCAATGTCGCAGCAGCGCCAAAGCAACCGCAATCCGACACGCTGCCGTCAACATAAACCACCGCCGTCAACAACGTAAAGAACAGCATCAGCACAGCCGAAGCGAATGCCACAAACTTGCGATAGACCCCCATAAGCAAGAATACTCCCAACAGGAATTCTGCCACAGCCTGCAATAAGGCAAAAAGCAAGAGCCAATCATCGGACAGAGTCCCAAGCGAGAAAGCCTCGGCGTACTCTCTTAGTTTATACATAGAATCGACAGGGTCGACAGCCTTCGCAAAGCCCGACACGACAAACACCGGCGCCAGCAGATAGCGACAAATGTTTGTGACCACTGTATATATTTTCTTACTCGGCAAGCCCATTTTTTATCAGCCCAAAGACTGCATAGTTTATCATATCCATATAGTTCGCATCGACACCTTCCGAAACCTTTGTAGCACCGCCAAGCTCCTCAATTTGCTTTGTACGACAAATTTTTGTTAGTATAAGGTCGGTGTACGATGTCGTACGCATTCCACGCCACGCCTCGTTGTAGTCGTGGTTTTTCTTTTTCATCAATTCCAGCGTTTCCTGCGCCTTACGGTCGTAGTGAGCCATCGCTTCATCGGGTGTAATATCACAATTATCGGCAAAGCCCAACTCAAGTTGCACAAGCGATATTATACCATAATTCACAATACCTATAAGTTCGGAGTTTATACCCTCACCAACGAGATTCTCGGCACCTGTCTCAAGATTGCGTATGCGCTTGGCCTTAATGTATATTTGGTCAGTAAGCGATTCGGGACGCATTATGCGCCACGATGCACCATAGTCATAGAGTTTTTTACTGAACAGGTCGCGACACACTGCCAAGACCTTCTCGAATTGCGCGTTTGTATTGTTTGCCATTATTTTATTGCTTTTTTATTTTCTTTGGATATTTACGGAACCAACTGCCCACCTTGAGCTTAATAACACCGAAAAGAGCCTCGCTGAATATTCCTCCACTCATCTTGGAAGTTCCAAGCACACGGTTTACGAAAATCACAGGAACCTCCTTTATTGAAAATCCACACATATGTGTGGTAAACTTCATCTCTATTTGAAACGCATACCCTTTGAAGCGTATCTTGTCGAGTTCTATGGTTTCAAGAACCTCGCGACGATAGCAATTAAAGCCGGCCGTGGTGTCGCACACCGGAAGGCGGGTTATCAGACGTACGTATTTTGATGCGAAATACGACATAAGCACGCGTCCCATAGGCCAATTCACCACATTGACACCGGTTATATATCGGCTGCCTATTGAAAGGTCATACCCCTCCTCGGCACAGGCTTTGTACAAATGAGGCACATCATCGGGGTTGTGCGAAAAATCGGCGTCCATTTCGAAAATATATTCATACTCCCTCTCTAGAGCCCATTTAAAACCGGTAATATAAGCCGTTCCAAGCCCCAGCTTGCCTTCACGCTCGACAAGATGCACACGACCGGGAAAAAGTTCCATCATTCTCTTTACAATCCCCGCAGTACCGTCAGGCGAACCGTCGTCGACCACAAGCACATCAAATTGATGCTCCAACGACAGAAGGGTACGTATCATCTTTTCTATATTCTCCTTCTCGTTGTACGTCGGGATTATAATTACAGTATCGCTCATTATATTCTTCAATTAAGCCACAAAGGGACAATTTTATTGCTTACAAAGGTAATAAGAAAAAAGAAAAATTCTCAAAAATATATTATTAAATAAAGTGTAAATATTGCCAAAGAATTCCACTTTGAGGACTTTTTTGAGCCTGTTTTTCGTTTTTTATCACTATCTTCGCCGAAAACTTATGTAAACAAGACTATTGTGGAAAATAAAAAACTTTTCATTGAGACATACGGCTGCCAAATGAACGTTGCCGACAGCGAGGTTATAGGCTCCATTCTGAAGGTTGCCGACTACACAGTATGCGACGACATAAAAGCTGCCGACCTTATACTGCTGAACACTTGCTCCATACGCGACAATGCCGAACAAAAGATTTACGGCCGATTAGACCAGCTGAACGCTATGCGCCGGGGCAAGAAAACACTCATTGGCGTTGTAGGCTGTATGGCCGAGCGTGTCAAGGAGCAGCTCATAAACGATTATAAAGTAGACATTGTGGCAGGCCCCGACACCTACCTGTCGTTACCCCAGCTTATAGCAGAGGCCGAAATGGGACACCCGGCTATGAACATTGAGCTATCGACAACCGAGACCTACCGCGACATTATCCCGATGCGATTCTGCAGCGGCAAGGTATCGGGCTACATTTCCATAATGCGCGGTTGCAACAATTTCTGTCACTACTGCGTGGTACCATACACCAGAGGTCGCGAAAGAAGCCGTGACATTCAGAGCATTCTTAACGAGGTTGACGACCTTGTAGCAAAAGGCTTCAAGGAGATAATTCTGCTTGGACAAAATGTAAACTCTTACAATTTCGAGAACGAAGACTCGGGAAAAATCACATTCCCGCAGCTGTTACGCATTGTGGCACAGCACGCACCACACACACGCATACGTTTCACGACATCGCACCCCAAGGATATGAGCGACGAGACTTTGCGCGTAATAGCCGAGGAACCGAACGTATGCAAGAGCATACACCTTCCGGTGCAGAGCGGCAGCAACACTATGCTCAAGGCAATGAACCGCAAATACACCCGCGAATGGTACCTCGACCGCATAGAGGCCATACGCCGCATTGTGCCCGACTGCGGAATATCGACCGACATTATCGCCGGATTCTGCGGCGAGAGCGAGGAGGACCACAAGGAGACACTCTCGCTAATGAAACACTGTTCTTACGACGCGGCATTTATGTTCAAGTATTCCGAACGCCCCGGAACATTCGCCAGCAAGCATATGAAGGACGACATTCCGGAGGAGGAGAAGGTACGTCGCCTCAACGAGATAATCGCGTTGCAACAAGAGTGCTCGGCACAGAACAACAGGAACTGCATAGGACACACTTACGAGGTCCTCATTGAAGGTGTTTCAAAACGCTCGCGCGAACAGTTTTTCGGACGCACCGAGCAGAACCGTACCGCAGTCTTCGACCGCAAGGAATACAAAATTGGTGATTTTGTCAAAGTAAAGATAAACGACGCTACAGCCGCGACACTTTTAGGAGAAATAATCGATTAAAAGGAGAAAAAACGATAAAAGGAGAGTGCACGCACTCTCCTTTTATCGTTTAACGGAATTGAGCCTTCTATTTTTTGTTAAGGCGTTCATTCATTCGGTCTTCATAGCTTTTGCCGTTACCGACGGGCATTACTATCCACAAAATTAAATAGAACAACACCGGGCTACCGACTCCAACTATTGCAAGCACGAGCCATACTAAACGCAATGTACGCACGTCCCAGCCGAAATATTCGGCCACACCTGCACATACACCGCCAATAACGCAATCTTTAGAACGCTGTAACCTTGCCATCTTCAATTTTTATTTCTGAGCAGGGAAAAGAATCCAGCAGATTAAGTAAAGAAGGAGACCGAAACCACCCAACAATACACACGCAGCCCATACAATGCGAACAAGCTTCACATCTAACCCAAGAGCCTCAGCAGCACCGGCGCAAACACCGGCAATCATACTGTTCTTAGAACGGAAAAATTTTGCCATTTTGTTTAAATTTTAATTAGTCGTTTTTATTTTCGCTTGCAAAATTAGCAAATAATACTCTACCCAATTGTTAAAAAATGTAATTTTAAACAATAAAAACAGTAAAAGTCAAAAAAAAAAGAACAATTTCGCTTTAAAAGGTATATTTTTGTATCATCTTTGGGGTGGTTGTGCTCCAGAATAAATATTTTACAAAAGAGACCTATGAACCGAATAAGCCACACCGTATGTCCGCTTTGTGGAAGAGACAAAATAAAAAAACGTTTTGTCTGCAAGGATTGGTTTGTTTCGGGCGAGGAGTACGACTTGTGCGAGTGCGATGAATGCGGGTTTGTATACACCGACAATGTCCCCGATGAAAAGGAGATTGGACGTTACTATGAATCACAGTCATACATCTCGCACAGTAACACAAACAAAGGTATTGCCAACAAAATATACCACGCCGTACGTTCGATTATGCTGCGTCGCAAGGCTAGGCTTATGAAGAAACTTACATTCTTAAGGAACGGCAAGATTCTTGACTACGGAGCAGGAACCGGTTATTTTGCCAATACTATGAGAAAAGCCGGTTGGCAGGTTACAGCAATAGAAAAAAGCTCGGCTGCACGCGAAGTTGCCAAAAAGGAGTTCGACATTGACATTCTTCCCGAAGAAGCGCTTGCCACATTGCCGGACAAGGGGTTCGACATTGTAACCTTGTGGCACGTGATGGAGCATATACAAAAGCTCGACGACTTTTGGGAACAGCTCTACCGCATTATCGACGACACCGGCATTGCAGTAATTGCGGTGCCCAACTGCAACTCCTACGATGCAAAGAGATACAAGGAGTACTGGGCTGCCTATGACGTACCACGTCACCTTTGGCACTTTACCCCAAACACCATTATGCGTTGGGGCGAAAAGCACAATTTTATACTCGAAAGGGAATATACAATGCCCTTTGACGGGTTTTATATATCTATGCTGAGCGAACGATATAAAGGTTCAGGTTTCGCAGGCATAAAAGGTCTATGGAACGGTTTTAAAGGCTGGTGTGCACAAAGCAAACGACACGACGCAAGCAGTTCCATTATATACGTTTTTAGAAAAAGAGTATGAGCAAACCTATATTCAAAGTACAAACCTTGAGCGTGTACATCAGCACTACTATGGTACTGATGCTATTGGGTGCAATGGGCATTCTTTTCGTCGCTGCACGCGAAATATCAAAAAGCGTACAGGACAACCTTAGCGTGTCTGTAATCATTGGCAACGAAGCCTCGGAAAAGAAAATTACAAGCCTGAGACAATCGCTCGAAGCCGATGCGTTTACCGAGAGCGTGCGTTACATTTCAAGAGAGCAGGCGCTCGAAGAACAGAAGGCCGAGCTCAAGAGCGACCCTGTGGAACAACTGGGCTACAACCCATACGAAGCCGAGCTGGAAATAACACTCAAGCCCGAATATGCCAACAGCGACTCATTGGCACTCATCGAAAAAAGATTGCTTAGAGAAAAAAGTATCAAAGAAGTTATTTACCAACGCGACCTTATGAATTCCGTCAACAGCAGCATTAAAAAGACCGGTGGGGTACTGTTCTTGCTGCTGGCAATGCTCACGCTTATATCGTGGTCGCTAATAAGCAATCTTGTACGCCTGTCGATATACTCGAAACGCTTTTTGCTGCACACTATGAAGCTCACCGGCGCCACCTGGAGTTTTATCCGTCGCCCATTTATCTGCAACAATCTATGGACAGGGCTGTTGTCGGGCGTGGCAGCCAATCTAATACTGGCCATAGCACTTTTTATGCTGCAGAAGCAGGAACCGGCAATACTCGCATACCTGCCCAAAGAGCAACTGGCTTGTGTAGGCGGGGTGGTAATACTCTTCGGCATAACAATTTGCAGCCTGTGCGCGTTTCTGTCGGTAAACAAATTCTTGCGTATGCGTAACAACGACCTTTATTTTATATAAGAAACAAGATGAACAAGTCAAAATTTGCATTCAGTAAAACCAATTACATATTGCTGCTCATTGGAGTATTGGCAATTATAGCAGGATTCGCCTTGATGGCAGGCCCAGGCTCGACCGAAGCCTGTTTCGAACCCGACATATTCAGTTTCCGCAGAATAAAACTTGCGCCGGCAATATGCTTCTTAGGTTTTGTTTTTGTAATTGTAGCAATAATGTTTAAGTCAAAAGATAAAAAGAAAGAACAATGAGCACAATTGAAGCGTTATTATTAGGTTTGTTGCAAGGCCTGACAGAGTACCTGCCCATAAGCAGCAGCGGACATATTACATTAGGGTCGAACTTTTTCAACATTACCGATTCCGAAACAATACTGCCTTTTACAGTGCTTCTGCACGTTGCAACGGTGCTCAGCACAATTGTTATACTCCACAAGGAGATAACCTGGATATTCAAAGGACTATTCAAGGCAATACCCAAAAGCGAGGGCAAGACTTTCCTGCAGAGACTTAACGCCGAACAGCGCTATGCACTTGCAATTATAATATCAATGATACCCGTCGGCATCGTTGGAGTGTTCTTCAAGGACGCAGTAGAGGAGACATTTAACAGCCTGCTTGTTGTCGGGTGCTGCCTGTTGTTAACAACGGTGCTTCTGACATTCTCTTACTACGCAAAGCCCAAAGCGAAAAGCAACATTTCGTTCCGCGACGCATTCATTATCGGATTAAGCCAGGCCCTGGCAGTGCTTCCGGGACTTTCGCGTTCGGGAACAACCATTGCCACCGGACTCATTTTAGGCAACAGCAAACAAACAATGGCACAGTTCTCGTTCCTGATGGTCATTCCCCCCATATTGGGCGAAGCACTGCTTGAAACAATTGAAATGTGCAAAGTAGGAGTGCACGCTGCATTCGGAGGCATAAGCCCCACTGCGCTCATCGTGGGATTCCTTGCCGCATTTATATCGGGCTGCATTGCTTGCAAATGGATGATATCAATTGTTCGCAAAGGCAAGTTGATTTATTTTGCATACTACTGCGCTATTGTAGGAATAGCAACAATAATACTCTCATTAACAAAGTAATACAATGAAAGATTTTGTTGCAGGAGAAGTAATACCTATTTTTAAACCATATACTTGGACGTCGTTCCAAATAGTAAGCAAGATACGCTACCACCTAAGCCGTAAGTATGGCATAAAGAGATTTAAGGTTGGACACGCGGGAACACTCGACCCATTAGCAACAGGCGTCTTGCTGCTATGCACAGGAAAGGCAACCAAGCGAATAGAGGAGCTGCAAAGTCACACAAAAGAGTACGAAGCAGACATTATGCTGGGAGCCACAACCCCCTCTTTCGATATGGAGCACCCGGTAAACGCTACATACCCCTATGAGCATATTACCCGCGAGAAGGTGCTCGATGTCCTGGAGCAGTTTACAGGCGACATTGCACAACGTCCGCCACTATTCTCGGCGTGTAAGGTCGATGGCAAACGAGCATACGACCTTGCCCGCAAAGGCAGCGATATGGAACTTGCACCCAAGCAAATTCGCATAGACTCCATTGAATTGCTGGATTTTGAGCTCCCCAAAATGAAGATACGCGTTGTGTGTGGCAAAGGTACATACATACGCTCGCTTGCCCGCGATATTGGCGAAGCTCTGCAGAGCGGTGCGTACCTTACAGCATTAACACGTACCAGAGTTGGAGAATATGAGTTAAAAGATTGTATAAACCCCGAGGCATTCAAAGAATGGCTTGATAAAGAATTAGAATTATGACAGACGACCATTTTTTCATAAACGGGCAACACATGAAATTATCACAGTTTAAATACAAATTACCCGACGAACGCATTGCGCTATACCCCTGCGCTTGTCGCGATGAGTCGAAGCTTATGGTGCTTCATCGCAAGACCGGTGAAATTGAGCACCGCATTTTCAAGGAGGTCATCGAATATTTCGACGAGAAGGACCTTTTTGTAATGAATGACAGCAAGGTGTTTCCGGCACGCCTCTACGGCAACAAGGAGAAGACCAACGCGCAGATTGAGGTATTCCTTCTGCGTGAGCTCAACGAAGAGTTCCGTTTGTGGGACGTTCTTGTTGACCCCGCACGCAAGATTCGTATAGGCAACAAGCTCTACTTTGGCGAGGACAACTCTATGGTTGCCGAGGTTATCGACAACACCACCTCACGCGGACGTACACTGCGTTTCCTCTACGATGGCCCTCACGACGAGTTCAAGAAAGCACTTTTTGCACTTGGAGTAGCCCCATTGCCCGATGACTTTAAGCGCTTGCGCAAAGAAGAGCCCGAAGACCTTGAGAATTTCCAGACATACTTTGCAAAGAAAGAAGGCTCAGTGACCGCATCGTTCGCCAGCCTGCACTTCACACGCGAGCTTATGAAACGTATGGAGATAAAAGGCATAGACACCGCGTTTGTAACAATGCACACCGGGCTTGGCTGCTTCCGCGAGATTGACGTCGAGGACCTAACGAAGCACAAGATGGATAGCGACCTTATAAGCGTCGACACCGAGGCTGTACAACTTGTAAACAAGGCAAAAGCCGAAGGACGCCGCATCTGCGCCGTGGGAACATCGGTACAACGTGTGCTCGAAACAGCAACCATCACCGATGGTATGCTCAAAGAGTACGACGGGTGGACAAGCAAGTTTATCTTCCCTGAATATAATTTCCAGGTAGCCAACTGTATGATTGCCAATTTCTACGCCCCTTATTCGACAATGCTGATGCTAACCGCCGCATTCGGAGGCTACGACAATGTGATGAAGGCCTACGAGGTTGCCCTGGACAACGATTACCGTTTCGGCCTATATGGCGATGCAATGCTAATCATCGATTGATGAAAGAGACTGTATATCTGGGGTTAGGCACAAACCTTGGAAACAAGAAAGAAAACCTTGCGCGAGCGATAGATGCACTGTCGCTCGCGCTTGGCACTTGCATAGCACAATCGCAGATAGTAGAGACAAGCGCCTGGGGTTTCAAGAGCGAAAATACATTCCTTAACTGCGTTGTTGCATTCGACACCGCACTCACGCCGTCGGCACTGCTCGACACCACCGAACAGATAGAACGCGAATTAGGACGCATCAGTAAGTCGCAAGGCGGTCACTACAGCGACCGGGTTATCGACATAGACATTCTGCTCTACGGCAACAAAATAGTGGACAGCAAACGTCTTACAATACCCCACCCGCTTATGCACAAACGCACATTCGTGCTGCAACCTCTTGCCGAGATTGCGCCCAGGCTCATACACCCAACCCTGCACAAAAGCATAGAAGAACTGCTCGAGGAAATTATCCAATGCAATCCATAAGAGCATATACCCCAAGCCCTATGCAAAGGCAGAAACCAAGAGCAAGAGACGTCATAAAGTTAAAAAAACATCATAAAGTCAAAAAAACACGTCAGCATAATACAAAAACACAAAAAAGTGCTTAAATTTGCAACGTAAACAAGAAGCCCACTGGGCTGTGTGGAGAGATTTGACTGCTTGCAACCACGGTAAAAAATGCTAAAAGCCCCTCCAAGGGCATTGTAACGGCAATTCCGCCATCGGCATTCACAATCCCACACAGTTAAGGTTTCGCACACAAAGAAATTATTAACCGCCCGAGCGCGCAACATTATTTACACACCCGGGCATAACACACTAAGAAAATGGGATATCTATTCACATCGGAATCAGTGTCTGAAGGACACCCCGACAAAGTTGCCGACCAGATTTCGGACGCAGTACTCGACGAACTTATCGCATTCGACCCACAATCAAAAGTTGCTTGCGAGACACTTGTAACAACAGGCCAGGTGGTAATTGCCGGCGAAGTCAAGTCATCGGCATACGTCGACCTGCAGGACGTAGCACGTCGCGTGATAAACAAAATAGGTTACACAAAGAGCGAATATATGTTCGACGGAAATTCGTGCGGAATATTCTCGGCTATTCACGAACAGAGCGCCGACATCAACCGTGGCGTTGAACGCGCCGAGCCAATGTCACAGGGAGCCGGCGACCAAGGAATGATGTTCGGTTACGCCACCAACGAGACCGAGAACTATATGCCCGTATCGCTCGACCTCTCGCACCTCATACTCACAGAGCTTGCCGAAGTACGCCGTGAAGGAAAAGTTATGACCTACCTGCGCCCCGACTCAAAGAGTCAGGTAACAATAGAGTATAACGATGACAACAAACCCGTACGCATAGACACCATTGTTGTATCGACACAACACGACGACTTTATTGCGCCTGCCGACGAGAGCGCCGAGGCACAGCTGGCCGCCGACGCTGCACAAGTGGCAAAGATAAAAGAGGACGTGATTAACATACTTATGCCACGCGTGAAAGCCAAAATAACATCAGAGAATGTTCTTGCACTTTTCAACGACCAAATAACCTACCACGTAAACCCCACCGGAAAGTTTGTTATCGGTGGCCCCCACGGCGACACCGGCCTCACCGGACGCAAGATTATCGTTGACACCTACGGAGGCAAGGGAGCACACGGTGGCGGTGCATTCAGCGGCAAGGACCCCAGCAAAGTCGACCGCAGTGCAGCCTACGCAGCACGCCACATTGCAAAGAACCTTGTAGCAGCCGGAGTTGCCGACGAAGTACTCATACAGCTCTCATACGCCATTGGAGTAGCCGAACCCGTAAGCGTTTTTGTAAACACATACGGCACAGCGAAAATAGCACTCACCGACGGTTGCATAGCCGACAAAGTAAAGACAATCTTCGACCTTCGCCCCAAAGCCATTGAAGAGCGCCTTAAACTACGCAACCCCATATACAGCGAGACAGCATCGTACGGACATATGGGCCGCAAGCCACAAGTGGTCACAAAGCGTTTCGAATCGCGTTATCTCGACACCAAGGAGGTTGAAGTCGAACTCTTTACCTGGGAGAAACTCGACTATGTCGATAAAGTAAAAGAAGCATTCTCGCTTTAACAAACAACGATGCTCAAGTTCAAAGACCGCATAAATCGCTATCGGCACAATAAGGGATACGGCATACAATCGCCCTCATCGTTCTTTTTTGTCACACAGGTGCTAAAGGAACGATACCCCTATTACGCCTATCCCGAACTTGACAGCATCGCCAAGGCGTGTCACGAGATGAGCGACAAGCAATGTCGCCTTCTCTTCAGGATAGCCAACTACCTAAAGCCAACACACTGCATTACCGTAGAATCGGTAACTGCAGCGTGTGCTATAGGCTGCGCCCGACGTAGCGCAACCCAACACCTCATTACCGGTGAGACACACCTGCCCGGCGAAGCACAGACACTCCTTGCAGACTGTCGCTGCAAACACCGGAGTGGCAATACCGGGTTATTGCTCAACCAGACACTCAAAGAGGCCAACACGTGCGGAATGCTCTACATTGGCAAAAGCGACAAACAAGCACAAATACTCCACACGGCACTGGAGTACACAAACAAAGAGAGTATAATCATTGTTGAGGGTATACACGCCGACAAGCAGAGCCGGGAACTATGGCAGAAAGCTATCAGCAACCCAAAGAGCATAATAACATACGATATGTACAACCTGGGCATACTCCTTTTCAACGACGAAAGAGTGAAACAGAACTATACACTCAAAATATAAAAATGAAAAAGGCCACAATATACACAGGAAAGGGCGACAACGGCACAACATCACTCATCGGCAATGAAATTGTACCCAAGAATCACCCACGCGTCGAAGCCTACGGCACGCTCGATGAGTTGAACGCCCATCTGGGACTGCTCACCGCAGCCTTGACCGATACCGAGACACGCAAGTTTATTGAACACATAGAGAACGAGATAATAACCCTCGGCAGCTACCTTGCAAACCCCGAAGCGCCCACCTGCCCTGTAGACGCTACAAGCATAGCGATGCTCGAAAAGGCCATAGACACCCTCGAGGCACAACTGCCGCCGATGCACCACTTCATTCTGCCTCCGGGCAACGAGGCAGCCGCACGCGCAGGAGTCTGCCGTACAGTGTGCCGACGCGCCGAGAGACGCCTTGTTACACTGTACGAGAACAGCACAATAGAAAGCAATGCAATGATTTTTGTAAACCGCCTTTCCGACTACCTATTCCTGCTCCAACGCGAGCTTACAGAAAGTGAGGAAAAAATATGGCAAAAGCCTTGTGAATAAACAAATTTAGACTATTTTTGCACGCACTTAACAAACAATAACAAATTTATAATATGTACTGGACACTGGAATTAGCATCAAAATTAGAGGACGCACCCTGGCCCGCAACAAAAGACGAACTTATTGACTACGCAGTACGTTCAGGTGCGCCATTGGAAGTTATAGAGAACTTGCAGGAGATTGAGGACGAAGGCGATGTATACGAAAGCATCGAGGATATCTGGCCCGACTACCCCAGCAAGGAAGACTTTTTCTTTGACGAGGAGGAGTATTGATTAATTTCCAAGCGATTAAATCGCATAAATAATTGAGAATCACGCACAAGCAGTCAGACAAATTTTGTTTGACTGCTTTCTTTTTTGTTAAAACATGTCAAAAAAGAAGGGTGTTTTGAAAGAATATATTGACAAAGGCATTTTGAGGGTATTATATTTGTGGTAACAAAAAAGTGGCAAATCAGCGACCTTGCCACGCAAGCCATACAATAAATTTGCGATATTATTAACTAAAATCTAATTTTATGGCAAATTATTTGAACAAACCAAGTATTTTTGAAATTGCTACAGCGTATGAGGATGGAAACAACGGCTATGTATCCAAACAAAAAAAGTATGAGGAAGTGTACAATCAACTGAACGATAAAGAGAAATCACTATCGTGGAGACACCCTTTTCTTGCTATGAAGATTAAAGAGAACCGAGAGAAAGCTTTTAGAGCAACATATCATTTTAAAGATATAGAAGATGGTTATGGTGATGCTGTTAGACATTGCTATTGGTGTGCTTTAAACCAAGTATCCGCAGGTCTCAATTCACCCAACGCAAAGAAATTCGGAGACGCCCATGAAGATATACCCAATAATCATGCAAAAGCAAAGGACTTACACAATAATTCGGTAGGATATTATTTAGGAAACCAAGCTATAATAAACAATTGGAGTGAAGAAGAAATATTAAATCAAGTAATAAATGCAGCAAACAATGGAAAACTATACATTCTTAAATAAAATTTCGATATTTGCTTTTGCAATACTATCACTTATTAGCTGTGAGCCATACGAAGATAAACTCGAACTTTATCTTGAAAGACAAGCAATAGGACAAGTATTCTCTATTGCAGACTATTGCAACGAAGAATTCGATAGTGTATATATACTTCATCCATATTCCAATACAGAGAAAACAAGTTTCAAAAATCTTAAAATGTCAAGTAGTTTAAGAGGTATATGTAATGCAAATATTAGTTTTGATTCTTTTTCCACTTTACTTTTCATAAGTAACGGATATGTAAAAGCATATTCAGAAATAAAAAACACCGCAGCACGCTTTACAACACGAGAAATGCCAAATGATTTAAATCTTTTTTCTATTAAACAACAATTTATATTGGATAACGAAAGATGTGTACACTTATACGACGAGTAGTGAAATCAAGTAATAAATGCTGCAAATAATTGACAACTGCTTTTGGTGGTTTTATCTTTGTGATAAACCGCAAACAGGTGCTACCAGAACACAAAAGGCAGTTTCTTGCAAAGCGTGATTTTTTATGATACGGTACTGAAAACCACAATGTTTGGAACTTCGAAAACGACAAACGAACTCTTTGATTTTTTCAATCAATACGGAGAAAACGGAATAAAAATAAATATAGGACCGCATTTTGAATATTTATATAAATAACCACAAATATGAAGCGAGCACACCTCACCACACTTTTCTTTATTGTTGCGTTGACCGTTAATGCACAATATTTTCCCATTGACACTACAAGGCTAAATAAGGCATATAGAGTCCTATTACAAAATCCACAATCTAAAGAGTTGCAATTAGATTTCTTGAATGCATTTCCTAAGAACTGGGAAGATTTTAATTCTACATACAAATATTGTAGTAATGAAGGCTACGACCTGTCAATGTATAACATTGCCAACAAACACATTCAGGCATTGGGCTATTGTACAGCAATAAATGACACAATCTTCTGCAATAAGTTAATCGCATTGTCGGTTGGTGCCACGTTAGATGCAGACGCTCCCAATTATTTGCAGGAAGTATTGCACAATACCATGAAAAGGGACAATGATACTTTTATGCACTGCTTATCAAAAATTGATAAGGGCCATCAAATGCAATTTTGGCAATTTTATTGGTCGAGCATCGTTGATGGCAGAAGCATGCAGGATGAGTTTATGGAATTATACAATAAGAACAAAGAAAAGTACCCCGCGATAATGAAAACTATGTCCATTGCATTTGAATACTTTAATAACAAAGTGCTTTTTATGGAAGACTTCAAAAATGTAATGAACAGCAAATAACAAATACAAGAATCGAGGAATAACCACCTTCAATACATAAAAACTATCTTCATAACGACAGCCGCCACTTTGGCGGTTGTTTTCATTTGCGCCACGAAAAAATAATGCGATTATAATACTCAAATAACTATGGCAAAAAAAAGAAAGAGGTAGAGCGTTAAGAACTATACAGAACAATATGGGCGATAGCGAGTGGTTATTT
>JAZRFF010000013.1:0-24624 GCA_045661225.1 Bacteroidaceae bacterium | reverse complement strand
TTTTCAATAGTAGGTATTGCTGATAACATTTTTTGTCAGCGCTCTAATAATCGTATACCACCAGGTTATAAAGATAATGCAAAAGAAGAGAATCGAGTAGGAGATTATATTATTTGGATGGAGATACTACATTATTGTAGGAAAAACAATGTTAAGAAAGCTATTTTGGTTACAAGGGATATGAAAACAGATATTACATATTTCCCCGATAATCAAACAGTGGAAGGTTATCGTCCTGCAGGAAATACAGAAACAATTAGAGTCGCAAAAAATAGCCTTGTACATGAGTTCTATACTTATACCCAAAGCGACCAATTCAAAATCATTGATTTCAAAACTTTTGTTAAAATTTTTGCATCACAATACAAAGACTTGGCATTATCTTTCCAATTAGCCATAGCTGAAGAAGAGAAAGAATGTGCAGTGGCAAAAACCGAGGTTTCTTCAAACGATGAAGTTAAAATAGAACAAAAACATACAGGATTACCCAAAGATGAAGGTGCAGCAAATGAAGCTGCCCTCCAACAAGATACTCCGTATTCCGGAACAGCAATTTCTGATGGACAATATTGTAATGAGGCAAATATTGGTTGTATGGATGAAATTATAACACAACTTAAAACATATAATTGGTATGTACAGAACCCAGCTATTGATAAAATTATAAAAATACAGAAATTGAGTGTCCAAGATACTATTGAAAATAGAAGTTCTGTATTTGTACTAGGAAGAAACATTGTTCAAGCAGCGGAGGGATCTTCAGGCAATGCTATTATGTTTATGGGAAATATCAGCATCTATATAAAAGAATGGGCAGATGTGTTCAAACAGGCAATAATAGACGGAATGTTATTTGAGGTGTTCTTTAATTCTGAAGGTAAGATTAGACCAAATGAGTTTAAGGCACATTTTTTTGAAGATATAATGACTAATGTGCAGAAATTAGGCATGGCAAGTCCATACAAATTTATCAATGATAAAATTTTAAAAGTTGATACCAGATTTGTACCCTCAGTTGGTGATGACAAAGAATATACTTTTGTATTCTCAATAGATCGTGATGGTAAAACAACTAATCTACAATGCAATGGACGTGATATTAGTAGTACATTCAAACGCTCTTGGAGATTTCAATTCGCAGATAAAGAAGATATTAATGGAGCATTAGCATCATACTATGGAATTCTTAAGAAAAAAATAAAAGTAGACGGAATACCAGAAAATGTAGATGTCATAACTTATATAGAGGAGCCGATTGAACTTCCGTTTTAAATAATGAGGTTAATGCTAATTGATTGCTGATTTATATATGGCTTTTGAGAATATTTCGCTACCTTTGCACTTAGAAAAAGCGTTCTTCTCAATAATGCAGAATAAGATAGATAAGGGAACTTAGCTCGTTTCTAAATCGTTACCTGTCACAAATTTAAGTTCTGTAAGTCGTTTGTTTTCAGCGAGAAATAAGAAATACTATGTCTCATAGAATGGATAGATAGGAATCGCGCTTACAGCATCGTGGACCACCAGCCTCGGCAATCTTACCCAACGATGCAGCCGACATCTTGTGCGACAAAGCAAAAGGTTCGTTAGTCAAAGGTGTGGAGTGCGAGATGATGGAAACGAACATTCCGGAACTCAATCCCGCGCCACAAGCCCCCCAAAAACCACAAGCTCCACCCGGAACCTGTCGGCCTCGTTTCATTAGTTCTACCAATGCATCGGGAAGTGCGATATCCCCTCCTGCATTGTGGTAGGCTGTTAGCAAGGCAGCTCCTACCATCATATGATGTTCGGGGCCGTGCATATGGCAGAAGGGCATTGCCATCATCTTCTCCATAATCTCTATCGGATTCTTAGAGGTTTCCTCAAGGCAAAGTTTGTAAATGGCATCTATACCCTTTGTGTGGCACTCGTTGCAGACGTAATGTCCTTGTTCGCAGCAGGTTTTGCTATCTTCTTTCTTATGGCAAATAGCACACTCCATAGGAATTTCCTTTTCTAGATACTTCAATGGAGCGCTACATATCAAACATTCTTCCTTCATTGTCCTAAAATTATATATTTAACTTTGCAATCAAATAATCGCCACCTTAATCACACCTTCTAACTTGTTCTCGAAGATGCGGTAGGCTTCCTCAATCTCGCTCAACGGGAAACGATGCGTGATGAGTGGGGTGGTGTCAATCTTTCCAACTCCTATCAAGCGAAGCACTTCCTCGCAATCGCAGCCGTCTACACCACCGGTCTTGAAAGTGAGGTTCTTGCCATACATTTCGGGCAGAGGAAGAATCTGCGGTTGGTCGTAAAGAGCCACTACGGTGACGATGGCATTGGGGCGGGCGCACTCCCAAGCGAGGCGGAAGGTGTCATCGGCTCCGGCTACCTCAAGCACCCGGTCGGCTCCGCTGTGGTCGCTATTCTTCAATATAAATTCCTTGCATTCTTCGGGGGTGGTGAGCAACACTTCGGGGTAATGTACTTGCACGAATTGACGTCTTTCTTCGGACTTCTCGCATACGATGATGCGTTTCGGTTGCTGCAACATCACACAAAGCAGGGTGCAGATGCCGGTAGGTCCCGCTCCAATTATCAGCACTGTGTCGTCTTTGCTAATCTCTGAAATACGAGCGGCCCAGAAGCCTGTGGCAAGGACATCGCCCACGAGCAAGGCTTGTTCATCGGTTACACTATCGGGAATACGGTTTAATCCTTGATTGGCGAGCGGTACACGCACGTATTCTGTCTGTCCGCCGTCGATGCGGCAACCTAATGCCCAACCGCCATTCGGGTCGGTGCAGTTGTTCACATAGCCATTCTTGCAGAAGAAACACTCGCCGCAGAAGGTTTCCACATTGACGGTCACTCTATCGCCCGGCTTTACATTGGTAACCTCGGAGCCTGTATCTTCAACTACTCCCACCATTTCGTGGCCTACGGTAATGCCCGGAACGGCACGAGGTACGCTTCCGTGCTTTATGTGAAGGTCGCTGGTACAGATGCTGCTCATCGTTACGCGAACAATGGCATCGGTGGGTTCAATGAGTGTAGGCTTCGGCTTCTCCACCAATGCGAACTTTCCTTTTTCTATGTAGGTGTATGCTTGCATAAATCGTTGTTTTTGTAAAGCAGTTACCAATATCTTTTTTTAAGATATGATGTCAGTTCGGGGTATTTGTCTTTTATCTGTTCAAATAATTTTTGTGGATCAACTATAATGTACTTACTTTGATCGCTTAGCATACTTCTCCAAGTCTCTTCCATACCCATACCAGACACAGAATACTTTTTAGAAAGAAGGTCTTTGTTGTCCGAAGGAATGACGTGGATATGCATATAGTCATCGGCCTTAAAAGTCTCTATATGCTTATGCTTTACTATATTCTCAGCCCAAAGAGTTTGTCGCATAAGTTGGTAGAAGGGCTCTTGATAATATATCGACCCATAATACGAGTCAAGACTCTTTAGCTGTAAAGATGAATCCGTAAGAGCAGAGTATCTTCTCACTCGCTCTTGTCCCTTTCCGTTACTGCCTTTTTCTTCATCATATCTATCCTCTTTTGATTTATCTGAATTAGCATAATGCTCGGTATACTTCCATTCTATGGGAATAAGCCATAACTTGCCGTCGCCTTTGTGCTCTGCGTATATAAAGGCATCTACAGAGGTGCAGTTTGAACCTCGTGTAGATGTATTCTCGTTCAGGTGGTCATTTTTAGATACTACTTCAAAACCAATATATTCCGGATTAGCATCACAACTGACAGGAAGAACTTTTTCAAACTCATCTCTAACACCATTGAGCATAGCAAGCACTGCATCGTGGTCATTCATTATGGCAAAAAGATGATTTAGACAAGCTATTTGCGAAGATAGGGTATGACCGGAGGGCTTGCCTCCTCCCCACCACGAAATTTTATTATCCTTGAAATACCTGAGAACACCATTACGAATAGGCTCATATAGGTTATTCCTGCCATCTTTAAGAACAAAAGGCCTGGCCTTACCCATAAAATACCCATTGCCTTTATCTCCATTGAAAATGTCTGATTTTTTTATCAAATCTTCTTGGCGTGCATACTGACTATTTTTATATCTGCTCATATTTATCTATTATATCATCAATATAATCCGCTCCTAAACAGTTTAGGAATTTATTGAGAATTCTTTTTTGGAGGAGAAGGTTAAACGTATGTACAAGCAATCGTACCAAGAGCGCTTATACCTCTTCCAAAGAAGTGATGGATAGTCCGGATATTTATTTTTCCAGCTTCCAACCACAATCTCCGTGGTAAATCATCTGCTTGGTCATACCGCCATCGATGCAGATATTCTCACCTGTGATGAAGCCTGCCTTGTCGCTGCAGAGGAACAGAACCATATTGGCAATGTCCATAGGATTGCCCACTCTGCCTGCGGGTTGCTGAGTGGCATCGGGACCTTCGTAAACGGTGTATGCTGTATCTATCCAGCCGGGGGAAATGGAGTTCACCCTTGCTCGTCCCGCCAGGCTCACTGCCAATGCGTGGGTGAGTGCTGCAATGCCTCCTTTGGCTGCTGTGTAGCTCTCGGTCTGTGGCTGGCTCATTCGGTCGCGAGACGATGAGATATTGATGATGGAAGCACACTCCGCCAAATGTGGCATAAAAAGCTTGACCAGATAGAACGGTGCGGTCACTCCCACGCTCAAGGCATACTGGAACTCTTCGTAGGAACATTCGTCTATCCCTTTCATCAACGGCAGGGCATTGTTGACGATAATATCCACTTTGTTGTGTTTGCTCAGCACCTCGGCTGCAAATGCCTCCAGCACCTCTTTTCTTGAGATGTCCCCAACAAAGTGCTCTCCCGCCTGCTTGTCAATCACATAGACAATGGCCCCCTGAGAACGGAACTCTTCGGCAATGCATCGGCCAATGCCGTTGGCACCACCTGTTACAATAACTACTTTATCTTTGAATGTATCTACTGTCATAAAATTCCATTTTAAATATCATCAACAATTTTCGCTCTACGGTTGGTTGCTTTTAGTGAATTTTGGCTACATTTGTTCGCTTGTGCCATCTTCCCGTCCATAGAGCAACTGCTATTTGCCTGATGCTGCCGGGGAATTATTGTTCTGTGTCATTAAACAACAAGAGAATCAAATGTCGTAATACTTCATTTCCTCCTGTTCGCCCGATACCTCAAGCCATTTGTTTGTCAGCCTTGAGAGGCTGAGTATCTCATTTCTCAGTTCTTCGGAATTATCGGCATCGTACTGCGCGTTGAGTGTCTTTATATAGCTGTCGAGGGCGTTTATGGTCTTTTCCACCAATTGATAGTTTACTTTTCGACGATTCAGCTTGTTGTCATCTTCGTCGTGGAAGAATGTCTCGCTGATGAGGTAGCGGGTTACTTCTTCCCAATCGGGGAAACGCTCGGAACCGAATTGTACCCATTCGCCGGGAAACTCGCTGGCGCCGTTCTTGGCTCTGTCGTCGACGAGGTAGTCGCCATCGCACAAGTGCTTGCAGTGGGTTATTATCACGCGCTTCTTGAACAGGTCGCCAAAGTGATGGGTGAGCCACACAATTTTGTCGCTCCAAGCCGAAGGGTTGTTCCAGGGAGCGGTTGAGAGAATGTACACCTCGTAGTGTTTGCTCAACTCGTGTACCGCTTCAATGGCGCCCGGCATAGGGTCCATCAGCGAGAAAATGCCGGGAACCTCGTCAAGGCGACCTTCATACTCGCGCTTGGTATCTTCGCTCAACTTGTCAATTCCGCTTTGAAAATCGACCAACACACCGTCCATATCGAAAAATAACTTTTTCATAAATGATATATTTTAAAATTTTTAATTTTTATTTTCGTCACAAAAGAATCAGACAAAAAACTAACGCCGGATACTGCCTTTTAAAAACACTCTTGCTGCAAGTCTTTGCATAAAGGCGAAGCATCATATTGGTGTCATCGTGCAGAGTTTCGACGGCAAAATTTGTCTTTCATTCTCAGTCATACACTTGAATTTCTGAATCACATATATAATATAGTAACATTGTCTCGAAAATTCAATTTTTTGGGTATGTTTTTTTAAAAAAAATGACAATTTCTCCGGAAGGCAGACTTTTTGTGTTATTTTACGTTGCCGATAGTGTGTCAACTGTTTTTCGTGTATGTGCTGTTTTTCCTCTTTTTATACTCGCTGTATAAAATGCGTGGAAGGGTGACGAGAATGCTCCAGCAACGTTTCGATTGTTTGCGTGGCTCGCGCAGCAGACGATGAATGAACTCTATGTGCAAACTGCGCATCCATCGGGGGCTGCGTCCGGGAACGTCGTCAAGCTTGCAGTGAAAGTTGAATACGGCACCTACGGCTATTATGACTCCACGGTGCAGATGGGGCTTGAGACGATTCATAAACAGTTCTTGTTTGGGTGCTCCAAGGGCTACCCAGATGATGTCGGCGTTGTCGTTGTTTATTGTCTCGGCAATCGCTTCGTAGTCGAATTCGTTGGCTTCGCAAAAGGGAAGCTCGTGGAATTGCATTTTTGCAAGGTGGGGGTTCTCGTTGATGAGGTTCTTTTGTAAGGCGTCGAGAATGCGGCGGTTGGTGCCGATGAAAAACATTCTGTATTTTCTGCTGCGGATAATATCCATAAAAATATCACTTCCGCAGTATTGGCGATAACGGCGTCGGTGTATCCACTTGATGAATATCGGTGCCCAGCTGCTGTCGCATATAGAGAAGATGCTTCCGTTGATGACTTTGCGATATTCGGCATTGTTGAACGCCATATTCAGGACATTCCCATCGGGGGCGCAGATGTATGCCGGAACGTTGCTTTTTACCTGCTCGTCTATACGCTTGTGTATTGTGGGTATATCGAATTCGTAATTTATGCCGAAGTATGTTTTCATTTTTTATTGGCGTTGACGTTGCAGGTGTTAATTGGCATTATGCGCAGAGCTTGCTAAATGCGGCTCTGCTTGTTGTGGCTGTACTCTTGGCCGGTTATCGCTTAATGACATTTTTTGCCGAGTGTAGCTGCCACAATGGGTAATTCCACGCTTCGGAACCCGAAAGGTGGCGGAAACGTATGCAGTTTTTTACTTTCCAGACATAAGAGCGCAAATATTCCATTTTGGTGCCGATTATATTATCTTCGCAATAATGACCGAAGTTGCCATAGGTCATTATAAGGTTGAAAACTTTTTTTGCCAGGCGTTTGTCTTTTGCTGTGATGTTGCAAAGGGCGTACTCTTGTGGCAGACCAAGATAATCGGTAGCTATGGCTGTGACGGCTTTGTATGTTCCAATGAGCTGGGTGTCTTGTATGTATTTTATAAATTGCTCATTGTCAACGTGCTTGTGATGCTTGTGCGCGAACAATACCCAGTCGCAAATCTGTCTGAGCCCGATGCCTGATGTAAGTATGTGCCGTAGCATATGCGAGAGCAACTGCAGGGAATTTAGTGTGCTTGGCAATAACTCTATTTTTTTGCCGTCAATGGTTACACACTCTTGTGTGTTGCCGAGTATTGTGTCGGCTATGCTGTTATACCTTTTTTGTAGTTTCTTTGTGTAGAAAAGGGCACTTTTAAGGTGCAGTTCTATTTTGAATCCTTTGTATGTAAGTTCGGCGTGCGATTCGGCCGAATTATCCTCAATTTCACAGCCTAATGCCTTGAACAGTTCCATAGCTTTGCCAAACTGTTCTTCGGGGATATAAAGATCTATGTCGCCACATATTCTGTGCGCCGGGGCGGGGTATAAAAGTGCTACTCCTTGACCTTTCAGAAGAAAGGCTCTTACTCCTTCCTGCTCAAGCAGGTTTATAACCTCAATGAGAACCTTGTTCATCTCGGCATTCTGCTTTTCTATCATTTTCTGCTGCATTATCCATTGCATACGCAACTTGATGTCGGGCTTCTGCTCATCGGGCAGGGTGGCAACGGCGTCAATCATTATGCCCGAAACTGTCTGTTCGCGCGAGATTGCGAATATAGTGTTCCACTCTTCCTGCGTGAGTGTACGCGGCAAGCGTGCCGCACTGTTCCACAGTGCACTTCTTAATAGAATAAAGAAAACCTCTTCGATACTGTTCATTGGTTATTTCTTCTTGCGCAGTTGGTGTTTTATTCTTGACGAGAGTACTTCGTATATTTTATAGGGGTAGCGAAGGCTCAGCAACAGCATATTTGAATAGACCCCATTGTTCTTGAATACTTTAAGATGGTCTTTCATAATCTGCCAACGGCTGCCTAAACCGTCGGTCGATGCTCCGCCGGTGCGCATTGTCACAAAGTCTCGCTTGATGTATTTTGTCTTAATGCGGTGAACGAATATGTAGCGCAGCAAGCTGTCGAAGTCGGCGCCTATGCGGTATTCGGTGTTGAATGCACCGTATGTCGTGTACACCTTACGGCGGCAGTAGAACGAAGGGTGTGCCGGCATAAATCCTAAACGCATAAGTCCGCGACAAAAGATGCGTGACGAGTAGTATCGGACGCATTTGTCAAGATTGTCGTTGTTTACAAAGTGTATGTCGCCGTATACTGCATCTATGCTATTGTCTTTCATCTTTTCGGCAACAACCTCCAATATGTCATTTGACGTGTAAAAGTCGTCGCTGTTAAGTATGCCTACAATATCGCCCGTAGCTATAGCTATACCTTTGTTCATAGCGTCGTACAGACCTTTGTCCTTTTCGCTGATGTAACGCAGGCGACCTTCGAACTTTTGTTCGTATTCCTTGATTAAGTCGAGTGTGTTGTCTTTTGATAAACCGTCGACAACAATATACTCAATATCTTTATAACTTTGATTCAGCACCGATTCAAATGTGTCTCGGACTGTAGCCGCGCTGTTATATGTAGCTGTTATTATAGAAATTTTCATACTCTCCTTGAATTGAGGATTTTAGATGAATCTATTTGCTAATTACCGCAAATATAGCAACAAACGAGCGAAAAATATCAAGCTTGCTTGAATATTTTCACAGCGAGTGCAGGAAATATTCGATTAGAATCGAAAAAAAAACGAAAATAATCAATTTTATGGCATTATATGAAAAAAATGATTCGCGTAAACATTTTTTTCTGGTTTTCAAGAACAAAAATGTATATTGGATTGTTATTAAGAATACAGTGATAACAAAGGCGTGTGTGGCAGTTTTGTGTGTTGAAAGCTTTTGTGTGTCAATGTACAATTGGGCATAGAGCTTGGCAATAGCGGGTTCTATGCTTTTTTAGATGTTGTTATTCGTGTAGCCAAGCGTGAAGATGCTTATGCGGCATCTGCACCCGTCTTGAATGGCTTTTGCACAATTCGCGAGTGTGGCTCCGGTGGTTAAAATATCGTCTATGAGTAAAATGTGGCGACCTTCGAGCATTGGTGCCTGAACGAGAGTGAAGATACCTTTGACATTCTCCCAACGCTCGTTGCGGTTCTTGTGTGTTTGTGTTTCGTTCGAGACACTGCGAACTACGGCATCTTTTATAACGGGGATTCCTGTGGCGCGCGAGATGCCTCGTGCTATGTAGTCGCATTGGTTGTAGCCACGCGCTTTTCTCTTTTTCTTTGACAGGGGCAGGGGGACGATGGCGTCAATGTTGCTGAAGAAACCTATGGACTGAAGCTCTTTTGCGGCTGTATGGGCTATTCTTTCTCCAACTTCGGGGTGTTCCTTGTACTTGATGCTGTGCAGAATATTGTTGTAAGGCGACCCTTTGTGATAGTGTATGTAAGATGCCGCACGTTCTATCTCTATCTTTCCCCAGAAGGATTTTTCAATCTCTTCATATTCCTTTCTTGCCACTTTGGGGAGTTTGTAAAAACAGTTTGCGCAGAGGTCTTTCTCGCCGGCCGACAGTCGTTCGCCGCACACAAGGCAATGGCGTGGGTATATAATGTCTATCAGGTCAGAAATCCACTTCATAGCTATCGTGATTAAGGGCTTTAAGAATGAGTGGCAGCTCGTATCCGCGGCTTGCAGCGTGACGTGCTATCTTCTGGCGGGTGGAGTAGTCGTCTTTGCCTTTCTGCTCTTTGCTCTTTAAGGCTATTACTTCTTGCAACGATTCTTGATACTGTTTTTCGTCTATATTTTCCAAGGCGGCGTCAATGTGTTCCTGTGGCAGTTGTTTCTCTCTTAATGCTGCTCGTATTTTTATGCGTCCCCAACGATTGAAACGCACCTTGTCATTGACAAATGCGTTACAGTAGCGTGCCTCGTCAATGAATTTCTCTTGCTTGAGCCTTTCAATGATTTTGTGCTGCTCGGACGTGGGGATACTCCAGGCTGTGAGTTTGTTGCATACTTCGCTGACGCATCGCTCGCACAGTGTGCAGTAGGCTGCAGCCTTGTGTAGCGCTTCGGCTGTGGTGAGTTCTTTCATAGTCGTGTAGCCTTAACCATTCTGTCGTTGCCGAATATATCTTTGCGTAGCTCAATGTCCCGGTAACCGAGGCCCGAGAGTAATTCGACGGTGTCGGTACCGTGTGCGCGGTTTATTTCAAAATAGAGCTTGCCTCCGTTGTTGAGCATTGTGAGACTTTTTTGAGCAATGGTGCGGTAGAAAAACAGCGGGTCGTTATCGGGCACAAAAAGGGCTGTGTGCGGTTCCCAATCGAGCACGTTGCTGTGCATTGTCTCTTTTTCGTTCTCCTTTATGTAGGGCGGGTTGCTCACTATTATGTCGAATCTCTCTTCTTTCGGGGTGTAGCCAAGAATGTCTACTTGTTTGAACCTTACCTGCGCGTTGTTGCTTTTGCTGTTTTCTGCTGCAACCTCAAGCGCATCGGCTGATATATCCCACGCTGTTACGTCGCTTGTCGGCAGTTGCAACGCGAGGCTTATGGCTATGCAGCCGCTGCCTGTCCCAATGTCTAATATGGTTGCTCCACAAGGTTTTTCGCTTGCAATCCACTCCACAAGTTCGCTCGTTTCGGGGCGCGGGATAAGAGTCGATTGGTTGACCTTGAAGCGGTGTCCGCAAAAGTCGCAGTAACCTAATATATATTGTATCGGCTCGTGGGTTGCAAGGCGCTCAATAGTGTCGGTGAGGCAATGAACCTGTGCGTTGCTGAGGGTTACCGGCTCTTTTAGGTAGCAGGCTGTTTGTGACACGCCAAGCAACTCGGTAGCAATGATGCGCGTGAGGGCGACTACCTCTGTTGCGGGGTAGTGACTGCCTATAGCTTCTTTTATATGCTCGATTATTCTCTTCATTGCTTTGCTGTCGACTTTTTTCTTTACTGTTTGCTGCCTATAACCTTGATGAGGCTTTCCCACTCGTCGCATAGTGACTGTATGGAGTCGAATACGATGCTTGCTCCTGCGTCGTAGAGTACTTTCTCGTTCAGTGGCCCGGTGTTTGCGGCAATGGTAAAGATATTGGCTGCCACACCTGCTGTAACGCCAAGCGGTGCGTTCTCGACGACAATGGCCTCGTGTGCTGCAAAGCCGCCTTTTTCTAAAGCCAGCAGATAGGGGTCGGGGTAGGGCTTGCCTCGCTTTACGTTGAAGCTGCTGATGATGTGATTCTCGTCGAACAGTCCGGGGTAGTTGCTCTGTATGCGGTCAAGAAGTGTCGGGGTGCCGCTACCTGTGACAATCATTGGGGTGAGGCCGTACTCCTTTACTTTTTTTACAAGTTCAAGAGCACCCGGCATTCGTGGCGGAAGGTCGTATGTGGCGAAAAGGTCGCATTTGGCTTTGCATAGCGCATCAATCTCTTCTTGGCTGCATAGTCGCCCGAACTGAGCCATACTGGCAGTGTTTATGGTGTCGGTACCGGTGCGTCCCTCGTTCATATAAACGTCCTCGCGACTGAAAATGAAACCGGCATCGGTCATAACTTTTGACCAGGCTTCGGCGTGGTAGGGCATTGAGTCGAACAACACCCCGTCCATATCAAATAATACTGCACGCAACTGCAAGGGCCCTTGCAGTTGCGTGTATCGCTCGATTATTGCTTTATAGTCCATTAGAGTCGTGCGCGTATAGCCTTGCTCTCCTCCTCGTATCCGGGTTTGTCGAGCAGTGCGAACATATTCTTTTTGTATGCCTCAACACCGGGCTGGTTGAATGGGTTTACTCCAAGAATGTAGCCGCTGATGCCACAGCCAATCTCAAAGAAGTAGAGTAACTGACCAATGTAGTATGCATTAAGCTCGGGGATTGAGATGCGAATGTTGGGAACACCGCCATCGACGTGTGCGAGCTGTGTACCAAGTTCGGCCATCTTGTTAACCTCGTCAACGTGTTTGCCTGCAAGGAAATTAAGGCCGTCGAGGTTCTCCTCGTCACTGGGGACTGTGAGCGAACTGTTGGGCTTTTCTATAGACAGCACTGTCTCGAAAATAGTGCGCTCTCCCTCCTGAATCCACTGTCCCATAGAGTGAAGGTCGGTAGTGAAGTCAACCGATGCAGGGAATATACCCTTGTTCTCTTTTCCTTCGCTCTCGCCATAGAGCTGTTTCCACCACTCTGATGTAAAATGCAGTTTAGGCTGGTAGTTTACAAGAATCTCAATTTTCTTGCCGTCGGCATAGAGGGCGTTGCGTGTAGCTGCATAGAGCGCTGCAATGTTCTCCTCGAAGGGAACTGTGGGGGCACAGTTCTTCTCCATATCGCGTGCACCGTTAATAAGTGCCTCAATGTCGAATCCGGCAACAGCGATGGGCAACAGACCTACCGGTGTAAGCACCGAGAAACGTCCGCCGACGTTGTCGGGGATAATGAAACTCTTGTAACCCTCTTTGTCGGCTGTGATGCGTGCAGCACCCTTGACTGCGTCTGTGATGGCTACAATGACCTTGCTCGCGGTCTCTTTGCCGCGCTGCTCTTCGCACTGTTTCTTGAGAAGACGGAACGCAAGGGCTGTCTCGGTTGTAGTTCCTGATTTTGATATATTGATAACACCGAACTTCTTGTCCTTGAGATAGTCTGTAAGCTCGCTAAGATAGTCCTCGCTGATGTTGTGGCCTGCGAATATTACGCGAGGGTTGCTGCTGTCGCCGATGAGTGCTGCAAAGTTATTGCTTAACGCTTCAATGACGGCGCGTGCACCAAGGTAACTGCCACCGATACCGGCAACAACTACAACGTCGCAATTTTCGCGTAGTGTTTGTGCGGTTGCCTTGAGGTCGTCGAGGTGTTCTTGTGTGATTGATGACGGCAGGTGCAACCAACCCAGAAAATCGTTGCCGGGGAGTGTGCCCTCCTCAAGTGCCAGCTGCGCTCTTTTAACCTGTGGCTCAAGAGCCATAATCTGCTCGCGTGAGACAAAGCCGGTGACTTTGTCAATGTTTAAAGATATATTTTTCATTGTTCTGTTATTTGAATGAGTCTGTCAATAATTTAATTTCTATTACCGGCGATATTCCCTCGTATAGAATATTGTATACGGCGTCAATGATTGGAGTGTTTATGCGGTAGTGCTCGTTTATCTCTTTTATGCACTTTGCTGCGTAGTAACCTTCGGCAATCATCTCCATCTCTATTTGTGCGTTCTTTACCGAGTAGCCTTTGCCTATCATACTGCCGAATACTCTGTTACGACTGAACTTTGAGTAGCCGGTAACAAGAAGGTCGCCCATATAAACCGAGTCGTTAATGGTGCGCTCGATGGGGTGCACAACATTCAAGAAACGGTTCATCTCAATAGCCGCATTGGACATAAGCACAGCCTGGAAGTTGTCGCCGTACTTGAGGCCGCTGCATATACCCGCTGCAATGGCGTATATGTTCTTGAGCACCGAACCATACTCAATGCCCACAACGTCGTCGCTGACAGAGGTCTTTATAAAGCTGTTGCTCAATTTTTTGGCGAACTGCTTTGCGTGGTCTATGCTTGAACAACCGACGGTTAGGTACGATAGACGCTCAAGAGCAACCTCCTCGGCGTGGCAAGGACCTGCAATGGCCGCAATATTCTCGTATGGTACTTTATATACCTTATTGAAATATTCCGATATTATGAGATTCTCATCGGGGACGATTCCTTTGATGGCATTTACGATGAATTTATCCTCAAGGTCGGCCTTTAGTTTCTTCAAGTGGTTCTTCAAGTAAGGCGATGGGGTTACAAATATAAGAATATCACTCTCTCGGACAATTTTATTTATGTCTGATGAGAAATTTATTCTGTCAGTGTCGAACTTTACGGCCGATAGGTAAGCCGGGTTGTGTCCAAGACGTTTAAAATCCTCGATACGGTCGTCTCGCCTGATGTACCAATTTATGGAGTCGACGTTGTTGAGAATAATCTTGGCTATTGCCGTCGCCCAACTGCCGCCGCCCATAATGGCAACCTGTTTGTTGGAAAGTTCCATAGTATAAGCTTTAGTGTTTATCCTAATTTCTCGACCCACGCTGCAACGTCATTTACCGACGGTGTTGTATAGCCGAGCTTGAATTTCTTGTTGATGGCTCCAATCTCCATTTGTATCTTCTGTGCATTTCCGCCCTTCAGGTCGTTTACAAGGTTGTAACCGGCCTTGTGAAGCACGGGAACCCACTCTTCGGGCACGCCGATAACAGCGAAGGCTGCTGCATTGTCCTTGGGCACTTTTTTCTCGGGGCGCATTTGCGGGAAGAACAGAACCTCTTGTATTGTTGTCTGTCCGGTCATAAGCATTGCCAGACGGTCCATTCCTATACCCATACCCGATGTAGGGGGCATACCATACTCGAGAGCGCGTACAAAGTCCTTGTCGATGAACATTGCTTCATCGTCACCCTTCTCGCTCAGGCGCAGCTGTTCCTGGAAACGCTCGGCCTGGTCGATGGGGTCGTTAAGCTCACTGTATGCGTTACAAAGCTCTTTACCGTTTACCATAAGTTCGAAACGTTCGGTAAGGTCGGGGTTGTTGCGGTGACGCTTGCATAGTGGCGACATCTCGATGGGGTAGTCTGTGATGAAAGTAGGCTGTATGTAGTTGCCCTCGCAGAATTCTCCGAAAATTTCGTCAATGAGCTTACCCTTGCCCATTGTCTCGTCAACCTCCATCTTAAGTTCCTTGCAAATTGCAAAAATCTCCTCTTCGCTCTTGCCGTTGAGGTCGTATCCTGTAAACTCTTTTATTGAGTCGAGCATTGTCACGCGACGGAAAGGTGCCTTGAAGCTGATAGTGTGCTCACCCACCTGTACGTCGGTTGTTCCGTTAACGTCAAGTGCAATTTTTTCAAGCATCTGCTCGGTAAAGCACATCATCCAGTTGTAATCCTTGTACGATACGTATATCTCCATACAGGTAAACTCGGGATTGTGTGTGCGGTCCATACCTTCGTTGCGGAAGTTCTTCGAGAATTCATATACGCCCTCGAAACCTCCGACAATCAGTCGCTTGAGGTACAACTCATTGGCGATACGCAGGTACAATGGTATATCCAACGCATTGTGGTGTGTGATGAATGGACGCGCTGCTGCACCGCCGGGAATAGACTGCAGCACCGGTGTCTCGACCTCCATATAGCCTTTCGAGTTGAAAAACTCGCGCATAGAACTGTAAATCTTGTTGCGCTTGATGAATATCTCTTTAACATCGTCGTTAACCACAAGGTCGACGTAACGCTGGCGATAACGCAGTTCGGGGTCTTCGAACCGGTCGTATGCAACACCGTCTTTGTATTTTACAATAGGCAGGGGGCGTATGCTCTTTGAAAGTATTGTGAGTTCCTTTGCGTGAACGGTTATCTCGCCGGTTTGTGTGCGGAATACGAATCCCTTGATACCAACAAAATCGCCAATGTCGAGCAAACGTTTGAAAAGTACGTTGTATGCATCTTTGTTCTCGCCCGGGCAGATGTCGTCGCGTGTGATGTATACCTGTACACGTCCTTTTGAGTCCTGGAGCTCAATGAATGAGGCTTTACCCATTACTCGGCGGCTCATCATACGGCCGGCAATGCACACTTCGCGTGGCTCAGCATCGTCTTTGAACTCTGCAATAATATCGGTTGAGAATGCGTTGGTGGGGTACTCTGCTGCGGGGTATGGCTCAATGCCAAGGTTACGCAGTTCGGCAAGTGCCTCGCGGCGTACAATCTCCTGTTCGCTTAGTTCTAAAATATTCATCTTTTATTATGTTTTAAATTATATTCTGTTTATACTATTCTTTTAAAGTAGTCGATGGTTTTTTGCAGCCCTTCATCAAGCTTTATTGTGGGTTGCCACCCTCCTAATCTGTTGTGAGCGAGGGTTATGTCGGGCTTACGCTGACGGGGGTCGTCCTGTGGCAACGGTTCAAATATTATTTCGGAACTTGAACCGGTAAGCTCAATAACTTTGCGCGCAAGTTCAAGCATTGTGAACTCTCCGGGGTTGCCTATATTTACAGGGCCTGTAAAGTTGTCGCCGGTCTCCATCATTCGTATCATTCCCTCGACAAGGTCGTCGACATATTGGAAACTGCGTGTCTGATTACCGTCTCCATATATGGTTATTTTCTCTCCTTTCAGTGCTTGTACAATGAAATTCGATACTACGCGCCCATCGTTCTTGCTCATTCGAGGACCGTAGGTGTTGAAGATGCGTACAATCTTTATACGGGTGGCATTCTGTCGGTGGTAGTCCATAAACAGTGTCTCGGCGCAACGTTTGCCTTCGTCGTAACAGGAGCGTATGCCGATTGGGTTTACGTTACCCCAATAACTCTCGACCTGCGGGTGAATGTTGGGGTCGCCGTATACTTCACTTGTCGATGCCTGAAGAATCTTGGCGCCAACGCGCTTGGCGAGTCCCAGCATATTCATTGAACCGATGACGCAGGTCTGTATGGTCTTGACGGGGTCGTGCTGGTAGTGTACCGGTGAAGCGGGGCAGGCGAGGTTGTATATCTCGTCGACCTCGGCTGTGTAGGGCTGTGTTACGTCGTGACGTACAAGCTCAAAGTGGTCGTTGCCAATGAGATGGCGTATGTTGTCCTTGCTGCCTGTAAAGTAGTTGTCGAGGCAGATGACATCGTTGCCGTCCTTGAGCAGTCGTTCGCATAGATGCGAACCAATAAACCCGGCTCCTCCCGTTACAAGTATTCTTTTCATAATTTTTTATTCAAATGTTGCCTTTGCCGAACCTATCATATTACCGTCGACAAAGATAAATACATTGTATTCACCCTCTTTAAGTGTCTCTTCAATGTTCCAGAACATTTCAAGACTTGTAGCCTCGCCGGTAAACTCAAACTCTTTTTTCATAGAGTAGGTTATCTCGCGATTTTCGTAACCGAAGGTGTTTGCTTCGCTCTTGCGTAGCGACTCCATATCCGGCTGAAGAATTCTTATGTAGGCTACCTTGTTGCCTGTCGATGAGGTTATGTTCTTGGCAATGTTAAATGCTACCTTAATCTGACGGGCTTTCTTGAGTTTCTCGGTCTCGCGACCGTTTTTGCGCAAAAGGGTCAGCTTGATGTCTGTCGCATCGAGTTGTGAGGCTAACGATACTTTCTCGCTGAGTTTTTCTTTTTCGCTGGCAAGGTTGTCTATTTGCTGAGTAGCGCTCTTGTATTTTGCCTTGACAGCGCTGTTCTCTTGCTTCAGCGACTCATTCTCGCGACTTAGTTCTGCTATCTGACGGGTATAATCCTTTAGCACCTCGCGCAAGGTTTTCAACTCTTTCTTCAAGCGTGTAATTTCGGCGTAATTGGTGGCTTTGGTGCGCTCAAGCTCTTCTATCAGTGCTTGTGTACGCATCTGCTCACGTTCGAGCTTGAAACGCAATGAGTCACTGTTTATTTTGACGATGAGTTCCTGATATTCGGTCTGCGCCTTTGTCAGGTCATTCATCATCTCTTCTTTCTCAAGTGCTACAAGTTCTTCAATCTCAATTTTCTCCTGCAATATGGCTGCACTCTCTTGCTTGCTGCTGAAGAGGCTTATTGCGGTTATTATTATTCCCACAAAAAGACACCCTGATACTATTGCAAGGATTTTTATTGTCAGATTCTTTTTCTCTTCCATAAGCCACGGACTTTATACGTCTTTTTACTTTGAGAGTTTTTGTATGCTCTCCTTGAGCATTGCAATTTTCTCGGTAGCGTCGGATTGCTTTTTGCGTTCTATGGCAATAATCTTTTCGGGTGCCTTGTTTACAAAGTTGGGGTTGTTGAGCTTAGCCTCGACGCTCTTCAGGAATTTCTCGTGGTATGCAAGTTCCTCTTGCATCTTGGCTATCTCGGCATCTTTGTCAATGAGCGCTCCCATAGGTATAGCAAACTCTGTGGTGCCCACGCGGAACGATACTGCTGTGTCGTCGGGGGTCGATACATTGTTTATAGAGGTCAAATTAGCCATTTTTGTAAGTATGCTCTCAAGACCTGCAACGGGCGACTCGCCTACAATTTGCAGTGCAAGAGGCTCGCGTGGCGAAAGGTTCTTCTGCTGACGTGTAGCGCGTACGTTACCGATAACCTCCTTCAAGGTCTCAATGTTGCCAAGGAATGAACCGTCGTATGGCTTTGCAAGCTCTTTGACGCTTTGTACCATAAGGCTCTCGCCCTCCTTGCGCTCCGATATGCTTTGCCACAGTTCCTCGGTGATGAATGGCATAAAGGGGTGTAGCAGGCGCATCAGACTGTCGAAGAAGCCGAGTGTGGCGTTGTATGTGGCAGCGTCGATGGGAGAACCGTATGCGGGTTTAATCATCTCGAGATACCACGCCGAGAACTCGTCCCAGAAGAGTGAATATACGTTCATCAGTGCTTCGTTCAGACGGTATTTGCCGAATAGGTCTTCGAGCTGCTCGGCCGACTTTGCCAATGTGTCGGCAAAGTATTTGATAGCGAGTTTTGAACTCTCGGGCTGCTCAATGTCATTGCTTACGCTCCAACCTTTTACAAGGCGGAATGCGTTCCATATCTTGTTGCAGAAGTTACGACCCTGCTCGCAAAGGCTCTCGTCAAAGAGAATGTCGTTTCCGGCGGGTGCCGACAGCATAATACCCATACGTACACCATCGGCGCCGTAGCGTGCGATAAGGTCGAGCGGGTCGGGGCTGTTACCGAGCGATTTGCTCATCTTGCGGCCCAGTTTGTCGCGTACGATACCTGTGAAATAAACATTTTTGAATGGCATTTCGCCCTGATACTCGTATCCGGCCATAATCATACGTGCTACCCAGAAGAATATAATGTCCGGACCTGTTACAAGGTCGTTGGTGGGGTAGTAGTAACTTATCTCTTTGTTTCCTGGGTCAAGAATTCCGTTGAATAGCGAGATGGGCCACAACCACGAACTGAACCAGGTGTCGAGAGCGTCTTCATCGTGACGAAGCTCATCGGCTGTTATATTTTCGTAACCGGGCATCGAATGAGCTAATTTGAGTGCCTCGTCGCGGCTTTCAGCAACAACAAATTTCTCTTCAGCGCCTTCGGCTGTGGGAAGGAAATAGGCCGGAATGCGGTGTCCCCACCACAACTGACGGCTTATGCACCAGTCTTGTATGTTGGACAACCAATTGTTGTATGTGGTCTTGTATTTTGAAGGGTAGAATTTCAAACGCTCCTCCATTACCGGGGGAAGTGCAATGTCGGCAAAGTGTTGCATACGCAGGAACCACTGCATACAGAGGCGTGGCTCTACTGCGGTGTCGGCATTGCGCTCGCTGTAACCTACCTTGTTGTCATAATCCTCGACTTTCTCGAGCAAGCCTGCATCTGCAAGGTCTTTTGCAATAAGTTTGCGTACCTCCATACGGTCAAGGCCTACATACATACCGGCAGCCTCGCTGATGGTTGCGTCAGCATTGAAAATGTCTATTGTTTCAAGATTGTGAGTCTTGCCCAACATATAGTCGTTGGTGTCGTGCGCGGGGGTAACCTTCAGACAGCCTGTACCGAACTCAATTTCGACGTAACGATCTTCTATGACCGGAATTACGCGGTTTACAAGGGGGACAATGACCTTTTTACCCTTGAGCCAGGTGTTCTTGGGGTCTTTGGGGTTGATGCACATTGCTGTGTCGCCCATAATAGTCTCGGGGCGTGTAGTTGCAACAACCGCATAGCGACGACCGTTGGCGTCGCGGTGCAGTACCTGATGTTTCACTGTGGGGTCGAATGCGTCGTTTGCAGCCAGTGTTACTGCTCCTGCCTCTTCGCCGTCGGTACTGCCGGCAGCTTCGTCGACGTAGTATCTCAAGTAATAAAGTTTACTCTTTTCTTCTTTGTATATAACCTCTTCGTTGCTGAGTGCTGTCTGTGCTTTGGGGTCCCAGTTTACCATACGCAGACCACGGTAGATGAGGCCTTTGTTGTAAAGGTCGCAAAAAACCTTTATGACGCTCTTGCTGCGTGTCTCGTCCATTGTGAACGATGTGCGATCCCAGTCGCACGATGCTCCCAGCTTGCGCAACTGCTGCAAGATGATGCCGCCGTGCTCGTCGGTCCACTCCCAGGCGTGCTTTAAAAACTCTTCGCGTGTGAGGTCGCTCTTTTTTATACCTTGTCCGGCTAATTTCTTCACGACCTTTGCCTCTGTGGCTATCGACGCGTGGTCGGTACCCGGTACCCAGCAAGCATTTTTGCCGAGCATACGCGCGTGGCGTACAAGAATATCCTGAATTGTGTTGTTGAGCATATGTCCCATATGCAACACGCCAGTGACGTTGGGGGGCGGAATTACAATTGTGTAGGGCTCTCTTTCGTCGGGCTCTGAATGGAACAGATTGTTCTTCAACCAATAGGCGTACCATTTCTCTTCAACCTCTGCGGGTATGTAGGTGCTTGCTAAGCTCATAGTATTTTAGTTTATATAGTTATTCAAATTTAGTTAACTGCAAAGTTAACTCTTATTTCTAAATTATTTATCTTTGTGGCGTAAAAAAAATAAATTATGCATACGAGAGAAGATATTTTGGCTGCTTTTGGTCGTTTTTTAGATGTTCTTGACGAACTGCGTGAGAAATGTCCTTGGGATAGAAAGCAAACTAATGAGAGCTTGCGTCCCAATACCATTGAGGAGTGTTTTGAATTGTGCGATGCGTTAATGGCCGACGATACTCAGAATATATGCAAGGAGCTGGGCGACGTGTTGTTGCATATTGCTTTTTATGCAAAAATTGCTAGTGAGAAGCAGCTGTTCGATATGAAGGACGTGTGTGACCGTTTGTGTGAAAAGTTAATCTATCGACACCCTCACGTCTTTGGTACTGCGGTTGCCGAAACGGCCGGCGAGGTCTGTAAAAATTGGGAGCAGCTTAAAATGGCTGAAAAGGGTGGCAATAAGAGTGTGCTGAGCGGTGTTCCTGTTTCGTTGCCATCGCTCATAAAGGCTTATCGTATGCAGGAAAAAGCTGCCAACGTGGGCTTTGATTGGGAAAAGAAAGAAGATGTTTGGAGTAAGGTTCGCGAGGAAATTGCCGAGGTTGAACAGGAGATGGCAAAAGGCGATAAGGTCAATATGGAGAAAGAATTTGGTGACCTGCTGTTCAGTCTTGTTAATGCGGCGCGTTTGTACGACGTGAATCTTGACACTGCTCTTGAACTGACAAATGCTAAATTCCGCAGACGCTTTAATTATGTCGAGGAGCATTCTCTTGCGCAAGGGCGCAGTCTTGGCGATATGTCTCTCCAGGAGATGGACCGTTTGTGGAACGAGGCAAAAAAGAGTGAGTGACTGTCGCTGATGCAGGTGTGGTTGGTGACCGATGAAAATAATTACTTACAGGGTTGTAAGTGTTTGAAATAAAGAGATTCAGGCCTCGGGTACCCGAGGCCTGAATGCTGTTGGCGACTATTTTCTTTTATTATCGCGGTTGCGTGTAATCTTTTTCATCAGGTCGCGTTGGAATGAATGTTCGGCCTTTTGTATGCGCATAAGTTTGCAGGCCGATATTACCTTGAGATACTTTTCGTTGTACTTTTTTTCCAACTTTGCAATTTCAATCTTGAGGTCTGCCATATTGTTGACGAACTTAATGCATTGCTCTTCGCTCATCTTTTCGCCGAATTTCTTGTTGATGTCCTTGCGAGCCTCTCGTTCAAGTTGAAATTTCTCTTTTTGCAGTTCAAAGAAAATTGGGAAGAAGGCGTCAGCCTCTTCGGGGGTTAGTTCGGCTTTATTTGCAATATACTTTCTTTGCTTGCTTTGAAACTCCTCGGGCGAGAAGTGTCTCTTTCTGTTTTCGTGAGTGTGCTCTTGTGCGATTGCTGTGGTGAATGACAGTATAACAAGTATGGCTGTGAATATGGCTCTGCTTATTGTATGCACAGGTGTCCTTTGTTTTAATATGGTTGTTGTCATATATTGCTTTTTTTTGATGGTTATTCGTATTCGGTCAAGTATGAGTAGAATGTATAGTCGTCTATGGGGTAACTCTCAAACAGTTTGTCTATAAAATCGCTGTCAATGGTAGTGCCATCGATTAGTATTTCTGTATCTTCGGTGTTGTAGTGGCTTTGTGCAATTATGTTGCCTGGTCTTTGGGTGTTACTTATTATGTATGTCCCTTGCAGGGTAATCGCGAATATTACCACAATCATTGCGGCGATGCTCATTCTAAGGAGTATGTTGCCAATCTTGAGCTTGTTTTTTGGCGCGACCGTTTCCTTAGAGGTTTTTGCTGTAACCTCTATAATGTTCCTGTTGAGCTCGTTGAAATACCCGTTGGGAACGGTGAATGGCTTTTTCGATTTACAATCTTCTAATCTCATCTTTTTCTCTTGCATTTATTTGATGCAATTTTTTTATAATGGTTTAATTCTTGTCGTTTAAAAAATTCTCTATTTTCTTTACTGCTATGTGGTACGATGCCTTAAGTGCTCCGACGCTTGTGCCCAGAATTTCGGAAATTTCGTCGTAACGCATCTCCTCGAAGTACTTCATATTGAATATGAGACGTTGTTTGTCGGGTAGCCGGGATATTGCTTCTTGTAAAAGAGCGTCGGCTCTGTTGCCGTCGAAATGGGCGTCGCTTTCCAGTGTTTCGGCAATGGCGCCTTCGGGGCTGTTCAGCGATATGGCGTTATTGTTGTTTCTTGCAATGAAAGTGAGTGTCTCGTTTATGGCTATGCGGTAAAGCCACGTCGATAGACGTGAGTCGCCACGGAAATTGTCGATGTTGTTCCACGCCTTTAGGAATGTGTTTTGTACAAGGTCGTTGGCGTCGTCGTGTAACAGTACCATTCGGCGTATGTGCCAATATAGCTGTTCGCTGTGTCTTTTGACAATGGCAGAAAAGGCAGCGGCTTTTTTGCTGCTGTCTTTGAGTTGCTCGATTATCTTTTCCTCGTTGTACTCTTTTTCTGCCATTCGCAATGTTTTATGCTTTGACTTTCTTTATGGTAGAAGGTTTAATGCTTCTTTATTATTGAATAATGAAAATTCCACCTTCGTCGGCGCAGGCTGTATCGGGGAAAATTTCGGAGGCCTGACGCAACAGTGTCTCGCAGTCGTCGTACCGTGACGAGTAGTGGCCTATTATAAGACGTTTTACACCGGCTTCTAATGCAATTTCGGCAGCCTGCCGCGCTGTGCTGTGGTGAGTGATTGCTGCGCGTTCTTTTTCGCTGTCGGCGAATGTGGCTTCGTGGTAGAGCAGGTCTGCTTCTTTTATGTATTTTGTATTTTCGTGACAGGGGAGTGTGTCCGAACAGTATGCATAACTACGTGACGGGTCGGCATCGCGTGTCAGTATGTTGTTGGGGATTGTTTCTCCGTTTGGAGTTGTGTAGTCGGCTCCTTCTTTTATTGCTTGTCTGGCGTATGCGGGTATGTTGTAGAAATTAGCGACGTCTCCAATGAGATGGCGTTTTTTTGGCTTTTCTTTAAAGAGGAATCCGCAACAGGGGATACGGTGCTTTTGCGGCAGTGTTTCTACGGTTATGGTGTTGTCCTCGTATATTATTTGGTTTTTGCTTGCGTCTATGCTGTGGAAGTGGATAGGGTAGTTAATACCTTTGCAGAAAAACTCAATCTGTGGCTTCATCAGTTGTTCGAGCATCGCATCGGCGTGTATGTGCAATGGGGCCGTGCGTCCTAACAGTCCGAATGTGGACAAAAGTCCTATGAGCCCGAAGCAGTGGTCGCCGTGAAGGTGCGAGATGAAAATGTTGTTTATGAATGAGAAATGTATGTGTCCACGGCGCAACTGCAACTGTGTGCCTTCGCCGCAGTCTATCATAAACAGTTTATTGCCTATTCTGACAATCTGTGAACTTGCATTATGGCGGGTAGTGGGCAGCGCCGAACCGCAACCGAGAATATGTACTTCAAATGGTTCCATTTGCCGGCAAATTTAGGCAATAGCGATTTAAAATGCAAGAGCGTCGTGTAAAAAAGTAAAGGCTGCCAATTGGCAGCCTTTACGAATGGTATTGTGGGAATTTAATTATTCGCCTTTACCCTCGAGCTTGCTCTTGAGAGCAGCAAGTGCGTCGATGTCGCCGAGTGTGGTCGAAGCAGCCTGGTTCTGGATTGCAGGAGCCTGCTCCTCAGCCTTCTTGCTCTTGCGTGCAGCTGCAGCAGCCTTCTTCTCAGCCTTCTCCTCTTCCTTAGCTGCATCTTCGAAGATACGGCTATGTGAAAGGATAATTCTCTTAGCCTCTTTGTTGAACTCGATTACCTTGAATGAGAGTTTCTCCTCGGCAACAGCCTGTGTGCCGTCCTCTTTAACGAGGTGCTTGGGAGTTGCGAAGCCCTCAAC
>JAZRFF010000012.1:0-112756 GCA_045661225.1 Bacteroidaceae bacterium | reverse complement strand
AAGAAGATCAACGATTTCAAACCTACAGCCGAGAAACCTTTCGTTCTTGGTTTGCCTACAGGTGGTACTCCCCTTGGTACTTACAAGGAGTTGATTAACCTCTACAACAAGGGTGTTGTTAGCTTCCAGAATGTAGTTACATTCAACATGGACGAGTATGTCGGTTTGCCCGAGGAGCACCCCGAGAGCTACCACTCATTCATGTGGAACAACTTCTTCAGCCACGTTGACGTTAAGAGAGAGAATGTGAACATCCTTAACGGTAATGCTGAGGATTTGGTTGCCGAGTGTGCTCGCTACGAGGAGAAGATCAAGTCTTACGGTGGTATCGACCTCTTCCTTGGCGGTATCGGCCCCGACGGCCACATCGCGTTCAACGAGCCGGGTTCATCACTTGCTTCACGCACACGTATCAAGACTTTGACAACCGACACTATCATTGCAAACTCGCGTTTCTTTGACAATGACATCAACAAAGTGCCCAAGACAGCAGTTACCGTGGGTGTGGGTACAGTTATGGACGCTAAAGAGGTGCTTATCCTTGTTAACGGTCACAACAAGGCACAGGCTCTCTATCACGCAGTTGAGGGTAGCGTTACACAGATGTGGACAATCAGCGTGCTTCAGATGCACCAGAGTGGTATCATCGTTTGCGACGATGCTGCGACAGCAGAACTTAAGGTTGGCACAGTAAACTATTTCAAGGATATTGAGCGCAACAACCTTAATCCTGTATATTAAAAAGGTGTGCTCTTGAAAAACAGGGCATAGAGAATAGACCCCAGCCATGGCTGGGCTCGTTTTTTTTTAATGAGATTATAACCGTTGCGTGCTTTATGTTCCCGCCGGGGTGCGTTGTGTAAGATGCAATAAAAATGTTACAGTTATTCTCCCAGTCTCGCAATCATCTTTGTGGTAAATTCAATCCATTCGTCGGCGAATGGTCTGACGCTCTCGGGGGTGGGGCGGCACTCCTTTAATAGCTCTATGCAGTTTGCATACCCCTCGCCGAGGTGTAGTTCGTGCAGCGTGTCGCTGTTGTGTTGCTCGAAGAATGTAATAAGGTCTTCGGCGCACAAAGCCTTGAACAGTGCGCTCTTTATTGGCGTTGAGGTATGCGTGAGGCTTTTGTCGTGCATTCGGTAGTGATACCCGGCGTTGCCTGTATATACGACTTTATTGGCTAAGGCGAGCATTGGGATAATCACCGGAGTGTCCTCAATGTAACGGCGGGTGCAATATGGTACTTGTTCGTGAAGCGAGCGGCGTATGAGCTTGTTATTCATAAAGACAACCTTTTCGCGCCCGAAATTGTGTATCTTGTCAATCCCTTCGACTACACTCTCGCCGGGCGCTGTTGCCTCCCACGAGCCGTCTCGGTGTACTATCGTTACCCCGCCACTCACAATGTCGGCATTGTGTTCCACAGCCTTTATATAGAGCGATTCGATGAAATTCTCACAAATGTAATCGTCGCCGTCGAGCAGGAGTATATAGTCGCCCTTGCTTGCTTCTATGCCGCGTCGGCGCGAGGCACCGGCGCCTTGGTTCGTGCGGTTGTACAAAATTCTGACACGTTGGTCGTTTATGGTGGTAAGCGCGTCTCGTGTACCGTCGGTTGAACAGTCCTCAACGATAATAATCTCAATATCTTTATATGTTTGCGCGCAGGCTGAGCGAATTGCACGCTCGATATAATCCTCTACATTGTAGGCTGTAATTATAATGCTGACCATATTATTCAGTTTTAAACCCCAATGCCTTGAGGAAATTTGTAAACTTATTTCTGTTTATGCAGAATCCTAAATTAGTGATGCTTATGCCTGTTTCGGGCAGACTGTCGTCGTCGGCTGTGGCCTTGCCAATGTTTACGAAAATTTTATCTGAAGTTTCAATCTCGGTACCAAGCTGCAGGCCGTAGCCAAGCTTGGGCATAATGTCGTAAGTGGTCTCCCCAATTCTTATTTTATTTATAGTTGCCATTGTGATATTATTAAAACGTTATTTTCTATGCTTACGTTATCGGCATCGAGTACTATTGTGTCGCCCTCGAAGAGAATGCTTTTTGCTGTGTTGCCCTCAAAAGCCCAACCTTCTTCATTTTCGGTAGCTATAATTTCGGTGCGAGCTTTTCTGCACGCAGCCGCTATCTGTGCGGCCATACGGCTAATGTCGTCGTGCCCGAAGTTGTCGAAAAGTTCTGTCAGCAGGCGCAAGGCCGGAGCACCGCCGGAAGTGCTGAAAATAATTTTGTTCTTTTTCATTGCTTTTTCTGTTTTTTGTCACAAAAATAGCATTTGTAGTCATCGGAAAAGTTGCTGTATTGACATTAGTCGAAAATAGATATTCATTGCTCTTTGTTTGAACTATTAGCCCTATTTGAAGTATAAAAAACGGCAATAATTTTGTATTGCGCCCAACTTTGCTTAATTTTGTAAAATATTATGCGTGTATATTACGCTGCTTGTGAAAAAGATTAAATAAAATAATGTTAAGTATATGAGATTCAAGTTATTCCTGTCTTTTCTCTTTGTTGCACTCTTTGTAAACGCGCAGAGCAAGGACGTTAAAAAGATGCTCAAGAAAATTGAGAATGTTGCAAGTTTCAAGGAGATTGAGAAGGCCGACACAACACGCCAGTACTATCTCTTGAAATTCACTCAGTTGCTCGACCCTCACAATCCCGAGGCCGGAACCTTTGAACAACGCGTTATGCTGGGGCATCGCGGTTTCGACCGTCCTGTGGTGCTCGTTACTGAGGGTTACGGTGGCGATTATGCCTTTAACAGCCCTAAATACCGCGAGGAGCTGACAACCATTCTCGATGCAAACATAATATTTGTAGAGTACCGCTATTTTCTTGAGTCTACTCCCGAACCTTGCAACTGGGATTATCTGACCATTGCAAACTCTATGGAAGATTATCACAGGATTATCACAGCTTTTAGGCCTTATTACACAGGAAAATGGGCGTCTACCGGCATAAGCAAGGGCGGTTCGACATCTATTTTCTTGCGCGCTTATTATCCCGAAGACCTTGATTTTTCGGTTCCGTACGTTGGTCCTTTGAGCGGCGCGGTTGAGGACGGCCGTCACGAATCGTTCCTTGAGCGTGTGTCAACGAAAGAGAATCGAGACGCCATTAGAAACTTCCAGATAGAGCTTTTTGAACGTAAAGAGCGATTGTTGCCTATGTTCGAGGAGTATTGTCGTGAAAATAATCTTACATTCCGCGTACCCACATCTACAATATACGATTTATTGGTGCTTGAATATCAGTTCTCTATGTGGCAGTGGGGTACACCCGTAAGCACAATTCCGGCACTCGACGCCGAAGATTCGGTTGTTCTTGATTATTTTATAAAGATGTGTGGACCCGATTACTTTGCTGCCGAAAATAAGATAGAGTCATTCTTTGTGCAGGCAGTAAAGGATTTTGGATACTATGGTTATAACATTGAACCTTTCCATAAGTATCTGAACGCCGATGATGTAGAAGGTTACCTTAAACGCGTGCTTCTGCCCGAAGAGTTTGCCGATGTTGAGTTTGACGACTCCAACTATCGCTTTGTGACAGATTACTATACCGAAAATGACCCCAAAATGATTCTTATATATGGCGAGGTTGACCCTTGGACAGCAAGCGGAATCACTTGGTTGCGCGACCGTAATAAGAAGAATATAAAAGTTTATATACAGCCCGGCGGAAGCCACACTGCACGCATTCTCAATATGCCCGAGGATATGCGCAACGAGATACTTGATCAACTTAAAGAGTGGGCTGAATAATAGCTGTATAAACGCCTTTGCGTCCGAGGAACAATAAAAAAACGTGATGTGCAATACCGTACTTGAAATAGAAAACCTTGCGGTTGGTTACAGAAACAAGAGTAGGGACATTGCTGTTGTTGACGGAATAAACGCTTCGTTGCGCGAGGGTGAGCTTGTGGCGCTGATAGGACGGAACGGGTCGGGAAAGTCGACGTTGCTGCGCACGATAGCCGCCTACCATAAACCGTTGTCGGGTAAGATAGCAGTCAATGGCGTCGATATAGACAAATTCACGATGCCCGACCTTGCGAAACTGACGGCAGTGGTGCTTACAGATACCTCGCCGATAGCGAATATGAAGGTGCGCGAGCTTGTGTCGCTTGGCAGAATCCCTTATACGAACTTTTTGGGAACGCTTAGTGCAGAGGATAATAAAGCTGTGGAAAGCGCCATTGAACGAATGGGGGTTATCTCGCTTGTTGATAAAGAGTTTCACACGCTAAGTGATGGCGAGAAACAAAAATGTATGATAGCGAAGGCTCTTGCACAAGAGACAAAGTTGCTGTTGCTTGATGAACCTTCGGCTTTCTTGGACTACCCAAGCAGAGTGCGTCTGCTGCGTACGCTGAAAAAACTTGCGGTAGAGGAGGGAAAGGCTGTGCTGCTCTCGACACACGACCTTGAACTTGCCATCGCAATGGCGGATAGATTATGGGTTGTTTCGGACGGTAGGCTTGTAGCAGGCACAGCTGATGAACTACAAGAAAATGGTGCTTTAAAGCATTTGACAGAAGCTGCCATTGATTAAAAAGATTGAACAGAAATAAAATAGGACAAATGAAGTACAATTTCGATGAAATTATTCCGCGTAAGCACACGGATTGTTTAAAGTATGACAATGTAAAGGAAATGTTCGGCACCGAAGAGATTCTGCCAATGTGGATTGCCGATATGGACTTTAAAACCCCGTCGTTTATTGTCGATGCTATGCGCAAGAGAATCGGCCACGAGGTCTTTGGTTACACATACCAGTGCAGCCGCTGGAAGCCTGCTATTAAAAACTGGGTGGCGCGTCACCACCAGTGGGAGATTCAGCCCGAAGAGATTGGCTTTGTAGGCGGAATTGTTCCCGCAATCTCATTCGCGCTCCAGTGCTTTACATCTGCTGGAGATAAGGTGCTGATTCAGCCGCCTGTATATCACCCTTATCATCACGTTACACACGACCTTGAACGTACGCTCGTTCTCAATCCTTTAAAGCTCGTTAACGGACAGTTTGAGGTCGATTTTGCCGATTTCGAGGAGAAGATAAAAGGTTGTAAATTATTCCTTCTCTGCAACCCTCACAATCCCGGTGGATGTGTCTGGAAAAGAGAGAAACTTGTGAAAATGGCTGATATCTGCGCAAAAAACAACGTGCTTGTGATCAGCGACGAGATTCATTGCGATATGGCTCTCAAGGGGTACAAGCATATTCCTTTTGCGTCGGTATCGGAGTGTGCAAAAAACAACTGCATTACCTTTATGGCGGCAAGCAAGACTTTCAACATTGCCGGTCTTAAAAGTTCGTACCATATTATACAGAATGAGACTATACGTGCGCAGTATCACGAATTTTTGCGCCGTAGCGAGCTCGATACCGCACACCTTTTTGCAACAGGCCCGGTGGCAACAGCTTATGAACAAGGCGATGAGTGGTTGGAACAGATGCTTGAGTATGTCGAAGGAAACATCGACTTTATGGAGCAGTATCTGAAAGAGAATCTTCCTCAGATGGGTATGATTCGTCCTCAGGCATCGTACCTCGTCTTTCTTGACGCGCGAGGCTTGGGGCTTCCGCACGACGAACTTGTGAACTTCTTTATTCGCGAGGCAAAGGTCGGTATGAACGACGGCGCGATGTTCGGAGAAGAGGGCTCGGGTTATATGCGTATGAACCTTGGTTGTCCGCGCGCAACACTCAAAAAGGCATTGGACCAGATAAAGGCGGCTTGCGAGAAAATAGGACGATAATCAGTTCTTTTTTACTATTTAAAGCGGGAGTTATGTGCTGCATAGCTCCCGCTTCTCTATTTTTACGCTCAACGCTTGCTTTTGTTCAAAAAAAAGCGTACCTTCGCACTTGAAATAACCTTGTATCATTTTGGTTAAGATAAAGGATATAGCGTCAGCCCTTGAAATGTTCGCGCCTCTGCCGCTGCAAGACGATTTTGATAATTCCGGATTGCAGATTGGATTACCGGAAGCGGAAGTTACAGGGGTTTTATTGTGTCTTGATGTGACAGAAGCCGTCGTCGACGAGGCTGTTGCGTCGGGGTGCAATCTTATTGTGTCGCATCACCCGATACTTTTTAAACCACTCAAGCGCATCACCGGCTGCAATTATGTCGAACGCTGCATAATAAAAGCCCTCTCCGGCGGAATTGCAATCTATTCGGCGCATACAAATATGGACAATGCTCCACAGGGCGTGAATTTCCGTATTGCCGATAAAATAGGTCTGAAAAACGTGCGCATACTGTTGCCGAAGGAAGATTCTCTGCTGAAACAGTCGGTCTACGTTCCCCTGTCGCACGCTGATGCTGTGCGCAAGGCTTTGTTTGAGGCCGGTTGCGGCAGTATCGGAAATTACAGTTCGTGCAGTTATAATGTACAGGGTTATGGTACTTTTAAAGCAGGGGAGGGGTGCTCTCCTTTCTGTGGCGAGGTAGGCGAACTGCATAAAGAGGAGGAGGTGCGCATTGATACCATAATGCCGTCGTACCTGAAAAGCAAGGTTGTAAAAGCGTTGCTCTGTGCACACCCGTACGAGGAACCGGCCTTCGATATATACCCATTGAAGAATAGCTGGGACAGCGTGGGTACCGGAGTTGTCGGCGAACTGCCCGAAGAGTGTGGCGAAACAGAGTTCCTTATAAAACTCAAAGAAACATTCAATGTCGGTTGCGTGGCGCATACGCAGCCTACTGGCAAGGTTATTAAAAAAGTTGCTCTTTGCGGTGGAGCCGGAGGGTCGTTTGCTCAGGCTGCGATGAACGCCGGTGCCGATGTCTACATCACAGGCGAAGCGCGTTATCACGACTTGTTCAACTACGCTCCTTCTATGCTGATGGCTGTTATTGGACACTACGAGAGCGAGCAATATACAATGGATATTTTCCTGGAGATTCTGAATAGAGAGTTCCCGACGCTAAAGGTCGCAAAGACCGCGGTCAATACAAACCCTCTATGTTATTTATAAAATCATTAACTTTTAAAATAGACAAAAATGGCAAAGAAAGACCCATCTGAGTACACAGTTGAAGAAAAACTGAAGACCCTTTACGAGTTGCAGACAATTCTTTCGCAGATTGACAAAATTAAGATTCTGCGTGGTGAACTTCCTCTTGAAGTCAAGGACCTTGAGGACGAAATTGTTGGTCTTGGAACACGTATCGAGAATATAAACAACGAAATTAAGGTTATACGCGAGAATGTGGTAGGTTTCCGCGAGGAGATGGAGCAGTCTAAACGCAATATCGAGAAGTACACTGCCGACCAGGAGAATGTTCGCAACAACCGCGAGTTTGACCTTCTTAACAAAGAGATTGAGTACAATCGCCTTGTTATTGAGCACGACGAGAAGAAGATAAACGACGCAAGAAAGCAGGAACAGCAGAAAAACGAAGAACTTGAGCGTTCAACTGCGCTTCTCGACGAGCGTACAAAGGATTTGGAGATGAAGAAAGCTGAGCTCGAGGATATTGTAGCCGAGACTAAAGCCGAAGAGGAGAAACTCCGCGAGCAGGCTCACGACCTTGAGCTTAATATCGAGCCACGCCTTCTTGCGTCATTCAAACGTATTCGCAAAAGCTCGCGCAACGGCTTGGGTATTGTTTATGTCGAGCGCGACGCTTGTGCCGGCTGCTTCAGCAAGATTCCACCCCAGCGTCAGATGGATATTCGTATGAGAAAGAAAATTATTGTTTGCGAGAACTGCGGTCGCATTATGATTGACCCTGAACTTGCAGGCGTACAACAAGAGAAGTCGGCAGAGGCTCCTGTAGCAAAGAAACGCGGTATTCGCCGTGCAGCAAAGGCTGAGTAATATTACTCTATAAGATTAAAAGCACTGCCGTGGCGGTGCTTTTAATCTTAAAAATAGGGTGTCAAGTGTTTGACAATAGTAAAAACGCTATTATTGCAAAAAAACTTTAGTGCAAGTAAAAAAAAGAGCCTTGTTTGCTTGGAAAATCTAAAGAATATTCATACCTTTGCATCGCTTTTGGGAACGAAAGCAATATGGTGGTTGTAGTTCAGCTGGTTAGAGCGTCAGATTGTGGTTCTGAATGTCGTGGGTTCGAATCCCATCAACCACCCGGTAAGCCTTGCGTTGCAAGGCTTTTTTATTTCTACAAACTTCATTTTGTGTGAAAATACACCTTTTTAATCCGGAAAATGACCTTGCACTTGCCGATGGAAACGCAAACTATTGCCCTCCTCCGGCTGCAACAACTATAGCATACGACCTCGCGTCGTTGCCTGTGTGGTTTGCAAACGGCAATGATGCAGTTCTTTTGCCCGACACTTTGCATACATTGTTTAATGAAGAGTGTTCATTGCTGTTTAATATTGCGAAACCTTATGACATTGACTCCGGTAAGGTGGAGGCACTTATTCCTTGGGGCTGGAGCGTTCAGGTGGTAAGGCGTTTCAAGGCAATGGGCTTTAATAAAGAACTTTTGCCACCTGATGCAAATGTTGACGCAATAAGACACCTGTCTAACAGGCTCACTTCAATTTCCATACTCAAGGCCTTGCGTGAAAGTGGAATAGAGACCCCTCCATTGCCTCGTTACCTTACACACATTGCCGATGTTGCCGATTTTGTGAACGAAAGGCCGCGATGCGTTATAAAAGCACCGTGGTCGGGTAGCGGAAAGGGTATTGCGTGGGGAATTGGTCGCTTGGAGACCCCTGTTGCCAATTTCTGTAAAGGTGTTATACGTCGGCAAGGCGGGGTAGTGTGCGAGGAGTATCTTGATGCGCTTCGGGAGTTTGCAATGGAGTTCTATTACGATGGCTCGTCTGTTACTTTTGCTGGATATTCACTCTTTGAGAGTGAGAAAGGCGCTTATTCGGGTAATTGGCTCGCAACAGATAATGCTATTGAAACTGTGCTTGCCGAGTATATTCCAAAAAATCACCTGCAAACTGTAAAAGCAAGACTCTCCGAGATTCTTCTTGAACTGCTCAAAGGCTGTGGTTATGTTGGGTATTTAGGCGTGGATATGATGATTTACAGCGATGGGGAAAAGTTGCGTCTTAATCCTTGTATGGAACTTAATCTCCGTATGAATATGGGAATGGTTGCGCGTCTCTTTTACGACCGTTACGTAGTTGGAGGGAGAGAGGGTATTTATAAGGTCGCTTTCTATAAAAAAAGCGGAGAGGCTTATGTTGCGCATTTACACAACAAAAAGAAATACCCCTTGTTGCTGCGCGACGGTCGCATTGTTTCGGGATATTTGAATCTGTCACCGGTAACCCCAAATAGCAGGTATGCTGCATACGTCATTGTTGGTTGATTAAGAGTGGAATTTATCTCCAACTATTTTGGCGTTTTTTTCTGCTTTTATATTGTTAATCTCTTTGTTAATATATATTGACAAAAAACGTTTGATTGCAATAACGGTGAATGTGTTTGGCACTCGCTTTTGAAATATTCAAGCAAGCTTGATATTATTTGCCTTTGGCTCCTGCGGGCGGCGACCGTTGGTTCGCTCGTTTTTGCTATATTTGATGTAAACATCGAATATATGTTGCACTCGCTTTGAAATATTCAAGCAAGCTTGATATTATTTGCCTTTGGCTCCTGCGGGCGGCGACCGTTGGTTCGCTCGTTTTTCCTATATTTGATGTAAACATCGAATATTTACTGCACTCGCTGTGAAAATATTCAAGCAAGCTTGATATTTTTCGCTCGTTTGTTGCTATATTTGATGTAAACATCGAATATTTACTGCACTCGCTTTGAAATATTCAAGCAAGCTTGATATTATTTCGCTCGTTTTTGCTATATTTGCAATGAATTGAAATATGCTAAAAGAGTGAAAAAACTGCTGAAATATATCGTTCCGTTGTTGCTGACTGTGGTTGCAATTGTCGGCTGTGGAGAAAATTTACATTCTGCAGTTAAAGACAATCGTGTTAATCTTTTGCAACAAGAACAGGTAACGGATTCTCTTGATTCATATACTCTTTGCTCGGTTCTTTCGCTTCAGCATCAAATATCTTGTTCAAATATTGTTCACCTGCAAGGTACTGCGCGAAGAACAAATTATGTACAAAAAATCAATTTTGAATTTACAAAAGCCTGTAAATGTATAAATACAGGTATCGGTAATTTTGCTCAAAACGAATCTACAACCATTCATTCAACGTTTATCAGGCCTGCTCAACGGTTGATAAGGCTTGGTAAACTTCTTATTTAGCGACATTCTACAATTTAATTATTACGCGACATTTTCTTTTGTGGAAATTAGTCGCGGTATGTGTTATGCACATACCGTAAGCAATCGCATTGTAGAACTAAATTATTATAGATTATGGAAAAAAGATTCATCAGAGTATGCTCTGTAAAAGATTTAATTATATCGATTTTATTTGTCGTTGTTGGCATTCTTCTAACATATATTCCTGAGATAGTAGCTGTTAATATGGGGGGATATGTTTTAATTGTAACAGGATTCGCTTTTCTGCTATTCTTGAAGAGTGAATATAAAGACTTGGAAAGTGGAGAAAGGTATGTGAGAAAAATATTTACATTTCCAGGCAATATGAGGGCTGCAATCCTGTCGGCCGTGGAAACAGCACCTCGAGCTATAGATTTATCTCAAGAGGGAAAAGGCGAGCACCTTAGACTGGAGTTTTATTATGGAAAAAAAACGGGTAAGGCTTACCTTCAGTTGTTTGAGTATGTTTCATATCAATATGAAGTCTGTTCAAAGGTGTATGAACATAAAATAGAAGATGTTGAAAAACTAATTAAATAATATTGTTTATGGGAATTCTTCAGGTTTTTACACTTTTAGGAGCGTTAGGAATGTTTCTTTACGGAATGAACCTAATGAGCTCCGGACTACAAAAGGCATCGGGTAGCAAACTGCGAGGTTTTCTTTCGGCAATGACCTCTAATCCGTTCAAGGGGGTTATGACCGGGCTTGGAATAACCTCTATTATACAGTCTTCATCGGCAACTACAGTAATGGTTGTCAGTTTCGTTAATGCAGGGTTATTGACGCTTGCGCAGGCCATAGGTGTTATTATGGGCGCGAACATTGGTACTACTGTCACAGCGTGGCTTGTATCGTGGTTGGGGTTCAAGGCCGATATCTCAATTTTGGCCATACCGCTTATGGCTTTGGGATTCCTGTTCTCAAACTCAAAAAAGAACCAACGTCAGAATATTGGCGAGCTTATTGTTGGTTTCTCGCTTCTTTTCCTTGGTCTCTCTTTTATGAAAGAGTCGGTTCCTGATTTAAACGAAACTCCACAGGTGCTTGATTTTGTGAAGAGCTGGTCGAGCCACGGCTTTGGTTCGGTATTGATATTTCTGGTATTTGGAACTCTGCTTACTTTAGTATTACAGTCATCATCAGCAACAATGGCTATTACTCTTATAATGCTTAGTATGGGCTGGATACCGTTTAATATGGCGTGCGCAATGGTGCTGGGCGAGAATATCGGTACGACCATTACTGCAAATATTGCTGCTGCTGTGGGAAATACGCAAGCTAAGAGAGCTGCAATGTCACACACAATATTCAATCTCTTCGGAGTTGTATGGGCGTTGCTCTTTTTCAAGCCTTTTCTCGCATTGGTGGGCTGTTTAATAGAATTTTTCGGTTTGCCAAATCCTGCAGCAGAAGGCTTTTCTGTCACCACCTCCGTTTCGCCCGAGGGTACAGCGGCACTTTATGGACTGTCGATGCTGCATACATTGTTTAATACAATAAATACGTTAATTCTTATTTGGTTTATAAAGTATATAGAAAAAGCAGTTGTGTGGATTGTTAAGGCGCCCAAGAAACAGGATAGTGATGTGTTCCGCTTAAAGTATATATCTGCCGGTCCTCTTGCAACACCTGAACTTGCGACGGAGCAGGCTTTCAACGAGATAATTCATTTTGCCGAAATTTCAAGAAAAGGACTTTCATATGCAAAGATGGCTATTGGTGAGAATAATCCTGACAAGTTCGAAGAACTTCGTGCTAAACTGGTTAAGTATGAGGAGATTTCCGACAGAATAGACTATGAGATTGCGGCGTTTCTGAATGCTGTGTCAACCGGCGATATAAGCGAGACCACCTCTGTTAAAGTAAAGGCAATGTATAAGATAATAGGCGAACTTGAGTCTTTAGGCGATTCGGGAGAGGCTATCAGTCGTATTCTTTCACGCAAGAATATTCACAAGAAAAGCTTTGATGCTGCAACAATCAAAAATCTTGAAGATTTGGTCGATTCTGTCGATAGGGCATACGAAGCTATGCTTGATAATCTTAAAGCAGCGCATAATGGTGCTCTTGCTGATATTTCGAACGCATACAACGCAGAGGAACATATAAATACATTAAGAAATAATTTGCGTGATTCTGAAATTGAAGAGATTGAGAATGGTGGAAAAAATTACCAGACAAGTGTTTATTATATGGATATAATGAACGAACTTGAGCGAATGGGTGATTTTATAATAAATATTTCACAGGACCTGAAACGTTCGTTTGCCGGCAGATAACATAACTGTCCAAAAAAAAATAAAGTGTGCTTTTGCACACTTTATTTTGAATAACACTGTGTGGGTTATTATTTCAAGTATTTCTCGCGTCTTTTTGAAACTCCTGTTACGTAGTTACGCGCTTCACTGGTGCTTAAACGGGTTGACAGATGCCTGTATAGCTCGTCGTAGCTATAATTGTTTATCAGCGGAATCGCTTTTTTAATATTTGTGTTACCTGTAAAGGCTCTGCTTACGTTTCCGGCACCGGTGTTGTAACTTGCAATCACGCAAAGACGACGGCAGTTAGGGTCGGTGACATTTTTAAATTGGTTCATAAGCACTCTAAGATAGGCTGTTCCTAATTCAATATTCTGATGGGGAACGTAAAGGTAACTGCTTGTCGGCACTTGGTCGCGTTTGTAAACGTAGCGGTATGCGTCAAGACCTCCCGAACGTGGCACAAGCTGCATAAGACCGTATGCGGGAATGTGGCTTTTGGCTTTTGGGTTGAAGCGTGACTCTTGCTCCATTACGGCATAGATGAGAGGCTCCTCAATCTGGAATTTTTGAGAATATTCCTTTACATAGTCTTTATAAAGTGCAGCACTTTTAGAAAGATTGTCGCTCACTAATGCCATCTCGACTTTTACAACCTTGCGCACTTTATTGTCATTGCCTTTTATTGTGCTTGTTGTCTTTTTACTCTGTTTAGCAATGTTCTTTGCTATATATCTTTCCTTTCCTGACCTTTCTTTGTTTCTTCCTGTTTCTGTTTCTTTTTGCTGGCGTTGTTTTTTTATAGCCATAAGAATGCGCTTCATATCCTCCTCTTCTTGCTCTTTAGCGCTTTTGGCATTTTGCTTTTCAGCCTGTTCGTGAGCCTTTTTTTCTTTCTCGTTTTTCTCGGCAAGCTCTTTTGCCTTTTGCTCTTCTCGCTCGGCTCTCTTCTTCTTTACTGCTTCAAGAATTTTTTGTGCAGCCTCTTCGTCCTTCTTTCTAAGCTCTTCGAGTCTTCGTTTCTCTTCTTCGCGGTGTAATGAATCAAGTTTCTTGGCATTCAGTTTCTCAATTTCGTATTGAGAAAGGTCGACAAGTCCTTCGAGAATGGGACGATTGCTAAGGGGCTTGCGCTCGTCGACTTGCGATTTGTATGGACAGGTGCTACCCTGGCTTGTCAGCATTTTTTCAATAGCATCGGTGAGTTTTTTTTGAATTTCTACAGAGTCGGTCTCGTTTACATCATCAAGCACAACCTCAACCTCGATTTTACCTTCGTCAAAATCGACAACCGAACGCGATTTGAAGTCGTCGCTGTACTCGACCCACTCGGTGCGGGTATCCTCGGCTGTATTGTCATTTCCCCAGACAGCACCTATCGACTTGCGGTAACGGTTGTATTCGGCAATCATCGTTGCCTCGTATTTGTCATACTCCTCAATGGCCTGTTTGCGGAACTCTTCGAACTCCTGGTTGAATTCGTTGATTATCTCATCGAAATTGTCACTATTATCCTCCTGAGCTCTTGAACTCATTGTGCAAAAGAGCGCTAATGCAATAAATAATATCCTTTTCATAGTAAATGTGTTGTCTTATAATGTAATATGTTTAATCAGAGATTTTGCAAATATAACTATTTTTATTTTAAATGCAACTTTTTGTTAAAAGTAACCCATTTTTGCGATAATATATTAAGCAAAGGTATTTATATGTTTTTTGAATAATTTGTGCTATCTTCGCGAAAGGTGTTTGTTAAAATTCGATTTATGAAGAATATTATTACTGATAGAATTAAGAAACTGCGCAATTTTATGCGCGAGAAAGGATATAATGCATTCATTGTTGTCAGCAGCGATCCTCATAGCAGCGAATATGTTGCAGACTGCTGGAAGGCGCGAGAGTGGGTGTCGGGTTTCGACGGCTCGGCGGGAACAGTTGTCGTTACTCCTGAAAAGGCATTGCTGTGGACCGACTCACGCTATTGGCTTGCCGCTGACAAAGCACTTTGCGGCACCGGTATTGAGTTGATGAAAGACGGCCTTGCCGACACTCCTTCTATTACAGACTGGCTTTGTAGTAATATGCAGGGTGGAGCAGTTGTGGGTGTCGATGCAACTGTTTGTACGGTTGTCGAGGTGGATATGTGGCGCAAAGAGTTTAATAATAAAGGTATAATATTAGAGCTCTCGAACGACCCGTTTGCCGAATTGTGGAGTGACCGTCCTTCATTGCCTCTTTCAATGGCGCAGATTCTTCCTTCGGATATTACCGGCGAGAGCGCGTCGAGCAAGATTGAGCGTCTGCGCAAGCTGATGTCGGCCAAAGGCATAGATGGAACCATCGTTACAATGCTCGACGAGGTTGCGTGGCTCACGAACCTACGAGGAGGCGATGTTGATTACAATCCGGTCCTTGTTGCTTATATGCTTGTAACGACTGATAGCGCTGTGCTTTACATCGATAGCAAAAAACTTACAGACGAGGTGGTGTCTTATCTGCAATCGCAGGGAATATTAACAGCACCATACGATGCGGTGTGGCAGGCACTTTCCAATTACAGCAAGGCAACGTTGCTTTTGCAGCCAACCAAATGCAATGCGGCTATAGGTCTTGCCGTAGGGGAAAAAGCAATATTTGGCGATTCTATAGTAGCGGGAATGAAGGCTGTTAAAAACAGCGTCGAGGCTGAAGGCTTTCGGCGAGCAATGATAAGCGAAGGAGTCGCAATGGTAAAATTATTATATTGGTTAAAACCCGCAGTAGAGAATGGCGATATCCGTGAACTTGATGTCGACGAGAAATTAACCTCTTTGCGTCGTGTTGACCCAACATTCAAGGGACTGAGTTTCGCGACCATTGCAGCCTATGGCGCTAATGCGGCCATCGTGCACTATGAACCAACACAAAAGGAGAATGCCTTGCTTAAACCCGAAGGTTTCTTGTTGCTCGATTGTGGTGGTCAGTACCTGTGCGGAACGACTGATATTACTCGTACAATCCCGCTCGGCAAACTAACGCAGGAACAAAAAGAGGACTACACGAGAGTTCTACGCGGACATATATCCCTTGCACAGGCAGTGTTTCCAAAGGGAACTTGCGGAACGCAGCTCGATGTACTTGCACGCCAATGGCTGTGGCGAGCGTCCGAAAATTACCTGCACGGCACAGGACACGGCGTGGGGCACTATCTTAATGTACACGAAGGCCCGCATCAGATACGAATGAACAACGTTCCGACACCCCTGCAACCGGGAATGACCGTTACTGACGAACCCGGGTTATACAAAGCCGGACGCTATGGAATAAGAATCGAGAATACAATGATTGTAACTCCACACAGCGAGAGTGAGTTTGGAGTATTTTACACTCTTGAGCCTCTGACAATATGCCCGATAGACACAACGCCGATAATCCCCGAATTGCTCGGCGCCGATGAACGCTCCTATCTTAATGCTTATCACTCAATGGTGTTTGAAAGGCTTGCTCCTTACTTCGAGGGTGAAGAACTTCTTTTCCTTGAGAATATGTGTGCTCCAATATGATAAAAAAGTATATATGTCTATTGTTCTTGCCGTTGCTTTTCTCCTGCGTTACTCAGGAGACGGTGTTGCGTGCAGAACTGATTGCGCACGCAGGTGGTGAGATAGATGGTAATGTATATACAAATTCTTTCGAAGCTCTTGAACAGGCAGTCTCGCGTGGATATAAATATATAGAACTCGACCTTTTGCTGACCAGCGACAGCGTGCTTGTGGCCGCTCATTCTTGGGAGGAATTCAACAATATTACAGGGTATGGCCAATGGGGCGACAGCGTGCCGACAGCTGCGCAGTTTGCCGAGCGTCGCATACACAACCGTTACACACCGCTCACGGCACAGATGATAAACGACTTTTTCAGTAAACACGACAGCCTCTACCTTGTGACAGACAAGGTCTCGGACCCGACAACTCTTGCACGGAACTTTCCGGGGCTCAAGCAACGAATGGTTGTGGAGGCATTCTCGTATGCCCATTATTCTCAATTGCTTGACGATGGTTACTACAGGGTGCTATACTCGTGTATGGCCAACGACCTTGGGAGCGCCTTGACAAAAAACCTTCTATTTCACAGGCTTTTTCCCGGCAGACGCATTGAGTGGGTCGCTTTGCACACAAATGGACTTTCGAATGGAATGTTCAAGTTTCTGAACAAAGTGCGACGCTTCAATGTAGCCCTGTTCACGGTCGATAATTACGATGATATTCAACCCGCTTACCGTCAAAGAGCTAAAATGATATACACAAATACGCTTCAGCCCGAATAAATTCTGTTGCGACAAAAAACTTCTATGATAAAAAAAATCACAATTCTTTTATTCTTCTTGTTGTCTTTTGAGGTCGTCTGCGCCCAGAAAAAAGAGACAAGAGGGTGTTTCTTTCCGAAAAAAGAGTATACAAACTCTCCTTTGCCACAGTTCAGCGAAATAAAGGATTCTCTGCCGCAGCCCGTGTGGGACGAGAATCCCGAGTGGGTGGAATTGTATTGGAAAGCCTGGGAGATAGCTTTCTCAAACCTCAGACAACCGCCGGTAGGGTCACCTCTTGTCGCCAATTGGATAGACGAGGGCTTGTCGCCACAGATATTTCAATGGGATACTCATTTTATGGTGATGTTCGGACGTTATGCAGCGCATATCTTTCCTTTTATAGAATCGCACGACAATTTCTATGCACGCCAGCATAGTGATGGAATGATATGTAGAATCCTCAATGAAGCCGACGGTGTAGACCACCATTGGGGCTTGGGGCCTAATTATGCACGTACAATAAACCCGCCTCTTTTCAGTTGGGCCGAAATGGAATATTTCAGATTTACAAAAGACACAGCGCGCTTGAGGCAGATTGTTACACCAATTGAAAAGTATGTCGAGTGGGTCGAGAAGAATCGTCGCGCCAATGGTAGCGAACATCTTCTCTATTGGTCTAATGGTCAGGCAAGCGGAATGGATAACACACCCCGGGATATCGGTCGCTTCGCTTCCGATGGAGATATTCATTCGGCAACAGATGCAATGGGGTGGGTGGATATGTCGTCGCAGATAAAGTTGTGTTACGACAATCTGTCTGAGATATTCCGCATACTCGGCAATAAAAAGAAGATGAAAATATACAAGAAAAAAGCAGCGGAACTTGCCGAACGCATTAACCGCTATATGTGGGACGAAGAGTCAGGGCTCTACTACGACGTTGATACAGCCTCGGTACGTACGCCCTGGATTACCATTGCTGCATTTTGGCCTATGCTCGCCGAAATATCAGATTCTGTGCAAACGACGCGCCTTGTCGAAGCAATAAAGGACAAACGTCTCTTCTGGCGACAATTGCCATTGCCGTCTTTGGCTGCCAACCAGCCTCATTATGACCGCTGCGGAAACTACTGGAGGGGCGGTGTCTGGGCTCCAACAACCTATATGACCGTCAAAGGACTCGAAAATTACGGTTACAGCGAATTGGCTTCTCTCATTGCCCGTAAGAATATGACTGCAATGTACAAGGTCTATCGTGCGACTGGTACAATATGGGAACTATATTCGCCCGACATATATATGCCTGCCACAAATGAGACAGGCATCGAGATGGTAAAGCCTAATTTTGTAGGGTGGAGCGGTCTTATTCCAATATCATTATTTATTGAGAATATAATAGGAATAAAAGCCGATGCAACAATCTCGACACTATTTTGGGACAGCAATAGCAGTGCGACTCACGGTGTGCGCGGACTGCGCTTTGGAAATATTGTAACATCGCTTGTTCGTGAAGGCGACTGTGTGTCTGTAGAGAGCAATAGTGCATATACCCTGATGATAAACGAACGTAAGTTTGAAATCTCAGCCGGCAAGCAGAATATCAAACTCTAATTCCAATGTTATTATTGCAGGGAATCTCCTTTATACGGTATTGCTGTAACCCGTTTATTATTATTGAAAATAAAAACACTCAAATAAAACGCTTTTAGAGAACTTTTTCAAAGTGCCCGGTGTTATATATGTGTGTTTTTCATAGTAATAGATTTTTCCGGTAACATCTGCTTGTGAAAGTCGATGCCCGAACGGGTAAAAGCGTTTACTCGGACAAAGAAGTCGCGTCGTTCCCCTAAGGCGCGGCTTTTGCATTTATTCTATTCGGCAACGACAGACATTATACACTCCTTGCAGTCAAAGTGCAGCTTGAATCGTCTTCCGTCGCCCGACACCAACGTAAATGGCTCTTTATATTGGTGCTTTATACCATCTTTTGTACACCAGCCAAAAGCGTGCTTAATGCAGTGTTTGCAGAACATTACCGTCGCGCCTTTTACCGGTACCTTCTCAAAAGCCGGTGCAACCACGACAGCCGCGTGCTGTTTGTAAAATTCTTCGGCATATTTGTTTGCTACATTGCCTTTGTAGTCGATAGATTCGGTAATATAAGGAGTGTCGCAATCCTTAAGGTGCATATCCTCACGGCTGTAATTCTCGCGGTGCTTTTTTATCATAGCCTCACACAGCGAGCGTCTCATATCCGACAGCAGCGATGATGGAATAAACCATTCGCGGGTAAACTCTATATTGACCTTTGTTGCCTCGAAAGGCGTGTTTCCCCATTTGCTCAACTGTTTAATAATGTTGTCGTGTTGCGATGTGCGCGCTTCCTCCTTGGCAAAGACGCCTGTTACAGTGCACTCGGTACCGCTTTCATCTGTGCCACGCAGAATAAGTCCGTCTTCACTTTCTGTGAGCGTTAGCACAACCCCGATTCGGCGCGGAGCATCGGGACGGGAAAGTACACGTTCAAACTCGCAGTCGTAGTTACGGTATAAAGCATCGCCACTCTCGACTGCGGGCATTGACTGCGGAAAGACTCTGTTGCCTTCGACGCGGTTAATGCGGAACCCATTCAGCTTTCCGTCACGGGAAAGGTAGCAAGCTCCGTCGCCGTTGTTGAAATCTCCACCTGTAACTGTAAAGAAATTACGCGATACAAATTTTACACGTCCAATATACTCTCCCATAGATTTAGGCGTGTCAAACGATGTTATTCCATCTTTACAGCCTTTGAGCATATAATCGGTAAAGCCACGACTGAAACTTTTTTGAGGGTCGGGCAGGAATTGCGGGGTGCTCTTTCCGTACGATGCGCGTACATACTCCTTGCGACGTGCAAATACAGCATCGAGTTTCTCGCGGTAGTATGCAGTAATATTCTTTACATAAGAAATATCCTTTAGGCGTCCCTCTATCTTGAACGATGTTACACCGGCATCGAGCATCTCCTCAATAAAGTCGCTACGGTTCATATCTTTGAGCGATAAAAGATGCTTGTTGCGTTGGACAATTGCGCCCTCGGCATCGACAAGGTCAAATGGCAGCCGGCAGAACTGTGCACACGCACCACGGTTAGCGCTGCGTCCGAAACAGTGTTGCGATGCGTAACACTGTCCGCTGTAACTGACACAAAGAGCACCGTGAACAAAGACTTCAAGTTCGGTCTCGGGCACAGCTCTGTGAATAGCGCTTATTTCGGCAAGTGACAGCTCACGGGCAAGCACTATGCGCGGGAAACCTACGTCTGAAAGGAATTTTGCCTTTTCGACAGTGCGATTGTCCATCTGCGTGCTCGCGTGTAGCGGAATGGGAGGAATATTCATACGGGAAATTCCCATATCCTGAACAATGAGTGCGTCTACACCTATTTTATATAAAGCAGCCACAAGTTCCTCTACTTCACTTATCTCTTCGTCATAAATTATAGTGTTTAAGGTTACATAAACCTTTACGCCGAATATATGGGCGTATTCTACAAGCCTTTCGATATCATCGAGTGAGTTTCCGGCAGCCTGACGTGCGCCAAATTGTGCTGCACCAATGTAAACAGCATCGGCACCGTGGTTTATTGCGGCAATTCCGGTCTCAAGGTTTTTTGCCGGAGCAAGAAGTTCTATTTTGCGTTCTTGTGACATAAAAAGTTCAATTCAACTTATACAACCGCGAAGATACAAAAAAAGAGAATATTTTTCGGTAGAATTGATGTCGGGTAGCATATTTTTTATTAAATTTGCTTCGTGGAAAATTTAATCAAATATACATCAAGGCTTGTCGCGCGTAATAACTGCGTGATAATTCCGGGAATGGGTGCTTTTTTGGCACACAATGTTCCTGCGTCCTACAATGCCGAAGAGCGTGTTTTTATGCCTCCTCATCGTACATTAGGATTCAATTCCCGTATCATTGCTGATGACGCATTGTTGCTGTCGGAATATCTTGATGAGCAACAAGCATCGTACGAAGAGGTCGGCAAAATAATGCGCAGCGACATTGAATCGTTTCGTCACCTCCTTTCGCTGAACGGAACGGTGCGTTTCGGCGAGCTTGGTACGTTCTCAATGAACGTAAAGGGTGAAATATCTTTCGAACCGGCTCCTAATGGCATTGATGACCCTTACAATTTCGGGTTCGAACCGATTGTTATTCCACAACTCAAGGAGATTGAAAAGAAGGATATTGTCATCAAACGTCAAACATTCAAGAAGTATGTCTCAATGGCAGCAGCCATTATCTTGACATTCTTTTTCATCTCTCCGGTTGGTGACAGGGCATACAAGCCCTCGATGCAGGCCTCTATTATTGCTACCGATACAAAGAACAGTGTTGAATTACCCGTTGTTACTCCGGCGGAAGAGTGCACCGCAGCCGCAAGTTGCCGAATTGAACCCGTAATTGACACCGTTACAGAGAATATTATAACAGTTGAGACTGCCGAAGAACCGGTAACCGTTGAAGAAGCGCCTATGCCAACAATCATAGAGGAGCAGCCGAGCGTGACCTATTCTATAATAGTCGCAAGCACCCCTAATGAGGAAAAAGCAAGTTTGGCAATAAAGGAACTATCTTCGAAATTAGAGGTCGACTACTCTGTTGTAAAGGGCAACGGTCGTCACCGCATTGCATACGGCAGTTACAGCAGTAATGCCGATGCGACAGCAGCGTTGGCAACGGTAAAGGCTATATTCCCCGATGCCTGGGTACTCACACACTAAATCCATAGTTTATTATGAGCAAGATAATATGCCCTAAATGTGACCACGGCATAGATTTTGATGCGTGCGGTTACAAAGAGGGTCAGTCCTTGGTTTTTGAGTGCGAGCATTGTCGCAAAAGTTTCACAATACGCATTGGCGAAGGCGAGGACGATATACGCACCGAAGATTTCGGTCACATTGTGGTTATTGAGAACAACTTCTGCTATAAGCAGGTTATTCCTCTTGACGAAGGAGATAATATGTTCGGGCGTTACAATAAAGGAACGGTAATCTCGCACCCCATTGAGACTACCGACCCCAGTATGGACCGTCGTCACTGTATAATAAACGTAAAGCGCGACTATTCGGGCAACCTTACATACACAGTGCGTGACAACCAAAGTGTAACAGGCACATTTGTAATGAATCGCATATTGGGTAACCGCGAACGTTGCCTTATCGAGGACGGCGCAATAATAACACTGGGTGCAACAACGCTCATTCTGCACACACCCTACGCAGAATAAAGCTTACGATAAATAAACTTAATAAAACAAGGAGTGGAATTTTAAATTCCACTCCTTGTTTTATTATCTTCGGCATATTTTTTTGTAGTCGCAATATTCGCAATTTTTCTCGTTTCCGGCAAAAGTGAAAGGCTTATCTATGTCGAATATCTCGGCAATCACTTCGTTGAGTTTAATCATAAACTCATTCTTGAGTGTGGAGATATCGTATACAGGCTCATTCTTTTTCGTCGTTTTATCATATAACTTTATGACGTAACTTTCGCGCTTTGAATCTTCATCATTAGAGCCGGATTTAGACTTTCCTCTCTTGCGCATATAGAGTAACGTAGGCGACACTTTTGTAGCCCCGCTGCTCTTGACATTCTCAATCCACGACAATTCATCGTTGTCGGCAAGGTTGACATTGCTCTTGATAATCTCATCGAGAGCAATGGAGTACAAAAAGGCTTGCAAACGGTTTCCTGCGGTTTTTGCATTATTCTCAAAAATATCATCGAGCGATATAGAACTTTTGCTGTCAGGGCTTCCGGTCTTATAATCGACAATATTTACCGTTCCGTCTTTTACATCTATACGGTCAATCTTTCCTCCAATATCCAGTTTAACCGTAAACCCGTTACAATTAAGCGGATATTCAATCTTAATCTTTTTTTCGCTGCCAATGTAGCGGAAATCGGCATATTCGGCATCTGTAATTGTCAAACGTTTCAAGAACTTAAACAGCACACCCTTGTTGATTAACTGCTCGCCATTGTAGTCGAGATTACCGCCTTTGAAAAACTCTTTCTTAAAAGCCTTATCGACAAATTCATAAAGCAATGCTTCATTGTCAATGTAATACTGAAGCATATTCTTGGTAATGTAAGTCGAACCATTCTCTACAATCTTGTCGTACAGCAATTCGGCTGCTGTGTGGAAAATAGTTCCAAAATCAGTAGGCTTTAGTTCGGTATTTATCTCCTGTATGGGTTTAAGCCCCAAAATGTAGTAATAGAAGAAACTATGTCCGCAATTTATATATTTGTTTATCGCCGAAGGTGTCATTTCCATAGCATTTGCACAGAACCCTTTGTCAAACCGTTCGCGCAAGCGCTTTATCATCTCGGGAGTTTTATTTATCTCTTTTATTTCTATCTCGCAACTCTCCTGTTTGGCACTCAAAGCAACCTTTTCGACATCAAAAAGGTTTTCTCCTAAAATTTGCAGAATATATCGCGAACATTCGCCTCTGTTTTTCTCGGACGCGGAATTATTATACACAAGCGTAACATTATCGGCACGCTGCAGCAAGCGATAGAAATAGTAAGCATATATAGAGTCGCGCTGCTCGCTCAGAGTAAGGCCGAATGCTCTTCGTAGATTATATGGAATATATGAATTTTCTCCACTCGCTTTTGGTAACGAACCTTCGTTTACCGACAACAGTATAACATTCTTGAAGTCAAGATTACGCGTCTCGAGCAACCCCATCACCTGCAACCCCACAACAGGCTCTCCGTGGAAAGGCACACTCATTGAAACTAACATTCTCATAAACAGTTTACCAATGCTTGAGAGTTGCAGATTCAATTCTCCGGCACTATGCAGTGCCTTTAGACGTTGCGCTTGCGAATGAACCTTCATTATAGCTTCGCTAAAGAGAAGGTCGTACATTTGGTTGCGTTCCTCGGCAACCGCTGTGCGATTTTCGGCAATAGTGTATATTATTGATATTATATTGTCTATCCACTCGCCGTTGTCCGATGAGCGCTTGAAGACAAGGCTCAAGAAACCGTCCTTGTGAAGCTGCTCGTCAGTGGGGTAGAATACATTGTTTTTCACAAGTTCTGTGTATAGCTTTACAGCATTCTCACTACCTTGTATTATATATGGGTGCTTAAGTATTTTGCACACATAATTAAGATTAAAACTATTATGCTTTTCACTCCACCCGCGTGTGTGAAGGTCAACAAGTTGCTTAACCAATGAATATACAGGGGTGTTTGATATGGGATAACCCATTGTCACGTTCATCGATTCGAGAGTGTGTCCGTTGGCTTTCGATGGAATAGAGTGGAGCACCGGTTCGAGCAGCGTCTCATCGCAGAGCACAATGGCTGTCTCGACATTATCACCAGTGAGGTTGCTGTCGAGCCATCGTGCGACGTAACGCGCCTGTATGTTGTCTGTGTCGGTCGAGACCACCTTGACATTTTTTTTGCACGACAGATTATTGAAGCAATCTTCCTTAAGCGCATTGGGGAACTTTTCAAGATTCTTACGCATAAAAAGCCCGGCCTCGTGAAAGGTGTTGGCAGTGTAATGCTTGTCGTAATCCCAATAGAAAAGCGCCTTTCCTTGCTTCTTGAGAATGTCGAAGAGCTTTGTCTCAGCTCCGTTAAGTGCATTAAAGCCAACGAATATATACTTGTCGTGCTTAAAGGTCAGTTCCTCACCTCTTTCGACAACGTCCCTGTAGAGCATACCCTCGTAAGCTACGTTTATTTTGCGCAAACTCTCCTTGAAACTGCTGTATATAGCATAAAGCCGTTCCCACAAGTTCTTGAAGTTCTTTTTTATGTCGCTCATATTATCGGCGTCGAAGTTCTTGAAGAAACTCTTGATGGCATTGGCCTGCTCGGGTTCAAGCGTGTCCTTTCCTGTACCCATTGCGTGAAGGTCGCTTATGTTGGAAAAGAGTTTCTTTGCATCGGCAAGGTTTTTGTCAATGTCGTCGAAGTCGCGTATTAGAATTTCGCCCCAATAGTAGAATGAATCGAGTGACTCAACGCTTTTGCGGTACTCCTCCTCACTTTCGTCTGTGCGTCGTGGACGTACATACTCTTTATACAGCTTGCTTACAAGCAGAATATTGTCAGCCTTGACATAATTGCTGTTCTGCTCAAAAAGTTCACTGATAGTCAGGTATTGTGGGCTCCATATAGGCGCGTTTCCGCTACATTCAAGCAGATACTCATTGAAAAAGAGTCCGGCACGTTTGTTGGGAAAAACGACAGCTATATTATCTAATTTTCCGTCGAATTGTCTGTAAAGGTCTTCGGCAACAGTTTTCAGGAAAGGTTTCATTATTTTACAGGTTTAATTTCATTTCTATATACATACCAGAGGTATCCTTTCACATTCTCGTATTTCATATCTGTAAGCAGTTCGATATATTTGAGTACCTGCTCGTCGTGGCCTTCGTTTTTACGTCCGAATTTGTAGTCCACCACCACAGCTTCGTTTCCTTTAATCATAACCCGGTCGGGACGACGTATAAGATTCTGCTTGCGGCTTAAGATGGTACACTCGTTATACAAGCGGTATGTACCATTGAACCACTCTTTGGCTATTGGGTTTGCCAAGGCTTTTTCGACAAGCTTTTTAATCTTTTCGTACTGCTTTACGTTATCGATGAAGCCTTCCATCATTAGCTTGTTTAGAGCGTTGTCAATATCATCGCTCCTCTCTATGCGCGACATAACAAGGTGCATAAGCTCACCTTCGGCAATGTTTTTTAGAGCCTTTTTTTCTTCGTCGCTTGCCAGAAAACGTCTCAGTTCACGCGACTGTTTAACCTCGAGCCTGTTGTCGTAAAAAGAGAACGGCTGTTCTTCTGTTTCAGACGGGGTATCGAACGGGTTTTTCTCTTTCTCATTCTTCTCCTTTTTCTCCATTCTTTTCTCCTTGCTTGCAACGACCTCGCCGTATGTGTATACGTCCTCTTGTTCGTTAAGGGTCAAGGTGGCATCTTTCATCTTTGGCAAATTCATTATGGAGTCATTGAAGAGTTTCCACACATAATACGATTTTGTCTCGTGCTTTTCGCTGAAGATTATAAGGTTGCTTTTGGCACGAGTTGTAGCAACGTAGAGTATGTTCAGGTTGTCCACAATCTGGTACATAAATTCCTTGTGGTAATCTTCGCTGAAGACCGATTTTTTCATCTCTTCCTTGCTCTTTATAGGGAGAAGGCTTAACGCTTTGAACGGCTCGGTTTGAGGCTTGCACCACAGCAGATTACGCGAATCGGCCGTAAGTTTCCAATCGCAGAAGGGTATAATTACTGTGTGAAACTCAAGGCCTTTCGACTTGTGGATTGTCATAATCTTTATGCAGTCGAGGCTCTCGGCCGGAATGCACTTGTCGCACAATCCATCGTCCCAGGCAGCGAGCAGGGTCGGAAGGTCGGCTCCTTTACTGTTTATATAATGCGATGCGTGGTCAAGAAATGCATATATGTAAGCCTCTTCGCCTTTACTTTCATCTATATTGAGCATTGTCAGCAACTGCTCTATAAGTTCATATGGCGGCAACCCCTTAAGGTGGTCAAGGTCGTTGCGGAACTCCGCAGGCAGAAGCTCTATCAGGTCGCCCCGGGATACATAGGCTTCGAGCGGGTCATCGTTTTTCAGAATAACCTTATTATAAAGGTTAAGCATATTGGCAATATTCACTTTATCCTCCGGCGTGGCAATGTAGCGCATTGCTGCAACAGCCAACGACACGGTAAGTGACGATGAGAGCCTGTAAGCCTCTTCGCTGACAATCTTGCGCGTCGGGAACTCCCTTTTGAACGCCTCGACAATACCGTCAATATTATCGTTTGTACGCAGTAGGATAGCAATGTCCTTTGGTGCGACTCCTTGCTCTTCCATAAGCGTATGCAAGGTGCCCATAAGCTTGTCTATTATATGCTTGTACAGTTCAGACTGCGTTACATTTTTATCTTTGTTTATGATTCTTGCCTCAACATATCCCTGTTCGGGTTTTTCTGGTTTTCCGTTGCGGGGAATAGGGTATGCCTGCTCAACATCATTGTAGGCGTTTATAATCTCGTTAAGTTTCTCCTGGCCTAAATCGTCTTTGTATGTAGTAGAGATAACCTCTATTGCACTGCGGAAAAGAGCGTTGTTGAATGCAATTATTCTGCGGTCGCTACGATAATTGACCGATTGATACTCTTTACCTTCGATGGTGGCTTTGGGACTTTCAAATTCAAGAATATTGCCATATTCCTTAAAATAGGAGCCAATATTGTTCATAATTTTCCAATCGCCGTTACGCCAACGATATATAGACTGTTTCACATCGCCCACTATAAGGTTAAAGCGTCCGCGAGAGATAATTTCCTTTAGCAACACCTGAAAACATTCCCACTGCAATTTAGATGTATCTTGAAACTCATCTATAAATATGTGCTCAATTTCTGTGCCTATTTTTTCAAAGATAAAACTGGTGTTGTTGTTTATCATTGTGCTGAGCAGGTGAGTCGTGTCGGAGAGAAGGAAACGGTTCTCACGTGCATTTTCGTCTTTAAGCGTCTTGGCTATATTATTGAGCATTCCCAATTGATGGTAGTGCGACATTGAGAGTTTGCAGCTGGTATACTCGCCAATTAAAGTCTCGTACTTTTTGAACATAACAACAATATCGGCACAGTTAGGGTATTTGCTCGATATTTTATCGGGGTTAGATATCATACCCTTGATTGTTGGCGAGAATGCCGGCAATGAGCCGTTCCTTAGTTTGTCAAAGAACCCCCATACACCTTTGCTCTTTAATGCAAAATCTTCAACTGTATATCCGGTAGTCAAGATAAAGAAATTCTCTCCTAAGGCTTTAATCTCATCAAGAACTTCAGCCTCTCGTTTAGTGACCTTTTCGCGGAAATCAGTAAGTATTTTGCCATTCTCTTCATCAATCTGTTGGCGCAGTTCCTCACCTCGTTCCTGATATTCTTCTTCCAAAATGTTGGTTGCGAATTTTTTTATCTCTTTATCAACGTGCCAGTCGCCGCCTTTTTCAAGCGTTTCGTCAATGTACCTTATTATTTGAGAGATATTCTTGGTGTTTGGCTCAAGTTGGCGAATATAGGTATCGACGGCGTTGTTAAGCAACTCTTTGCCGTCGAGCGATATTTCCATATCTCCGTTCAGGTCGAGTTCTTTTGCCAGGCCTCGCAGAACCGACTGGAAAAATGCATCGATGGTCTGTATACGAAAATGTCCGTAGTCGTGCAATATTAGCCGAAGCGCCAATCTTGCTCTTTTGGCAATCTCCTCCTTGCTCTTTTCGGGCATACACTCGAGCAGTTTGTCAAGGTAGTCATTAGAGTCGGGTAGCATATAGGCAACACCATAGAGCTTGCTCAATATTCGTTCCTTCATCTCCCCTGTAGCCTTGTTTGTGAATGTTACCGCAAGAATATTACGGTATATCGAAGGATTGTCGACGAGTAATTTTATATATTCGAGCGCGAGGGTAAATGTCTTTCCCGAACCCGCCGAAGCTTTGTATATTTTTAACTTCCTATTCATAGTCCGTTGTTTCCGATTATCTCTATTTTGCTTTTTCCAAGCCCTTTCTTTAATATTCTTATTTTTGTCGGTATTCTTTCGAGCATCTCGTTCAGGTGCGATATTACACATATTTTCCGTCCTTGTCCCTGTAGCTGCTCAAGAGCGCCCATAGCGCATCGGAGAGTGTCGCTGTCGAGCGCACCGAATCCCTCGTCTATAAAGAGAGATTCAATACTCATCTTGTTCGACGAAATTGTGGAGAGTGCGAGCGATAGTGCAAGCGAGGCAATAAATGTCTCGCCACCCGAAAGGGTGTGTACCGAACGGCTGTCGGACATCATATCCAGGTCTATTACTTTTATGCCCAACGAATTGCTCGATATGCGCGACAACATATAACGACCGGAAAATTCCTTAAGATGGGTATTTGCCACATCGAGTAAAATGTCGAGTGTGTAGCCTTGTGTCAGTCGCATAAGTTTCTCGCCTTTAGCCGACCCGAACAAGCTGTTAAGTTCACCCCAATGCGTTGCAGTTGTCTGCCGACGTTCAAACTCCTCGTTATATTGCGCAAAGAGGGCGTTATTTTCCTTGTTTTTGAGCAGTTTTGCATTCAAAGAACTAATTTCATTAACAAGGTTTTTGCGTTTTTCTTCGGCCTCGGCTGACTGTAGCTCAATATCTTCGATTCTCACTCCATCGGCAGGGCGTAGCACCGATTGCTTGTGTGCCTCGAAACTTCTTGCCCTCTCTTCCAATGTGGTGACAGCGGTTGTAACTGCTTTTGTGGCTTTTTCAATATTATTTCGCATTGTTGCCACAGTTTCACTGTCGACAGACATAAGTGTGTCGAGTGTGTCGCTGTCAATATTATCCTTGCGCGATAAAAGATATCGGGCAATGCTTGCCGAGAGTTCATTGTAACTTTTTTCTTGTTCTTCAAGGAGTCTCTCAATCTCGGTTCTTTTTCCTTTCAGCTTGTTATATTCATCAGCACTCTTAACCCTTTTCTCTACGCTTTCTGCAGTTGCTTTGTTTGCTGCAGCTATAGAATCACTGAAATATTTTTCGGCCTCGCAGGTCGATTGCCATTTGCCGAGAAGCTCCAGGAGGGTCTTTCTTTGCTGCGCAAACTCCTCTTCAAGGGTTACAATCACTCTCTTTTTTTCGTTGATTGCTTCTTGAAGCTCAGTGGCGCGAACCCTGCTGTTCTCAAGATTGTTTGCGACTAAAATGCTCTCCTCCTTTACTTTTTGTACTCTTTCGTTCTTCTCTTTCCATTTCTTTTGAAGTTCAGTCAAAAAGGTAAGCGCATCTTTTTGCGCGAGCAAAGAACGCGATTCGTCATTTTGGGCTAATTTATTATTACTCTCTCTGAAATTTTCTATTGAGGCTTTGTAAGTCTCAATAGCGCTCTCCTGTCTGCTTATTTCTTTTTTGTAGCTCTCAATTCCGCTACTCAAGTGTTCTATCTCTTTTGCTACAACAACCTGTGCATCACGCAGTTCCTTTTCGGCGAGTGTACTCCCTTCTATTGCAACTGTTTTATGATGCCTGCTGCCACAAACCGGACAAGGTTCGCCCTCGACCAGACGCTTGCGCAGTTCGGCAATCTCGCTCGATAGCGTCTTTGATAGCTCTTCCTCCCGTTTACGCACAATTGCAAGGCGCTCTTCGTTGGCCGCAAGATGCTCGATGGCTTTATTTAACAGTTTCTCTCTTTCTTGTATTTGCAATAGAGCCGTTTCCGTCGCAGTGATATTTGTTATAATACCGGGTATAAAGGGAATTATACTCTCATATTTTTCGTTGGCTTTAAACCACTCTCTAATAGCAATTTCCTCTTTGTGTAACGCAGCTTCAATCTTTTCGTTAAGGGTTATTGTAGTCTGTTGTTGTTTAAGTTCGCTATTTAAACGCTCCTGTTCACTCAAAGCCTCTTGTGTGTTCCGACGGTTACTCTTGCTCAGAGCCTCTATGCCGACAGCTTCTGTTATTCGAGGCTTGGCTTCAGAATATTCCTTATATATAGCTTCTTGTTCCTCTTGTGCTTTTTTTGCTTCCTCAATACTATCGGCATACAGTTTTTCTTTCTCCGGTATCAGTGTGGCGAGCGTTTGTAACCTTACAAGGCCTTCACTTCTCTGTTGCGCAATGGTACGATGACGGGTATATGTGTCACGTATCTCTTGCACACTGTCAATGAGCGCAAGCCTCTCGGCGGTAGGACGCAGGAGTTCAATCGTTTCTTTAGCATCTGCGTGCATTTGTTGTGCATCAATGAAAAGTTTTTCAAGTTCAATCGAACGCAATAGCCACTCTTTTTCAGTAGCAAGCCTTTTTATATGTTTTTCATTTTCCTCCTGTGTTGCAGTAAGTCTGCTGTTATGCTCCGATATTTCTTGAAGTTCCTCCTTCGTAAGTATCACAAGCGCATCTTTTTTCTCTTTAATCTGCTCCAATGTCTGCTTTGCCTTACTGTGACGCTCATATATAGCAGCCGATATTCGGCTGTAAATTTCTGTACCTGTTAATGTCTGCAATATTGTGGCCTTCTCATTTTCGTTGGCTTTAAGAAACACCGCAAAATTACCCTGCGCGAGCAATACCGCTCGGGTAAACTGCTCATAGGTGAGTCCCACAAGCAATGGAATCTCCTTCTTGAACTCACTGTTTGAGAGTGGGGTATGAGTGCCGTCTGTCAGGTTGTGGAGGTCGTATGACGTGGGGCGGAAACTGCCGTTAGGGCTGTTGTTGCGTCTTGAAACGCTCCAACGTACACAATATTCATTGCCGTTTATTGCTTTGAATTCAACCTCGGCATACCCATCGACGGTCCCTCGACGCAAAATGGTCTTTGGGTCGCTCTCCTGCAAAGTGGCCGTACCGCAAGCCTCTATTACATTGCTGTTCTTAATACTTTCAAGACGAGGTGATGTCCCGTACAAGGCAATGCACATTGCGTCCAGAATTGTTGTCTTTCCCGAACCGGTACTGCCGGTTATTGCCATAAGCCCGGCTTGCGACAAAGGAGCTTGTCTGAAATCAACCTCGAATTCGCCCTCGAGCGAAGCCAGATTCTTGCCTCTTATTGCTAAAATTTTCATACTATTCCTCTAAGACCTCTTTTGTAACCTCTTTAAGCAACTCTTCAAGTTGCAGTGGCATCTCTTTGCCATTCTCTTTTGCGTAAATATCCTTCATCAAGTCCAAAGGCTCTATCTTCTTGAAATCCTCATAAGTCATTGGAGTTGAATTTTCACTGCTTGTAATGCAACTGGTCGCTTCAATGCGTGCAAGTCTTACAGCCTTTGTCTCAAGTGCCTCTTCGATGCGTTGTCGCAGAGTTGTGTCAACCTTGCTTACAAGAACTTTTACCTCGAGAAATGGTGACACTTCTGTTATATCCCCGTCGGGCAGTGCCGTTAGTTCTTCAATAACGGTGTCTATGGGTTGTGCCACGGCAGGAACACTCATTAGCTTGACCGGTGCATCAAAGGGAATCTTTTCTATACGACACTCTCCTTCTTCTATTATTACCTCGGTAACACTCTGTTTGTAGTTGCGTTCGGCAAAAGACATTGGTAAAGGAGCACCCGAATATCGTACATTCTCTTTTTTATAGACACGCTGAGATTTATGCAAATGCCCTAACGCCATATAGGCAATGTTGTCTTCTGCAAAATTTGCTTCAATACCCTCAAGTCCTCCAATAATCTTATGCTCCGACGCGTCGCCAACCGAGGCTGTGGCACCCGATGCTTGCAAGTGTCCCATTGCAATGATGGGGGAGTACCCCTTGTCACGCGCTATTGCGTATAGGTTAGAATAGAATTTTGCGACTCCCTCGCTGTAGCTGTCGGCCTGTGGAAGGTCATTGTGGCGTAAATATGGAACAGCAAGACAACAACCGCCTCCATCTATGGGTACAATCATTTTTTCATAATCGATACACTTGTCATTGTAATGTACAACGCCGGAAACCGTTATGTTGAAAATGTTAAGCAAAGGCGCCGGAGCCTCTATGCGTGCAGCGGAATCGTGGTTGCCGGCTGTTACAATTATTTGCAAACCGTCATTTTCCTCGGTGACACGCTTGAGGAAGTGGTAGTACATACGTTGCGCCTCGGCCGACGGATTGGGTGTGTCAAAAACATCACCGGCAATGAGCAAAAGCGTTGTCTTATGCTCTTTTATTGTAAGGCATAGCCAGTCGAGGAAACAACGGTGTTCTTCGCCTCTGTCGTAATTGTAGAAAGTCTGTCCTAAGTGCCAATCGGCAGTGTGAATAATCCTCATTGTATTGTAAATCCTATATTCGGCTAAGATAATAAACTTTATCTAAAGTCTAAAATTCCTCTCCCTCTAAAAATGCCGGAAATATTACGTTTTTAATACTTTTCTGTCATAATCCCGGCAAAGAAGAGTTTTTAAGCAAAAAAAATATTTCTTTCACAAAAATGGTGTAACTTTGCAACCGCAAAAATTACAATATAAAACTACGAAACAATGTCAAAGTATTTAGTTGAAGATACTCGCAAGGTTACTACACATCGCTTTATTGAAATGAAGCGCAAAGGCGAGAAGATAGCAATGCTCACCGCCTATGACTATACAACAGCGTCAATTCTTGATGCAGCAGGTATTGATGCACTTCTGGTGGGCGACTCAGCATCAAATGTAATGGCCGGTAACACAACAACATTGCCCATTACCCTTGACCAGATGATATATCACGCAAAAGGAGTGGTGCGTGGTGTTAAACGTGCGTTGGTAGTTGTGGATATGCCCTTCGGAACTTATCAGGTTAATGCTGACGAAGCTGTGAAGAACGCCATTAGGATAATGAAGGAGACACACGCCGATGCTCTCAAGCTCGAAGGCGGTGAGGAGATTCTACCTTCGGTACGAAAGATTCTTGATGCCGGAATTCCCATTATGGGTCATCTTGGACTTACTCCGCAGAGTATCAATAAGTTCGGAACATACGCCGTACGCGCCAAGGAAGAGGCCGAGGCTGCGAAACTCATTGCCGATGCAAAGTTGCTTGAAGAGGCCGGTTGTTTTGCGCTTGTACTCGAGAAAATCCCGGCGGTTCTTGCCGAAAAGGTTGCAAAATCAATCTCGATTCCGGTTATCGGCATAGGTGCTGGAGTTAATGTAGACGGCCAGATATTGGTATATGCCGATATGCTTGGAATGACAGCCGATTTTACTCCGCGATTCCTTCGCCGTTACGCCGACCTCAATGCCGTAATAATCGACGCTGTGGGCAGCTACGTGAATGACGTTAAGGCTTGCGACTTCCCTAACGAAAAAGAACAGTATTAAAATCCTTATACTACTTATAACGATAAAAGGGGCATTGCAACGCAATGCCCCTTTTATCGTTATGTTTATTTAATATTAGCAAATGTAGTGCGAACTGATTGACTGGTTGTTTAGCACGCATCTGATTGCCTCGGCAAAACCACCGGCGATAGAAAGTTGCTTAACCTTAGGACAACCTCTGTCATAGGGGATACTGTTTGTAAACACAATCTCGGTCATCTTTGACTCACGAACTCTCTCCGAAGCGTTACCCGACATAATACAGTGCGAAGCAATGGCGCGAACCGACTTTGCTCCATTCTCAATCATAAGGTTGGCTGCCTTAGAGATTGTACCGGCGGTGTCAACAATGTCGTCTACAAGAATTACGTTCTTGCCCTCAACATCGCCAATAATCTGCATTGTGTCGACAACATTTGCTTTTGCACGTGTCTTGTGACACAATACAAGGGGTACACCCAGACATTTTGAATAAGCACTGGCACGCTTTGAACCGCCAACGTCAGGTGTTGCAATTACAAGGTCTTCGAGCTTGAGTGACTTAATGTAAGGAATGAACACCATTGAAGCATACAGGTGGTCAACGGGGATATCAAAGAATCCCTGAATCTGGTCGGCGTGAAGGTCCATTGTTATTACACGGCTTACACCGGCAACGCTTAGAAGGTCGGCAACAAGCTTTGCACCAATAGAAACACGGGGCTTGTCTTTACGATCCTGACGTGCCCAACCGAAATATGGCATTACTGCAACAATGCTTTTTGCCGATGCGCGCTTAGCAGCATCAACCATAAGCAAAAGTTCCATAAGATTGTCTGAATTTGGGAAGGTCGACTGCACAAGGAATACATTCTTTCCGCGAATAGACTCTTCGTACGAAACGGCAAACTCACCATCGGCAAAGTAAGTTGTGTTCATTTGGCCAAGTTCGCAACCCAATTCTTTGCAAATCTCTTCTGCGAGGTAACGTGACTTTGTTCCCGCAAATACCATGTAAGGAGTGTTGTCCATAATGTTTTTATTTTTATATAGTTTGTTATAATATTTTTATAATTTATCCACAACCTTTTTAATTCTCTTGAATCGGTCTATCAGTTCTGTGTAATCGGTCGAACGACAAGAGTCAAAGTTGCTCCACATAAGTTCATCAACAATAACTCCGCCGAAGCCGTAGTTCGTGAGGCGCTTGATATTCGCCTCGTCAATGTCGCCAAAAGCCCAGGTGTTCTTGTTGATAACCTTTTTGCCAATCTCATTAAGTTCTGCACTTTGATGAAATGTGCGTCCCAAAGGACCGAAGCACACAATGTCGTATGTCTTACGTAAATCCTTAAGATGTTGAAGATTGTTTGCGTAACCGACAAGTTTGCCCTTCTCGTTGCCCATAGGCGGGTTGGAGCCAAGGGTAAAGAGCGTACCGGCTAATTTGTATTCCTGCATAAGCCTGTTGTTGCAGGTGTATATACGCTTGTGATATTTCTTTGGTATAAGGCTGAGCAATCTTTCGATAAATTGCGGGTGGGGATACTCTTTATAGAGGAACAGATAATCGAGTCCCTCATCGAAGAGTCTTGTTATAATTTTATCCTCTTCTATAAAAAAGGTCGGTTTTGTAGATACGGCCAGTTTCATATATAGTAATTGTCTTCTTGTTTTATGTAAAAATCAGAATTTCTCTTAATCTATATAATTCTTGAGCAATATTTTATGGTTTCTTACTCTTTTCAGTCTGTTTCTGTCTTTCTTGCAGTTAAACGGCGCGCTATGCGCTTTCTTGAAAAACCTAAAAGACTATAAGACCTTTAAGAAAATAAATTAAAAAAAATCTTAGTGCAAAAGTAATAATTTTTATAATAATGTACACGAATAAATCCGACAATTATTCAAAATAATGATTATTCTGCTCATTATTGTGCTCTTGCTTTACAAACATAATAAAAAAAACGAAGAATGCGGTGTAATTTACCTTAATTATTCAAACAAGAAAAGCAATCTATTGTTTTTTAAATTGTATAATCAATAAAAATGAATTTATATGGCAAGAGAAAGTATCTTGATTCTGCGTAAGAGGATTGACATTCCCGAGTTATTGGCGCAGCTGAATGCCGCTCTATGTGAAGAGTGGCTGGCTTTTTATCAATATTGGATAGGGTCATTGGTGGTTGAAGGGGCAATGCGCTCCGACGTGCAACGTGAATTTGAGGAGCACGCAATGGAGGAATTCAAGCACGCAAGACTGCTCGCCGACAGAATAGTGCAACTCGAGGGCGTTCCCGTACTCGACCCGCAGCAATGGGCAGTGCTTGCACGTTGCAAATATTCGGTTCCTTTAAATTGTGATGTTGTGAACTTACTCAAGCAGAATATTGCTGCCGAGCGTTGTGCTGTAGTACGTTACGAAGAGATTACCTCGTTTTGTAATAATGTCGATTACACTACAAGTGATATTGCCAAGCGCATTATGGCCGATGAAGAGGAACACGAGCAGGACCTTCAAGACCTATTGCGTGACATTGAGTGGATTGTGAAGGCTATGGAGGCAAAGTGCTGAAAGAAAGTCTCTTTTTTGTATTGTGCAAACCCCATTGTGGAAATTTGTACAATAGAAAGTGTATAATAAAGTGACCAAGCGCATCGGTCCGATGCGCTTGGTGCTTTATTACTCTTCGTCAAGGAAACGTTTGGTTATTCCGCCATACTCCTCTATACGTCTGTCTCGCAGGAAAGGCCACCATTGACGCACAGTCTCACTGCGTTTTATGCTAACCTCAACAACCTCGCACTGCTCTTGCTCACCAAAGTGGGCTACAAACTCGCCTTGCGGGCCGGCCACGAAACTGTGTCCCCAGAACTGTATGCCGTTGGTCATTCCCGACGGGTCGGGTTCGTGTCCCACGCGGTTTACGGCAATCACAGGAATGCCGTTGGCAACGGCGTGTCCACGTTGTACGGTTTGCCACGCACCTAACTGACGCTCTTTCTCCTCAGGAGTGTCGCTGCTCTCCCAGCCAATGGCAGTGGGGTATATAAGCAAGTCTGCTCCGCGCAGAGCCATAAGGCGTGCACCCTCGGGATACCATTGGTCCCAGCACACTTGTACGCCCAGAGTTCCCAATGAGGTCTTTATGGGACGGAAACCGATATCTCCGGGCGTAAAATAGAACTTTTCGTAATATGCAGGGTCGTCGGGAATGTGCATCTTGCGGTATTTGCCGGCAACGCTTCCATCGCTGTCAAAAACCACAGCGGTGTTGTGATACAACCCCTTTGCGCGTGCTTCAAAAAGTGAGGTTACAAGCACTATGTTGCATTCGGCTGCCACAGCGCCATAAAACTCCGTCGATGGGCCCGGGATAGGCTCTGCATATGAAAAATTCTCGGTAGATTCAACCTGACAGAAATAGGGCGAATTGTGAAGTTCCTGCAGAACGACCAATTGAGCACCCTCAGCGGCAACCTTGCGTATGCAATTAGTTAATTTCTGCTTGTTGCTCTCAATGTCTGTGCCTATACTCTGTTGTATTATTCCAACTTTTATTGTATCCATTGTATAATTTTATTTTGGGTATTGCATTGTGACACAATGTAATGAACCGTGTTGCTTGATAAGTGCACGACAGTCTATGCCTACAATCTCGTGTGTCGGGAATGCACTGCGCAACATTTCGGCTGCCTTACGGTCATTATCCTCCTGTGCGTATGTGGGGTAGAGCACACAATTGTTCATTATAAGGAAATTGGCATATGTTGCCGGCAGTCTTTCTCCCTCTTCGTCATAAACAGGGTCGGGCGAGGGCAGTGGTATCAGACGATAAGGCTTGCCTTCGGCTGTACGTAACGCAGCAATCTCATCTTCCATCGCACGCAGGTCGGCATATTGAGCATCGTCAGGGTCTGTTGCCTGCATATAAACTATTGTGTCATCAGGTGCAAGGCGTGCAACAGTGTCGACGTGTCCGTCGGTGTCATCGCCTATGAGATTGCCATAATTGAGCCACAATATGCGTTCGGCGTGTAACATTTTCTTCAAGCAAGCCTCAATCTCCTCTTTCTCCATAGGCTGATTGCGGTGCGGTGCAAGAAGACACTGCGACGTTGTCAAAATTGTGCCTTTACCGTCGCTCTCAATAGAACCTCCTTCAAGCACAAACGATGTACAATCCTCATACTCGCCCTTGACAATGCCGGCGTCATACATTTTGCCGTTAATGGCATTGTCGAGCGACGCTTCGAATTTACGCCCCCAACCATTGAAGCAAAAGTCCACATAGTGAGGTACATTGTCGCCGAGCAATGTTATAAAAGCGTGGTCACGTGCCCAAGTGTCGTTTGTGGGACACTCAAAAAAACGTATATTGCTCATTGTGGCTCCGGCTTGTTCAAGTGCTGATTGCACACTCTTTGTGTCGGGCGCGACCACCAACAGCGACAGACGTGCGCTTATAGCCTTTGCAAGCTCAACGAAACAAGACTCTACCTCGTCGAGCATATAATTCCAATCGGTACCTTCGTGTGGCCACGTAAGCTGTACCATCTGCAACTTATGCCATTCGGCTGGCATATATAACAGGCGCTTGGGCTGTTCCATTATTGTACTTTACGTTTACGGTCAAAGAAAGGATTCTTTGAGCTTGCGCTCACGGGAATACCTATTATATAGTTACAGCCGGGCATAAGACCCTGTTTCAAGGCTGCATAACCCACAGAATACATCACACGGGTGTCGAGGCGTAAATCGGCAGCTGTAGCGCAAGCCGAACCGACAGCAATACCAACGTCTATGGTATTCATTGCGCAAGGAACACCCTCGGTACGATCGCCGCAAGTGGGGAAACCGCAATATCCGCAGTTAAGACACATTGCCTCCTCTCGTGAGCCGATAAGCAGTACCGCCTCGGCCGAGAGCATATTGTCGGCGTCACGCATAAGGCCGCCACGTCCCATATCTTCGCCAATCTTGTGCAAAGCCGTGCTCAGTGTGGCAATATCCTCACCGGTAAGCATTTTTATCTCAATAATATCCACTCCTTTAGCCTTTGGGGCTGTACGTGCCGCAGTCATCATCTGTTTCGCGCACTCGATAACGTGCTCGGTGCGTGCTTCTCTTTCATCGTAAATCATAGAATTGTCTTTTTTTGTTACTTTGGGCGAAGATAGTGATTATTTTCAAAATAACAGCAAAAGCAACAGCAGTTTTACAAAGAGTTTGCTTATGCCGGGCGAATTTGTACGTTTCCGACAAAAATAACCAAGCAAGCGACGTGGTTGTAAATAATTTTTATACATTTGCGCGTTACAGCGTGCTGACTGCTTGAAAATATTATTCGAATTTATCAAATTATAAACTATATGAAAAGATTTTTTCTCTCATTAGCGCTGACTTTTATCGCGCTAATATCGTTTGGACAGACAGAACTGCCCGTTGATGAGAATGTAAGGATTGGCAAACTTGACAATGGCTTGACATACTACATTCGTCACAACAGTAAACCGGCTCAGCGTGCCGAATTCTATTTGGCAACAAATGTGGGTGCTTATCAAGAGGCTGACGACCAGGACGGTCTTGCGCATTTTCTTGAGCATATGTGCTTTAATGGTACAAAGAATTTTCCCGGAAAGAAACTGTTGGAATACCTTCAGAGCATCGGTGCCGAATTTGGCCGTAACATCAATGCATCGACAGGCTTTGAACAGACAGAGTATATGCTCAACAATATTCCGATTGTGCGCGAGGGCATAATTGATTCTTGTTTGCTTGTGCTTCACGACTACGCGCACTATGTTACTTGCGACCCCAAGGAGATTGACGCCGAGCGTGGTGTTATTCTTGAAGAACGTCGTTCGCGCCGCGATGCCGGTTGGCGAATGTTCGAGGCTTCATTGCCTTATTACTACGGCGATACACATATGGCACGCCGCACACTCATCGGCGGTGAAGAGCAGCTGAAGACTTTCAAGCACGAGAGCCTTGTCAATTTCTACCGCAAATGGTACAACCCCGATATGCAGGCGGTCGTTGTTGTCGGAGATATAGACGTCGATGCTATTGAACAAAAAATCAAGAACACCTTTTCGGCTATTCCGGCTCCGGCAACCCCAACGGTAAAACCCATTGTTAAGGTTCCCGACAATAAAGAGCCTATCGTGGCTGTTATTACCGACCCCGAGGCAACATCTTCTATGATGGAGTTTATCTGGAAGAGCGAAGAGATGCCCAAAGCATTTGCTTCGACCGATGTTGCCTATATGACAGATATTATCAAGAACATTATAACCATTGTCTTTACCGAGCGTATGCAAGCTGTAACCGCATCGGCTAACGCTCCCTTTATAAATGGCGGTCTCGGCTTTGGACCTCTTTGCGAGGGTTGCGACGCTATGCAAGCACAGGTGGTGTTCAAGGACGGCGATATGGAAAATGCGGTAAAAGCTTTCTATACCGAAATTGAAAGAATCCGTCGCTACGGAATTACCACAAGTGAGTTTGAACGTGCAAAGACCCTGCTCATCAGCAGCGCCGAGAAGGCCTTGGAAGCTGCCCCGAGTTACGATAACGCTCACTATGTATGGCCTATTCTTGAGCACTTCTTTATGAATAGATATCTTCTCTCGCCCGAGCTTAATCTAAGCCTGACACGAGCAATTTGCGCACAGCTGCAGGCCCCAATGCTCGCGCAGGTCATCTCACAGGTTGTGACTGACGAGAATTTTATTGCAATATACAAAGCTCCTCAGCGCGACGGCCTTACACACCCCGACGAAGCGCAAATTTTGTCTGTAATAAAAGATGTTAAAGCCGGTGAGGTTGAAGCACCGGTCGAGGAGGGCGCCAATGAGCCTCTGCTTAACGCCGATGCTGTTGCGGCCGGTACAATTGTTGCCGAAAAGGCTGGATTGTACGGTTCTACAGAATGGACACTGAGCAATGACGTAAAGGTCGTATATCTTCCCACAACGCACAAGAACGACGAGGTGCTCATTGAGCTTGTGGCCAAGGGCGGACGTTCACTCATTACCACTAATGAACTGCCTTCGTTTGAGGACAATATATGGGCACTCTTCAATATGAATAGAGGTCTTTCTAAATTCAGCGGCGTTCAACTGAAGAAAATGCTTGTAGGAAAGAATGTCGATTACCAACTCAATATCAGCGGCACACGTCACGGAGTGTCGTTGCATTCAACCCCTAAAGACCTTGAGACTGCGATGCAGCTGCTCTATCTGAACATAACAGACCAACGCTTCGACGCCGAAGAGTATCAAACAGGCATCAGTCAAATAAAGGCCTTGCTTCCCAACCTTGAAAAGCAGCCAATGATGCAGTTTCAGAAGTTTGTCAACGAGACACTCTATGGCTCTCACGAACGCCGTAAAGTTATCAGCAGCGAACTTGTCGAAAAAGCCGACATTGCTTGTGTCGAGACTGCAAGCAAAAGACTCTTTGGCGATATAGCCGGAGCAACAGTGTATATTGTAGGTAATGTCGATGCTGCTACATTAAAGCCATTCATCGAGAAATATATTGCGTCGCTCCCTGCAAACGGTGCAGTTTCGGATTATGTCGACCATAAAGAGTATATTGTCAAAGGTAATGTGCAAAAGAATCTGAATGTGGCAATGGAAACTCCAAAGAGCACCGTGCTTCAGTTATATTCAGCCGACATTCCGTATACAATAGAAAATTTGGCACTTCTGGAGGCTGCGAAATTCTATTTAGATATGGTTTATGTCGAGACTCTTCGTGAAGGTGAAGGAGGTACATACGGAGCAGGCGTTATAGCCGACATTTATCGCGAGCCGAAAGAAATTGCAACAATACAGGTAGTGTTCGAGACTAATCCCGAGAGTGCTGACAAACTGTCGAAACTTGCAGTGGAGGGAGTCAACCGCCTTATAAAAGAGGGTATTCCGGCCGACAAGCTTGATATGATCAAGAATAATATGAAAAAGAATATACCTCAGAACCGAATAGAAAATGACTACTGGCTCAACAACCTTAAAGAACACAAATTCTATGGCGAGGATTTTGATGCAGAGTATGAGAAAGCGGTAAATGCAGTCGATTCGAAAGCTGTGAAAAAAATGATTAAGAAAATCAGCAAACAGGGTAACTTTATTCAGCTTATAATGAACCCTGCCAATTGATATTCGTAAACTCTACATTACAAGAGACGGTCAATTGACCGTCTCTTTTTTATTTATCTTGTGTCGAAAATCCTTTTTTCTCTTACGGTTGTTCATTATTGCAGTGAAGGCATCTAAAGAGTCCTTTTAGTTATTTTTTTTCTGTTTTTTTTATAATTTTGCGCTCGCAAAAGTAAAAAATGATATGATGAAGTGCGTGTGGCGTTTATTCTTTGCTCTATTTTCGGCGTTTGCAGTCTCGTGCAGCACTTTTGTGCCGCTTGAGCGTGCTGAACACGAGAGTGCCGATTCTGCCTTTCTGCGTTATGTGCGTAGCGAGGGTATTCCTTGTACAAAAAACAATAAGGTCGATATTCTGAATGGTGCACAAATAAAGTTCGATTCTCTTCTTGATGATATTAGAAAGGCCAAGCATCACGTACATCTCGAATATTTCAATTTTCGCAACGACTCAATAAACAATGTCCTGTTAACACTGCTTGCAGAAAAGGCGAAGGAGGGTGTTAAAGTGCGTGCAATATTCGATGCTTTTGGTAATATTTCGAACGATAGTCCATTAAAAAAGAAAGATTTACAAAAAATACGTTCAACAGGCATTGAAATTGTAAAATTCGACCCTATGTGTTTCCCGTGGATTAACCACGCTTTTTCGCGTGACCACAGAAAACTGGTCATCATAGACGGCGAGACGGCTTATATAGGCGGTATAAACGTTGCCGATTATTATTTGAGAGGCATCGATGGGGTAGGCGAGTGGCGTGACATTCACTCTCGAGTAACAGGTGAGGCCGTAAGCGAATTGCAGAATATTTTCTTGAAAATGTGGGAACGGGAGAGTGGCGAGCGCGTTGAAGGTAAGGAATATTACCCGGAACTAAAGCAACAAGGCGGTTCGCTTATTGCTGTTGTCGACCGTTGGCCGCACAAAACTCCCGAACGTATGCGCCACGCATATGCCAATGCCATTCACGCCGCAAAGGACAGCATCGTTCTTGTGACGCCCTATCTGCTCCCCACCCCCATTATAACAAAAGCGCTGAAGAGCGCCATCGACCGTGGGGTGAAGGTTGTTATATTGCTATCCGAAAAAAGCGATGTAGGGTGGGTCCCCGATGGTGTGTGGCTCGAAGGGTATAAATTGATGAAGCACGGTGCCGATGTTTATATGTACACCGGAGGGTTCAATCACTCAAAAGTTATGTGCATCGATGGGAAGTTCTGTACAATAGGTTCGGCCAATCTCAACAGCCGCAGCCTTATGTACGACTACGAAACAAACCTTTTTGTGCTCGATGATGAGGATACCGAAGAACTTTATCGTTGCATAGCACAAGATTTAAAGCAGAGCTATAAGCTGACTAAGGAAATATACAAAAAGCGTTCCCTGTGGCGCAGAATAAGCGGTTGGCTAATAACCATCTTTAAGCCATTTACCTGAATTGCATAGTGCAAGTGGGCAAAAGCCCCTCTTGATTGCCAAATAAAAGCATATAAAAAAAGCATCGGCCTGACCGATGCTTTTTTTATGAATTTGTTCGACTAATTACTTGAGAGCGAAAACTTCCTCCTCGCCAGCAACGCAAGAGAAGATTTTGTCCTCACGAAGCAACCAACCTAAACCAAGGTAAAGTTCTTTCTCTTTAAGCTTAGCCTTTGTCTTAATTTCTTTCAAAGTGAGACCCTCTGTCTCGTTCAAAGCAGTCCAGATACGGCCTGCAAATGCACCGGCATTCTCAATCATAATTCTTTTTATTTAAATTCAACATTAATATAGTTTCTTCTTGAAAAATAAAAAGAACGTTCACAAACAACCCGTTAACTAATTTTGTACGATAAAAAACGCTCTTTTTAAATTCGGGTGCAAAAGTACAACAAAATTCCCACTCTACAAACAAAAAGTAAGTGATTTTCAACAAATTTATCTGTCGAACACTCTTTTTGACGTTAAATATTTTCAACAAACACGCAGTTGTGGTGCAAAAGCACTTTTTTCTTTGCGGGTGACTCTGCTTGTAAACGTACTGTTATTTTACTTTCCTTTCTATATATTCGGCAAAAATTCTCGCAGCTTCTTCGACCATTTTTACACAAGGACGTTTTTTATAATATTCAGCAGTGCGAGCATCGGGCGTCGTTGGTGTTGCTGCATCTTTATTGAGTCCTAAAAGTGTTGCGCAGGTTGTTGAGCCGTTGCGTTTGCGAAATTCCTCGGCAAATTGTTGCACCAATGCGTAATTAGCCTCTTTCCCGTCGCGGTTTTTACCTTCGGTGCAACCATTTTCAAGTCCGGCGAGCATAAAAAGCCCACACGCAGCGCCACAAGTCTTGCGCATACGCCCAATGCCGCCACCAAAAGATGCTGACATTTTCAAAGCCTGCTCTTGTGTAAATCCATACATATCGGCAAATGCAGCCACAACCGACTGACTGCAATTGTAACCCTCCTTGAAAAGTTCTACAGCTCTGTTTATTCTCTGTTCCATAAACCTTAATTTTATTTATAATGCACAAAGTTAAGCAATAAAACCGCATAAAACAGTATTATGTCAATTTTATTACTGTTATTTATTCAATAACAAAGAAACGCTATATCCGCATTCTGTAAATAAATATAAGTCACAAAAAAAAAGACTGCACTTTAGAGCGCAGTCTTTAAGCTAAGTTGTATATACTCTTACTTTATCAATCCTCTTGCACGCAGCAACGCATCGGGGTTGGGGTCGGCACCGCGGAACTTACGATACTCACGCATCGGGTCCTTACTGCCGCCCATCTGTACAAGATTCTTGAATGCCGAAGCTGTTTCCTTGTCAAAAACACCCTTCTCGAGGAACAGCTCGAATGCATCGCAGTCAAGCACTTCGGCCCAAAGGTAAGCATAGTAGCCTACAGCGTAACCGCCGCCAAAGACGTGCGCAAAGTTCGTGCTGCGGTAACGATACTCAATTTCAGGAATAAAGCCGAGCTCCTTGCGCAATTCCTTCTCATACTCATTGCAATCGAAATTGCTATAATCCTCAATAAGGTGCATTTTCATATCCAGAAGCGCTGCGGCTACAAGTTCTGTAGTCTCGAATCCGAGATTGAAGTGTGAACTTTGCTGCATCTTTTTTATAAGGTCGGCAGGGATAGCCTCTCCTGTTTTATAATGCTTTGCAAATGTGGGCATAACCTCGGGGTGAACAGCCCACTTCTCGTTAATTTGCGAGAATAGCTCTACAAAGTCGTGCTTTACATTTGTACCACTCACTGCAGGGTAGTGTGTCTGTGTCAGCATTCCGTGAAGAGCGTGACCAAACTCGTGGAAAAGAGTACGTGTCTCGTCAATGTTGAGAAGCGATGGAAGCTCGCCTTGCGGAGCGGTAAAATTACATACATTAACCACCATCGGACGTACATTCTCACCGCCAATATTGCGCTGGTTCACAAAGTTTGTCATCCACGCGCCCTGACGCTTGGTCGCACGAGGGAAAAAGTCACAATAGAAAATACTCAGATGTTCGCCATTAGCATCAAGAACCTCGTATGTGTTTACTTCGGGGTGATAAACCGGAATGTCGTTTCTTTTCACAAAAGTCACGCCGTAGAGCTTGGTTGCACAATCGAATGCTCCCTGAAGTACATTCTCGAGTTTGAAATAAGGTGTTATGACCTCGTCGTTGAGAGCATATTTCTCCTTGCGCAATTTTTCGGTATAATAGAACCAGTCCCAACCTTCTATTTTAATACCGGCACCCTCACGGTCGGCAACAGCCTGCAATGCGGCACACTCTTCTCTTGCACGCTCAACAGCGGGCGTCCATATTTTATTCAAAAGGTCAAGTGCAGCTTCGGGAGTCTTGGCCATTTTCTCGTCAAGCACAAAGTGTGCAAAACTTTCAAAGCCCAGAAGTTTCGCCTTCTGTTGGCGCAACTGTAGAATCTCCTTTATTATGGCCTTGTTGTCGTGCTCGTTGTTGTTGTCGCCTCGTCCGTAGTAGGCTTTGTAGACTTTCTCACGCAGTGTACGGTTGTCGGCATATTGCAAGAATGGTATGCAGCTGGGCTTGTCAAGAGTAAATACCCAGCTGTTGCCGTCTTCACGCGCAGCTGCGTCAATGACATTTTGTGGCAATCCTTTCAGGTCGGCAGGGTCGGTAATTGCAAGCTCAAATGCCTTGTTGTCGGCAAGAAGGTTGCTGTTGAATTTAATTTGCGCAAGACCGAGCTTTGTTTCAATATCGAGCAATGTTGCTTTATCCTGTTCGTTAAGAAGCGCTCCGCCACGCACAAACGACTGATAGTAGCCGTCAAGCACAATCATCTGTTCTTCGTTGAGCCCCAGCTCGTTGCGGTTGTCGTAGAGGGTGCGTATGCGGTTGAACAGCGTGTCGTTCATATAGATATAACCACTCAATTCGGTGAGTTTGGGTACTACATACTCTTCAATCTCGGTCATCTGCGGAGTATTTTCGCTTTCATTCAGGTTGAAGAATATCGAACTGACCTTGTCAAGAGTTTTTCCGCTTAATTCAAGGGCGTCGATAGTGTTTGCAAATGTCGGTTCTTCGCAATTTTCAATGACAGCCTTAATGTCGGCGCGTTTCTCGGCAAAGGCATAGTCAAAAGCCGCCTTGTAGTCCTCTATTTTGAATTTGTCGAACTCCGGTGCTCCAAATGGGGCATTACTCTCGGCGAGGATAGTGTTAGTGCACTGCCTGTCGGCTGTATCGCACGCATTCATTCCAAGCATAATCGATAATGTGAATAGTGAATAAAAAATTTTTTTCATTGTTTATGTTTTTTGTGTTGTGTATTTTCTGTTTGTGCGAAGATAATAAAAATAATGACACGTAGCACAACCCCGTGTCATTATAATGTTTGCGGCTCTTTTTTTTGAGCGGTGTTCAACGCTTTTTGTGCAGAGCCCAGTTGCTTTTGTAAAAAAAGGACGCTTAATCCTCTTTATACTCGAGAATGTCGCCCGGCTGGCAGTCGAGGGCTTTGCAAAGCGCATCGAGAGTGGTGAACCGCACGGCTTTAGCCTTCCCGGTCTTGAGAATAGAGAGGTTGGCTTGTGTAATACCTACCTTTTCGGCGAGCTCGCCCGAGCTCATTTTACGCTTTGCAAGCATCACGTCGATATTAACTATAATAGACATAATAAAACTCTTTTAAGGTGTGTTAAGTCTTAAATCGTCAGGTTATTCTCCTCGCTTATTTTCACAGCGGTATTGTACAGGAGTGCAAAAACAATGAGCATCGTAGCGAAGAGCAGAGTGTCGCCTTTGACAACGAATGCGCCGTTGCTCTCGTACACTAATGCAGTCGAAATGTTGTCGGCACAGAAATCGCCAATAAGGTAGCAGACAGCAATGATATACATTATCTTTACATTAGCGCTCGGGAAGAGCACGCCGCTCTTGATGGCTTTGAGTTGCTTGAAAAGAAAGACTACAATAAGCGCAAAAAATGACGACTCAAAGACGATGCGTCCAATAAATATTGCTATCTGTAAAGGGTAGAGCTCTTCGTGCCACTTAATACACCCCTCACCGCTGTTTGCGCTGATGCTGTAACTCTGGACAAATATCCATACGATGCTTGCAACGCACAGCAATGTTGCAAAAAACGTCAATCCCGCCAGTCCTTTGTGATTTTTTGTTTCCATAATTTATTTTTTTATGTGAATAATTTATTGCCGGCTGTGCAAAGATAATAACGTTTTATCGAAAAACAATAAAAATGTAAAGAAAAACAAGTGGTTTAATATCGTTTAACAATAAAAGGTTTCTGCAAATATATGAACGGGCGTTTTTTGTGGTTATGATATTATTTATTATTTTTGCTTTTATTAAGGAATGTGAATATGTACATACGCAAAGCAACACCCGCCGATGTTCCGGCACTAATAAGGCTCTTTGAGCGTGCAAAGTCCATTATGCGCGCAAGCGGGAATATGCAGCAATGGGGCGATGGGTATCCATCGGCCGAGGTGGTGCGTGGAGACATTGAACGTGGAGTATGCTACGTTGCTTGTCCGCGCGAGGGCGGCGATATTGAGGCAACGATGGCTTTGATTCCCGGTCCGGACCCCACATACACCCACATTGAGCAAGGAGACTGGCACGATGATGAGCCTTACAGCGTAATACACCGCATAGCCACGCTCGCTCCGGGCAGAGGGTACGCAAAAAAGTTGCTCGACTGGGCTTTCGGGCAGACAACAAACGTGCGCATAGACACTCACCGCGATAATGTCATTATGCACCACATTCTGCAAAAATACGGGTTTAAGCATTGCGGTGTAATACGCCTTGCAAACGGCGACCCTCGTGATGCCTATCAGCTAAACAGTCTCTCTCGGTAGTAAGCAAAGAGCTGTTCAGTATAATAATATATAAGGTCTTTTTGCAGTTTCTTTGCATCGCTCGCGTTTTTTTAGTATCTTCGCGGGCAATTAAACGTAAATGAATAATCAATATATTTTATGGCTACAGTTGACGATAAAAAAATCATCTTTTCAATGGTCGGGCTCAGCAAGACCATTAAGCAAACAAACAAGCAAGTGTTGAAGAACATTTACCTTTCGTTCTTCTACGGTGCCAAGATTGGTATTGTAGGTATGAACGGTGCCGGTAAGTCTACCTTGATGAAGATTATTGCAGGACTTGACAACGAATATCAAGGCAATGTTGTCTGGTCGCCCGGGTACTCAGTGGGTTATCTGCCTCAGGATCCACACTTGCAAGACGGCAAGACGGTTATGGATTGCGTTAAAGAGGGCGTACAAGCGACTGTTGACGCTCTTGCCGAGTACGAGGAGATTAACCAGAAGTTCGGCTTGCCCGAATATTATGAGAATGAGGATAAAATGAACGCGCTCTTTGCCCGTCAGGCCGAATTGCAGGATATTATAGACGCTACCGACGCCTGGAACCTTGACAGCAAATTGGAACGCGCAATGGCAGCACTTCGCTGTCCGGCTCCCGACGAACTTGTCGACCATTTGTCGGGTGGTGAGCGTCGCCGTGTGGCATTGTGCCGTCTGTTGCTCCAAAAGCCCGACGTGCTGCTTCTTGACGAGCCTACCAACCACCTTGACGCCGAGAGTATAGACTGGCTCGAGCAACACCTTAACCAGTATGAGGGTACCGTAATTGCCGTTACTCACGACCGTTACTTCCTTGACGATGTAGCCGGCTGGATTCTTGAGCTCGACCGTGGCGAGGGTATCCCCTGGCAGGGAAATTACTCTTCGTGGCTCGAACAAAAGACCAAGCGTATGGAGCAGGAAGAGAAGAGCGCAAGCAAACGTCGCAAGACTCTTGAGCGCGAGCTTGAATGGGTGCGTATGTCGCCTAAAGCACGTCAGGCAAAGGGTAAGGCTCGTCTTAACTCATACGAACGTATGCTTAACGAAGACCAGAAGGAGCGTGAAGAGAAACTGGAGATTTTCATTCCTAACGGTCCACGTCTGGGCAACAAGGTCATCAACGCCGAGAATATCGGAAAATCTTTCGGCAACAAGCATCTGTTCAGCAATCTCGACTTTATGCTTCCCCCTAACGGCATTGTAGGCGTTATAGGCCCTAATGGTGCCGGTAAGACAACTCTTTTCCGTATGATTATGGGGCTCGAGACCGCCGACGAAGGTACATTCGAGGTTGGAGAGACTGTAAAAATTGCATACGTTGACCAGAACCACAAGGATATTGTTGCCGACAAGACCGTATACGAGGTTATGAGTCAGGGCAACGAACTTATGCGCTTGGGCGGAAAGGAGATTAACGTACGTGCATACCTGTCACGCTTTAATTTCTCGGGTGCCGACCAGGAGAAGAAGTGTGGAGTGCTGTCGGGTGGTGAACGCAACCGTCTGCACCTTGCAATGGCCCTGAAAGAGGGTGGTAACGTACTTCTGCTTGACGAGCCTACCAACGACATCGATGTAAACACGTTGCGTGCACTTGAAGAGGGTCTTGAAAACTTTGCCGGTTGTGCAGTGGTAATCAGCCACGACCGCTGGTTCCTCGACCGTATATGTACACACATTATTGCGTTCGAGGGCGACGGAAAAGTGTTTAGCTTCGAAGGTTCATACTCCGATTACGAAGAGAACAAGATGCGCCGTCTGGGTATAGAAGAGCCCAAAAAAGCACGCTACCGCAAACTGATGGAGGATTAACGCTTTATTATCACAATTATGTCCGTTGTCGACCCCAATATAATAGACTCCATTGTCAAAGAATTAGAGATAAACGACATTCGTTCGGCCTCCATTCGTCAGATTGGAGCCGTTGTGCGCGCCGCTGAGGCGCGCACGGGAGTGGAGTTTATCCATTTTGAGATGGGCGTCCCCGGACTTCCACCGGCAGAGGTCGGGGTTAAGGCCGAGCGTGACGCATTGGAGCAAGGTGTTGCGTCGGTCTATCCGATAATAGACGGTATTCCCGAGGTGAAAAAGCAAGCATCGCGTTTTGTAAAGGCTTTTATAAACACCGATATTCGCCCCGAGGGGTGTATCCCCACTGTAGGTTCAATGCAGGGGTCGTTTGCGTCACTTATGTTGGCCTCACAACTCAACCCTGCAAAAGACACTGTGCTTTATATAGACCCGGGATTCCCCGTACAGAAGATGCAAGCGCAGGTTATAGGCATAAAAATAGCGTCGTTCGATATTGCCGATTACAGAGGCCGAAAGTTAGAGCATAAACTCGAAGAACTTTTTGCGCAAGGCAATATAAGCGCAGTGTTATACTCAAGCCCGAACAACCCCACGTGGCAATGCCTTAACGATGTTGAACTCGAAATTATAGGCCGCCTTGCCACAAAGCACGATGTTGTTGTAATAGAGGACCTTGCCTATATGACAATGGACTTCAGAAAGGAATTGGGACGACCATTTGAACCACCATACCAACCGAGCGTGTCGCATTATACCGACAATTATGTGATGTTGATAAGCGCATCTAAAATATTCAGTTACGCCGGACAGAGAGTCGCTGTTGCGTGCATTTCGGACGCGCTTTACAACCGTCATTACGAGGCGCTCAAGGAACGTTATGGAATTTCACGTTTCGGAGCGGCTTTTGCATACATATTTCTGTATTCATTTACGTCCGGTGTGTCACATTCGGCGCAATGCGCAATGGCCGCAATGCTTAAAGCCGCCTGCGACGGCGATTACGACTTTGTTCACGATGTAAAGGAATATGCCATAAGAGCTGCGCGTATTAAAGAGATTCTTGTACGCAACGGCTTTAACGTGGTTTACGACAAAGACGACGAGGAGCCTGTGAGCGACGGTTTTTTCTTTACCATAGGGTACAAAAATATGGACGGCGGAGAATTGCTTAAAGAATTGCTCTACTATGGCGTCAGCGGAATAGACCTTGCAACGACAGGTGCCACGCGCAAGGGTATAAGAGCTTGTTCGTCGAACATAAAGCCCCATCATTACGCATTGCTCGAAGAAAGATTAAAACTTTTTAATGAAAAACATTAACCATAAATTATGAAAAGATTTTTAGCAATTCTTCTGTCTCTCTTTGTTTTAACGCTCAATGCACAAGAGATTGCGCTTATTCCACAGCCGGCAGAGATGAGCGTAAAGGAGGGTAATTTCCTGCTTAAAGGTAAAATTACCATCTGTTACCCCGATGATAAAGATATAAAAAGCGTTGTCGATGTTTTTGCAAAGACAATAAAAACAACGACCGGAGTAAAACTGAAAAAAACAGCCTATAAAAAGATTCAATACAAAAAGGGCGAAATAAACAAATGCACAAAAAAGGCTGACGCGCATATTGCGCTCAGCATCGATGAAACGCTCGGCGACGAGGCCTATAAATTGTCGGTAACCAACAAACTGATTGAGATTACTGCGGCACAACCGGCCGGGTTCTTTTACGCTTTCCAGACATTAAAGCAGCTTCTTCCACGTAATGTGATGGCCGGTGTACGCGACAAGAGCGTTGCTCATTGGAGTATCCCCTGTGTAGAAATAAAGGACACTCCACGCTTCGGCTGGCGCGGTTTTATGCTCGACGAAGGACGCCATTTTTACGGCAAAGAGGAGGTGAAGAAGATTATCGACGTAATGGCAGCCTACAAGATGAACCGTTTCCACTGGCATCTTACCGAGGACCAAGGTTGGCGCATAGAAATAAAAAAGTATCCTAAACTTACCAAAATTGGAGCCTGGCGCGATAGCAAAGTATGCGCGTGGGGCGACGTAAAGCCCGATGGCACACGCTACGGTGGTTACTATACCCGCGAGGATATTAAAGAGGTTGTGCAATATGCAAAAGAACGCTTTGTCGAGATTGTCCCCGAGGTTGACATTCCCGGTCATTCACAAGCTGCAGTGGCATCGTACCCGGAATTCCTTGCTTGTGACCCCGAAAACAAGCACGAGGTGTGGCTTTGGCAGGGCGTGTCGGGCGACGTGATAAATGTAGCCAACCCTCAGGCTGTGCAATTTGCAAAAGATGTTATTGATGAACTTGTCGAAATGTTCCCATTTGGTTACATTCACCTTGGTGGAGACGAGTGCCCGACACACAAATGGGAGCGTAACGCTGAATGTCAGGCATTGCTGAAGAAAATAAGTTCAACAAACTATCGCGACCTGCAAATACACTTCTACAAACAGTTGAAGGAGCATATTGCTCAAAAACCGAAAGAACAGCAACGCAGGCTCATCTTCTGGAACGAGGTGCTGCACGGAAATACAAAGCCTCTTGGAGAGGATATTACAATAATGGCCTGGATAGGCGCTGACAACGCCGCTTTAGATGCTGCAAAGAGGGGAATGACCACCATTCTGTCGCCACAGATTCCATACTACATAAATCGTCGCCAGTCTAAACTCGAGAGCGAACCTCGCTCGCAGGGGTACGGAGACGAAACTGTTGAACGTGTCTACAACTACAAGCCGATGAATAATGTCGACGAGGGGCTGCAGTCCCGCTATATGGGCGTGCAGGCAAACTTCTGGACAGAGTGGGTCGAAGAGCCGGAAGTTGTGCAATATCTTATGCTGCCGCGTCTTGCCGCTGTTGCCGAGGCCGGCTGGACTCCAGCCGAAAAGCGCGAGTACAAAGACTTTCTGAAACGCTTGCAAGGCGAAGCAAAATACTACAGACTAAGAGGCGTAGACTACGGAAAGCACGTCTTTGAATAAATTGACAATTTTACTGAATAATTATTTACAATCGGGGCGATTCTGCTCCGATTGTATTTTTTTATTATACACCGCCTTTTTGTCACTTAAATGTAACGCGCCAATAATATTGTAAATAAATATATTATAAATAATGAAAGATATACTTTCTGTCTCTGTAAAATGACAAATAAATATAAAATCCACCTTTACGTAAAAAGCGTTTATATTTAAATAAAAATTGTCATTTGCAGCCTATTGCAACCATTAAATTTCAGTTATTATTTAACAAATGCAATTTTTAGGTCGCGCGTTATTATATATATATTATTTTTTTGTTATATCTTTGTAAGTTGTTACGAAAATCGCTTAATCGCAAGTAGCACAATAAAGAAAAGAACAAAAAACAATATATGGAAAAAATAAGAAACTTTTGCATTATTGCACACATCGACCACGGAAAGTCAACACTTGCCGACCGTCTTTTGGAAACAACAAAGACTATAAACATCACCGAAGGTCAGATGTTGGACAATATGGACCTTGAGAAAGAACGCGGAATTACTATCAAGAGCCACGCTATTCAAATGGAGTATATGTACAAAGGGGAAAAGTACATTCTCAACCTCATTGACACTCCGGGACACGTTGACTTCTCGTACGAAGTATCGCGCTCAATTGCAGCCTGCGAGGGTGCGCTGCTTGTGGTTGATGCAACTCAGGGTGTTCAGGCACAAACAATATCGAACCTATATATGGCGGTTGACCAGGGACTTGAAATTATCCCGGTCATCAACAAGTGCGATATGATTAACGCTATGCCCGAAGAGGTCAAGGACGAGATTATCGACCTTCTGGGCTGTGACCGAGAGGATATTATCGAAGCGTCAGGAAAGACCGGTATGGGCGTCGAAGAAATTCTTCAGGCAGTGGTAGAACGCATTCCGGCACCGCAAGGCGACGAAGAAGCACCGTTGCAGGCGTTGATTTTCGACTCGGTATTCAACTCTTTCCGAGGCATTATCGCATACTTCAAAATTACAAACGGCGTGCTTCGCAAGGGCGACAAGGTAAAGTTCTTCAATACCGGCAAAGAGTATGATGCCGACGAGATTGGAGTCCTTAAAATGGACCTCTCGCCGCGTCAGGAACTGCGCACCGGCGATGTCGGTTATATAATTTCGGGAATAAAGACCTCGCGTGAGGTTAAGGTCGGTGACACTATTACGCACATTGCACGTCCTTGTTCTTCTGCAATTTCGGGATTCGAGGAGGTTAAGCCGATGGTCTTTGCAGGAGTCTATCCCATTGAGGCCGAAGATTACGAAGATTTGCGCGCATCGCTCGAAAAACTGCAGCTAAACGATGCATCGCTTACATTCTCTCCTGAATCGTCGGCAGCGTTGGGTTTCGGATTCCGATGCGGATTCCTCGGGTTGTTGCATATGGAGATTGTGCAAGAGCGTCTCGACCGCGAATTTGATATGAGCGTTATTACAACCGTACCTAACGTCTCCTATATGGTGTATGACAAACAGGGCGAGGCAAAGGAGGTTCATAACCCAGGCGGAATGCCCGATCCGACACTTATAGACCACATTGAAGAGCCATACATCAACGCCAGCATAATAACCCGAGCCGAATATATTGGTCCTATTATGACCCTGTGCCTTTCAAAGCGTGGCGAACTTCAAAAGCAGGAATTTATAACCGGCAACCGTGTTGATATACGCTTTTTATTGCCATTGGGAGAGATTGTCATAGACTTTTATGACAAATTAAAAAGTATCTCAAAGGGATACGCTTCGTTCGATTATCACCCCGCCGGTTTCAGAACCTCAAAACTCATCAAGCTCGACATTCTGCTCAACGGCGAGCCTGTCGATGCATTATCGACATTGACACACGTCGACAATGCCTACGGGCTTGGACGTCAAATGTGCGAAAAATTGCGCGACCTTATTCCCAGACAGCAGTTCGACATTGCCTTGCAAGCAGCCATAGGCACAAAGATTATCGCACGCGAGACAATCAAGCAGGTACGCAAGGACGTTACTGCAAAGTGCTACGGCGGTGACGTTTCGCGTAAGCGCAAGTTGCTTGAAAAGCAAAAGAAGGGTAAGAAACGTATGAAACAGATTGGTAACGTCGAGGTTCCGCAAAAAGCGTTCCTTGCAGTACTTAAACTCGATTGAAATTTATAAAAGACAGGCTGTAAAACCTGTATAGAATAACAATTCATAGAATATGGGAATATTCAGTTTTTTTAGTAGAGAAAAGAAAGAAGTTCTTGACAAAGGATTGTCAAAGACAAAAGAAAGCGTGTTTGGAAAGATTGCACGTGCAATAGCAGGCAAGACCCAGATTGATGACGAGGTTCTCGACAATCTCGAGGAGGTTCTTGTAACATCGGACGTCGGTGTCGAGACTACTCTCAAAATCATAGACAGGGTACAGAAACGTGCAGCACGCGATAAGTTTATGAACACCGCCGAACTCAACAAACTGCTCAAAGACGAGATTGCACAGTTGCTTATGGAGAACAACAGCAACGACGGCGGCGACACATTCAACATTCCCACAACACCCGGACAGCCATACGTCATAATGGTCGTGGGCGTTAACGGCGTTGGAAAAACAACTACCATAGGAAAGCTTGCGCACCAATATAAAAAAGCCGGCAAGAAGGTCTATCTTGGTGCCGCCGACACCTTCCGCGCGGCGGCTGTAGAGCAGTTGGTAGAGTGGGGACATCGTGCCGATGTTCCGGTGATTAAGCAAGGTATGGGGTCCGACCCGGCATCAGTGGCATTTGACACACTCTCATCGGCAGTTGCAAACAATGCCGATGTTGTAATAATAGACACAGCCGGACGTCTGCACAACAAAGTCGGCCTTATGAACGAGCTTACAAAAATAAAGAACGTAATGCAAAAAGTCGTTCCCACAGCCCCCAACGACGTGATGCTGGTGCTTGACGGTTCAACAGGACAAAATGCTTTTGAACAGGCCAAACAGTTTACAAAAGCAACCGAAGTAACATCGCTTGCAATAACAAAACTCGACGGCACGGCTAAAGGCGGCGTAGTAATAGGCATCAGCGACCAGTTTAAAATTCCAGTAAAATACATCGGCCTTGGCGAGGGTATCGACCATTTGCAGATATTCAATCGCGAAGAGTTTGTCGATTCTCTCTTTGGATAAAAAATGAAAAAGAACCGCATTGACATAATAACAATGGGCTGCTCAAAGAATCTTGTCGATTCGGAGCAACTTATGAGACAGCTGCAAGAGTGTGGCTACGATGTTGTACACGACAGCGAAGAGCCTTGCGGTGAGATTGCCGTCATAAACACCTGTGGCTTTATCGGTGACGCCAAGCAAGAGTCAATAAATATGATTCTCGAGTTCTGCAAGCGCAAAGACGAAGGAGAACTCGGCAAGCTATATGTAATGGGTTGTCTTTCGGAGCGTTATCTTAAAGAACTACGCGAGGAGATTACTCAAGTTGACAAGTTCTACGGAAAATTCAACTGGACAGAGCTTATTGCCGAACTCAAGCACGAATATAACGAGAAGATTGCACGCGAGCGTGTGTTGACAACCCCCGGACACTATGCCTACCTGAAAATTTCAGAAGGCTGCAGCCGACGCTGCGCATACTGTGCAATACCCATCATCACAGGGCCTCACAAGTCTCGTCCGATGGAGGAGATTCTTGACGAAGTACGCTATCTTGTCTCGAAAGGAGTAAAGGAGTTTCAGATAATAGCACAAGAACTGACTTTCTACGGCGTCGATTTATACAAGAAACAGAGTATAGCCGAACTTGTCGAGAGAATATCGGATATAAAAGGGGTAGAGTGGATAAGACTGCACTATGCCTACCCGACAAATTTCCCATACGACCTTCTGCGTGTGATGCGCGAGAGAAAGAATGTCTGCAAGTATCTTGATATTGCCCTTCAGCACGTTAGCAGCAAGATTCTGAAAAAGATGCAGCGGCACGTGACAAAAGAAGACACATACGCTCTTGTTGAAAAAATGCGCAGCGAGGTTCCGGGAATATGCCTGCGCACGACGATGATGGTTGGATTCCCCGGCGAGACCGACAAGGAATTCGAAGAACTTATTGAGTTTGTAAAATGGGCTAAATTTGACAGGCTCGGAGCTTTTGCTTACTGCGAAGAGGAGGGCACATACGCTGCCGAGAACTACCGTGACAGCGTGTCAAAGAAAAAAAAGAACGAACGCCTCGACCGTCTTATGGAGGTTCAGCAGCGCATATCGACAAAGCTCAACAGCGAAAAGGTAGGCAAGGTTTTCAAAGTGATTATCGACAGAATAGAAGGCGACTATTATGTAGGCCGTACGGAATTCGACTCACCCGATGTTGATACAGAGGTTCTTCTGCACACAAGCGAGGGTTGCCTGACCGTAGGTGAGTTCTACGATGTGCGCATTACCGACGCCACAGAATTCGACCTGATGGGAGTAATAGAAAGCAAATAACAAACAGTGATGTTAGACACGTGAGGTTGAAAAACATTGGTTAACATTATGAATAACAAGGAATTTATCACAAGGCTGGCAAAAAGATGCGGAATTACCGCAGCTGAAGCAACAGCCAACGTCGATGCCTTTATAGGTGTAATGACCGAAAGGCTTAAAGAGGGCGACCAACTCAACATATCGGGTTTCGGGGTGGTTGAAACGAAAATGCGTAAAGAACGTCTGTCGGTAAACCCCAAGACCGGACAGCGTTTCCTCGTACCGCCAAAAATTCAGCCCGCATTCCGCCCCAGTAATAAGTTAAAAGATAAATTCAAATAAACAGAGGAGATTTTATAATGAGCGAAAAACTTAATCATTCCGACTTAAGCGCCTTGCTTGCAAAGGAGGCCGAAATCTCCATCGCAAAGGCCGAGACGTTTACAAAAGCGATGTTCGACCTTATAATTGAAGGGCTTGAACAGGACGGCATTGTAAAGATTAACGGATTGGGCACGTTTAAAATCCTTGAGGTTGCCGACCGATACAGTGTCAATGTCAACACAGGTGAGAAATTCGAGATAAAAGGACACAAGAAACTAACGTTTACTCCTGCCGAAACATTAAAGGAGAGCGTGAACCAGCCTTTTGCAATGTTCGAGCCTGTTGAGGTTGACGACAATTACAAAGATGAAGAACCGGTTGTCGACCAGACCGAAGAACAGGAAGATGCTGTTCTTAATGAAGAATCACCAACAAATTACGAAGATTCCGTAAAAGTCCTGCCCGAAATTGCTAACGAACCAAGCACCGAAGCACCCCTTGCAGAGCCCAAAGAGGAGGCAACCCCCATTGCCGATTCCGAAACTCGGGAATGTGCAGCAGAAAGCACTCCGGCCGAGTCGGAACCGGAGAAAAGTGCCGATACTGCAGCTGATGATTCTGCAACAACAGAGCAATTGCCGGCAGCAACAGAAACTGAAGAGATTGCCGACACACCTTCTCCGGCTCAAGAAGAGAGCGGAACAACAACCAAAGAAGCATCGGTAAATGAAGAGCGCCCTCAGGCAACCGACGGTAAACTTCCCAGTCGAAAAGGAAGCGGCTTGAAAGTTCTTATTACCTTTATTATATTAGTGGTCATTTCGGCAGTATTATATCTCTTTATTGATAAGAATAATACAACTGAAAAAGAGACTTCAATTCAGTCCGTTGACACCCTGGATAAGGCAGTAGTACCTGAATCGGAACCGGCGACAACCGTTTACGCACCCGTTGAAGGAGCAGATACGGCAAAAACGGATTCCACAATTACCGTGACTCAAAGTACCGAAGAGAACACATACACATTTACACTCGCAGACGAGCTCGCGGCACGAAACGACAAAAGCATAAACGATGCCGACACTACATTGTACACTATAAAAGGAGAGTGGAGAGTGCACGTAGTTGCCGAAAATGAGCGTCTTGCGAAAATTTCGAACGACTACTACGGCAGCCGTAAACTGTGGCCTTACATTGCAAAGTTCAACAATTTGAAAAAACCTTACGGGCTTGCGATTGGAATGGAGTTGAGAATACCTGAACTTCAGCCAAAATAACAGCCCTTTAGAGTTAAAGTTTGTTACACATAACAATGGTTAAGTCTCTTTGAAGAAAATTAACACCGTATCTCCACGGTTTGGAGTAATTTTGACCAAAATCAAAACAAAAAAATACAAAATAAATTATGAGCGCAACAATTAACATTCGCGAATTGAATGAGATGATTGAAAGACAGAGTGGCTTTATAACCAATCTGCAAGCAGGAATGGACCAAGTAATCGTTGGTCAGAAACACCTTGTAGAGTCATTGCTTATAGGTCTTCTAGCCGATGGTCACGTACTTCTCGAGGGTCTTCCCGGTCTTGCAAAGACACTGGCCATAAAGACTCTTTCTGAACTTATTGACGCCGACTTCAGTCGTATACAGTTCACACCCGACCTTTTGCCTGCCGATGTTGTAGGTACAATGGTATACAGTCAAAAGAACGAGGAGTTCAAGGCTAAGAGAGGACCTATCTTTGCAAATTTTGTGCTTGCCGATGAGATTAACCGTGCGCCGGCAAAGGTTCAGAGCGCTTTGCTCGAAGCTATGCAGGAGCGTCAGGTAACCATTGGTAAAGAAACATTCAAGCTGCCGCAACCGTTCCTTGTACTTGCGACACAGAACCCTATAGAACAGGAGGGTACATATCCGCTGCCCGAGGCACAAGTTGACCGTTTTATGCTCAAGGTTGTCATCACTTACCCTGAACTTTCCGAGGAGAAGAGAATCATACGCCAAAATATCACAGGCGAGAAAATAGAGGTTAAGCCCATTCTTAAGCCCGAGGAGATTGTCGAAGCGCGCAAGATTGTGCGTCAGGTTTACCTTGACGAGAAGATTGAGCAATATATTGCCGACATTGTCTTTGCAACACGCTTCCCCGAAAAATATGGTCTCAAAGAGGTTAAGGAGCTTATCTCTTTTGGTGCTTCGCCCCGTGCATCAATAAACCTTGCTCTTGCAGCGCGTGCATACGCCTTCATCAAGCGCAGAGGATACGTTGTACCCGAGGACGTACGTGCCGTAGCGCACGATGTGCTTCGCCACCGCATCGGACTATCGTACGAGGCAGAGGCCGGCAATGTGACTGCCGACGAGATTGTAAGCAAAATTCTCAATAACGTTGAAGTACCCTAATAAACAAATATGGAGACAAGTGAACTCATAAAAAAGGTTCGCAAAATCGAAATAAAGACACGCGGTCTTTCGCATAATATATTCGCAGGAGAGTACCATTCGGCCTTCAAGGGTAGAGGTATGTCTTTTAGCGAGGTGCGAGAATATCTCTACGGCGACGACGTGCGCGATATTGACTGGAACGTGACAGCGCGTTTCAACAAGCCTTACATCAAGGTTTTTGAAGAGGAGCGCGAATTGACCGTGATGCTTGTCATAGACCTTTCCGAGAGCCTTGACTTTGGCAGCATTAAGCAGACAAAGCGCGAAATGGTCACAGAGATTGCTGCAACCATAGCTTTTGCAGCAATACAGAATAACGACAAGATTGGTGTCATATTTTTTACCGACAAGGTCGAGAAGTTCATACCCCCACAGAAAGGACGTAAACATATTCTCTATATAATAAGAGAGTTGTTGAACTTTGAGCCGGAGAGTAAAAGAACCGACATTGCCGTGCCACTGCAGTTCCTCACTAACGCCCTGAAGAAAAAATGCACAGCATTTTTGATAAGCGACTTTATTGACAATGGCGACTACAGGAACGCAATGACTATTGCCAACAGAAAGCACGACCTTGTTGCTATTCAGGTATATGACCGCAGGCTTGTCGAGCTTCCAAAGATTGGGCTTATGAAATTGCGTGACTCCGAAACGGGAGAAGAGATGTTTGTTGACACCTCTTCGTCCAAGGTGCAAGCAGCACAGCGCAATTGGTGGAGGGAGCAGAAAGAGAAGTTAGATGAGACGCTCAAAAAGAGTCGTGTCGATTCCGTATCTATACGCACCGACCAAGATTACGTAAAGGCACTTATGAACCTATTTGCACAGCGCGGATAGTTTTGTAAAACTTTAGCGAACCCTATGTAAAACAATGAAAAAGAATTTTTTATACATAATCTTTCTTGTTCTTGGGCTATATGTTCAACCAACTATAGCACAAAACGTCATTCTGAACGCAGAGCTCGATACATTTGCTATCAGGATTGGCGAGCAGACAAAAGTTAAGCTCAACCTCAGCGTCGATGCCGGCAATGACGTGTTGTTGCCGGTAATGAAGGATTCTGTGCTTGTCAAAGGCATTGAAATTCTTGAGTCACGCCAATTGCAGCAAAATATTGACAACGAAAAGCGGATAAGATACATTCAAGAGTATCTGATAACCTCTTTCGACAGCACACGTTACGAGATTCCGCCATTCGATGTAGTAATCAATGGCGACACATTTACATCGAACAAACTTGTGCTCGATGTCTACAGTGTCGAGATTGACACAGCAAACATTCACAACATCGCCGGTCCGGCAGCAATAATCGACGTGGAACTTACCTGGGAAGAGATACGGGACGCAATATATCTTGCAAGCATTCTCATCTGCGCCGGTGCGATACTTGTGTGGGTTGTAATACGCCTTGCCAATAACAAACCTATAATACGAATAGTGAAAATCAAGCCCAAATTGCCGTCACACATTGTTGCTATAAACAAAATTGACGAGATAAAAAGCTGTGACGAATTACGCATCGAGGGCAACGAAAAAGAGTACTACACCCGGTTGACAGATGTTCTGCGCGAGTATATGAGAGAACGCTTCGGATTCAATGCCACCGAAATGACAACATCGGAGATTATTGACGAGCTGCTTAAAATTCAAGATAAAGAAAGTTTGAAAGAACTAAAGGAGATTCTTGAGCTTGCCGACCTTGTAAAGTTCGCAAAGATGCACCCGACAGCCTATGAAAATGACCGTAATATGCTCAATGCAATAGAGTTTGTGAATGTTACCAAAAATATTGAGGAAGAGAACATAAAACAACCAACCGAAAAGAGAATTGTGAGTCGGCGTTCGCTCAAGCAGAAGAGGATTCTCGTTGCAGCAATCGTAATTCTCTCAATTACGGTAATTGGAGTGACAGTGCTGCTCACTACAGACTTGTATAATATGTTTAGTTAAAATTAAGATGATTTTTTCACAAATAGCATACCTACTGCTTTTTATACCACTCATAGCATACGTTGTGTGGTATATATTGCTCGGCAACAAGCTCAAGCCTTCGATGAAAGTATCGACAACGCTTCCGTTTGCCGGTCGCATTAAGAGTTATAAAAATTACCTTATTCACGTTCCTTTTATATTAAGAACACTCGCACTCGCCTTGCTCATTATTGTGCTTGCGCGACCACAGTTGACCGACAGCTGGGAAGAGAAAGATATTGAAGGAATAGACATTATGCTGGCTACAGACGTTTCGACCAGTATGCTTGCAATGGACCTTACCCCAAACAGGCTCGAAGCTGCAAAAGAGGTCGCAAACGAGTTTATCAACGGGCGTGAGCACGACAATATCGGTCTGACCATTTTCGCCGGAGAAAGTTTCACGCAGTGCCCTCTGACCATTGACCACGGTGCGCTTGTGAATATGTTAAACGCTGTCGACTGTGACATTGCAGCAAAAGGTCTCATCGAGGACGGTACAGCCATTGGTATGGGTATAGCCAATAGCGTTACACGCCTAAAGGACAGCAGCGCAAAGTCTAAAGTAATAATACTGCTCACCGACGGTATAAACAACAGCGGTGAAATTACTCCGGAAACCGCAGCCGATATTGCAAAGGAATTTGGAATAAGAATCTACACCATAGGCGTGGGAACAAATGCCGAGACAGCACCTTACCCAACGCCATACGGTACAATGGACGTTCCCGTTGAAATTGACGAGACTACACTAAAGCGCATTGCTCAAGTAACAGGCGGGCAGTATTTCCGTGCAACCGACAAAGAGAGCTTGCGTGGAATATATGCCGAAATTGACACACTCGAACGTACCAAACTCAATATACAGCAGTTTAAGGAACACGAAGAGATGTACCAGATTTTTGCCTTTTTCGCATTCTTGCTGCTTGCCATAGAGATTCTCCTGCGTTTCACAATATTAAGAAGAATTCCCTAAAATTGTTGATAGTATGACATTCCACAGTCCACAATATCTTTACTTATTACTATTGCTTCCCATTTTGGCGGCAATATACTTCTACTCGAACTACCGGAGAAGAAAAAAACTTGAAAAGTACGGCGACAAAGAGCTTGTTAAAGCCCTACTGCCATCGAAGGTAACAACAAGGTCAAGAATAACATTCTGGCTTTCTTTAGCGGCATTGGCACTGACAGTCGTTGTTCTTGCCCGTCCACGTTACGGAACAAAGAAAGAGACTATGGTTACCCGAGGCATTGAGGTTGTGGTTGCACTTGACATTTCAAACTCAATGATGGCCGAGGATATTACCCCAACCAGGCTCGAGAAAGCAAAAAGGCTGATATCGCGAATAATCTCTCAAACAAAAGGAAACAAATTCGCTCTTGTGGTGTTTGCCGGGGACGCCTTTGTACAGTTGCCCATCACAAGCGACCACGTATCGGCCAATATGTTCCTGAGCCAGATAACCCCATCGCTCATCAAGCGTCAGGGTACAAATGTCGGCGAGGCAATAAAGATAGCCGGACGCAGTTTCAGTGATAATGATAAAATTGGAAAAGCAATCATTGTAATAACCGATGGCGAGAACCACGAGGGTGGTGCCGAAGAGGCTGCCAAGGCGGTTGCCGAGGCCGGTGTAAAGGTTTATGTAATGGGAATAGGTACTGCAAAGGGTGGTCGTATCCCCACAGGCAAGCCCAATGAATTTCTGCGTAACCGCGAAGGCGAGATTGTGGTAACAAAACTCAACGAACCTATGGCACAGAGCATTGCAGCGGCCGGTAACGGAACTTACATAAGAGTCGACAACACCAACAGCGCACAAGAATACATTGAGGGTGAACTTGACAAACTCACCAAAGACGAGGTTAAGTCCGAGGTATATACAAAGTTCAAGGAACAATACAGCGCAGTTGCGCTTATAGCTCTTCTTCTACTCATTGCCGATATTCTTGCAAATGCTATAATTGATTATATGTCACGCCCTAACAAGTGAGACTATTATGAAAAAGATTAAACTTACAGGTAAATATGAACAGTTCAAAAAGTAAATATATATTCATTGCTTTTGCAGTTACGGCACTGCTTATTATAGCCTATTCGTCATATTCGCTCATAGTACACGGTTCGCCAACAACCAAGAGTGTGCGCGAGCATCTTATAAACGGCAATGAATTTCACAAAGACAGCCTGTATACCGATGCAATGAAGCCCTATGGACGCGCTTACAGTATGGACACACTGAACAGTGTTGCATCGTATAACAATGGTACAAACATTCTTATGAAAAACTATCAGGATGTTAAAGCCGGAATGCAAGATAAAGAACTGCTTGTTGAAAGATATAAAGAGGCTGAAAGAATGTTCGGTAAGGCCGTTGTAAACACCGATGTTAAAGAAGAACTGGCAAGAGCCAACCACAACCTCGGCCTCTCTTACCATCATCGTGACACGCTTAAGGCAGCCGAAGCAGCCTATAAAGAAGCACTTCGCAACGACCCTTCCAACGAGAACACACGTTATAACCTTGCAGTAGTGCAGTATCTGCTCAAGAACGACCAACAGCAGAACCAGCAGAACCAGCAAGACCAACAACAGCAGCAGAATCAACAACAACAGCAACAACAGCAACAACAGCAGAATCAAGAGGAGAAAGAGGATAATCAGCAACAGCAGAACCAACAACAACAGCAACAGCAAGAGCAAAAGGAAAACTATGAACGTATGCTCGAAGCGATGATGCAGGACGAGAAAAAGCTGCGCGAAGAGATGGAAGAGAAAGAGGCTGTAAAAGGTCGTAAAATAGACCTTGAGAAAAACTGGTAAAAATCCTCAACCGACAAAAGCGAATAAAAAACATTGACTCAATGAAAAGAATACTTTTAACATCGTTGCTATTCATAGTATTCCTCGGCAATCTCTTTGCCGAGGAGGTTACTTTTGTAGCATCGGCACCAAAATCCGTTGTACTGAACCAACATTTCAGGTTGAGCTACACTGTAAACACATCAAATGCAAAAGAACCGCAGTTGCCCAATTTAGATGGGTTTAAAATACTGTCAGGACCGAACATTTCGACTATGTCCGGTATGCAGATGATTAACGGAAAAACCACCTCTTCGGCACAAGTGACATTTACCTATATAATAGTCGCTACCAAAGAAGGTAAAGTAACAATACCCGGAGCAAAGATTGATGTAGAAGGTAAAGAATTAACATCTAACAGTGTTACAATAAATATTTTACCCGAAGAACAAGCATCGGCATCGAGTGGAAGTTCCGGACGTTCACAGTACCAACAGAGCCAGCCATCGACCAACATTTCTGACAATGACCTTTTTATGAGGGCCACCATAAGCAAAAGCAATGTATATGAACAAGAAGCACTGCTTTTGACCTATAAAGTATATTCGGCAGTAAACCTCAGAAATCTAAGTTTCCCGACACCAGAACTTAAAGGGTTCAACATTCAGGAAGTAGACCTGCCTAAAGAGAAAGAGTTTGAACCCGAGCATTATAACGGACGTAATTACAACACCATCGTATGGCGTCAATTCGTGCTGTTTCCGCAACAGACCGGCGAGCTTGTGATACCATCGCTGGAGTTTGAAGCACTTGTAGCGGTTCAGCGCCGTCGCAATATGGACCCATTCGAAATGCTTTTCAATAACGGCTTTGGCGGTTATGTCGAGGTTAATAAAATTCTCAAGACTAAGCCTCTGAAGGTAAATGTCGAACGCCTTCCGGCAGGAAAGCCCTCCGATTTTTCAGGCGGAGTAGGAGAGTTCTCTATAGCAAGCTCCATCAGCACAAATGAGGTAAAAACCAATAATGAGTTTACATTAAAAGTAACACTCAAAGGAACCGGAAATATGAAACTTATGGGTAATCCGGTTGTGGAATTACCAACGGAATTCGAAGCCTACGAACCTGTCATTGAAAATAAATACTCACTCAGGAGTAACGGCTTTAAAGGTGAAAAAGTATACGAATATCTTGTTACTCCAAAAGCTCACGGCACATACACAATCCCGGCCGTTAAATACACATTCTTCAATACTTCGACCAAACAGTACGAAACAATAAGCAGCCAACCCCATACCATTGTTGTTGAAAAAGGTGATGAATCGGTTGTAACCACCAATGTCGGTGTACAAATAAGCAAGGAAAGAAACAAGATTCTTGCAACCGATATACGACACATAAAGTTTGACAATGACAACCCGGAAAAAGTAGGGGAGTACCTTTTTGCTTCGACCCTTTATCTGATGCTGTACATTGTTCCTTTGCTGCTGTTTGCTCTCTTTATGATTGTCTATCGCAAGAAGGTTGCCGAAAATGCCAACGTATCGCTCGTTCGCACAAAGAAAGCCAATAAAGTTGCTGTAAAACGTCTGAAGACAGCCAACAAATTGATGAAGGAGAATAAGATAAACGAATTCTACGACGAGATTCTAAAGGCAATGTGGGGTTACACAAGCGACAAATTAAACATACCTGTATCGGAATTGACAAAGGAAAATATAGCCAACAAACTTCTGCAACGTGGAGTTGATTCCGATGTTATCGGACAATTCCATAAGGTTCTTGACGAGTGTGAGTTTGCACGTTACGCCCCAGGTGACAAGGTCGCTGCGATGGATAACGTTTACTCAATCACAATGAGTATTATAAGCAAGATGGAGAACTCTATTAAATAATAAGTACAATGAAAAAGATATTATCATATTTTATAATTTTCATCTTATTGCCTCTTGCAGCTACAGCAAGCGGTAGCACCGACAACAGTGCAGCAACAAAGAACGCCGGTGACAAGGCCTATGAACAAAAGCTATATGCCGAAGCTGTTGAAACATACAACGCTGCAATAAAGACAGAGGGTGCAACCCCGCAGTTATACTACAATTTGGGTAACGCCTACTTCCGTTCAAATGAATTAGGAAAAGCCATTCTGAACTATGAGCGCGCACTAAAGTTGGCACCTACGGACCAAGATACAAAAGCTAATCTTGAATTTGCTTACAGCCGCATAAAAGACGATGTTACAGCCCAACCCGAAATATTCTTCGTTGCTTGGGTAAATACCTTTATAAACATTATGAGCATCGACTCTTGGGCTATTGTTGCCGTGTTGACATTTATATTGGCATTAGCAGGCGTTATTATGCTTTTTCTTTCAAAGAAAAACGGCGTACGCCGATTCGGCCTGACAATCACCATTATAGGCATCTTTGTTACTATATTCGCAAACATTGCCGCGTTGACCATATATAACAAAGTCAACGACAACACCCGGGCAATTGTTATGAAGGAAGAGGTTACACTGATGAGTGCACCCGGTTCGAGTACGGCACTTGTCAAAATTCACGAAGGTCGCAAAGTCACCATAACTGACGATACTATTGAGGATTGGAAAGAGGTCGAGCTTGAAGATGGAACTGTAGGTTGGGTAAAGAGAGACGACATTGAACGAATTTAAGCCGTTTGCCGATTTTTATTCTTTTATTAAGAAAAACACAAAAAACAACACAGAATGGACCTGAACACACTTACAGACATTGACAAATACATTCTTCTTGCCCTAAACGGCAGCGACTCGCTTTTTTGGGACGGAGTAATGAAGGTCTACACCTCAATGGTTGTATGGTTCCCGCTCGCATTGATGCTCTTGTATGTACTTATAAAGAACAACAATATGAAAGATTTTCTACTGTTGCTCTTGATGATTGCAATTGTTGCGACATTGACCGATACAATATCTTCGGGAATATGCAAGCCTTTCTTTGAACGTTGGCGTCCGACACGCGACCCTGTACTTATGTACATAGTCGATACCGTTACCGAGACACGTGGAGGCAAGTATGGCTTTACGTCGAGCCACGCAGCAAACTCTTTTGGTATAGCCGTGTTTGTAATGTTGCTCATTAAAAACAGAGCGTTGTCAATATCACTGATTCTTTGGGCTTCGATGAACGCTTTTACACGCATATACCTTGGCGTGCACTATCCGGGAGACATTATTGGCGGTACAATAATTGGTGTCACTGTTGGTTGGGGCATTTACAGGCTATACACCTACATTCAGAAGCGCATAAAACACAATGTGCGTCGCGACTGGATATCGTCGCAGTACACAAAGAGCGGGTACCGAGTCTCCGATGTCTACTTGTTGCTTATAGCAATGTACAGTACGTTTGTTGCAATTCCTATAATTGCATTTTTCGCATTCGAATATTAAAAAGCAGCGAGCTACTAAAGCTCGCTACTTTTATCAAGAAAAAGAGTATCGGCAATATTCTTAGTACATCTCAATAAATTCGTACGAATTTCCCACAATAGAGAGATAGCGCATAAACTCCGGCTGCGATATTACCACCGTTGCGTGATTGTCGTTCGGGTGGAAACTGAACGACTGTTCCTGTTGCAGATTCTTATCAAGGAACAGGTGTACGTGATTCTCGGTGTCATTTATCAACCCGAAAGGCGATACCGAACCCGGAGCAAGCCCAAGATATTTTTCCATTCTCTGCGGCGAAGCAAATGACAATTTCCCCTGATGCAAACGCTTCTCAAGGTCGTGAATGTCAAGGTCGCGCTCGCAATCGAGCACCACAAGATAGTGGCGGTTACCTTTATGGTTGCGAAAAAAGAGGTTCTTGCAGTGCTTGGAACCATCTTTTTGCCAATATTGTCGAGCAATTTCTATAGTAGGAGCTTCGGGGTGGGTGTAGTGGGAGTGTACAAGACCATTTTCGCGTAAAAAAGAAAGCACCTTCTCAATCTTTATATTTTCCATACTTATAATCTTTCCTCAATAGCTTTACACAATTCATCGACAGACTCTTGCCTTGTTGCCCAACTTGTACAGAAACGAACAACGTCGCTGCAATCATCGTGTTTACCCCAATGCTCAAAGACAAAATCAGCTGCGAGCAGTTCCTGTTGCTGCTTGGTTAGAATGGGGAACTGCATATTGGTAGGGGAGTCTATCCACATAGGGACTTTCTTGCCTGCAAACGCGTCGCGAATCTTTGCAGCAAGCGTGTCGGCGTGTCGGGCAAGTTTAAAGTACAGGCAATCATCGCCGCCTTTGAGCAACTGTTCAAACTGTATTCCCAGAAGGCGACCTTTTGCAAGCATTCCGCCGTGTTGTTTTATGGCGTAACGGAAACTGCGGTGCATCTCCTTGTCTTTAAAAACCACAGCCTCGCCAAAGAGTGCTCCGACCTTTGTTCCGCCAATGTAGAACACGTCGCACAAGCGTGCAAGGTCGGCAAGGGTAAAATCACAAGCATCGGACTGTAGACCATAACCCAAACGCGCACCGTCGACAAAAAGATAGAGCGAGTGCGTGTGACAGAATTCCGAAATTGCAGTCAGTTCAGCCTTGCTGTACAACAGCCCATTTTCGGCCGGACAAGAAAGATAAACCATTCCGGGTTGCACCGTATGCTCGTGCGAGTGGTCGTTCCAGTGACTGTGATAGAAATCAGCAATCCGGTTAAGGGAAAGACGACCATCAGGCGAGGGAAGAGCTATAACCTTGTGGCCCGTCGCTTCGGGTGCACCTGTCTCGTGTACATTTATATGCCCGCTGTCGGCCGATATTACCCCCTGATAACTGCGCAACAAAGCATCTATTACCGTTACGTTAGCCTGGGTACCCCCGACAAGAAATTCAACACCTAAAGAACTGTCGTTACAATGCTCACGTATAACGTTACGTGCACGTTCGCAATAAATATCACAGCCATAACCCACGTGTTGCTCAAAATTGCTTTTTATAAGAGCTTCAAGAATAGATGGGTGTGCACCCTCTATGTAATCGGAATCAAATCTTATCATAATTATATTTTTCTTTGCGAATGTAGTAAAAAAAAGATGAGTAGCGACAGAATTAAGCTGTTTCTTGACCGAAAAAGAGAAAATATAATTGTTAAATGAGTGAAAAATGTTGCAATCACCTCTTTTGGGGTGTTATATTTAGAAATCTCCTGTTAAATAAAATATTATAAATTATGGACTCTTTCTTTAATTTTATGAATCGCCGTATACGCATAAACTATGCATTGACTCCCAAAGTTGCAGCCTACTACGTATTCAGATGCCCTCATTGCAACAAGACGAAGGCGGTGTTTATGCCCGAAGAGAGCAACTGTGACTTTATATTATGGTCCGACGAGAAACTGGTACGCGATAAATACCCCGAAATTTCAATAGTACAAAAATGCCAACGTTGCGGCGCGTACTACATTGCTGAAGTTGAGAAAAAAGTCGAAGAATCCTATGGCACATTGAAAGACAACAGCAGATTAAGCATTGAAGAGCTGTGCAAGGTGTGCCGCGATAAGAATTTCTTGCACAGTATCGGCCCCGATTATAAAAGGCTTGTCTTGCTCCAATATGTACAACAGTACAACGACCTTTACAGACGTCACAAACAAAAAGAAAACTGTGCACCATACGCCCAGTCAAAAATGTTTATCGACGCTATTCTTTACCTGACCCAGCACCCCGATACATCTTTTTGCCTGCGCCTCGACCTTTACCGGCAAGCCGGAATGTTCAGGAAATGTGCAGCGACATTCCCGCCCCGACATTTAAAGCTTACAGCAGAGATGAACGAGTTTATAGAGACGTCGAAATACCTCGCAGGGACAGGCAACAACGCACCTTTCGCTACTTATATGAGTTGCAGCCTTCTCACGCAAAGGCTTAAATTCTGGGACTGACACCTGCTGTTTGTGCTTATTATACTAAAAAAGTATAATATTTAAGGCTATTTATATTTAAACTACCTTAATTTCACTATTTTTGCAGTCAATTGTAAAAAATACAGACACCATCAGCAAAAGAGCTGCTTATAAAATCTATAATCAATTTAATATTATGAAAAAAGTAAAGACAGTACTGCTGCTGTTACTGATGTTATTTATGAGCATTCAGGCAAGCGCGCAGCAAAACATTGGCGAACTTCCGGTCGACCCATCAATCAGGATTGGAAAGCTCAAAAACGGGCTGACCTACTACATTCGCCACAACAATAACCCCGAGAACCTTGTAAACTTCTACATTGCCCAGAAAGTAGGTTCTATTCAGGAAGAGGAAGAACAGCGCGGCCTTGCTCACTTCCTTGAGCATATGTGCTTCAACGGAACAGAGCATTTTCCCGGAAAGTCGCTTATAAACTACCTCGAGAGCATAGGTGTTAAATTCGGAGCCGACCTTAACGCCTACACATCAATCGATGAAACAGTGTACAACATAGACAATGTACCGGTAAAGACAAAAGGCGCAATAGACTCTTGTCTCTGGATACTACGCGACTGGGCCGACGGGCTTCTGCTTGAAGGTGAAGAGATTGAAAAGGAGCGCGGCGTCATACACGAGGAGTGGAGAGGACGCAACACCGCTATGATGCGTATGCAGGAGCGTATGCTCGCCGACATTTTCCCCGGCAGCCGCTACGGTAAACGTCTCCCTATAGGTACAATGGACGTTGTTGATAACTTTCCACACGAGGCTCTGCGCGAATACTACGAGAAGTGGTATCGTCCCGACCTTCAAGGTATTGTAATTGTAGGAGATATCAATGTCGATGAAATTGAGAAGAAGGTAAAAAAGATTTTCGGCGACATAAAAGCCGCCAAAAACCCCGCGGAACGCATCTATTACCCTGTCGAGGACAACAAAGAGATGATTTTCTCGCAGCAGATTGACAAAGAGCAATCCGATTATGTATTCAGACTGATGTACAAGCACGATGTTACTCCGCGCGAGAAAAACAACACAGCCAGACACCTGCGCGACAACACTAAACGTGCCATTGCAATGAGCTTACTCAATGGTCGTTTCTCCGAGATTATGCGCAAGGACAACCCGCCTTATCAATCGGCCGGTGTAGGCTTCAGTGGCTTTGGAGTAACACAGACAAAGGCAGCCTTTACAGTAGCCGTACAGTGTAAGCCCGAACAGATATACGAAGCTCTGCCTTTGGCACTTACCGAGGTAGAACGTGCCCGTCGTTTCGGTTTTACAGAGACGGAACTTAAACGCGCCAAAGAGTCATTGCTCGCAGGAATGGAAAACTGGTACGCCGAACGTAACAAACGCACCAACAACTACTACGTTCAGAACTGTATTAACCACTTCCTCAATAACAGCGATATGATGGCACCCGAGGAGGACTACAAGTTCAACGTCGCAATGGTCAATTCAATAACTCTTGAAGATATCAACAGTATTATACCACAGTTGCACCGCGAGGACAACCGCATTGTCACAATCTTCGCACCCGAACGTGAAGGTATGACATACCCCGGCAAGGCCGATATTGAACAACTGCTTAATATGGTAAGCAATACAAAAACAATTGCGCCTTATCAGGACAACGAGGTCGATGCACCTCTTCTCACATCAATCCCCGAAGGCGGTAAGGTTGTCCGCACCGAAGAGGGTAAATGGGGTTCAACCGTATGGACACTCTCTAACGGCATAAAAGTAATCATTAAGCCTACAGACTTCCAGGCCGACAGAATTACCGTTGCCGGCTACAAAATAGGCGGAACCAACCGTTACCCCGACAGCGAGCGCGAGAATATCTCAATGCTATCTTCGTTGCCGGGAATCGGCGGTTACGGAGCATTCGATGCCACACAGTTGAGCAAAAAAATGTCGGGCAGCACAGCCTCGGCAAGCGTAGGCAGCGGTCCGCTATACGACATTGTTAACGGCAGTTGCTCGACAAAGGACACCGAAGAGATGTTCCAGTTAATGTACCTCAAGTACACATCTCCACGCAAGGACGAAAAAGCTTTTGAGTCACTCACCACACGTATGCGCAACAATCTCAAGGACCGTGGTCTGAACCCCAACACAGCGCTCAGCGACACGATGATTGTAGCAATGTATGGCAACCACCCACGTGTAAAACCATTCGAAGCTGCCGATGTTGACAAGATTGACTACGAAAGAGTTCTTGAAATTTATCGTGAGCGTACAAGCGACGCAACAGGTTATCAATTCTTCATTATTGGCAATGTCGACCTTGAAACCATAAAACCATTCGTAGAACGTTACATTGGCGCATTACCCTGCAACGGCCGAGTGGAGAAAATTGAAAAGACCACAGTTGAGACCCGTACAGGTGTATACCGCAACAACTTCAAGAGAAAAATGGAAACCCCAACAGGCACAGAAGCAATTATTTACACCGGAGACATTGACCCGACACAAAAGAATGTGCTTGCAATGAGTTTCCTAAACCAGATTCTCAATATCGTTTATACCGAAGAGGTTCGTGAGAAAGAGGGTGGTACATACGGTGTAGGCGTTTCCGGTAAAGTAACCAAACAGCCCGAGGGAAAATACTCTTTGATGATTCAGTTCAATATGGCACCCGAACGTCGCGAGGAGCTTGCTTCAATCATAACACGCGAATTCGAGAAAATCGCAGCTAACGGAGTAAAATCCGAAATTATAGAGAAGGTACGCAGCTATATGCTAAAATCGTTCGAAGAGAGCCAAAAGAAGAATGGCGCGTGGTTAAACTGGCTATATAGTTATTATTTTGAAGGAGAAGATAACTATAGCGGATACTCAGAACTGGTAAAGAGCATTACAAGCGAGGATATAAGCAATCTTGCCCAATATATCATCGAGCAAGGTAACTTCATTGAGGTTAGTATGACACCCGCAGAATAAGCAATCTTAAAGGTTTATTGAAATGTAAAAAAAACAATAAACCACCAAGGCAAGAGTGGCCGAAAATGATGAAGGTTAAACCGCCGGAAATCCTGAAAAAATCACTGTTTACCAAGCGTAAATAAAGATTTTTTCAGGATAATGGCAAGAATAAAATTCACATTTTCAGCCACTCTTTTTTTAGAATGCAATACCTAATCTAAATCCCAGAGAGTTCATAATATCCTGTTTATAGGTCATAATATCGCATTTATTGGTAGCGAAGCTATAATATAATGCAAAGTGAAAACCTATACTGTTGGGCCAAGGATACCAATTAAAACCCACCTCGGGCGACATATAGAATCCCCAACGATTCTGTCCGCTCATAAAGATATAGTAGTAATTATTGAACTCCGAATAACAAGCACCCAGCTTCATCGACACATAGGGCTGAAAATCAGCCTCGACAATGCGGTAACGTATAAGAGCACCGAATGGCAATGCGAACATCTGGTGTTGCTGGTCTGTATTTACCGACAAAGTCTTACTAAGTTCAAGCGTCCTGCGCGAAAAATACTCATTATTCGTGTGAAAGTTAAGGAAACCACCCACGGCAATGTACTGCGTGACATAGTATCCACCTTCGAAGTTCATTCCCCAACCGCTCGCAATATTCGAGAAGTTGTTGCCCAGAGGAATGTTAAACTGCCAGTCTATATTAAAATAACTATCGAGCGATATCTGCGCCTTACTCTTGGTGGGCATAGCTGCAGCACAGATAAAAAGCACAACACAAAATATTTTACCTATTCTTTTCATAATTCTCAATTTTTAAAGTTGTGTGACTATTTTTTCAGGTAAGGCGACTGTGTAAAGGCCTGTCTTATAGCAGCCATTGTACGCGTAAGACTCAGATTATTGCCATCAAGCAGGCCACAGATGTAAGAATTCCATATAACAGTAAGCTTGTCATTCTGCGGAGTAGGAGCGTTGGTGTCTACAAGTTCTGCAATAATAGACCCGGTAGTGTAACTGTAATTGAACGAGTAGGGGTAGTACCAGCCCCAACCGCCCCAGTTCCAGTACCACGGGTAAGAGTTCCACCAAGGTCCCGTACCAAATGCAGTAAAATAATAGGTTGTGTTCACATAACTCAACTGCAAAATAACATCAGCTTCCTGAGAGGTTGCTGCACGTATGTAACCGTTTGCCTCGAAACCATCATTGTAAGCGTTTATTATCTGTTGAGAATTATTATTCTTCCAATAGGCAGGTTTATCATTGTTGGTATTATTATTGATGATAAGAATACTGTCTATTACATAGAAACTCTCAATTTGCGAGAAATCGGTATTGCTGTCGTAGTTGGTATAGACAATATAATTATTGTCGAGTTTGTCGGTGTCAGGGTCCTTCTGGCACGATGCAAATAGTAATCCTCCTGTAACAGCGAGAATGAAAATAGATAGTTTTTTCATAATTTATTGGATTAAGGGTTATACTACTTCTTCAGATTCAGTTTATGCGCTGAGTCGTGACTTGCACTCTTTCCGTCAGCATCAACTTTTACCAGCGAACTATCCTGTTGCATCGCAAAACTTATAGTCGGGTAATTGTTTGCCGACAGAAGTTGAATAACCGTCATTGTGCTGTCGTTGCCACTGATAATCATAGCTTCTCCGTTGTCATTCTGCGTTGCAAGCCCCTCGTCAATATAATCGGTGGTAATGGTGTAAGTACCGTCATCGTTAAGACTTACTGTGCTGATGGCAAGTACTACGTCGGCAACAGCGTTACCGTTCATCGGCGATGTACCCTCAAATATAAATGTCTGCACGTCACCTACTGTAGAATCGTTGACCATAAAGATACTATCGTTCTCAATAATTACACCCACAGGAGCATTATTACCACCACAGGAGTTGCACGAGATAAAAAACAGCACTGTAGCTGTTACTGTAAATAAAAGAATCTTTTTCATTGTTGTTTGTTTTTTGGGTTATTTAATGAAATAACACCGCAGCAGTGCTGTATGTTTGTTATTTTTTATTTTTTCTTATTGGGCACACACAGCCCGTGTAAATGATACAAAAAAAAGAGTCCGAACACCAGCTTGTGGAGCATTCGGACTCTTTAATGTTTTTATATAATCCTATTGTGGCATTGTACCGTTTATTATAATGTATTGAATATTGCGCATAATATACTCCCGTTCATCGCCAAGAGGGTATACATATTGTATCTCCTCAAGTTCATCGATGGGGTAGTCGGGGGCAACGCCATCTTCGGGCAAGTGTTCACCCTCTGCGCCACAGATGTACGCTGTTGCCGGACTTATTGAGAAACCGTAAGGTGAAAGGTATGTCTCAGTAAGCACTGTTGCTCCGGCTGTTTTTGTACCAATTACAAATACATTTTCACGCGAATCTTTTAAAGAAGCCGCCAGGAGTTCCGGGACACCTTTTGTATCGTCATTTGTGATAATGTACAGATGCTTTTCACCGAGATTTATACCTGGCATTGAGTAGTTGTATATAACATCATCACTCTCACCGCCTCCTTTTATCACAGCAAATGGCGTTCCGACAAGTGTCGCAGGAACAAGAGCGCTTGCCACTGCGGTGACATTCTCGACAGAACCCTTGTCGCAATAACGCAAGTCTAACGCAACAAAGTCTACATCGGCCGAAATAAATTCCGACAGCGTTGCCTGAAATTCATCACATAGTGTCTCACCGGCAAGATTCTCGCAAACAATATAACCCAACTTTTGCGAACGCACGTCATATATTGAATCGAGCAAAATCCCACTCTCCCGAACTGCAGCCGAAGCGTTTATATTCACATTACCATCATCAACCCAAGAGTATTCTTCGGTATCATCGTTGTAGTCTATTCTTGCTAAGCCAAGCTGCTTGGCCGTTCCTGATTGCAACAGCGCGCCACTCGAAGCCGTTATATTTGTGCCATCAACCGAGGCAATCCACATTCCGCGCTCTAATCCCGCAGTTGCGGCAGGAGACCCGGGTGCAACACTAAGCAGCAAAGCATAATAATTATTAAATCTAACACCCAACGGGTCACGCATTATCTTGAACCGAAGCCCGTATGAGGTTTCCTCTATAGAGTCGGTAAAATAAGAGGTATTATCCCCACTGACAAGCAGTGAGGTAAAGAATTTCTTTGTATTCCCAAAAAACGAAGTGCGGTCGGGTGACTTTATGCGGTCGTTCCATAGATAGACCTCCTTCATTTTCGACAATATCCATTGATTTTCCTCAGTCTGCTCGTAAAATTCGTAACTCCTATCCTCGCCGCACGACGACAGGGTAGCAGTTGTGAGCAGAAACGATATTATGGTATAAAGAATCTTTTTCATTATTATAAAAGATGTTACTTTCGCAAAAGTAATTCAATTATGCTTACCCGCAAAGCCTGTCTGCGCTAAAAAAACAGAATTAACGGTATTGTGTAATAAATTGAAAAGAAAAAACATTTAAACGCAAAGAGTAAAAGAACTTTGAAATAAACAACTATTTACAGGCCTTCTTTTTTACTCGTACACAAATAAAGGCCGGTAACAGAGTTACCGGCCTTATTCCGAGCAATTACTGCAAAAAGGTAATTAAGCCTCAGCGGGAGCCTCTACCTCAGCTGCTTCAGCAGCGGCTGCAGCCTCTGCCTCAGCCTTTGCAAGAGCCTCGGCAGCCTTCTTGTCTGCTACCTTCTTTGCAATAGCTGCGTTAACCTCTTTTTCTGCCTCCAAACGTGCCTTCTTGTTGTCACGCTTAGCCTGCTCCTCGGCGCTCTTAATACCGTTGAGTGCATTAGCCTTTGCTGTCTTCCAAGCCTCGAATTTAGCCTGAGCTGCAGCCTCGTCGAATGCGCCCTTCTTTACGCCGCCCTGGAGGTGCTTCATCATATAAACACCTTCGCGTGAAAGAATGCTGCGTACAGTGTCAGTAGGAGTAGCACCGTTGTTAACCCACCACAAAGCTCTTTCGAAATTCAACTCTACCGAAGCAGGGTTTGTGTTAGGGTTGTAGGTTCCGATTTTCTCGGTGAACTTTCCATCACGTGGAGCTCTCGAATCTGCAATCACGATAGAGTAGAAAGCGTAGTGCTTACGGCCTCTTCTCTGAAGTCTGATTTTTGTTGCCATTTTAAGTTTGTTTTTTAATGGTTAATGATTTGAGTTAGCCCATAACTCGTACAGGCGGTGCAAAGGTAATACTTTTTCGCTTAACTAATTATTTTTTTGAGCATTATTTTGAAAAATATCTGTTTTTTTCGGCATTATCACTGCTTTTAGGCAACTGTTGCAATAATTTTTATCTATTATTTTGTTATTGGATAATTTGTATTAAATTTGCGATAGATTGTACCCACGGGTAAAATGCGTAATAATTGTTTAAACATTATAATAAACTTACAAAAATGAAAATCCTATTAACCGGAGGTGCCGGCTTTATTGGAAGCCACACCCTAATTGAACTCACCGAGGCCGGTCACGAGGCTGTTGTTGTTGACAACCTTGACAATTCGTCTCCCATTTCACTAAAGCGCGTTGCCAAAATCATTGGTAAGGAGGTTCCTTTCTACAAGGTTGACATTCGCGACCGCGAGGGATTGCAGAAAGTGTTCGACGAGCACAAGTTCGATGCTTGTATCCACTTTGCAGGCCTTAAGGCTGTTGGCGAGAGTTGTGCAAAACCCCTTGAGTACTACGAGAACAATATGAACGGTACATTCGTGCTTGCCGATGTAATGCGCAAGAACGGCTGTAAAAATATGATTTTCTCTTCAAGCGCAACCGTTTACGGCGACCCCGCAATTATCCCCATCACCGAAGAGTGCCCCAAAGGCCACTGTACAAACCCCTACGGACAGACAAAATCAATGCTCGAGGAGGTTCTTATGGACATTCAGAAAGCCGACAACGAGTGGAATATTGTGTTGCTTCGCTACTTTAACCCCATTGGTGCGCACAAGAGCGGTACAATTGGAGAGAATCCAAACGGTATTCCCAACAACCTTATGCCTTACATAACACAGACAGCAGTAGGCAAGCGCGCTGAGCTTGGTGTGTTCGGCGACGACTATGACACACACGATGGTACAGGCGTACGCGACTACATTCACGTTGTCGACCTTGCACGCGCTCACGTTGCTGCGTTGAAGGCTATCGTTGAAAAGAAGGGTATTGCAATCTACAACATCGGTACAGGCCACGGCTACTCGGTACTCGACGTTGTAAAAGCATTTGAGAAGGCTAACGGCGTTCCCGTACCTTACTCAATCAAGCCTCGTCGTCCGGGAGACATCGCTACCTGCTATTGCAACCCTGCGAAAGCTGAAGCTGAACTCGGCTGGAAGGCTCAGTTCGGTATCGAGGAGATGTGCCGCGATAGCTGGAACTGGCAGAAGAACAATCCTAACGGATTCGAAGAGTAATATAAATTACGCAAACAAAATAAATAGGGCTCCGTCGGAGCCCTATTTATTTTATGTACAACAAAACCTCAAACAAAGTTACTCTGCAAGCATATTGTCTATTTTCTTTACAAGAGCATCAAATTCCTCGGGCTCGAACTTGCGCGTGAGCATAACAATGCGACCGTCGCGGTCTATGAGCACATTACGAGTAATACCCGAATTACGCAAAGCATAACTTGCAAATACATCGCCGTTGCTGTCCATAGCAATAGGGTAGGTCGTGCCCACCTTTTCTATAAACGGCAGGATAGCCTCTTTTGTCTCTTCACGGTCAATGCCTAAAAGCACAAACCCATCGTTACCCTTGTGACGTTGCCATATATCGCGTTCAATGTAAGGCATCTCTTTGCGACATATACCGCACCAGCCGGCAGTAAACTGCAACATTACCACCTTGCCACGTTGCTCAGAAAGTGTAAAGGTGCTTCCATCGGTCAATTCCAATGTAAAATCGGGAGCAACGTCACCGACCTTTACAATATAGTCGTGCTCATACACTGTCACATCTTCCGTTTGCACATTATCCTGTGCATTAAGCGCCGTCATCGCAAAAAACGAAAGGAGAAAAATCGCTATAAATGATTTTTTCATACTACTTGAATTTTAATTACACATTATATATATTGCGAAGATAGTCAAAAGCCGTGAACAGAGCAACAACACATAAGTTAATAATAATTAGAACCACAGGAATCAAATCGCAAAAAAAGCACTTATTTGTTCATAGTTAACAAGAATGTTTGTACTTTTGCACTATGGAGGAAAAAATTATAAAAATAACGGCACAATCGGCGCTTGTACTTGAAGGCGGCGGAATGCGCGGTATATTTACTATAGGCGTACTCGATAACCTTATGGACAGGGGAGTGCGTTTCCCGTATATAATAGGTGTAAGTGCAGGAGCCTGCAACGCTCTTTCCTATATGTCAAACCAGCGTGGAAGAGCAAAATACACAAATATCGACCTACTCAAGAAATACAACTACATAGGGTTTAAACATCTTATCACCAAAGGTAACATTATGGACTTTGACCTTCTATTCCATAAATTACCCGAGGAAATTTACCCATACGATTACGACGCTTTAGCACGTACACAAGAGCGATTCGAAGTCGTCACGACCAACTGCATCACAGGCCGGGCGTGTTATTTCGAGGAGAAAAACGACCCCAAGCGTGTGATAGATATAGTAAAGGCGTCGAGCAGCCTTCCCTTTGTATGCCCCTTAACAATGGTCGACGGCACACCGATGGCCGATGGGGGTATCGCTGACTCGCTTCCCGTAGAACGTGCAATTTCACAGGGCTTTACAAAGCCATTCGTGGTTCTAACCCGCAATAAAGGTTACCGCAAGCCCGACAAAGGAACAAAAGTTCCATTCTTTATGTACCGCAAGTACCCTAAGCTAAAAGAGGCTATACGCAACCGTAATTCAATGTACAACAAGCAAATAGCGATGGTTGAGCAAATGGAACAAGAGGGTACAGCCATTGTCTTGCGCCCCGAAAGGCCAATTGCAGTCGACCGTATGGAACGCGACACAAACAAACTCCTTGCACTCTACGAAGAAGGCTACAACCTTGCTGCACAAATTGAGTTTATACAAGAGCAGTAATAAGACCCGGACTTTAGCTTATAAAAGTCGCGTGCAAATATTTTTTGTACAGTATAAACAAATTTGCCAGAAAGACAATTCGGCAATTGAGAAACCGCCAGACACAAACCCCTTACCATTCCCCCCTTAGTGCATTAGCAACCGCAACCTGATACTTGTCAATGGTCGAGGACTTTAAAATAGGTTTACGCAAACGCTTGGGCAGGGCAGGGAGTAAATACTCCCAATAAGGCTTCATCTTTGTAAGGAACTGAGTGTTACCCTGCAAGCGTGGCGACAGTTCGCAAAAGAGCGCGTCGTGCATCTGTTGCGACATACGACACAGTTCACTGTCGGTAAGTTCGCGACCGGCGATATACTCAACGCCAAGAGCCGGGTTGGCAAGCAACCCTCGCCCAATCATCACCCCCTTAAGCTCCGGAAAGAGTTTTTCAATCCTTTGTATATCTTGCAACGAAACAACGTCGCCATTATAAATAACCTGATGCTTGCACGCTGCACAAAATTCAGCAAATGAATCGACGTCGGCAGGCTGTTTATATTGTTCTATTCCCAATCGTGGGTGCATCGTCACGTGCAGAAGCGGGGTATCATTAAGCACCGGCAGCAACGCCTTCCACTCATCTTTACTTTCCCAGCCCAGACGCATCTTTACCGAAAATTCAACACCCTGATACTCGGCTGTAGCGCGCATGAGGTCGGCAACCATCGATGGGTGGGGCAACAGACCGGCTCCGTGCCGTTTGCGCACCTGCAACGGAAAGGAGCAGCCCATATTTATATCCACTTGTGTGTAGCCTTCATTGACTATAAGTGCCATCAACGGCCTCAGTTCGTCGGGAGTAGCAGCAATAACCTGCGGCACAAGATTTGTGACCGTATTATTCTTGCGCTCAATATCTCGAATATCCTTATTGCGAATCTCGCCGTGCTCGTAACGCAGGAACGGAGTGTAATAACCGTCAATGCCACCGAACACCGTGCTGTGCACATTGCGCCACACAGCCTCGGTAAATCCCTGCAAAGGTGCCGAATATATTTTCATAATAATATAAGAAGCTGTTTAAATAACTGCATACAGATTTTATTGTGCAAGATACTGAAAAATAGCATAAGTTCATATTAAAATAAATCAAAGAATAATAATTCCGAGAAATTCATCAGACTGTTTATAACAACACAAAGAGAGCTAATTGCAATTACTCCTTAAATTTCTTATTTCCCCGTGGAATTACTCGGTAGTGCACAAATTTCAAAGTTATATTAAACATAATATTTATTATCATTCAAAAGTATAGAAACTTACGGTAGTGGAGATTCCGCTGAATAAACAGATATAATATAACCTTATATAATAATAGTCTATTGTGAATGTTTCTAATCAAATAAAATTGAGTAAATTTGCAAACGATAAAAAAAAACAGAACTATGCCTAATCTATCAGAAAGAGCCATACTTATGCCTTCGTCGCCAATCCGCAAGTTGGCGCCGTTTGCCAATGCCGCAAAAGCTCGCGGCCTCAAGGTATATCACCTTAACATTGGTCAGCCCGACCTTAATTCGCCCGAGGTTGCCATAGAGGCCATCAAACAATTCGACCAGAAGATTCTTGAATATAGTCCAAGCGACGGTTTTCTATCGCTGCGTGAAAAACTTGTCGGATATTATGACCAATACCAAATTAAACTAAAAGCCGACGATATTATAGTAACCTCCGGTGGTTCCGAGGCTGTACTTTTCGCCTTTTTAACCTGTCTGAACCCTGGCGACGAGATTATTGTACCAGAGCCTGCCTATGCCAATTATATGGCATTCGCAATATCGGCCGGTGCCGTTATTCGTCCCATAAGGTCGTCTATTGACGAATCTTTCGCCTTGCCACCTATGGAGCGTTTCGAGGAACTTATAAACGAACGTACACGCGGAATACTAATCTGCAACCCTAATAACCCAACAGGTTATTTGTACACTCGTGGCGAGATGAACCGCATACGCGATCTTGTAAAAAAGCACAACCTTTACCTCTTCTCCGACGAGGTTTACCGTGAATTTATCTACACCGGTTCACCTTATATATCGGCTTGCCACCTTGAAGGCATAGAAGACAATGTAGTGCTAATTGATTCTGTTTCAAAGCGTTATTCAGAATGTGGAATACGCATCGGTGCTCTTATCACAAAGAACAAGGCTGTGCGTGAAGCTGTTATGAAATTCTGCCAGGCACGTCTGAGCCCCCCACTTTTGGGACAGGTTGTTGCCGAAGCCTCTATTGATGCCCCGCGTTCATACGCAATAAACACATACGAGCAATATATCGAGCGTCGCAACTGCCTTGTCGATGAACTTAACAAGCTGCCCGGGGTGTACTCCCCTATTCCTATGGGAGCTTTCTACACCGTTGCCCGACTGCCTATTGACGATAGCGACCGATTCTGCGAGTGGTGCCTTACAGACTTTGAGTATGAAGGCGAAACAATTATGATGGCGCCGGCATCGGGCTTCTACAGCGAGGAGGGATACGGAAAAAACGAAGTCCGCATCGCATACGCTATAGACAAGGCCGACCTCAAGCGTGCCATATTCCTTTTAGGAAAAGCGCTTGAGCAGTATCCCGGCCGTGTTGTAAATCCTTGATTGTAAAAAGAGTATTTATTTGGCACACGACAGTTACCTTAGCTCCACTGTTGCTTTAATAATAAAAAAAATCAGCGCACAATGCGCTGATTTTTTATTGATAAGAGTTATTCTTTAGTAGCCTAAAGCCTTCTGCAACTGCTCAAGTTCCTTAAGCTTGTCAGCCTTGTTAAGGTTGTAGTAACAGTTTGTGAGGTTTGTCAGCCACAAGTCGTGTCTGTCAGGTGCAAGCTCACGCAGCTTCTCAAGCAAAGGCAAAGCCTTGTTGTAGTAACCCTCAAGAACCTTCTTATCCTCGGCAAGTTTCTTCTTGTCGGTAACTTTAACCGATGATTGTTGTATGCTATACTCCTGAGCTTTGAACAGATAGCAACGGCCAAGGTTCGACAGCGCATTAACATAGTTTGGATCAACCTCAAGTGTCTTTTCGTACCACACGATAGCTGTGTTTACGTCCTCTTTCTGGTGTGCGATGTAACCTTTCAGGTATACAAAGAGAGGATTTGAGGAGTCATTAGCAATCAGCTCATCGGCCAACTTGTCAAGCTCCTCGCTCTGGTTACGGCTGTCATAATAATGAATGAGAGACTGGCTGTAATAAAGGTCCGACGGGAACTTAACAACACCCTCTTTACACAAATTCAACCAAGCTGCAGAATCGCCCTTCTCAAGGTAAGCTACAGTCTTGTAACGGAAAGCATTAGGTGCCATTTTAGGATCCATCATTGCAAGGTCAATGTGCGAGAGTACCATATCATAATCCTCGAGCTGCATACCGCAGAGAGACATATTATATGCAGCTACAGGCACGTTTGTTGTATCCTTGGGCATCAGCTGCATTTCGTAGAGTCTGTCGGCCGAATGAATAAACATACCAAAGAGGTCGTATGCCTTTCTATAATCCTCGTTACCGTAGTAATAAGCACCGGCATTATAGAACTGTGCATACTCCTGCATATGAGTTGTTTTTGCAAACTCGAAATATTTAGGCTTTACACGGCCTTTCTTGTCGGGTTGATTATCATAATACTCGAGTTTTGCAAGGTCGTTGCCAAGCTCGTGAACGTATGAGAACATCAAAGCCTCATTATAGTTTTCACCCTGATTACGTTTATAGTTCTCCGAGTCAACAACAGTCTTCTTCGCGTTGGCGCTTACGTACCACACATAGGGGTCTGTGTTTACAAGTTCGTTGTTGATAGCAGTCTTCATTGCGTTAGCAGCAGCAATGGGATCGGCAGCAGTGTTGTTCTCGGCGTCAGACACCATATTCATCAAGTTTTTTCTCTGCTTTTTCTGCTCCTTTGTAAGTTCTTGTGCTACAGCAAATGAACTAAAAAGCACAATTGCTAATGATAATACTAACTTTTTCATAATATTAAGGTTTAAGTTATTGTTGTTATTCGTTACTATTCTCTTCTGTAACTTCTGTAACCTCGGTTACCTGTGGAACATCGGTCATTGTCTCATCGACAGGCAGCTCTTCCTCGACCTCGCGTGTAACCTTACATACAGAACCAATGCTGTCGTTCTTCTTACCAAGGTTAATGACACGAACTCCCTGAGTTGCACGGCCTATAACGGGAATCTGCTCAACCGATGTACGTATAGCAATGCCTGACTTATTGATAATCATAAGGTCATTCTCATTGTTAACGTCCATAATAGCGACCACCTTACCGGTCTTCTCGGTCACATTCATTGTCTTTACACCCTTACAGCCGCGGCTAACCTGTGGATAGTCTTCTGTCTCGGAGCGCTTTCCGTAGCCCTGCTCCGAAAGTACCAGCAGGCTATGTTCGGCATCATCGCTCTTTGGAAGCACTACCATACCTACAACCTCGTCGTCATCGGCTATATCCATACCTTTGACACCCGATGCTGTACGACCCATTGCACGCACCTGAGCTTCATTGAAGCGTACAGCCTTACCGCTGCGGTTAGCAAGAATGATATCACTTTCGCCATCGGTCAATGCCACCGATATCACACGGTCGTCATCGCGCAATGTAATTGCAATAATACCATTTGTACGTGGACGTGAATATTGCTCGAGAGAGGTCTTCTTGACAACACCACTCTTGGTACAGAAAATAATATTGTGACTCTCGATGAAGTTCTTGTCGGCAAGAGTCTTCACGCGCACAAAAGCATTGACTGCATCATCAGAATCGATATTGAGCAAGTTCTGTATCGCACGTCCCTTTGAATTCTTGTTACCCTCGGGTATCTCATAAACCTTAAGCCAATAGCACTTTCCTCTTTGTGTAAAGAAAAGCATTGTATTGTGCATTGTGGCTGTATAGATATACTCAATAAAGTCACTGTCGCGTGTATCGCTGCCCTTTGAGCCTACACCGCCTCTATTCTGGCTGCGATACTCAGTGAGAGGAGTACGCTTGATGTAACCCAAATGAGATATTGTGATAACCATCTCATCGTCGGCATAGAAATCCTCGGGATTGAAGTCGCTCGATGCGCTGTAATCAATCTTGCAACGACGCTCATCGCCGTACTTTTCTTTAATCTCGAAAAGTTCGTCCTTTATAACCTTCTTACAAAGCTCCTCATCGGTAAGGATTGCATTATAATACTCAATCTTGCGCATAAGTTCCTCATATTCGGCGTGCAGTTTATCCTGCTGAATGCCGGTAAGCTGTGCCAGACGCATTTCAACAATTGCCGCAGCCTGAATATCGGTAAGCGAGAAGCGCTCCACAAGGGCTGCTCTTGCATCGGCAGGCGACTTTGCAGCCTTTATAAGACGTACAACCTCGTCAATATTATCCGAAGCAATGATAAGTCCCTCGACAATGTGAGCACGTTCTTCGGCCTTACGCAATTCATACTTTGTACGGCGTATTACAACGTCGTGACGGTGCTCCACAAAGCAGCCGATACACTCCTTCAGAGTGAGCAGCTTGGGACGACCATTAACAAGCGCAATGCAGTTCACGCTGAACGATGTCTGCAAAGAACTCATTTTGTAGAGCTTGTTAAGGATAACATTGGCATTCGCATCGCGCTTTACGTCAATTACAATGCGCATACCCGACTGGTCCGACTCGTCGTTGATATTTGAAATACCATCGATTTTCTTCTCGTTAACCATTGAGGCGATATCCTTGATAAGTTCCTCCTTGTTAACATTGTAAGGGATTGCCGTAACGACAATCTTCTCGTGTGTGCCCGACTCAATCTCGGCTACAGCGCGCATTATCACACGCCCGCGGCCTGTCTCATACGCCTCGCGCACTCCGTTTAGACCGAATATGTCGCAACCGGTCGGGAAGTCCGGAGCTTTTACATACTCCATAAGGCCGTCGGTATCAATATCCGGGTTATCTATATATGCCACACAAGCATCGAGAACCTCGTTCAGGTTGTGTGTAGGAATATTCGTTGCCATACCCACCGCAATACCCGATGAACCATTTACAAGAAGGTTGGGGATACGTGTCGGCATTACTGTAGGCTCAACAAACTCATCGTTGTAGTTAGGCTGAAAGTCCACTGTCTCCTTGTAAAGGTCCTGTGCAAGTTCTTCGCCAATCTTGTGCAGACGCGCCTCGGTATAACGCATCGCAGCCGGAGAGTCACCGTCAATAGAACCGAAGTTTCCCTGACCATCGATAAGCGGGTAACGCATTACCCAGTCCTGTGCCATACGTACCAACGCACCATACACCGATGAGTCGCCGTGAGGGTGATACTTACCAAGAACATCACCGACTGTACGAGCCGATTTCTTGTAAGGTTTGTCCGAAGTATTGCCCAGCTCCATCATACCATAAAGTATTCGGCGATGAACAGGCTTCAGACCATCTCGAACATCGGGCAGCGCACGCGCTACAATAACCGACATTGAGTAATCAATGTAGGACGAACGCATCTCCTCCTCGACATTGACTTTAATAATTCTGTCGTTCTCAATCATCTAAATAAATATTATAAATTAGTTTTTATTATGTTTTTATACCTTATTTATATAAAACATTGTAAAAATAATCAAAAGCAACGGAATTGGCAAAAAAATTAAGCATTATTAAGCCATATAAACGCATTAAACCGCTTTTTAAGGCGAAACGCTCTGAAAAGCGGTTTAAAACGGGTTTTACAGCCCCGTTTCTATTCCATAAAAGGCGGGAAAATCCCTTTGCACTCTAAATGAAGAATTACAGGCTGCTATTGCCCAAGGAGATGGCCCCGGGTTCTTCCACATTCAATTTATCCGGCACATTTTTGAGGCAAAGAGAAATAGAGTGATAGTACATTCTGATATTTTATTTTTTACATAAAAAATTAGAATTGAATACAAATTCAGCGAATTACCATACCTCTATTTTCAGTTTATCGACCTTTAATGCTTTACCTCTCAAATAAAAGAGTTATCTTCGCGACATATTAAATCAAAAGCGCAACAAACAAACAGTTTACAGATATAAATTCTTATGCGAGTAGATATTATTACAACCTTTCCCGAGATGATGGAGAGCTTCTTCAACTCCTCAATTATGGGACGCGCACAGCGCAATGGATACGCAGAAATTTGTTTACATAATTTACGAGATTATACAACCGACAAGCATCGTAAAACCGACGATTATCCTTTTGGAGGCTGCGCCGGTTTAGTTATGAAAATAGAGCCAATTGACAACTGTATAAAGCACCTTAAGTCACAACGCGACTACGACGAGGTAATCTATACAACCCCCGATGGCAAAGTTTTTGACCAACCTATGGCAAATTCGCTCTCAATGAAGCAAAATCTCATATTTTTGTGCGGACATTACAAAGGTATTGACCACAGAATACGTGAACACCTCATTACCAAAGAGATAAGTATTGGAGACTACGTTTTAACGGGTGGCGAATTAGCGGTAGAGGTAATATGTGACGCTGTTATTCGCCTAATTCCAGGAGTAATTTCCGACGAAACATCGGCTTTAAGCGACTCATTTCAGGATAATCTGCTTGCAGCTCCGGTATACACACGTCCGGCCGAGTATAACGGCTGGAAAGTACCCGAAGTGCTACTCTCGGGACACGAGGCAAAAATACGCCAATGGGAGTTTGAGCAGTCGCTCGAGCGCACAAAACTACTACGCCCGGACCTTTTGAAATAAAATAAAGATTGTTTACAATTACATTTGTATATACAAGACTAAACAGTTGTACATTTGTATAAAAACAGACATCGCCAACCCTACAGTCGGCGATGTCTGTTTTTTATATATCTTTATAATATTTAAATCTCCAATGCACCTATAAGTTCAGTAACCGAACTCATTTTGTGACGCACAAGGTAATCCTCGATGTAATCAACAATCTCACCTGTTACGGCCGGATTCATAAAGTTAGCCGTACCAACCTCTATTGCGCTTGCACCGGCAAGCAAAAACTCAATAGCATCGGCACCGGTAGTTATACCGCCAATACCCACCACAGGAATCTTCACAGCCTTTGCAACCTGCCACACCATTCTAAGCGCAATAGGCTTAACCGCCGGACCGCTCATTCCGCCCGTTATTGTAGAAAGCAAAGGACGGCGCTTCTCCGAATCTATAGCCATACCCAACAAAGTGTTTATAAGAGACACACTGTCGGCTCCGGCCCCCTCAACCGCACGTGCAATCTCCGTAATGTCGGTAACATTAGGAGACAGTTTTACAATAAGCGTCTTTGGATAAACCTTACGCACCGCCGACACAACCTCGGCAGCCGATGCAGCCTGCACGCCAAACGCCATACCTCCCTGCTTGACATTGGGGCAAGAGATATTCAGCTCAATAGCTGGAATCTTCTCAAGAGCGGCAACCTTCTCGGCACACGCAACATAATCCTCGATGCAGGCACCCGACACATTCACAATAACGTTGGTATCAAGGCCGGCAAGCTGCGGATATATATTCTCGGCAAAGTAGTCGACACCCTTATTCTGCAAGCCTACAGCGTTCAGCATACCCATAGGAGTCTCTGCACTGCGCGGATAAGCATTACCCTCGCGATGATGCAACGTAGTACCCTTCACTATAAAACCACCAAGCTTGTTTAGGTCAACAAAATCGGCAAACTCAATACCATAGCCGAATGTTCCCGATGCAGTCAGAACCGGATTTTTCAGTTCAAGACCGCCTATTTTTACATCTGTCTTTACCATTTTAGTTCATCTATTGAAAATACCGGACCATCTGTACACACACACTTGTGCCCCTCCTTTGTATCCTCGACACAGCAAAGACAAGCACCAAGACCGCACGCCATCTTGTTTTCAAGAGAGACGTCGCAGCCAATACCCTTCTCGCGCGCATAGCGTGCCACAGAGAGCATCATAGGCTTAGGACCACAAGTATAAATGTGGTCAAAACCTTCGGCAAGCACCGAATGGTCAGTCACATAACCCTTCTCGCCCAACGAAGCATCTTCTGTTGTATAGAACACACGTCCCAAGGCCTCATACGCCTCACGCAAATAGAGATCTTTTGCCGAGCGCGCACCTATAAGTATTGTAAAGTCACACCCCAAAGCCTTCAGCTCCTGAGCAAGATAGTAAAGAGGCGCTGAACCAACACCTCCGCCAACGAGCAGGTATTTTTTACCGGCACATTCGGGGAGAGTAAAACCATTGCCAAGAGGCATTAACGTATTAACCTTATCACCCACCTTGAGCGAACCCAGCCAACGTGTACCATCGCCAACCAGTTGCACCAAAAAGCCAACTTCATTCTTCGCTGCATCAAAACTATGTACCGAAATCGGACGACGCAGCATTACGCTCGGAGTGCCATCGATGCGCAGTTCTGCGAATTGTCCCGGACGCGTCTCGGGCAAAGGAGTGTCGCAACTCATAACAAGCAGCACGCAGTTGGCATTAACGTGCTGCATCTCTTTAACCGTCAAGTCGACAAGAACTTTTTTCATAAAAATTTCATATTATATAGTGTTTACCTTATTCTATACACGCGAAGATAGTATATTTTTAAATGCAGAAACGAATTTATGGGAATTATTTTCACACAAGGCACCATACTCCGAACACACAAGTTGCCATAAGTCAGCAAACAGAGAGCATCAACACCGTTTTTTTTACCCGATATTCGTCACAAACCACATAAAAAAGACAGCGAAAAACCGCTGTCAATCTCACATAAATTTACTTTTCAGGAAAAAGCGTCTCGTATGTACCGTCTGTGTAAAATATCCGAATCTCCTTTATTTTCTTATCGACAGAAGCAGTCTGCGACGCTCTTGTCGAAGCCATTCGGCGTTGTTGACGTTCAACAGCGGGTTTCGATACCACAGGAGTCTTCGACAGACTGCGCTGAGGTTCGGCCACAACCTTAGGCTGAGCCGTTATAGGCGCTACAGGTTCATTGTGCTCATATTGCTGCGAAAAGAGCGTATTTGCCCGAGCCGCATCTTCGGCCAAAAGCGCAGACGCAGACACAGGCGACGAAGGTTCGTCACCCTTACCCGTCATTAACCACTTTATATCAAGCTCGGGAAAAGCCTCGTATATTTTCTGCAGAATTTCAAGACTCGGTTTATTACGTCCGCTGATTATATGCGAAACCGACGCACGCTGTATGCCGGTCCTGTCGGCAAACTGCGATGGTGTAAGTTCGTAACACTTCATCAGCAATTCAATTCTTTCACGCTCGTTCATAATTTATGCAAATTTAAATCTCGTTACAAATGTAAGTTGCAACACAGACACAAAAGTAACACTATTTTTTCACACCGACAATAGGCGCAAGAAAAACATTACGCAAGCGCTAATTTACATTTATAACAACAAACAGACTTTATACACAATGACACAAACAATCCACAGAAGAAGATTCAAAAAGCACAAAAAAACAGTAACCTCTGCAAAGCCGCAAACAGAGTTAATCTATAATTTACATTACATTTAAAATATAATTCGCTGATTATCCCACAATTACCAACAGAAAAAACCACAAATATACAGTTTTACCACATTGAAGATTATTTTTCACAATAAAACATCAATAAATACTTTAATAAATAAATTGTAAATGGTTGATTTTCAGAGAAATAATAAGATTTACATTAAAGTGTATATTTCTTGCATACAACTATTAAACCTGTTAACAACCCATTGTTAATAACACAAGCAACGAATCTGACTTTGTGCAAACACACCACCCTTTCATTTTGCATTACAAATGTAAACGCGTCGTAAAATCACAATATCACGCCCAAATAATAGTCGAATATTTTACATTTATAACAACAATAAAATCTCAAAAACAATCAATATTTAAGATTATAACACGAATATTTATACTTTTTGCGGCTCAATAAGAAGCATATGAAGAATTTAAGAGAATAATTCCGTTAAAACCGTGCCAGATATCAGATTATTGGATTTTTTAAATTCTCAGGGGCTTAAAAATAATATAAATTGCAATAAATCAACCATTTACAACACATTATTTACATATAGCAAATAGCCCAAATAGAAAAACTGCACACAAACAGCGTTTCTACACCATTTTAACTCCATACATCAGGCATTAAGAGCAAACAAAAACAGCTATATCCTTTTTAAAGGAAAAACAGCACAATTGGCAATACCCCAAGAAACAAACAAAAGTCCGCAACAACCATTTATGCGAAGAACACAGCCGGGAATCCTAAAAAAAATACAGCGGCATTGAGCCGCTGTAAAAAATGAAATATCAAAAAAACAATATTCTATAAGCCAAAAGGACTATATCAGCTGATGGCAGCTTTGCATATATCGCCTTACAATTTGGCTCACAAAGAACAAACGCCGTTAAAAAGCATTATACGGGAATTATCTCACAAACACCTTCGACACCTTACCGCCCGACTTAACAACGTACACGCCCTGTCTGAGAGCCGGAATACCGCCCTTCTCACCAGTATACACCTTTATGCCGGACATTGTATACACCTCGACACAAGCATCATCGACAACCGCATCGCAAACACCCGTTTCAAGCAATGTCACGTACTCATATAACGAGAATTCCGACTTTGAATAAGCGTCCATACATTGTACGCGATAAGCATAATTTCCGGCAGAAAGCCCCGAGAACAGATGCGAAGTAGCATTAGTTACAACCTCATCAACAAGAACCATCTCAAAAACGAGCGGAATCTCTACCGACACATCATCAATATAAGCCCTCTTCGCCCCCGATGCATCAACCGTACTGAACTCTATGTAAAAAGCACCATTCGACACAAAACTTAACACATACTCCCGGAAATCCACAGTAGGTGAAACAACAAGTGATTCACACAACCCCTCGCTGTCATATATCGACATACTCAAAGAGACACCTTCGTCGGCAGTATTACACAATTTCGACTTAAACAACACCTTTACATCAGCATTCCCTGCGTCAATTTCAGGAGTCTTCAGCACCCCGCCTTCGGCCGGCTTGCCCACTCTTACATAACCTCCATTACTGTACACAAGGTTGCCGCTCCAACCCTTAACAGTCGTATATTCATTTAAATTCGCTGTAATATCACTGTTCATCTTGACACAATTGACAAAATCTTCTTTCAGTATCGACTGTGTTAATTCGGAATTATTATTCTCTTTTACATTATAAAGTTCAATATAGTAATCCTCGGCACCTTCTACTTCGAGCCAGTTGGCTATAAACGAAGACTCTCCAACCTCGCTTGCAGGAAGAATACCTGGAGCATTTTCAAAAGGCAACATCATAAAATCAAAGGTTATAACCCCGTCTACATACTTTATATTCTTAATAGGTTTACCCATATACCCGCCGGTATAAACTTTTGCTGCAGGTGTAGACCAATCGGTCAATTCTGTATTATTGCTTGTACCGGGCCAAACATCTCCTTTGAGACTTTGAGTATATTCATTTGTTGCTGCCGCACTATAAGGAAACAATTCGCCATCGGCAGGAATAATTGTGCAACGCGGGCGCGACGAATAGGCATTTACAGCATTATTCTCCCACGCCGACTCGAGATAATCGATGTGAACCACAAGCATACCCTGTCCAAAAAGATATTTATCCCACGACTCCCGCTTGCGGTTTTCCAGAATATAAAACTCATTACTATTCGCATCATTCACAACTTTATATGCAACACCGCCCTGCGTAAGAGGCTCTAAAGAATAGTACCCTTTTTCGTTAATTTCGACAAGCTCTCTCCAACCGCAGAAAGCTCGTTGGTAAGCATTGTAACCAATAGGGACGTAACCCTCGGCTGCATAATTACCCTGGGCCATCAAATCCCAATAATCCATTCCCCACGCCTTACCGTTATCGGAGCCATTAGTGTCGTACGAATCGGGCAAGCCCAAACAATGCGAGAATTCGTGACATATTGTACCAATGCCTCCCAAGAGTTTTCCGTAACGGCTTTCATAACCCTCATTAAGATTCAACTCGCTCGAGCAAGCATAAGTATCACACGTTACACCATCTACAGTAATTGAGCCTGCCTCATATGAAAGCTGCCACTTATGTGGCCATATTGTCTCGGCCGCAGCCTGGTACGATTCTGCATAACCGGCATATATACAATATACAAACTCCACAACACCGTCGCCATCGTTGTCACAAATTGAAAAGTCAAATGTCTCATTGGCCTTCTGAATACCCTCCTTTATTGCATAAGAAGCATTTTTATCTTCGCCTCTACTATCGTTTCCACCATAGTAAGCCATCTTTTGCGACAGAGTAACAATGTCGGAAACAATAAAATTTGGAGTAAACTGACCGTCAGACTGAGCAATAAAATAATCACGGGCACTGCCAATACCGTTTGCAATCTCATTTTCGTACACAAACCCCTCTTCGTTCAGCATTCGGTGAATATCCTCCTTTGTATAGGAAAATTTATAATCGGGAAACTGAACAAGCACCACCGGGACATTCACCTCGCCCTTGGTAATAACCGAAGCCGCTCTTGACGTAGCCGAACGATACTTTTCGGCACGCTGTCGCGCAACCTTGTCAATTGAGGTTCGCATCTTGCCGTAGTCGATTGAGGCAATCAACGCCTTCTCATCGTCGGTGCGTTTCTCGCTATCGTGTGCCAAGCAACGTGTCGAGGCAAAAACTCCCTCATCGGTAAACGAAGCATAAGAAAAATCTCCATTAGCCTCCTTGAACAAAGGTTTGCCATCAATGGTCATATAATAATGTAAAGCCTCGTCACCGGTCAAAATTATCGTAAGCTCCGTACCGTCGGACTGCTTCACGACAAATGGCGCACGACGCGCCGGAACACCAAACACCGATACTGCTATAAAAAGCAATATTAACAAAAGTGATATTTTTTTCATTTGTAATAGTCTTTACAGTTAAACCTATTGGTGCATAACCACACGCACCCACTAATTTTGCAAAGATATAAACAAACGAGCGAAATAATATCAAGCTCGCTTGATTATTTTACAGCGAGTGCAGTAAATATTCGATGTTTACATCAAAGATATAAAAAAATCCAATTTATATATAAAATATAAATTGTTTTAACACCATCTACTTGTACAAATAACTTCTGCGCGAGCGCAGAAGTTATCCAAAGCCGCTACACGCTACTTACCGGGCGTACGGGGTTCCTCTACAGTGCTGACAAAGTATATACTTACGCCTATAAGCAACAAAGACAGTATAATAACCGGGTCAAAACGGTCGGCACCGGTTATAAACGAAACTATAGCAGCAACAATCAACGTTACATAACCATATATAGCCACCACTGTGCTGCGTAAATATTTCAATCCGACAGGAATTAAAAAATAGGTAATAAACGTAGGGAACAACAGCACAAACAACAACACCAACAACGGCTTTACTTCAAGATGACCACTCAGCATTGGAGCTCTGAAGCCCACTACTGCCGTAAAAACCAGCGACATTGCTGCCGCCGACGAAAATGTGTAGCGCAGTATGGTAACGCTCGACAAATGTCCGACCATTCGTGCCGAAAAGACAAGATATATTGCATAAATAATCGAAGCAGAAATAGCCAACAAATTACCGAGCAAAGGATTGCTGGCAACCTCGGCCGAAGGTTCAGAGAGGATACACAACATAGCACCGGCAAAGCCGACAGCAAGTCCCAAAAGCTTGCGCGAATCGACACTCTCACGGTAAACAACCGCCGAAACAATCACCACCCACAAAGGCTGCATAGCATTGAATATCGCAAAATTTATAGGAGTAGTATAACTAATGCCCACAGCAAACAGCGACATATAACCGAATATACCCAGCGACCCTAAAAGAATCAGTTTCACAGCATCGCCCCTACTCACATTTTCGGGCTTTGCAAAAATTGAGACTATCCAGAAAGCCACAGCACCAAAAACCAAGCGCAAGGAGACGCAACTGAGCGGAGCAATCCACAAAGGAAGCAGATAACCAAGCGCATTGACATTCAATCCACTGAACACCCGTGCCGTAAACAATGCCAACGAGCCTTTTGTATACCCATTCATAACCTAACCTTTTTCACATTAACTAACCGAACAACAAACATTACAAGCAACGCCGCAATGCCAATAACAGCGTTCAGCAAGAAAGGAAACGCCTCACCTTTAACTCCAACCAAATGCTGTAAAAACTCTATTACAAAAGGAGATATAACAATTGCAACATAATTCATTGTCATAACAAGAGCAAGCGCCACAGTAGTGCTGCGCTCTGTTGCTACAGAGGCAGTAAGGTCGTAAATACAAGGCTGCGCCACCCCGTATCCGAAACCCACAGCCACACACCCAATCACTATAAAAAACAAAGAGTTATTCAAGTAGACATCAAGCAACCCAAGAGCAATGACAAGCAACGACACATATAGCACACGTCCCTTTAACACAGCTATAATTCGGTTTATAAAGAGTCCGGGCAACATCATTGCAAGAAAAAACAGAGAAATGACAAGCCCCGATACCGCACTGTCGTGTCCAAGCCCACCAAGCACAAACGGCAGGTTTATGCTAACAACCATCACAAGGTATGTTATTAACAAATAGTAAAGCATATACTTCAACAAACGCTTATAATCAATTTTTCCTCCTTGTTGCGCATCATACTTTTCCTGCGCAGAAAGCCCCTTTCCGCCCCTGCTTATTGCCGGAACAAGCAAGAGAGTCACTATCGGGGTAAGATAGACAATGAAAGGCAAACGCCACTCCACATCGGCCAGCCAACCGGTAAGCGCCGTAGCCACAACAAGTGCAATATTTGTTATTGCCGACACATAGCCATACTGCTTTGTACGCTCGTCACCACTGAAAAACTTCGAGACAAGAGCCGTCGACAAAGGAACAATAATTCCGGCACCCACACCAAGAAGCGCACTCACAATAATGAGCTGAGTCATCGACGAGCAAACAAAATACAACACTCCGCTAAGCAAAAACAGCGACAAACCAACATACAACAGTCTTACATACCCCACCCGTTCGCTAATATATCCGGCCATAAGAATAAAAGGAATAATAAGCAACGATGGCAATGTGGTAAGCATTTGAATGTCAAGGTCTGTTGCTGTCGGAAATATTGCAGTCAACTTATCCGATATTGGAGAAAGCGCCAACCCCGGCAGCGAAGTAAGCGCCGACACCGACCATATACCCAATAAAACATACAAGGTAATATACCCTTTTCCTGTAAAAATTCTTTTCATACGGTACATTATTATAATTAACAAAAGAGTTATACCGACAGTCAAACGCCCGGCATAATGCAAAAGCACTATTCTGTAACAACCGACAGAGGCTAAAGGTTGCAGCATCATAAAAAAAGCAAAAAAGCGAACACTGCAAAAAGCAACAGTGTTTAATAGTCACATTGAAACCCTATTATAAACCATTAAACAACATTGAGATGAAACAAGAAGATTGCAGAACAAGTGTTACAACATCAGTGTTCGGTTCCGACGAGATGCTCAAAAGCGCACCCACCGACACAATTCCACAACACTCCACCACACCTGAGATTGCCTATCATATGGTAAAAGACGAGACTTTTGCCCAGACACAACCGCGTCTGAATATGGCAACATTCGTAACAACCTATATGGACTCGTACGCCACCAAGCTGATGAACGACGCCATTGCCATTAACTACATCGACGAGACGGAGTATCCGCGTGTAGCAGTAATGTGCGCAAAGTGCATCAATATCATTGCCAACCTATGGAACAGCCCCGAAAAAGCAAAGTGGAAAGCCGGAGCATTGGGCATAGGTTCAAGCGAAGCCTGTATGCTTGGTGGCGTGGCAGCGTGGCAACGTTGGAAAAAACGCCGAATAGAGGCCGGAAAGCCATACGACAAGCCCAATTTTGTAATCTCATCGGCCTATCAGGTAGTGTGGGAAAAATTCGCACAGTTGTGGCAGATTGAGATGCGCACAGTACCCCTTACGGCCGAAAAACTATCTCTATGCCCACAGGAAGCAATAGCAATGTGCGACGAAAACACCATTTGCGTTGTTCCAATTATGGGCGTGACCTGGACCGGATTGAACGACGATGTAAAAGCACTCAACGACGCCCTTGAAGAGTACAACAAAAAGACCGGATACGACATTCCCATACACGTCGATGCAGCATCTGGTGGTTTTATAATGCCATTCCTTAAACCCGAGTTAGAGTGGGACTTCCGTTTGAAATGGGTACTCTCCATAAGCACCAGCGGACATAAATACGGACTTGTTTATCCCGGACTCGGGTGGGTTGTGTGGAAAGACAAGAAATTCCTTCCCGACAGTATGTCATTCAGTGTAAATTATTTGGGCGCCGAGGTCACACAAGTAGGCCTGAACTTCTCACGTCCCGCAGCTCAGATTCTTGGCCAGTACTACCAGTTTATACGTCTGGGATTCGAGGGTTACAAAGCCATTCAGCACAACTCTATGGAAATTGCCAAATACCTGCACTCGGAAATTGGCAAGATGAAACCTTTTAAGAACTACAGCACCGAGGTTACCAATCCTTTGTTCATCTGGGAGATGAAGCCTGAGCACTCAAAACAGTGTAAATGGACACTTTACGACCTGCAAGACAAACTCAAGCAGAATGGCTGGATGGTACCCGCTTATACCCTACCAGCCACACTGGAAAAGACCATTGTGATGCGCATTGTAGTGCGTCAAGGCTTCAGTCGCGATATGGCCGACCAACTGTTGGGAGACATTGCCGCCGCTGTCGAGGAGCTTGACAAGCTTCAGTACCCGACTCCGTCGCGTATGAGCATCGAAAGCAACATCAAGGTAAAAGGAACCGTGTATACCCACACCGGTAAAGGATAATAAATAATTAAAAGCATAATTTTATGAAGAGAGATAGAAGGGTTACAAGAGAAGAACTTAAGCTCGCTGTCAACGAGGCTTACCTCAAGTACAAAGGCAACAACGAGGGGCATAATGCCAATTATATACCCTATCTTGCCAACATTGACAGCAACCTGTTTGGGATTGCAGTATGCCTACCCGACGGCGAGACAATCACTGTTGGCGACTGCGACTACGTGTTCGGAATTGAATCAATATCAAAAGTTGCAACGGCAATCCTTGTACTCAAGGAATATGGCTGTGAGACATTGTTAAGCCTCATAGGTGCCGACGCGACAGGAATGCCGTTCAATTCAATACTCGCCATTCTGCTCGAGAACGAACACCCTTCTACCCCTCTTGTAAACGCAGGTGCTATATCCACCGTAAGTATGGTAAGCCCCGTTGGGGACAGCCGCGGGAAGTGGGAGGCGATAAAGAACAATATCGATGAATTGTGTGGCAGTGAGGTTCGGCTAATCGACGAACTGTACAGGTCGGAAAGCGTCAGCAACCACAACAACCGCGCCATTGCTTGGCTACTGAAGAGCTACAACCGCATATACGACGAGCCTGATATTTCGCTCGACCTGTACACGCGCCAATGCTCTTTAGGCGTTACAACCACACAGCTCTCAATAATGGCTGCAACCATAGCTTTCGGTGGATATAATCCAAAAACCAAAAGACAAGTGTTTCCTGCCTCTTTGAGCAGTAAGGTAACATCGCTCATCGCATCGGTTGGTTTCTACGAACACACCGGAGAATGGATATTTCGCAGCGGACTTCCGGCAAAGTCAGGCGTGGGCGGCGGTATTGTGGGTGTGCTTCCCGGCACTTTCGGTATCGCTGCATTCGCGCCGCCAATTGACAAAAGCGGAAATTCGGTAAAGGCACAGCTGGCCTTAAGGTACATTATGAACGAACTGAGGCTTAATATATTCAGTGGCGAAAGGGTTATAATGGTCGAGAAAGAGCCTGTTGCGCTATAATAAACCGAGACGCTCCAATTGGAGCGTCTCGGTTTATGGTGTAAGCTATCGTGGCACAAACTTCGCAGCAGTATTTGCAATAGAACGCTCAAGTTCCTTTACTGCAAGTTCAATCTCCTTCTCATACTCACTCTGTTGTTCCTCACTCAAAGTTGCTGTTGTTGCTTTTATTTCGGCCGCATTTTTCTCCTTAAACTCACCGGCAAATTTCCCGAATTCCAAACAATAAGCGCGAAACTCATCAAGGTTCTCTGTTGCATCAATTTTCTTTGCAAAATCCTTTATTGTCTGCAAGAATTTGTCAAAGATATTCGGTTGAGTCTCGGTTACAGCATCTACCACCACCTGTGGAGCTGCCTCTACGTCGGGCACTGCTGTAAAAAGAAAAAGAGCAATAAAAAATCTAATCATAATATCAAGGTTAAAGTGTTATAAAATTACAGATTAAAAGTACCCATTCTCAGTTGTTCCGCTATCTGATTATAGAGTTTGTCGCTTGCGCCCAAGAATGTCACATTTTTGCCAATCTTCTTGCACTCGACAGTACAACCACCGCCTGAAGTAATGACAACCCTGTTCTTTTTGTCAATGGTAATAACAATAACCTCCTCGTTGCTATCGGCTAAGGGCATAAGGTCTATTGAGGAATAAACAAAGTCGTAGTGCTTTCCGCCAAAGGCCACTTGCAGGTTGCAACGGTTGTCAAGACTTATGCGTGCACCCTTTTCGGCCGGAGCAACCTTTTTACCGAAACCAAGCACCTCTTGATAATAAAAACTAAAAGGATAAGTTGCCGAACGGTCATATATGGCTTTTGTTGTGTAACCGCCTTTCCAACCGGGGTGCTCGTGACTTGTTATAACAAAATTCAGATGCGGCTTTTTTGGAATATGAACAACGTTTTTTGTACTCTCGACAATAAAATAGTCCTTATTCTCGCCTGTTTGCTTAAATTCAGCCCACACGCCGCGTTTCTTTCCCGGAGCGTATTCGAGCCATACACCGTTTCCACAGCGCACATAATAGCCATTATGCTCCCTGCCACGCCCGTCCTGATAGCAGTAGAAAAGACCATCAGGAGTTACACATTGGTAGTGTACATCTATGGTATTATAAACAATTTCCCACTTGCCTTTTTTCTCACGGTCAATATGTATCTTGTCTGACCCCAGTTTAGGAATAGCCAAGCGACAAGCTTTATTCTTCATATAGAAGAATGTGTCGTCCTCTTTATACTGTTTGTAAGTCGACCACTTTCCTGTTTTGTCGGCCGGACGATATTCGGTCCATTCATTACCGTTTTTCACAAAATAGCCACCTTCATAGGGCACCATTGCTGTAGTCTGTGCCACAAGCGACAGAATCCCCGCCACAGCGACCGCCACTGTCAAAAAAAATCTTCTTTTCATAATTTATTGTTCTATTTCATTCATTTAGTTTATCGGCGTATCCGAAATTTATGTGCACTCCATTCTTGTATGTGCGTCCGGCAAGAGAATACTCATCTGCGGTAAAATGTATGCCGTAACTATTGTTACTCAGGTCGTTGTCTATTATCACATTGATATTACGAGCAATATTATTCTCGCCACTGAACACATATTCATTTACAGCCTGTTCAAAGGCACGCGTACCGCCTATTACGATGCTAAAATGGCAATATTTGTCGGCCGGCGAACTGTAAAAAGAGAGAAGCTCACCACCTTCGCCGCAAAGTTGCACGAGACACTTGCCATTATCACGCTTCACCTGTTTTACAACCTCTAGATTTTTATACTTATCGCCGACCTCGAGCGTAAAAAGATGATTAAAACCCGAACACATTTCGGTGTATCCTTTTTCATTTTGCGAGAAACTATAGAGCACAGCAGGCGTGCCACCTTGATACTCGCAAGCATAAGCCTCCTTTACATTTGCCGGATAGCCGTCGTCGAACCATTTTTCACGCGGGTAGTTCCTTACGGCATATTGCATTGCCACATCTTTCGGAGTTATTATACAGGAAATACAGTCGAAATTCAAGAAAGAAGCCCCATTGCTAAAAGGGGTTTCATTTATCCAGTCATAAACACCCGAGGCTGCGTAAGGCTTCATTTTACTTTTCAGCTCTTCAGGAACGTTGGGTATTGCTACACAATAATAGTCGGTCCCGTGGATTATCTCTATTAAAGAAGGTTCATCAAGTTCGGCAAGTTCATCGCTCAGGCACAAAAGCGTCTCCTCCTTACTTTCTCTTATTTCAGCAAGCTTATCCTTGCCGGCATCTCCGTTGCTTGCAAGCGTGGTTATATTTTCATCATAAATATAGCCTGCGACCTTTATTATATCGTCACTGTCAGCTTTGGGAGTATATCTCGACTTTCCTGTTGTTGCAACATTACTCTCGTTACCCTTTATGACCGTAAAGTCCATTCCGCCGAAACCTTCAACATCGACACTCTCCTCGACAAGATTATCCATAAGTGCACAAAATGCGAGATTGAGTATTTCCATAAGATTGAAATTTGCGTAAACAATCTCTATTTCATCGCCATCGTCGCTCAAAAGCAATGTGTGCCCGGCGTCCATAAAGACAATTTCCTGCTCGCCCTCCTCGCGGTTATTGGCCGTCAAAGGAATGCCGAAGAAATCTTCACTTGCAACAACATCGTACCTGTCAAGGAGTTTCAATACAGAATTATACCCTTCGTCGTCATTTGTTGTCAACTGCACAATTTTAGCATTCCCGGACTGTGTTACTCCCAAGTTGTTAAGATGAAAAACATTCTTCCCCAAAATCATTTTAAAATCCTCGACATCAACATCGCCCTGAACGTCCATTTCGTCGATTATTTTCTCCAAGCCCCCCTCTTCATACTCGACGTGCTCACCCTTTAACGCAGCAAGTTCGTCCAAGAAACTCTCTATCCCTTTTTCGTTGACCACCTGCGCATTGACAACAAGCAAAGGCAGAAGCATCACCACTAAAAACATCAATTTTCTCATATTTTGTCAAAATTTATTCAAAATCCTAATTTTATTCCACTCTCTGTCATTTTTATGAAGCTATCATACGACAGGCCTACAATAAACACCACCGACATTTCATTACCCTCATCATTCACTACAAGCAAGTTCTTTTTATCGCTGTAAATTACCGACAGCATTCCATCTTCCCTGTTTAAAGCCATAAGTTCCATTCCCATCACAGTATCGTCCCCTTGCAAAAATGGTTGCAAAACACGCGACAGCAGCCTGTAACCTTCACTGCCGGTCGTCACAAAACTTCTTAGACTTTTTATACCGGCCATAAGCCCGCCTATACCGTTTATTGATACATTGCCGTCTATCATTCCGAATACCTGTTTGAACATATTCGTCGATATATATGCATAATCAATCTCTTTCGACTTTATCCTCGATGCCTCCCGTATAAACTTCTCAACCTCACTCTTCTCTACCGTCTGTGGGACCGCCGATAGAGCCCCCATTGAGAAGAACAAAAGCACAAAAGCAATCAATATATTACGTTTCATAGCTGATTTATTTTAAAAACTATTCAAACTCCTTAAAAACAGCACAAAGCAACCGTTCATCTACTTATTACACTTTATTACCGACCGCTCAAGTTCGACACCTATCTCACGAGCATTCCTGTGCGTGGTATTGGCAGCAAGCAACATATCCTTAAAAGCCGTCTGTACGCAACGCATAGCATCTTCGGGGTTGTCAAAGGTATCCTCCTCTTGTAAATCGGTCATTGCGAATGTTGGTTGTTCACCGCTTGGAACAGAACGCTTGTCAATAGGTGAAAAGAGCAACAACAACACAATTGCAGCCGCAGCGGCACCACTCAAAATGTAACGAGGAACAACAATACGCTTTCTCTTTGCCAAAGACACAGCATCGTCGTCGCTTGTTGTCTGTAAAGAACACTCCTCGAGTTCGTCAATCATTGCCACGAGCCTTTCTTCGACACCCTGCGGCACTGTCACTGACTCACTATCGTCACAAAGTGCGATTATAACCTCTTTATCGCTTGTATATTCTTCGGGGAGAGCATTTTCACGCAGATAGCGACAGAGCTCACGTTCCTCCTCGACGCTCAGTTCGGCGTTAAAGAAGCGCTCAATCATTATTTTTAAATTTATTGTATCCATACCCCCTCTTATATTTTTTTATAATACTCTCTAAAACGTTTTCTTAACCGCGAGACAATAACCCTTATATTTACTGCTGACAACCCGGTAACCTCCTCTATTTCCTCGAAACTTTTGCCGTTTATTTTCATCAGCATTACACGCCGTTGCTGCTCGGGAAGGCTTTGAAGAAATTGCCTTATACAGAGTCGGGTCTCGCGTGTCTCGATATCGGAATTTATATCCCCGACAATATCATCGGCACAACCCTCGTCGGCCTCTTCGTGACGCGTTCTAATGACACGCCATCTGTCGATGCAAATATTCTTCAGCAGAGCACGACAATACCCCTCGGGCGATACAAGATTACTCAACTCATCTTTACGCTCCCATAGTTTGAGATAGAGATTCTGCATTGCATCTTCAGCCTCAAAGCTATCGCATAGCATTCTGTATGCCTCGCGGTAGAGCGTCTGATGCAACGGCAAAAACCGTTTTTTAAATTCTGCGTGTGTCACTTTATCTCAATATTTGTGGGGTGTCTCCACTTAAAAGACGGAGAAAATTCGTTTTTGTTACAAAGAATGAGAAAAAAAATTAAATTTTTAAACAAAAAAACAAAAAGACATTTTTTTAATATATCTTCGCATATAGAACTTATATATTGTATTTTAACTTATTCTTAAACTAACCACAATATGAAAACAATTAAAGTACCCAAGATAACCCCTACCGAGGTATTAGATAAAATATTCACAACGCTGCCCGAACACCCCATCGACTGTTGCAACTGGCCCGAGCAGTACCCATACACACCAAAGGCTGTATTCAAGATATTCCACGACGGAAAGAACCTATACATTCAGTTCCTTGTTACCGAAAATGACATTAAGGCTGCTGTAACCGAGGACCAGGGTCGCACCTGGACCGACCCTTGTGTGGAATTTTTCGTGTCGCCCGAAGGCAACCTTGATTACTACAATTTCGAGTGTACCTGCACCGGCAAACTACTGCTTGCGTGGCACCCGTCCGGCACAAACAAAGAAGCTGCGCCAAAGGAGATTCTCGACAGCGTGAAACGCACACCCTCATTAGGCACAGCCCCTTTTGCACTGCGCGAGGGCGAGCACTCCTGGAATGTGATTGAGATTATTCCCGCAACAGCACTCTTCCGCAGCAAAATAGAGTCTTTCGACGGAAAAAGTATGAGAGCAAACTTCTACAAGTGTGGCGACGAGCTTCCCACTCCGCATTTCCTCTCGTGGAACGCTATAGAGTGGCCCGAACCAAGTTTCCACCGCCCCGAACAATTTGGCGAGCTGATATTCGAATAATATTCTACAGGAGGCACAAGCCTCCTGTATGCTTTTTGAAAAAATTATAAAGAACATTAAAGAATAAACGACATACACCTTGTTATATAATAAAAAACCTATCTTTGCAATAATCCGGCAAATTTCAATGTAACAAAAACCGAACTGTATTGTAAAGGAGCGTCGCAACACAATCAACCGTAGTATGAGAAAAATTATCGCAGTCACACTTATGGCAATTATGCTTCCTGCGCTAATGGCAGCGCAAGAGGTTGGTCTTGTTATGAGCGGTGGCGGCGCTAAAGGTCTCGCCCATATAGGCGTAATAAAAGCACTTGAAGAGGAGAATATACCTATTGACTACGTTACAGGAACCTCTATGGGTGCAATAGTAGCAGCACTCTACTCAATGGGGTACACTCCCGACGAGATGATAGCAACAATGAAAGGCGACGACTTCCAGCGTTGGTACACAGGTACTATGGACCGAAAATATATGTTCTACTTCAAGCAGAACAAGGCTGTACCCGATATGCTGAACATACACTTTTCACTAAAGGATTCGTTGCGCATTGTAACCCCATCGATAAACCTTGTAAACCCCACCCCTATGAATTTAGGCTTTATGGAGATATTTGCAGGGGCCAACGCTGCGTGCCACAACAACTTCGACAGCCTAATGATACCCTTTCGGTGTGTTGCTGCAGATGTTCACAACAAAAAACAAGTAATATTCTCAAAAGGCGACCTTGGAGACGCGGTACGCACATCAATGAGTTACCCCTTTTTCTTTAAGCCCATAGAGAAGGACGGAGTTTTGCTATACGACGGCGGACTCTACAACAACTTTCCGCGCGACATAATGATAAAAGAGTTTAATCCGGGCATCATCATAGGCAGCGTGGTGAGCGACAACCCACCCGTACCCGACTCACGTGACATAATGAGTCAGGTTGAAAATATGATTATGAACCGCAGCGACTACTCCCTGCCTGCCGATGAAGGCATATTGCTCAATATAGACGTCAAGGGAGTAAAATTGCTTGACTTTCACAAGATTGACGACATTGTAAGCCTGGGTTACAAGCACGCAAGACACTATATAGACTCCATAAAAGGACGCATAGCCACCCGTCAGGATAGCGAAAAACTCGCAATAAAGCGCAAGCGTTTTAAGCAGAGTATTCCGGAATTCAAATTCAAAAAGGTGGTTGTAACAGGCGTTACAAAAGAACAAGAAAAATCTATCGCCAATGAATTCTACAAGTTCGGCAACACCTTTACCCTCGAAGAGTGCAAGAAAGGATACTACAGCCTTATGTCGGGCAATAATATCGAATCCATAATACCCCACGCGCTATACAACGAACAGGATAGTACATACACGCTGCACCTCGAAGCCGTAATAAACCCTCCGTTCACCTTGAAGATGGGTGGCAGTGTTGCAACAACCGCATCGAACCAGATATACTTTGGGCTGCAATATCGCAACCTAAACAACCACGCAAAGGAATTTATGCTCGACGGACAGTTCGGAAAGATATATAACAACGTCCAGCTTTCGGGTAAAATAGATTTCCTCACAAAACTGCCTGTGTCAATGAAATTTATAGGTTCATACTCTACAATCGACTATTACAACCTAAAATACCTCTTCTCAAAGGAGAACTCTATGGCGCTTAATCACCAGCGCGAAATGTTCGCAAAGATTAAGTTCATCTTACCATTCCTAAACCAACGTAAAGCGGAATTCTCGATAGGTATTGCCGACATCAAGGACGAATATATGCCATCGGAGATACTCGACCTCAACACCCCAACCTTCGACCGTAACGATATGTTGCTATACGGAGCCTCGCTCAAGTTCGAAGGCAACACCCTTGACGCAAAAGTCTTTCCCACATCGGGAATGTATGAGTCTATGACAGCGCATTTCCTTACCGGCAAGGAGCGATATAAGGGAGCTGTAAGCACTTTAACCCACGAGCAACCCCAATCGTGGCTGCAAATAAATTACATACGGCGCGACCACTTTGGCATAAGCAAGAAATTAACGTTTGCCACATACCTTCAGCTCTACTACTCGACCCGCCGTCTGTCGTACACCTATCAGTCGACAATGATGCAGGCCGGAGTATTCGCCCCGACAATGAACTCTCTTTTCAACTATGACCCAAAATTCCGAGCCAATCAGTTTATAGCAGGCGGAGTAACACCAATAATAAAACTCAACAGTTTTTTGCAGATAAGACCAAGTTTTTATGCCTTTATTCCTTACAGAATGATTATAGAGAACAGCAACGGTACTGCAGGATACGAGAAAAAAAGATTCAACGACTTTCAGTATATAGGCGACATTACCGTCGTTGCAAAATTCTCCAATATATCAGTAAGTGCATTTGTCGATTATTATAGTTCGCATAAAAAAAGCGTTGATGTTGGTCTAAGCATAGGCTGGTTTATGTTCAACGAGAGATTTATTGAGTAAAATCGGCTATTTTTGAATAAAAAAGCGAGTTTTTTCAAAAAAAAGTTCTAAAAGTTTTGGAGGTTAAAAAAAAAAGCGTACCTTTGCACACGTCAAACGACAACAACGGTCTCGTAGCTCAACTGAATAGAGCATCTGACTACGGATCAGAAGGTTACAGGTTTGAATCCTGTCGGGATCACGAAAAGGAAAGTAAGAGAAAAACACTTACTTTCCTTTTTTTCGTATGTAGAAGCGTTAATTAAAGGAAATTCAATAGTTTAAATGTATGCGTGGCAAACGGGCTTGTCGATAGCAACATATCAATGTTTTTCTCTACGGCAAAATGCTTTTCAATGATTTGATAGACTTTCATTCTCTTCGCTGTTAAATTTGTGTTCTAATAATCTTCTTCGCTCTTCATTCATTACGGCTATTTCCGTGTTATAACATTCTCGGTAAATATCGCTGTAACCGACCAAATTCTGCCAAGTGTCATATTTCTGCATTGTCTTGCGTATGGTGTGTGCTGCATCAAACAACACATTCAACTCTTCTTGTGTGTACCTCTCAATGTATTTCATACTGCTACATTTTTAAGTGTGTTATGTTCGTGTATTAACCTATCAACGAAATTTGCACCGATGTTCAAACCAAATTTTGCCTTTAGATGAAAAGCATATCGCAATGCTTTCAATGGCTCTTTAGTGTGGCAAACTGCACTCTCTGTCTTGTTAGGATTTTTTATGTGCATACAAGGACAACACGGTATGGATATAGCCTCACAAGGATTATAGGAAAAATTTACCCGACGGGCAGACAGAAATTGTTTGGTAAAGCGACAAAAAAAAGAGCGACAAAGAATTTTCAATTATTCCTTATCACTCTGCCTGTCCTTGTGAATATCCGTGTGTTGCAACCTTTGCACCGAAAAAAGCCGTAGCCGAAAAGCCCAAGTAGTGCTGCTATCATCAATAGCATAAAAAGTGCCGACACATCACGCATCGGCAGACGACATCCGAAGAGGACGGTATAATGCAAAAGAAGCCCCTACAACGCAATGTTGCAGGGGACTAAACGCATTATATAAAACCACATAGCTTTTATAAGGACTCTACACCTTTATGCTTTTAATGTGTATGTGTACATTATCAAGTAAGTTCAACAACGTGATAACGTATATATTAAAGACGTGCTATAAAGCCCTTGTAATAGGCAATATAGCACATCTTGTAAATATTATTGCTCTAATTTAACGAGCATATAACCAGTAGCGATTTTTTGTTGCTGCGAGGTGGCATTACCACAAATTTCCCCAATCGCCACGATGTTCCGGGGCTGCGGGTGGTTTGGAACCGTTCCCCACCGGTATGCGGTCTGATGATGCAGCCAACATAGTTGTTGTCTCTAATGTGATTTCTGTGACTTGTGGATTTAGATACTCTCTTTTCATAATAACTATTTTACAAAAACTTTCTTTCCGTTAATGATATAAATGCCGCCTTCTACAATCTTGTCAATTTTGCGGCCTTGCAGGTCGTAAATACCTTCGTTATAAACACTTGACCCTTTTATCTCTTCAATGCTTGTTGTGCCATCGTTGCCGTTGCTGCCAATAACGCTGAAACGGATTGCTCTCATTGCCCGCTCCTCTATCTTGACAGGTGAATCGTCGCGGGCAGTCAGTGTCATATAGGCACGGAAGGGGTTCAGTGCAGAGCCTTCCTCTATCTGCCACCAACCTCCCTCTACCGAAATTGCATAGTGGTAATCGCCCGGCATTGCTGAGAAATCTTCTGCTGCTATGCGACGGTATGTTCCTTTAATCTCGAAATCGGTGTAGATTGACGAGCAACTGAGCGTGGTTTCTTTGGCTCTATAAAGAATGGCATCGTTATATGTCAACTGCAATGCTCTTGCTTCGTCGTTCTTTGCACGGATAAAGTAGGGGTAATTCTCGCGCAGTGTACCACCTTTTATCTTGATAATCTCCATTTCCAGATTGTCGATGCTACCGTTGTCGTCGGTGTCGTAAGAGTGCATATCGTTCACATAGGCAACCTCGTAGTCGGCAAGCAGTTCCTCGGTTACGGGGATTTCAAACGGTACACACAGTGAGTTCCATTCGGTATTGGGCAACGTGCGGATATAGGTGAGAGTGCCTACATTTGCGTTTTTCCCTATATATTCCGTGTACTCGCCGTCGATAATTGTGTAAGTTTCCATATTGACCGTTGATGCATATACCAGTTCCTCGTTTTCGAAGCTGCTACAATCGTCATTAGTTGCGCAGAACACCTCTATACCACTTACAAGTATGTTGAAAGAGCACTCCTCGGAATATTCTCCGCGGTTCCAGTGGAATGTGTATTCAAAGCGTGGGTCATATTCAAATGTTACAGTTCCGTTGAAGCCTTCGTCTATGGTGACGGTTTCAATTGTTTCACCCTCCCTCTTTACAATTATGGAATTGCCGTTCCAACCATCGCCGTATACGTCGCTCATATCTATTGTTATCGTTGTACACCATTTTGCGGTAATGGTGATGTCGGAGTCAATAACGACAGTCGAGCCGGCCTGGTATTCTACTTCATTTACAAGCCACGCCTTGAACATTTTGCCTTTGGGTGCTGTAAAAGCACACTCCGGCAACGTGTAGTTGAAACCTTCGCCAGTGATGACATCGTCCATAGAACCCGAACCACCCTCACCTGCGGCAAATGAGACTGTACAAGGGTGTCCCAGTTTGTAGCTTGTGTGTTGGACAATCTCTGTTGCTCTGTCTCCGTTTTTGTCAAAAAGTATATACCCCTCGGGCAACACTATATTTTCGTTCTCCAGCGGAATGTTACCTGCGCTTCCGTTGTATATTGTGATACCGCCGGCATCTGTGTGCCCCGACAGATCCAATTTGTCTTCGTAGTAATAGAATGTGGCAAAGTGGCTGGTGTCAGTAAAGTTTCCGCCAGTAACAGTAGTATTGCCTTCCACTCCTATGGTGGCAGAAGAACCACCGATGAAATCTCCACCCGAAATGGCAAGAGTTCCAAGATTCTTGATACACCAATCGTATGCCGATTCAAAAGTTCCGCCTGTTATATCAGCAGAGCAACCGTAAGAAACGATTAACGTTATATTACCTTTGTAATAGCCGCTTTGGAATTCTGCTCTTGCACCGTCGCTGATGTATATCGCGCTTGAAGCCTCGGCAATCATCTTGCCCGTTTTATGCTCCGAGCCGTCAATGAAAGTAACCGATGTATTGCTGCCTTCCAATGTAAACAGCGTCTCCCAGCTCTTTTGCATCGTATATCCATTAAGGTCAAATGTAAAGACTCCGCCCGGTATAGTCCAAGTGCCTGTTACATCCTTCTGCAACTGAATGTAGGCGATACTGTTGTCATTTACCGCAGCAGCGATGGCCTCCTCGATTGTGCCCGCTCCGCTGAGCACCTCTTCCGATGCACCCCAAAGGGCTTCCGGCTCCTCTTTGATTGTGTAATCCCCATCGACGAATCCCGTAACAGGCATATTGTTCTCGTTGTAGAAACAGTATCCATTGGGTAGAGTGATGCCTCGTTCGCTGAAAGATACATCGGCACGGCTTATAAGAGTGATGTTTTTTATTTCACTTGTGGGGTAGCCTGCAAGGTTCAATCCTCCACCCATGTAGTAAATTGTTTTATCGGTACCTCTGGTCAAGTGGAATGTGCCGCCTGAAATGGTGACACTTCCGCCATAAGTGGCTATGATGTTATCTCTGGTTGAATTGAATGTACCGCCCGTAATGTTCAGGGTGCCCCTTTCGTTGATGATTCCGTCATAGTAGGTGTTGTTGAATGTGCCACCCGAAATATTTACCGTAGATGCTCCCACTGTTTCTACAACTTCTCCTCCCTCGTAGCATCCTTCCAAGAAGTTTACTGTAGCTCCCTGGCTGATATTGACTGCCGCATCTGCCAAAACAATGTCAATTTCGGCATCATAGTAGTAGTTTGAGACTATTTTGCCAGTTTTTCCATTTGAGTTGTCGGTAAAAGTAACCTCTGTACCCTCGTTACTTACATTGAACACATTGTATATCTGCTGAGACAATGTATGGCTGTTAAGGTCAAATGTAAAGACTCCGCCCGGTATAGTCCAAGTGCCTGTTACATCCTTCTGCAACTGAATGTAGGCGATACTGTTGTCATTTACCGCAGCAGTGATGGCCTCCTCGATTGTGCCCGCTCCGCTGAGCGTGTTTTTTGATGTTCCCCAAAGGGCTTCAACGCTTAAGGCAGCAGTAGAGTTAGCCCCTTCCTTGGCAAACGCTCCAATGGAGCATACGATTGCTATGAAAGCAACCACAAGGTTTTGTAAAGTTTTCATTTGTTTTTTGGTTTATTTGATTAAAAATATTCATTCATACTCTCTTTATACATTTTACCGTAGTTTTCTACGTTATATACAGTCGCATGTGAACTCACAGTGTTTCGTGCTAGTTTATAATAAAGGTCTCGCAAAATTATACCAGCATTTTATCTCACAATATCTTGCCTGCAAAACAGATTTTATAGGTAAGCCTTATGTGTACCTATACTTGCCTAACGGACACAAAAAAAGCGTGAGATTTCGTATCTGTTACTCGTCCCACACATCAAGGCTCTCGCATTGCCCACCATAGTTGAACGAGCAACGCAGAAGCCTCACGCCGATATGTATATAACAAACCATTGCACCAAGAGTTGTTAATGGTATTAACCCAATGACAACTGGTGACAGCGGTATGCATAAACACACCACAAGGCATCTACCATTGCTTCATTCTTGACTATGGTTAGAATTTGCGAGATTCTGATGTGTCAAGAAAGAGCGTTAGTAAACGCTTTTCAATAAAA
>JAZRFF010000011.1:0-52433 GCA_045661225.1 Bacteroidaceae bacterium | reverse complement strand
GGTGTATGTATTTTTTATTGAAAAGCGTTTACTAACGCTCTTTCTTGGCTTTTCGGAACTTCGCAACTTCTAAATCAATGTCAAGATTGTAGCAACGGTAGATGCCTTATGGTGTGTTTATGCATGCCAATTACATCATTAGTCGTGGTGTTTATACACCTTTCAACTATTGGTATAATGGTTTGTTATATACATATCAGCGTGAGGCTTCTGCGTTGCTCGTTCTACATTGATAGGCAATGCGAAGGCCTCGAAAAGCGGGACGGGTAACAGGAATGGAACCCTCACGCTTTTTTGTTTTTATAAAACCAGGTAACCGAAAAACATTAGAGCGTGATTCATATACTTTACGACAAAAGAATTAAATTAAATAAAACAAATATGAAAAAACACGTTTCAATACTTCTTGGGTTATTGGTTTTCTTTTCATCACTCTTTATATCATGTAATAATGAGGACGAATTAGACCCAAACATCTGCAAGATAACCGTAAAGAGTGAGGGCAATGGTACTGTTTCCATAACAGATTATATCGGTACATCTGTAAATATGCTTATTGGTAATCGCGTGGAAGTCGTTGCTACGCCAGATGATGGTTGGGCATTCGTTGGTTGGTATATTGATGGAACGGAAAGCCCTATAAGTACAGATGCCGCTTTTACATTCACCACTTCGGAAAGTGTTACATTGACAGCGAGATTTGCCAGACTCTCAAACATTACAATTCGCAGCGGAGGTAATGGCCGTGTGTCTTTTAACGGAACTGCCGGAAATTCCATGCCGATTATACTTGGTACAGAAGTAACTGTTATTGCAACTCCCAATGAAAATTATTATTTTGTAGGTTGGTTTGTCGGAGATTCAGAAACACCTATAAGTACCGAAAAGGTCTACACATTCACGGCAACAGAGAACATAATATTGACAGGACAGTTCAGCAAGCGTCCTATTGTAACAGTTCGAAGCACAGGAAATGGCAATGCCACTATTAAAGATGCCGACGGGGTATGTAAAGCTTTTCTGCCTGATACAGAAGTTACCGTTATTGCTACTACATATAAAAATTGCAATTTTATCGGTTGGTATATTACAGATGAAGAATCTCCTGTAAGTATTGATGCAGAATATACATTTACAGTGACTGAGAATATTGCTTTAACAGCGAAGTTTAATTTGCCTACTGTTGAGGCAATAGACCTTGGTCTTTCTGTAAAGTGGGCTTCTTTTAATGTCGGCGCCTCAACACCAGAAGAATTCGGTGGTTACTATGCTTGGGGTGAAACCGAAGAAAAAAACAAATATGATTTCAAGACTTATAATTTGTATAGCAACATCTACAATAAACCCATAGAGGATGTTGCCCATATGAAATGGGGTGGAAACTGGCGCATTCCCACAAAAAATGAATTAGAAGAACTATTGGAAAAATGCACATGGACTTGGACTACTCAAAACGGAGTAATAGGTTATAAAATAACCGGTTCGAATGGCAACAGCCTCTTCCTTCCTGCTGCGGGAGGGCGAGATGACACAGAATTCATTCACATTGGCAGTAAATGTTTCTATTGGTCTAGCTCAAGATACGAAGGCAATAGCGCTTGGATTTTATACATAAGCACTTTGGGTATGGCCGGTTATCAATACGGTTTTTGCATACGTCCTGTTTGTGAGTAAAAATTCATTTACATGACTACCATTCCCTACGCTTTTGCGTGGGGAATGTTTTTATACTCATAATAGCTACTGTGGTTCATTTTTTATTTATATCTTCTAACCTAATGATGTGTAACCGTTTTTTTAGACCCATATAATTTATTACAAAATTGTCAATTCTTTTTTTATCAGTATCAGTAAACCAACTTACTTCCCATTTAGAATCAAAAGGGACATTTTTGCAAATCCAATCTATATAATCTTCATCTATTTCAGAAAAAGAGAAGCCATATATGTGTACATATTTCACATCCACGAGTATCTCTTTCAAATCGTTATACTTATAAATATAATCATAAGGGTTTTTATAATATAAACCCAATTCAAAGTCTACTTGTTGTTCATCATAGGTCACAAGATTCCCACAAAATCGATAGCTATGACCATATATCAAATGTTCGCCCTTGGAAGCTCTACCATGAACATGAAGGACACTTTCTTCAGGAATTTCATACAAACACTCTAATACATCCGTATAATTAAAATTGATAAAAAACGAGTCTTCTTTATCTATATGGATGTATTGAGGTGTGAAAATAGAACTTTGACAATTTTCAATCCATTTTTCAAAACAATATTGCAATACATCGAGCATACCTTTAAGTCGTCTTGAGCAAGGAGCATCGCCATATAAATTGATTGGCATATTATCTTTATTTTCAAAAACCTTTCGCTGTTCAATTTCAGCTATCACCTCATTAAATGTTTTAATTGGAGGAGAAAATTTCTTAACATACCTTTTAATATCCAGTCTGCCTAATTGCGCTTCAAAATCATTCCACCATTCACCTTCCATATCATAGGTTGCATACATATTTTCATAAATAAAAGGATAATTATTTTCCAACCATTTACGAAAATCCGAGTATTTTGTAGCCATCCCTGTATGAATGTCAAAACCATTGCCAATTATGTATAGATGTTTCATAGCATTTAATTTTATAAAATAAAGACTTTCAAAACGAATCACAAGTAAACTCAGTGTCGGCAAAGTTAACACTTATTTTCCTAGTCCAACATTGTTTATTATACAATCACATGCCCTATTCTGCTGTGAACACGTTACGAAAGGTAAAAGAACTGTGTTTGGATACTTAAAAGGGATTCGGTTGTATTACGACACACCCACTGTACGAGTACTTACATAATTATCGACTGGTTTTTCTGCAAACCCGGCTTCTTAGTGGTAAGATGGTCAGGTACTTAGGGTCGGTTTGAATGCAAACGACCCTAAGTACCTGACCACATGACCGACACAATGGGCCGTATGCACTCAGACGCTCAGTTAACTTGGTTTTCCTCCTTCTCGCTCGGCAAAATAAGCAAGCTTCTTTTGCACTCACTCGTGCGTCAGTTAACTTTGTTTTCTTCCTTCTCGCTCGGCAAAATAAGCAAGCTTCTTTTGCGCTCGCTCGTGCGTCGGTTCCCGCACACGCCACAGATGATGGTTCCTGAGGTATCGGGCAAGTAATGTGCAAATGAGTGAATGGAAGTTCACTTACATTCACAACGAATGCAGCCATTACTCGCCAAAGGCAACAAACCCCAATGGTTGGTGCTCCAAAAAGATAATGATGCCCAACACAGTTGAGCTATCGCAGTGAATATCGCAGGTGCACTTTCTAAGTAATTTATTGTAACTCAATAGATTTACGGAGAGCCGTTCAAATGAACGGCTCTCTTTTTTGTTGATATTTCTGATTGGCATTAGAGGTTGTTTATAACAATTCTGTGACTTCCAAATCCATCTTATACACAAACAACCTTATTCCGTCTCCGGAAGCCACAGATGGACTTATATTGACCTTTATGAGGTATTTCGTGCAACCAAATAGCGACCACTTTTCGGGTGGTCGCAAATAAGGTCGTCAATCACAATTCACGACATCTAACATAAGACAGTACACTATTCCAATTCTATATTTTTTTCAACAAAATAGGTTATTATACAGTTTGTTGCAAAACCAAAATAACCACAAAGGGCTGAAACCAGCAAATGGAATCAGCCCTAATTTTATTTATTTGAAAAAACTTTTATCGGACACCAATATAAAACTTATATAATTCGTCCTCAAAGAAGGCATTTAAAATGTTTGTATATCTTACAACCATTTAATCTTTTTTTGTTAATCCACAAATAAACAGATGTGTCAGTATAGCGGTAAGGGACAAAACCCAAACTACGCATAAAACGAAGTGCTGGCAAATTCTCAGTAGAGACTGTTGTTCTAACCTTTAGTCCTTTATTCAATAGTTGACTAAGCATCAATATCATACCACGATAGTAGAATAAAGTGGAAACTATTGATTTTTCCCATCCTCCACCATGAATGGAGACAACATCAAAATTTCCATACTCATTATATATATATATAAAGCCTATTTCCTTATTACTAGAACAGGTACGCAATACGTAACACCTAATCCACTCACTATTTTCATTTACAAAGACTTTCCATTCTTCATCGTTCTTAATGTCACTTGCAATCAATGACCAGTCATCAAATGAGAAATTGGCACAAATTTTCTCTTGATTGTACACTTCCCATTTGATAACAGAATCGCTAATAAACATTGCATTCAGATTTATTTAAGGGTCTTGCGAAGAGCTTTCAGCTCTGCAAGTCTCCCTTTCTCCCTCGCCAAATCAATTTTAGCATTTTTTGCTGCTGGAGAGTTAGAGCCATACTGTGCTTTCATACTTTCGTAGTATGTCATTTTAGAAGTTACAGCTTTTTGTTGAGTCAGTATTGCCTGATCACACTCTGCTTTTGTTTTAGGATTCATTCCCATAATTGTGAAAAGTTTAAAAGTTAATAAATATTGATTGTTATCTCCTTATTCGACGATAGAATTTATCTTGCATCTCGTAATATAGATAATCGTTTATATTCTTATAAGTATGTCGTTTCATAGCCTCGAAGAAGGCAACAAAGTTTGCATCATTATAGAACCTAAACAGGTTCTCTTTCAAAAAGTCGTACAGGTTTGTATAAGTGATTATCTTATATGACAGGGCACTGATAGTTGGCACGTTGTATGCAGGTGTAAGAATCGCGAAATAGCAGTTAGGCTTATGGTCGTACTTTGTTTGAGCAAGCCAATCTACATAATTCATATATCTGTTCAATTGCGTACTATCATCACCATCAGCTGCAATAGTATTGATATCCGATTTAATCTTATTCTCGATAACAACAATATTATCCTCATCACGAATCAGCAAATCAACTCGACCACCGCTCGGTTTCTCTTTGTGATCCCACTCATCGTCCTCAATATATGCAGAAACCTCTCTTTTGACAGCGAAGCCCTTTTTTAGTTCTACACCATGTATAGCGAAAAAGTCCCTCCATAATTCGTAATAATCAAGACGCTCCATAAAATAGGCTAGAGCATTTGAGAAACGATTTTCATCATTTTGAATCTTACAAATATCAAATATCGATACTTTCCGTTGAATCTCCACTCCCAATCTCTCGGTATCAACCTTATCTACATCATCTTCCCATATCGAAGGATCGTTGAATAGAGCATACAGATTTTCATAATCCACACTATCCGATGGATAAATATACTGTTTCAATGACGCTTTTGCCTGTTTATGTTCAACTAATTGGACGACCTCGTTTGTCGGCAGATTAGTACCGCAATTCTCTTCGGCGTTGCTAAAACGAATAAATTTATGGACAGAACTCTTGATTCGACAAACTTTTTCAGCCTTATAGGTTAAAAAGATACTCTGTTGCTCGGCATCGGAAAAAATGTCCAAAATCGACACACCGCCATATGATATACCACCTTCGGCATTCTCAATGTATTCCCTCTGCAACTTCCAAATATCCTCATCTACACCATTAAACTTTAGTTCTCTATTAAGTTGCATATCGGCGCCCGGCACCTCTTCTAGTCCCGCAGCCATACCGATAACCTCAACCAAACCTTTGTCGTAATACTTCACAAAAAGCATATAGCCAATTTTGTTACTATGCTCTTTGGCAAAATTACCCGTTGAGTTGAGGTAGACATAATGACAGCCGTTGTCAGCCTTAAAGAGATTTATCACCTCGTGTCCAAGATTAGAGGTTAAATAATCTCCGACATACATCCTATTCAGTACAATTCCCGGCTTTACCATTACATTTAATAGTTTTATGCACTATATACCAACAAAAAAAGCGCAGACTAATTACTTAGTCTCAGCTGATAGGTCCTAGGAAAACCCTGAAAAAGAGAAAAGCAACAGCCTACGCTAAAAGTATGAATATACCAAGGGTATATACACCACCTTGCGACAGGGTTTGCACTCTCTTTTCGTTAATGAATTTCCTAGGTTCATCAGCGAGAATGTCAAACACTCGCGTGTTTATTTGTTATGTCACTTGCGAAAGTAATATAATTTAACTTACAAACAAGGAGTTCTGTTGCTTTTTTGCAAAAATAGCATTAAATACGCAACAGAAGCTTGTCAATTTTTGTCAAATTATCTAAAATTAATAATATACTATCTCAAAAATAATTCTTTACTGCAAATTCGTACTGTTCAATAAAGATTTGTTTAAATGCTGCAATATTGTTCTGCTCATAGAACATTAACATAGCCTTCTTGTAATTGATAGAATCAACGGTTCGGAATGACAAAGGGCAATATCCCCATGCCATAAGAATTGCATTGCTGCTGATTCTTGCAGTTCGTTTGTTTCCGTCGGTGAATGGTTGTATATAGGACAACAACACTAAGGCAAGCAGTGCTTTCTCGAAAACATCTTCTTTGCCGTTAATCAATCGGCAAGCATCCTCCAACGCCTCACGAATCTGAAACTCATTGTCAAGAGGACGATAATTAGTTCCAGTGATGCCTACGCGTCTTTTGCGGATACCACCAACGCCCAATTCTTTCGTCAAGATGCTATGAATATCCTCAATCCTTCTCACTGATACTTCTTTGAGATAATCTGGGTAATTGAGTATGAATTCCAAAGCATCCTTATGATTCAATAGCATCACAGCCTCGTCTTTTGTCTTTCCTTGTGCAGTCTCTTTCTCTTTCAGCAATCGCTCCGTTTCAAGGAGAGAGTATGTGTTACCCTCAATCTGTGACGATTTCCAAGACAAATCAACACCCAAGCGTTCCATCTCTTTGCGATATTCAACATCAGACAAGGTGTTCATATTTGCCAAGAACTGTTTGTGGGCTGCATTCAATCTTTCTTTTTCTTCTATTGTAAACAGAGTGACATTTGGTAAAATCTCACAAATCAATTGAAAGTTGAATGATTCTTGAACCACGCGTTCATCTACTTCATTTGCAAAATATGTATCGATATTCAACGGCATCATCAAGTGTGCCTGGGCAGATAAAGAGTATCGGGTTGCTTTTCCTTTACCTTTTACAATTATGTAACCTTTTTGTACACAATCGGCAATAATTCGCTTCAAGGTTCTTTCGTTGGGAGCATTTGTCAAAGCCTCTGCAATTTCCGCCCTACTTGATAGAGGATTATAATGCAGGAATTGCAATATTTCTACTTGAGTTGTCATATTATAAAACATTCATTCGGGACAAAAATAATATTATTTCTTCAATTTACAGGACAAAACAACTAAAAATTGTCCCGAATAAAAGTAAATTTGTCCCAAACAAGAGATGGAGATAAAAAGGTTATTTCTCCATCTACTCATAAGGGACATACGGCAAACGGCGCGATACAAGGCTGTCGCAGTATAGTCGTTCATTCACAGACAAACCGGAATGGCAAAAAGAGGGTAAGGCATTGGCACTCTGCCATAGCTTTTCCTGATAGGCATTAAGCTTATTCATATAAGAAGTCGATACAATTGTACTCAGTTCCGGGTCGGTTATCGGAGATATTTTCTCCTTTTGATACTCACCAATCTTTTCGTAGAACGAAACGATATTGTTACATGCGAACTCAAAATAAACAGCATCGGCTATTGAATCGACTGCTATCTGATAAAACACTTCAATATCTTTTTCAACCTGCATTATCATAGTATCACGTTCTGCCACCTGCCTACGTTCCGTCAAGGAAGCAACAACATATCCAACCAACGGCAACAATACAAGTATTGCCACAAACAATACCATAGCAACCTTAAGAGGGCGGCCACGATGGTTGAACGCACTCAACAATTCTTCGGCGTTGGCGTAGCGTTTTTCCTTTTGTAAATTAAGGCATCGGAATGATATTCGCGAATAACGGTTACCGAAAATCTCTTTCATCACTGCACCCAATGAATATATATCACTGCGTGCATCGATTTTCTTGTCTCTTGCGAGCAATTCGGGTGAAGCGTAAGCCTTGGTACAGCCAATAGTGCGCGCAAGATAATATGCATCGTTGTCGGAGAGTCCGAAATCAATGAGTTTGACATCATTATCGGAACGCGTTATCAATATATTTTGCGGTTTAATATCATTATGCACCAAACCACTGCGATGTATATACGCCACTGCCTGCAACAACTGTTCAAAAACCCTGCAGCGCATCGCAAATGTAGGATTCTCTGCAAGGAACTGCTCCAAAGTGCGGCCATCGACATACTCCATAACAATGCCCGGCCCCACAACCGTGGAAGGCTCATAGGTGAAAACATTAACCACATTGGGGTGCTGCAGCCCGATAGACAATTCATATTCGCGCTGCAACATAGCAAGCGACTTGCCGGAATTATCCTTAGGAGTCTTTATTATGAAATATTTTCCGGCCTTGCGCACGCGATACAACACAGCCGAAGATGTTTCGGCATAAAGTTCGGGAATGGAATAGGACGAATCATATTCCATTTCACTATCGACAGGCTTGAATGTTTCACTGCAGTTCATGAAGTTGAAAATAAAAATCGCATAGGAATCACTTTTCAAATATAATGTTATATTTTTGTCCAGACAATTATTTATTAAAAAGATGGGAATAAACATTAACATACCGCAAATTCAGGCTCTGCGTTGCGAGGTTGAGAAGGTTTTTGGGAAAATATCCTCACACTCTTGCTTGCATAAACTGTCGGAAGATATTGAGCAAAAATGCAAAGAGCACATTTCTGTAAGTACTCTTGAACGTTTATGGAACTATTCAACACGCAATGCAACCAACATTTCGGTACGCATTCTGGATATAGTCTCATCTTACGCAGGTGCTGATTGTTGGGAGGATTTTTGTAACAGACTGCAGAAGGAGAGCAACAGGGAATCGGAACTGTTCGAAAATAAAGAGACCATAAAATGCGACACGCTAAAGGAGGGGACACGCATAAAGATTGGGTGGTTACCAAACAGAATATGCGAAATGGAATACATTGGAAACTACCGCTTTGTTGCAACGCACACCAAAAATTCGAGTATAAAACCGGGCGACAGCTTCCGATGCCTGCAAATAGAGCAAGGAAGAGAACTGTACCTGGACTGTTTCACCCTTCAAGGCGAGGAGATGGAGAACAGCAGCGCACGCTACGTTGTAGGTCAAGCGAATGGAATTACCATTATTGAGATTATTCCTCCATCCGATAGAAAATCATAAAAAAGAAAACTATATATTATAATAAGGTAATAAAGTCTTATCTTCGCGCTTAAAATAAAAACAGCCATAAAAAAAAGAACTATTCTACTCACTATATTAGCCGTATGCTTTTCTGTTATTGCAAATGCCGATGACAAGCATCGCCTCCATTTGGTATGACAGCTGTCGATATACAATAACATTATAAAGGAACTGAACCTGTTTTACGTTGACAGCATCATACTAAAGGCAACAAACCCCAATGGTTGGTGCTCCAAAAAGATAAGGTTGCCCAACACAGTTGGGATATCGCAGTGGATATCGCCGGTGCATTGAGCTAGTAATATGCAAGCGAGTGAGTGAAAATTTATTTTCACACGCAACGAGCGCAGCTATTACTCGCCAAGGCGTAGCCAAAGGCAGTGTAATTAGTTAAAGCTTAATATTTTACAGAGAGTCGTTTATTTGAACGACTCTCTTTTTTGTTCCCCTTTTCAATGCCACCGAACTATAAACATCAATTCTTCAACGACACACTTAATTCCAGTTCAATGCCGAGACCAGTAGTTTTAATAAATCGACTCCGCAACAACTTTAAAGTCGCTGAATATCATCTTTGAATTTCTCTGGCAGAAGCACTATGAATTCTTTTTTCTTTGATAATATCCGAAGCGCAACCCGAACGCCCGTTTTGCGGTTCTGAACCACAAAACAGGTTATACAATGTTTTAATCAACATAAATCAATTACTATATTTCACGTATTAGGACTTGGGCGTAATTGGACTGCGTTTTGTTGATTTGAGCGAGATATATACAAATAAAAAACGATGCAAGAGTTTAGTCCTGCATCGCTTAACCTATACAACTTGTATCTGAAACTTACCTATAACAGAGTAATTTTTATTACAAATTCATGATAATCACACTATGAGGTCCTTACAAAATCGTTTCCAGACACAACTCTTGCAGAAAGAGTCCATTCAGACACTATCGAACTACTCTGCCGCGGCATTTACAAGTGAAGGTCTATCGGTAAATATACCGACTTCAAAATTAGGGTTATGTCGCTTTTCATACCAAAGGCCATACCTGTGATATTTACCGAGCCGATATACACCGCCTCAAAGTCAAATACAATTATCTTGAAATGCGTCCTTGGGCAGAGCGAGCGTTCAAAGTATTGTAAAATTCAAGTTGTAGTCATGGTCTTAAACAAACGTAATGCTACAGTCTTATTTATCAACCAATAAAGTACAACCTTTAAAAGCGTTAGGATCGATTTTTATATTCTCTTTGTTTTTAGGATATTTAACGCTCTTGAGTAATGTGCAATTAGCAAAGGCTTTATTGCAGATGTATTTCATTTCTTTATTTATTTTTACGCTTTTAAGTGATTTTGAGTTTTCAAAAGCCCCACTTGCAACACCAACAGTTCCTTCGTTTATATTGATTTTACTTAAAGGTTTGGTTCCGGAATATCCAATTAACCAATTATTTAAGGTATTTATATACAAAGTTACACTAAAATATTTTGTTATCAAGGGCGCAGAAAATCTGCGCCCCAATTATATTTTGCTATTATTTAAGACCACCAAAAACGATTGGTATAAACAAAACTATCGCAGTTATGACACCTATTACTTCGCCTAACATTCCTAAAAAATCTTCCATAAATGATATTACTATAAGAGTGATTGTAACTATTCAAACAATTTGAACATATTCTTAATAAGACCTCTTTTATTTTTTTTAAGTTCTCTATCATAATGTCCTCCGAAATAAGAAATTCTTATATCAGTTACATCATAATTTTTAAGTTTTTCAACATCGCTTTCAGTTATTTGAAAAACTGTATTAAATTCATACGCCTTATAGTTTGCAGTCACCTTTGCAACACCCATATATATCGTTTCTAATTTTACCGTTTCTTTATTTTCAAGTAATAATGTAACATTAGAATCTTCTGTAAATTTGAAGATATTTTGCAGCATAAGTTTAGCCGGCATAGAATATGTATTATCCCCTACACGTCTAATCCTAAATTTGAATTGATTTGTGAGATAACCAACAAAATATCCAGAATACATTGTTTCTGATGAGGTTTCCCAAGTTTCAACACCTGTAAATTTATCCACCTCTTTTGTTGAAATCTTTTGAGCAAAAACACTTGTTGATGAAAGCATTGCAAACACCAATAGAAGTCCGAAAATCTTTTTCATAATCTTTGATTTTTAAGTTAAACATATTTTGCATTCTATATGCCTTTGCCACAGATGGCAACCGTTTAACTCAAAAAAAAGAAACGCGGGCGTACTTACTCACGGAAGGTACGACCAAGCACCCATACGAACATAAGCACACCCACGCATAGAGCGCGGGCATTTATCGTGCCTATTGTATGTTCGTAGTATAAATTTGGTCGTTTTACCGTGAATACAATAGCCTAAATGCCATCAAACGATATTGCTATTTTGCCAATATCTTGCAACAAAGTTAGTAAAAAGTTTGCATTGTGCAAAATAATGTATTACTTTTGCAGTATCATTTAAAGTTTAAGACAATTGTCTTTCATTTCTAAAAGCATCTAACCCCAAGTAGATGCTTTTTTTACAAATAAATCCGAGGGGTTGAGGTCTATATCAAAAACCAGTGTCTTTGCAAAACTTTAAATGATTTATAAAAATAATGAGAGACAAAGCGTTTTTTGGTAATCACCTCTATTGTGGGGGCGATAAACCCGTCCACGTTAATGCGTACACACGCATTCGTTTTGGACGTTTAGAATTTGTCTGTGAGTATTGTCGTGCGAGTTGGGGCTCGTTACGCAAGAAAGTGGCATAATATGTAATAGTTAGAGCCTACTCACCCCCTCGGATTTTCCCTTTCCCCTTTGTTGGCTTAATAGTTGCACGCAACATTTTATCGAACTCCGTTTTACTTACTTTCGGTATTCGAGTAGTCGGCAACTTGCCGGTAGAAGAACTTACTTTGTGAACTTTCTTTGCCATAATCAAGCGACATTGCGCAAAAGTAACTCAAATCTCTGGAAATCTCCAATATTTCGCGTATTAAATCGGAAAGTAAATTCATCCACATATCGCTGTAGATACTTTTTACTAACCTTGTAATACGTTCCTAAAATTGTACGTTTCAAGTGCGACCAAGCGCATTCAATACCGTTGGTACAGATGACTATATATTCACCTTCCGCGTTTATATAAAATGTGCCATAGAAACCTGCACCGTGGTCAACAGATAACTGCTCGTATCTGCGGTCAATATCGCCATACTCCCAACCATCAGTAAAAACCCTACTTTCAGTTGAAACATATTGCTCTAATAACGGGGTTAGCGTTTTTGCTTTGGTGTCTGGGACAACTTTTGCAACAATATTGCCACCACGTTGATACATTCCGAATACAGGCACTTTATCCTTAAAGCTGCGCCCTTGACACTTTTCGACCTTCTTATCTTTATGCCTATTCTTATTCTTTCCTCCTACGAATGTTTCATCAATCTCAACTTCTGCGCTTAATTGGTGGTCGTTCTCGCAGTCCATATATTCGCGTATCTTATGTAACATATTCCACGCTGTTTTTTGCGTAACACCTAAATCCCGAGCTAATTGACAGGATGAAACTCCTCTTTTATGAGATAAGAACAAGAACATTGCATAGAACCAATATCTTAATGGCAATTTTGTATGAGCAAAAATAGTGCCGGTCTTTACATCGAAATACTTTCCTGTGTTCGCACAGCGATACTTGCCGTTCTTACACTTATAGACTTTTGCTGTTTCGTCAAATGGAGAAACAACTTTACCATTCCACCTTATCTGCTCGTAATATTCGATACAGCTTTGCTCGGTTGGGAATGTGCTTGCGAATGAAAGAAAACCATTACCCTTGCTCATAGCCACTATCGTTTTGGTTTAGTGCCAAGATAGTAATTATAAACGAGATAACAAAATATTTCAAAGAACTCTTTTTATTGTTTTTCAATTATTTTGCACAATACAAAATATCGTGCAATATTTTTCGCTATATTTGTAACAAACAAGTCGCGCACTTGGCTTTCAACCTTTCTTGTTCTTCGTGAGATTTATTGCAAGTTGGCTCACGCAGACAGGGTTATGGTTGTCTGTACTTTAAAAAAGGAGGTAACTATGAGTAAAATTATTACTCGCGTTAAGACCAGCGTTAGGGTAACAACCCGCACAAAGGTTCGCATTACCGTTAAGCGCGGTTAATCCTACCAAGTGCGCGACTTTAATTTGTGTTATTTAGTATATAACTGCCTTATTTAAATATATCAAACCTGCATTTTGTTGATTTTTGTACCAAGCTGTTTCTGAAAAAGCATTATAGCCAATAAACTCAACAGCATTACCCATACTTATCTTTGCAAGATTTTTACAGCCAGCGAAAGCTCGATTTCCTATATTTTTAACACTGCTAGGGATTTCAATATTTTTCAAAGCTACGCAACCATAAAACGCCGTTTCCCCAATACTTGTAACACCGTTATTTATTGTAATGCTTGTAATAGCGTTACAGCCAGCAAAAGCTCGATTTGCTATATTTTTAATACTGCCAGGGATTTCAATGCTTTTTAAGGCTGTACAACCACAAAACGCCGTTTCCCCAATACTTGTAACACCATTATCTATAGTAATGCTTGTAAGATTAGTGCAATGAGCAAATGCTCCATCCCCAATAAATACAACATTCTTAGGGATTGTAATGCTCGTAATAGCGTTACAGTCAGCGAAGGCTCGATTTCCTATATTTTTAACATTTTCTCCAATTATCACCTCCTTAATTGACGAATTACTAAACCAACTCTCAATACTTTTGCAGTTCAACAGAATGTTCTCTACTTCACCAAAAGCTTTTGTTCCTATAAATTTAACATTTTCGGGAATTGTAATGCTTTTGACTCCAGCACAACCATAGAACGCATAATCTCCAATGCTAGTAACGCTGCTTGGGATTGTAATGCTTGTAAGACCGGAGCAACCAGAGAACGCACTACCTCCAATGCTTGTTACGCTATTAGGGATTTCAATACTTGTAAGCCCAATGCAACCAGCGAACGCACTTTCTCCAATGCTTGTTACCTTGTTGGGTATAACAATGTCTATAAGACAAGAGCAGAGTGCAAAAGTATTTTTCTCAATACTCATTATGCTGTTGGGAATTTCAATACTGGTAAGTCTTGTACAACTAGCAAACGCACCACCTCCAATGCTTGTTATGCCATTAGGTATAGTTATACTTGTAAGTCCTGTACAATAAGCGAACGCACATTCTCCAATGCTCGTTACATTATTGGGGATTTCGATACTAGTAAGATTTTTACAGTCACAAAACGTGCTATCCTCTATAATTGTTATACTATTTGGAATTTTGATATTAGCAAGATTTATACAACTAGAAAACGCACTTTTCCCAACATTTGTTACGCTGTTAGGAAGCACAATTTTTGTAAGTCTTGTACAGTTTGCAAACGCACATTCTCCAATATTCGTTACATTATTAGGAATTTCAATACTAGTAAGATTTATACAACCAGAGAACGCGCTTTTCCCAATGTTTGTTACGCTATTAGGTATAGTTACACTTGTAATTTTTGTATTGTTATTAAATAAATTTTCACCAATAGAATAATTCTTTCCTTTGCAATTATTGGGTAGAGCAATTTCTGTATTATCGCCTAAGTATGCAACTAAAGTATGCTTTTCATCTACTGTTGAAAAAATAAAATCACCATCAACTACACCATTCTGTGCATTTATAATTTTGGAGTTTACTCCTTCTATATTTATGGGAATATCAGAATAGTTTAATATTGTTTTTAAATTAACACAGCCATCAAATGTATTTTCAACAATATTTGTAACATTTTTACCAATAGTAAGCATTGTTAAAGTTTCTTTGCCATGAAACGGAGGAAACTCGTCATAAGAGATATTACGACCTAAATATATTATTTCTAATGGACTATGTGAGAACAATCCCCCTTCTTTTATATGCCAACCCCAAAAAGAATACCCTAAAGATAATGGATTTATACCATCTTCAAAGTGTATTTTTTTTAACGAATCGCAACCATTAAATGCGTTGTTCTCGATCCTTGTAATACTATTGGGTATTTCAATGCTTCTTAGACTGCTACAACCCAAGAATGTTTCAAATTCAATACTTGTTACATTGTTGGAAATTTTTATGCTGTTAAGACTTGTGCAACCACTGAAAGCACTTTTACCAATATTAGTGACACTATTAGGGATAACAACGTTTTTAAGACTACGGCATCCCCAAAATGCTTTTTCTCCAATACTTGTAACGCTATTAGGAATTATAATATGGGTAAGACTATGGCAACCATTAAATGTCCCATAGTTAATGGTTTTAATATTAGGAATTTTTATTTTTTTAAGTTTATAGCAACAATCAAAAGCTCCATAACCAATATGCGTAACGCTATTGGGAATTATTATATCTGAAAGTAGGGTACAACACGAAAATGCTGCATTACCAATGTATTTTACACTATTAGGTATTTTTACACTCGTTAATTTCGTTGCATCTTCAAAAGCACCATCACCAATACCTGTAACATGATACAAACTTCCTTGATATTTCACTGTTGCTGGGATTACGATATTCCCTTTATACGGAACAAACATTTTATCAGATGTAAGTTCAACAGTATTATGCGATGTTATATTATACAACATATAATCATATATAAAATCATAGGACTTCGCCGTTGTAGCACAAAGTAAGGATAGTGCTGCGAAAATAGTTTTAATAAGATTTGTTTTCATACTTCATAATTTACACATAACCTAAAAAAATACACAACTTCTTATATGCTTTATTATATTTATAAATAAAGAATGCAATAGGTAGCACAATAAATATTGAAGGTATTATAAAGAGATACTTTTCCTGGCTAGGGAATACGTAATAAAAACCTATGGTCAATGCCACAAAAGTTGTTATAGAGGAAAATTTTATTAAATTTCTTTTGTCTTTACCATCCCAAACAAGTTGCTTTATTCCGAAAATCCACAAAGCGCATAACACAAAACTTATGTATGCAACAATCTTTGCTATTCCGTTATGCACAATTGCAGTTTCCATCTCTGGTGAGCGTGCAACCAATTCGTCAGACATATAGCCATTCTCTTGTGCAAATCGCACAGCAGCATCAACAGAACTGCCCAAATAGGGTGTATATGTCGAAGCATATCTAAATTTATCTAAAGCCATGATATAATTATCCATAAATTCATCACACATATAATAAAGAAGAAAGCATAACATTAATGTTAATAAAGGAAGATTAAGATAAGCAATCTCTTTTTTACTATCGAAGTGATTTATTATTTCAGGATATTTTTTAATCACTGCCTCATTATTTTTTTTAAATCCAATAACTACTCCAAAACAAGCGAGTATTACAATAATGTTGGTTTCCATAATAATTTATTTTAGTTAATATTATTTTAGTGTAAAAACATTTCATTTAATCTTAAAGTCTCCTCTATCATATTATGAAATTCCAATAGATTGTCAACTGCAGCATCTAAGCCATGTGTTTCATCTTTGATTTCAAAAACATATAATTGAGGTTCTCCATACTTATCTTCAGTGCCAATTACAATTGTACAGTATCCTTGACACAGATAATCTGCGAGATTATTAAGATGAGGACTGGATCTTATAATACACATATTTTTCCGGATTTCGTCAAATCCAATATTTACAGTTGCATTCCAATCTTCGGTTATATTTATTATTGTGTTATTCCCTAAATAGACAAACCGATCATATTCATCCACTACAGCCAAAGTAAATCCATCGATAACTTCTTTATCAACTCTTATTACCAATCTGACACGTTCTGTTTTGTATCTTTGTGTGTATTTGTCATAAATTTTTCCTTGAATAAATTGTCCAAAAAAGGGTGCTCCTATACTACCATCTTTATTTTCATCAAAACTTTTTACCCATTTTCCTACATTCCTCTCTTGAGCATACATTTCATTTGATGCGAATAATATTCCCAACAAAGCAACCAAAAACAACAGATTCTTTTTCATATCATTACCTTTTTCCGCCACAACAAGCCTCCGAACTTTGGCAATTAATAATAGGGTATAAAAACAAGAAAGACGTGAGACTTGTCGCCTTACGTCCATGAATCTTAGGCATCGCCAAACGCCCCAACAGAATGAACTATGAAGAAACAATATTCCCACGCCGTGGAATATACACATAGCCTATGCGTAGAACACACATAAGCGGTATATACACAGAATGAGCATTGATTGCTTCGGTCCTCTGTTAAAAATTTGGCGAATTTAAGATTCGGACTTAAAACAAAATGCTTTCTTGCGTCAGTGGATTTCTCCCCACCAACATCGCAAAAATAGTGCAAACGAGCGAAACTCAACTTTATTTGAATGTTTCACAGCGAGTGTAGCCTATTTCCGCATCGGCAAATATAAACATTTTTTTACAATCAATGCTCTTTTGGAATATTATTTCTTCAATTATAAGGAAATAGCATTTCTCACAGACGGTAAAAAGAATAAACTATCCCCTGAACCATCGTTTACAGGTAGTTCTGGGGATTATTGTACAGAACTTCAAGATAGGTTTAGAAATAAACTTCCTATCGTGTATTCAAATCTTAATAAACCATATATTTTGAAAAATATTTGCTGTGTTTGTATTTTTTGATGTTTTTCATTATATCTTTGCGGTATAAGTGAAAATAGGCAAACAATCAAACAAGTTTGTTATTTAACTCGCTTGCACTATCTTTGCACAAGCATCACTCTCGGAAAATACAGAATATGCCGGCATATCTGAACCAAATGCGTTGAAAATATGTATTAAGGACGCCATTACTGACGGTAAAGGTATGGGATTTGGATTGTACTCAACTTCGCTGCTTGCAAGAGATGCGGGATTGGTTTTTGAAGTTCGCTCAGGTAAACATACTATGCAAGTACAGAATGGTGTCGAAGAAACAAAAGAAAGTGACTTTTGGCAAGGTACGATAGTTTATCTTCAGCTTCACACCAACAAAGAGATTAATCCGGCAGATGTTGTTGCCAACCGTGCAAATGTGGCAGCACAATATAATGAAACATTCTTGAATGACAACGAATTGACTGAACTATGGTAACTTTTAATTTTAGAGAATACGGTGAAAATTTAGGTACACGTCCTTTGGGTAAGCGTGTACGTGAATCTTTGCAGCCATTGATTGAGCAGAATGATTGCGTTGTGCTTGACTTTACCGGCGTAAATGTTGTAAGCAATTCATTTGCCGATGAGTGCATTGCAAAATTATTGCTAGTTATGTCATTGGCAGAACTAAAGAGCCGTACAACATTCCGTGGTCTGAATCCTATAGCTTCGGAGAGTGTACTTACAGCACTTAGACGCCGACACTTATTAACAGCATAACCTAAGTACTTAATAAAAAAAACATCCCCAGAATGAAGTGAACCCCAAAGTTTGGACAAAAAACTTTGGGGTTCACTTCAAGGCTGGCAAACCTGTCGTTTTTGCCATATTTGAGATACATCTATAATACAATATGGAGGCGCAGTAAAAAATATTCAAGTGAACTTGTTATTTCCGGCTCACTTATATGTACCTTTGTATTATTCTAATTCAACATCAAAGATATAATGCACACCAAAGCGAAAGAAAATATAGCCTGGATAGACCTCCTGCGCATAGTAGCTTGTTTTTTAGTGATATTGTCACATTGCTGCGACCCATTTGTGGCGCATTTCAATGCCGATTATGCAAAATTCCTGACTGGTTGTGGTATAGGGAGCGCGGTACGCTGTTGCGTGCCACTGTTTGCAATGATGACCGGTGTTTTACTATTCCCCGTAAAGGATACTTTAAGCCAATTCTACAGCAAGCGGCTTAGACGTCTGCTCGTTCCATTGGTATTCTGGTCGTTGGCATTACCGTTGATGTATTATGTCTATTTTAAGTTTGCAGGCCCGTCGGCCAGCCCCAGTGTGGATATGTCGACATTTACAGGCAGTATGACCCTGCAGAAGATGTACACGTTCATTTTCAATTTCAATTATGACACCACACCACTTTGGTATTTATATATGCTGGCGGGGGTATACCTAATTATTCCCATTTTCAGTGCGTGGTTACAACAGGCTTCGCAAAAGGAAGAAAAGATGTTTCTTTATGTGTGGGGCATTACCCTTTTCTTGCCATATATAAAGATGCTGGCTCCGCTTCTGGGATATTCAGGCAATTATGGCCATATGGGACTGTTTGGTGAATGTGACTGGAACATTTACGGTTCATTCTACTATGTGTCCGGGTTCATAGGTTATCTGGTGCTGGCACATTATCTGGTGAAATATCCATTGAATTGGGGTTGGCGCAAGGTAATCCTGACAGGTATCCCTACGTGGCTGGCAGGCTATGCAATTACGTTTGGTGGTTATGTGCTGATGAATAATAAATTCCCCGGCAATTATGCCTATCTGGAAATCCTTTGGTGGTTCAGTGGAATAAATGTTTTTATGATGACTTTCCCAATATTCATCACCTTCCAAAAGTTCCGTGTGAAGTCAAGCCCACGGCTTTCCCGTGTAGCCTCAATGACTTTCGGTATATATCTTTGCCACTTCGTATTTGTCCAGATGGGCTATGATTTATATTCCCGTATTTTGCCGGAAGCAGTGCCGACATCAGCACGTATTCTGCTGAATGCCATCAGCGTATTTGCTGTTTGTTATGGATTTGTACGTATTCTGTCAGCGACGAGAATTACCCGCAAACTGGTAGCATAATATCTCAACACATTTTTATACAGAAACGCAAAAATAGAGAAACTACAATTCTACGATAGCTGTAAACACATTCCAACCGTGAGTATTCCTATACGCACTTCCGGCGCCGCGTGGAACATACAGCACACAATTTTTGCCAATATTCTCAAAGCAGCCACTGCCTGTGGCTGTGAGTTTGTCGGCCGGAATGTGCGAAACGACCTTTTGCAGTCCGACACAATCCTTGAACGCATACGCAGCAATCTCCCTTACACCACTGCCAATGGTTACTGCTTGCAGACTCCGGCAGTTTGTAAAAGCCTGTTCCCCGACGAATGTCGCGCTATCGGGTATTGAAACCTCTTGCAGGCCACTGTTTGCAAAAGCCTTCTCCTCGATGCGGCTTAGCCCATCGGGCAGTTTTACTTTATGCATATTTGAGCAATAAAAGAAACAATAGGGGCCAATCTCTTTAACCCCGTCGGGAATATGTATTGTATTGAACTTACAGCAATTGAATGCCCCTTCCTTTAATGCAGTTATGTTGTCGGGAATTACAAAGTGCTCCCCAAGCCACGAGGCATAGGAATAAGCATAAGGGCCTATTACGGTTACATCGTCGGGGATAACGCTGTTTTTGCAGGTTGCCACAATGCTGTTTGTGGCAGTCTCTATTATGGCATTGCAGCCATTGCGACTGTCGTAAACGGGATTCTCCTCATCGACCGTAAAGCCATCGATAAAAGTGTGCCCGGTGTAGTTCCAGTCATCTATCTCCTTTACCGTTCTTGGAATGTGTACCTTGCCTGTTATGCGACAAATGCCAAAAGCATTTTCCTTAATGGTTTCTAACCCTTCGGGCAATATTATGCTTATTGTCTCGGGATTATCGAACGCATTCATTCCAATTGCGGTAACATTGAACGTTCGACCGCGATGGGTTACCTTTGGCGGTATTACTATAGTACCGTCGCCATATTCAAATTCATACTCATCGTGATAATTACCTTTATATGTAACCTCCACGGTACGGGCATCGAAGTCGGTTATCTGGTAATATATTCCGTTCTCTTCGAACTTAGAGGCTATTTTCCCGGTTTCCCAAGCGACGTAGTTGTCTATTGCACGATACAACTCAACAGAAGCAAATGCAAAGGCTATGGCGGCAACAATCGCTATGAGCAACAGAATCACGCGTTTGGTTCTGCTCGGTTGCAATATGCCGATAATTTCATCGACACTTTGGTAACGTTTCTCTTTCTGTTGTTTCAGGCAACGTTTTTTTATCTTTTTGGCAAATGTGGGCAGTTTTATATTCCCGGTTCCCTTACTTTCAATAAATTGCAAGATGGAACCTGTGGCATATATATCGGTGCGCGCATCAATCTCTTTAATGTTGCCAAGGGCTGTTTCCGGCGCTCCGAATTCTGCAGTACCCCCCGGGGTGCTATCGTTGAAATTGCTCAGACAGAACCCTAAATCAATAAGTTTCAAATTGTTGCTTGTCTGCTGTATTATTATGTTGTGTGGGGTTATGTCCATATGCACGACATTCTCTCGGTGCAGTGCTTTCATAGCCTCGCACAATTGCAACAGAAATTTGCGTACGTTCCTTTGTTTCCTGAAATATTCCGGTTCTCGAGCTACTTTTTCGTTTAATGTATAGCCGTTTACATACTCCATAAGAATATAAAGCCCATTCGTATCCTCCCTTAAATCCAGATATTTTACGACAAACGGGCTCTGTATGTTACGGCCTGTGTGATACTCTTTTATAAAGGCATTGCGGTAACGGTTATCGTGTTGCAGTTCGGGGCGCAGCTGCTTCATAAAAAAAGTTTGCCCCTCGATACATATTTTATAAGCAATAGATGTTGAGCCACTATTGTCGAGTAACTCAACATCACTAACCTTGTCAATGTATAAAAAATCGGAATTTGCAGAACTTTCCATACTCATAGCTATTATATAAGTTGGAATTTCACACCACCTTTTTTACCGCAAATATAGTTTACAGGTTCACCTTCATCGTGAATGAGGTTCGACAGCAACAACGGAGAATTTTCAACTATTCGTTCACAAATAAAAATGTCGTTCTTGCTAAGTTTGCTATTGATACTTTCAATAACCTTGAACTGGTTAAGCCCAATGTATTGTATTGTTACGCAACGACCGGGGTTCCACATCAGCCTCAGCCTGTCGCCCTTGAACAGTGACCTTGACAACAGGCTGTTATTATGCAGAAAGGCACTCTCGCTACCGGACTCTTCGCTGTAGAGTTTGCAGAATGTTTCATAATCGGGATAACCCACGTACTGCGCAAGAATATTCAAAGTGTTCAGTCTCGGGTTTTGCTCCTCCTTCTCGACCAGGTATCCCCAGAGACGTTTTATGGTGGTGGCAGATATCATCTGCCTTGTATTGTTGAATATTGTTGTTGCAAGAGCGTCAAAATCCCGTGGAGTACGCACTTTGTAACCAAAGACATTCTCAATACACTCTTTCAGTTTTTCTATAGATGTTTCTTTTTCGGTCTTCTTCATCTCGTAGCGTCGTCATATTTATGTGCAAAGATAGAAATTTTTATTATAAAAATATCCGCAAATATGAACCCTCAAGCAAAAGGACTAAAATGGACTAAAAACCTATACAACAAAATATTTATTTTGTAAACAGCTGTAGACGTAAATATGCAAGAATTATTCAATTATAGTGTTTAATGAAAAATCAATAAAACTAAATTTATTACAACTATGCCTTGGATTGACATTAAATGGGAAGAAAAACATTTTTACAACAACACAACTTCAACAAGTTATGGTAATCCCGTAAAGGCCCTTATCAGCTCCGGTGGTCCCAAGCCACAAGATTTGACACCTGCCGGTCGCAAACATTTCGGTTTTGCCGAATCAAGCAGTGCACCCGCAAAGAGTTCATCTCCTTCGAAGAGTAATAAAAAGAGTAGCGGCAGTAGCGGTGGCAGTTTATTAAAAGCCGCCGGCGAGGCTCTTTGGGGCGACGACAGTGACAAGCAGCCGATTAGAGAAGCGAGACCACTGAGCCCTCGACTGCGTTATTGGCTTGATCTTGATATTGAGAGCCACGAATCATACCTTCCGCACGTGTATATAAAAGGAGTTGTCGAACACTTTTATATAGTAAAAAAAATATCTCCGGAACTGAGAGAAGAAATTGATTTAAAAAACAACAAACTGAAGGAATTTGTCGAGTTTATGAAAAGCTTTCCGGTTCCGGAAGACCCTTTGGATTTCTTGTACACCGTTGCGTTGCTCGAAAGTATAAACAACAGCCAAGATAACTTACGCCAAGACACTATTTTCAGAAAGGACGGTGTCCTTTTAGAGAGAATGGAGAGTATTATGAAAAGTGATAATTCGCCATTGAAGTCAAAGGAGGTGCAAGACATCATTTGGGAACTTGAGGAAGACGGGAAACACGACGAGCAGAGCGAAAAATTCGAAAGGAAGAATGCTGTTGTGAATATTGATTTTGACAATGAGGACAGCGCCCTTGTCTTTGTTTACAATAGCTATGTAGCGGAATCGGCTGCTTTTGAACACGCTATAACAATATACTACAAGAACCTGATAGAGAAAGGCGACATTGAGGCTTTTGGCGAAATGCTGGTACTCTATAACAAAAAAAGAAGATTGTCGGCCGATTTTCTGGAAAAGTTCCAACTGCCCATTAAAGAAGAAAATGACGCTGTTGTTGTTTATAAAATGCTCACAAATGAGGAGAACCGCAACAAATCGAGTTTAAAGAAAAAACTCAAGGAACTTAAAGAGATTATCATTGCCAATAATTACAAAGACGACATTCTTGTTTCTTTTGTAGAAAAACAGAATGAACAGGAGTTGCGAAATAAGGCAAAGACTTACAAACTTGTAAAATACATTTCTCTTGCAGTTTGCATTATTGTAGGTCCTATGCTTTTCTTCCTGCCAATTGCTCTATGGTATGTTGTATTTTGCGTCAAAGATGTACACAGCAAGATTCCTTTCCTGGTAAAAGGAGAAGAGGCAGTAGAGAGCGTAAAGAAAATAGATGGACAAGTATAAAAGGTTAATTTGCTTGGTAAAAAGACAGACAAAATCCCTCATAATTTAAAACCGTAGCAATACCCGCCAAAGAAAAGGCTGCTGAATATTCAGCAGCCTTTATCGTTTATACCGGTATCACCTGAACACAAGCGAAACGGTGTAGAATTTTAATTATTAAGTAATTGAAACTATTCTGTAAGAAGTCCTATTGCAACAGCCTGGTCATATTTCTTTTTGGCTTCGTTAAAGGATTTCTTATTCAACTTGGCATAAGCGTGATTACCATCAACCACTACTCCGTGAATCATTTTGTAATTACCATAGTCGTCACTTTCCGGCTCTATTACCTCTATGTCATCTTGATATAGCAAAAGAACTGTTTTGGCCAAATCATTATTCTGGTTATTTATAGCCGATGTAAGTATGTAGTCGCACAATTGGTTGTAATTTACATACCAATACATATAAGGGTCAAGGCTGTAAAGTCCAGGAACAAGATCAGAATAATCGTAAACACCGTCAGCAACAATTTTATTGCCCTCAACCGGAATGCCCTGCATAAGCAACGCCATCTTTGCTACCGATTCCTTGCCTGCAAAATTTTTAATTATGTGGTCAATTTGAGCTTTATACACTGTCTGGAAACAGGTGAAATATATTTCAAGGTAGTATTTTTCTGTGTATTTATTGGCCAAAGTTCTTAGCACCTCTATTGCAAAATCATTGTTTTCGCCACTGATGAGCAGAGTGCATATCTTCTCACACAATTTGATATAAGTGGCGGATTTCTTATCATCACATTCTTGCAGAAGGAACAGGATTTTGGGGCGAGCGTCCTCTATTGGGAATGTTTTCAACAGATAATCGACTTCTGCTGTATATACATAATCGAAGGCAGTCTCATAATCATTACTACGATAATCATCTTCTTCTCGCATCTCTTTCAATATTTTGTGTGCAGCCTCAAAATCCAGGTCTTTACAAGCACTCTCATAATTTTCCCCATAGTACTTGGGACCCGAATTGGCCGGAGCGTTGTAAGCACCGGCATCATTAGAATTCCCCTGAGAGATTCCACTGCTTCCCATAGCACTCATTGAACGATTTATGGCAACATTTATCATATCGCTATTTTCCACTTTTGAACCACCACCGCAACTAACAAATAACAAAGCGGTTAATGCAATCATTAAATAAAATTTTGTCTTTTTCATAAATAATATTATTAAATGATAATTAAGTTATATTACATCTTATCTACAGCCTTGAATACACGGTCGAATGTGCCGGATATTGCATAACCAATGCTGCCAAAAAAACTATTCTTCTTGCCCTCGGCCTTGGCTTGGGCAGCACCTATTTTGCCTTCGGCATTTGCCTTTGCTACTTCGACGCGGGCATCGGCATTTGCTCGTGCAATAGCAACGTCAGCGGTGTACCGGGCTGTAATCTTGTGTGCCTCAATTTCGGCAATTTTTGTCTCCTGACTATATTGCATATTTAATTTTTCGAGCTCACGGGCAGCCTGTTCGTCACGCTCGGCTTTGTCTTCAAGTGTCTTGCGGCGCGCCTCGCACTTTGCACGGTACCGGTTATATATTTGTTCAGCACGTGCGTGCTCCGCAGCTCCCGAAGGTATCAGTTTGAAATAGGCACCGATTGCGGGGTCAAAATCGTCGCCGGCTGCAGAAATTGCAGCAATCATCTCGTTCAACATATCGGCCGATTTTTTGAGCAGGAACTGCTTGCTTAGCTCTGCCACACGGCCCTGCGCATATTTGAAAGCCTCGGGAGCCTGTTCGGGCACGCTCATTGCAAGAGCAAGAGCATAGCCGTAATCGCCCTGCTGAGCCGACGACTCTATGTGGTTCTTTATTGTTTCCACATTGCTGTTGTACCACTCTATAATGCGGTCGCTTGCGGTTTTGAGCATAGCCTGCAACGCAGCAGTGTTCTTTATCTCCTTGACAAAATTCTGGTTGGCCTCCACAAAACTGTTGCCCACGCCCTGAACATTCTGTGTGGCGGTTGCATAGACATCGCCGGTGACATTATTCTTGACAACAAATGTCAGCTGATACTGAACAGTCATTTTCTGGGGTGTTGTAGCAGTAACGGCACGGCCGGTCTGCACAATTTCGGTACCGAATATAAAATAGGGGCTGGTACCCAAACCGCTTATACCATTCTGGCAAGAAACCTGCAACAGTTTCATTACAATGCGGTCGCTGATGTCCTGGGTTATATCCTCACCCATCAAATTGGGTTGTACTATGCCGAATTTTATTCCTCGGCTATAAAGGAAGGTATCAATGCTAATACCGTCAATCTGCTCAACCTTATTTTTAATTGCAGCCTCGCGCTCCTCGGCTGTCAATGAAGAGACGCGTTTCTTGGGAGCAAATTTTTTCCCTTGGGGTACAACTGCTACGGGTTTCTGTTCCGGTGTCTCTGCCTGCTCCTGTACTGCATTGTCTTTATTGTCTGCATTTTTCTGTGAATCGCCGCCACACGCAGCAAGGAGCAACAGCAATGCCAGGCAAATTATACTATACGTGTTTTTCATAGCCTTTTTAAATTTATTTAAATCCTTGAATAACTATCTGTACCTCGCCCAAGCCCTGCGCTTTGTTGGTACACTTCAAGCCGAGGTTGCGACGAAGATCTTTCTGTAAATCGCGCGCCCAATCATAAACACCATACTGCGTGCCATCGTCGTTGAGCAGTTTTATGCGGCAATTGGTAAAGAGAAGCTCGTAATCGGTGTTGCGCACCATTGAATGGGCACCCTTTACTGTGTTTGCCTTCATATAATCGATAATCCAGTCGGTGTATGTGTCGCCCTCGATGCTCTCGTCGCTGAGCGCAATATCACAGCCCGACTCAACCACTATACGTACCACAACGTCGCGACCGCGAGTGAGAATATCATTGAAGTACTTTTGGATATCGCCCTGGAACCTATTTATATTCCGTTTGATATCCTGTTGCAGAGCCTCTTTGATTGATTCACCCGAGACATCGTTGCCATTGATTGCAGCTACCACTTTATTGCTGTAAGCATCAATGGCTCTCAAAGAGTAGCTGGTACTCTTCGACGTATTATAGTTATGTCCAAGCAACGAAGGCTTGCCCTTCTCGTATGATAGTTCAAGAATTATATCGGGACGGGCCACATTGCTCAACATTGTTCTGGCATCTTTTTCCAAGCCATCGGCCATATCAAAAGCCTCCTGGGTCTCCAGCTGTTTCAAAGTCTGCTCAAAATCATTGAGAGGAAAATCGCTGCTATTGAACTCGTTCTGAATAAACGTAATAACCTGCTTAATTTCATTGTTCTTCAAAAGAAATTTCTTGTAATCGCGTATAATGAATTCACGGCCATTAACCTTTTCGGTACTAATGCAACCGCAATCCTTCAAAATCTGGTCACCGGGAATTACCATAATGGAGGGGCGAGCCTGCACTACTGCATTGACATCGCTGCTCTCGTAAGCCTCGATATCGCCCGATGTGTCATCGAGAAGGTTATTCACAGGCTGGCTTACAACAGGTGCCGGTTCGGCGACAATAGGTGCCGGTTCGGCGACAATAGGCGTTTTAACGGTTTTAACCTCTTTCTGCTCGAAACAACCGGAAAGAACAACCATTGCCACAAGCGCAGTAAGTAACAATTTTGTAATTTTCATTTCATTATTTATATTAAAATTCACCTCAAAATGTAAAAGTTTGTAAAAGTAACCTCTTTCACTCATAACATTTTGGTCCATTTTGGTCCTTTTGGCAAAAAAAATGCTCCAATCCCCATTGAAAAAAGTTATCAGATGAAATTTCACTCCTCTTTTTTAGTCGATGACTGATTTTTCCGCGTGCCGGGGCTTTTCGTTCTTTTGGCGCGCCAAAAGAACATAGAAGAAAGAGCTGGAGAAAATACAAGTAAACAATTAAGGCTGAGGAGTACCATAGAATACAATGCGAATGGGAAAGTTATTCTATCCCCTCCCTCAGAGCTTGCCGGTAGGCTGTAAAAAGTTGAACTTTTTAAAATCATACGGCGTAATTTATAAACCAAACAACTATTTTTGCATTAAACTTATAAACGAGATTTTATGAACAACTTTGTTTACGACATACCGGTAAAGGTATATTTCGGTAAAGACCAGCTTGGGAACCTCGGCAACGAACTGGGAAAATATGGCAAGCGGGTATTGCTCACATACGGCGGCGGTTCAATAAAGCGCATAGGCCTGTACGATAAAATTATGAACGAACTGCGCAAAGGCGGGTTCGAGGTTTACGAACTATCGGGCATTGAGCCCAACCCAAGAATAGAGTCGGTGCGAAAAGGTGCAGCCCTGTGCAAGGAGCACAACATAGATGTACTGCTGGCAGTGGGTGGCGGCTCCACCATTGATGCCACAAAATTTATGGCAGCAGGAGCCTGCGTTGAGCACGATGCCTGGGATTTTCTTAACGAAAAGTGGGCACCCATAAAAGAGGCACTGCCCATAGTTTCGGTACTCACCCTTTCGGCCACAGGCTCCGAAATGGATTGTGGCGGTGTCATTAGCAACCCCGAAACGAAAGACAAGATAGGACGCCTTGCACCTCCAATGTTGCCAAAAGCCTCGTTCCTCGACCCCACCCTGACCTATTCCGTGAGCCCCTACCAAACAGCTTGCGGTGCAGTCGATATGTTCTCGCACATAATAGAGGTATATTTCAATATGGAACCCGACCTCTATATGCTCGACTGCTTTATGGAGGGAATGATGAAGACTATAATAAAATATGCACCCATAGCAATGAACGAGCCCGAAAATTACGAGGCACGCGCCAACCTTATGTGGACTTCGTCGTGGGCTATCAACGGTTTTATAAATGGCGGCAAGCGTCAGGAATGGAGCTGCCACCCGATGGAACACGAATTATCGGCAATATACGACATAACCCACGGTCTGGGACTTGCACTTCTCACACCACGCTGGCTCGAATACTGCCTCGACGAAAATACCGTTGCCAGATACGTACAATTTGCAGTCAATGTATTTGGAGTCGACGAGGAGCTGCCGCCTATGGAGATTGCCCGCGATGGTATTAGCCGCCTGTCGCATTTCTTCTTCAACACCCTTGGCCTTGCACGCACATTTACCGAAGTGGGCATAAAGCGCGAGGATTTCCCCGTAATGGCAAGAAAATCGTGCGACGGTGCCGTGCTCAAAGGATTCAAGCACCTGCAACAAGCCGACATTGAAAAGATATTTGAGATGTGCCTATAATTCTGCAATAAAAGAGGTCCGGCACACAGATTCCCTTTAGAGAACACAAGCGGGCGACCTTTGGGTCGCCCGCTAATGATTATATTTTTTCTCCAACGTGAGGATATTCTTGCCATCGATACGTTCGTAGCGGACCTCATTCATTATATGACATCACTTCATTCCAATAACCCTAAAGCCCTATTCTCATCATTGGATTTTGAAAAAATGCAGTACCGGAGTACTGCATTTTCATCAAGCACGGGTAATAACGAACTCTACGCTGTAATATTCAAATGCTTCGGTGAATGCCTTTTTGTATTCTTCCAGAGCCTCATCTGTAACGTCCGGTGCAACGCCGCCTTCGAACAACATAAGTGCATAGCCTATAAACATTTCGGCGACAGACTCTTTGTCAAAAACAAAATAAACCGAGTCTTTGTCGAGGCTTTGGAATACCATAAATGCCGATTCAATTCTATGGCCGGCAGTTTCTCCTGTGATTGTCAAGTTTAGGCCATCAATTGAATAGTTCTTGGTTAAACGCTTTTCTCCTTCATCGGTCAACACATTGTATGCCATTGTCCCTTCGTTGTCGAAGCTGATATTCCTGAAATAACGTTCAGCGGCATATTCAATAAATCTGCCGCTCAGTTGCGCTGTCTGCATAATTGTAGGAGGAACCTCTTCGCCGTTTATTGTACCTCCGGGAATTACAATCTCATCTTTTATGGCCTTAGCTTTAAAATTGATGTTGCTATAGTTCCAGTCACCAACCAGATTGGTATCTTCGGCCAATCTTGAGTATCTGTATTCTCCATTGGTCGTGTTAACGATGAGTGTGTTGCCATTTACGCTGTATGTACCCGAAAGGCAGTTGCCATCTTCAAAATAGATGCTCATTCTGTTACCATCTACCGTGAGGTTGCCTTCTATGTCTGCCCAGGCGTTATAGTCGCTTACCTTATAGGTAACAACACTGTTGTCGCCATTTATAATCAAAAGATTGCTAAGAGATTCTGTCTTTACGTACCATCTGCCTGTCAAACCGTTGTTTCCTGTGGTATTGTTGTCATCTGAATCGCAAGCAATAAAACTTACGCTCATTAGGACCATCATTATGGTCATTACTGTCATTTTTACCTTTTTCATAGTATTATTATATTAAATAAACATTATTTCGTTCCGATATTTCCCGTAACCCCGGCGTTAATCCATTGGCACAAATGCATTCTGTAACTGTTATAGCACACAGCCGTGCCAATAAGCCGTTGGCTTACTTGCCGTTCTTCCACAAATTGCCCCACTCGCCGCGACTGGCACCGGCATTGAAGTCATCAGGGCCGCCCGGAGTCTCGTTACTGCCCATATTTTCGATATCGGACGCGGACAACATCAATTCAGCAGCAACGCAAACAGCAACAGATTCAGGCTTAAAATAATCTTTCTTCATAATCCTTTTTGTTTTTTATTTCCACGGACGGCGCGCCGTCCGTGGAATACTAATAATTAAAATCTATAAGTTAAAATATTACCTTCTTGTTATTGATGATATAAAGACCACCCTTCTTCGGTTCAAGCACACGACGGCCCTGCAGGTCATATATCTGCTCGGCAGCAGGCTCGGCAGCCTCTACATCATAGATGACAGTTGTGCCGTCCTCATTCTCCTCACCGGCCAGACGCATACGTATTGAGCTTGCAATAACATCGCCGGCCTCCACGCTTGCACCATCGGTACCGGACATAGTCAAATACAAGCGGAAAGGAACCAAAGATGTGGTCAACGCCATCTTCTGCCATTCACCGACTTTGTTTACGGCATACACATAATTGCCGTTGTCAAGATTGCCACTTTCACTCTTTGAGTAGAGTCCCTTTATAGTATATTGTTTATATACCGACGAACAGGTAAGTGCAATTTGCTTCTCGGGGGCTGTAGAATGCAATATTGTATTATGTTGGGTGATGTTCAGGTTCATCGCTTCGTTATTCTTTGGACGAATAACATAAGGGTGGTTGGCTTTGAGCTTGCCATTCTTCTTAATCTTTATGATTTCCACTTCCCAGTCATCAAGTTCACCGTCATCATTCCAGTCATAGCTACGCACATCGTTTATATATGCCACATCGTAATTCGCAAGAAACTCCTCGGTCAACTCAATCTGGAACGGAACATAAAGGGCATTCCAAGCATTGTTGATAGCGCGGGTATAGGCAAGAGTACCGACAACAACCTCCTCTGGGTTCTCGAACGCAGTAATGTTGCCGTCTGCAATTGTCACTTCATCAACAAATTCATACATATTCACGACATCAGGTCCGGCACTCTTTGCCGCCTGTATGAATGCGCGGTATCGCGCCAGTGCCGGCTCGCCATCTTCAAGACCTTTCACCATATGCCAACAGCCATCATCGCCAAGGAGGTACAGATTTTGTTCCTCGAACTCGGCTTTCGATATCGGGCTCAATGTGCCGTTCATCGCAAAATACTCGGTATCAACCTGTGGTAATCCGTCAGGAGTAACAGGCACCAGAGTCTCTGTCTGAATACTGAATGTCATTTCCTCGTCAGCCACAACCACATAGGGCTTTCCGGCCTCCAGGCTATCTACCTGAGAGATAAAGATACCGTCCTCGACCCCACCTTTCATAATATAAGCCTTGACACCGGCAGGAACCTTCATTCCGAAAGGCAGACACAATGTCGTTTTTTCTCCCTTCGCAAACCGGCGGTCGTAGCTGATGGCAGCTGCCTTGAATTCACGCGGAACGACATACTCCACATTATCCGAGATTGTGAAATGGTCGCACTTCAAATTACCCTCACTGCCGTACACCACATTGGTCAGGCCCGCTGCGGCAAACTCCTCCGGCGCATAAATGAGAGCATTTTGGTTAAGGCCTAATTCTGCAATATTACTTTGAGTAACAATTTCACCGTTTTCACATTTTGCAAAGTCAACGTATTGCAATTGTGTGTTTGCAGCAAAGACATCTTTTTCCACTACAGCAAGTGTTGCAGGAAGGGTAATCTTTTTCAGTCCTGCAAGAGAAGAGAATGTAGTGTTGTTAATGCTATCAACAGCACTGATGCCCAGCGATGTGAGGTCGGTAATATCATTATGATGCACAAACCAGCCATTGATGTTGGTTACATTACGCAACTGGTCATCGCTCATCACTGCGTGCGAGCCATAGGCGCGGAACAGCGCATCTTCGTCATAATTTGAGCAGAACTCTTTAGTGTGTGTGGTATATTCACGGTCAGCCACATAAGCGTTATGCATACTTAGCGGAACATACATCTTCTCTACCTGATAGGGCTGGTCGGACATAGGGTCGGTGAATACATCGCCATCAAGTTCCGCCTTCTCGTTACACAGGAATACAATATTTTTCAGGTTCTTGCACTTTCCGAAGGCATCATTACCAATATATGTTGTAGCATCGCCCACCACAATAGTCTCTATGTTCAAGCAGTCATAGAATGCATTGTCGTCAATCTTTGTTACATTCTTTGGAAGAATGACAGTCTGCAATTTGTCGAGTTTCCAGAACATATGCTCGGGAATTTCATTGTCGTTCTCGACATAATCATTGAAACCGTCTCTGTTGAAGCAGATTTTGTCGGGGTCGGTGCAGATAGTAGCATCGTAGAGGTCGAGATAGGTCATACGGGCCAATGCAACCTCATCGGCATCTTCCTCTTCGCGACCGCCAAGCATACGCAACACAGCAATATCCTTGCCATTGATGGGGCCATTCACCTTCAATGCAGAAATACTGATGATGTCGCCGCCAATGCGTCCTATGTCGTTAGCCTTTTCCATTGACACGCTGAACCCGAGAACATCGGCGAGTGTACCCGGTTCGGTAACGGTAACAACCTTTATCTCTTTCGCCTGCTGTTTGAATCCCTGAATATGGTCGGCATACTGGGGCCAAGCCTTGCGATAAGCATCTTCCTCGCCAGCGTTTACATAAATTACAAAGTCTTTAGGAAGACTCTCAAATGCATTGTTGGCCAAAGTTGGGATTGTATCGCCAAGCACTTTAACTTTCATCAACGAAGAACAGCCATTGAATGCGCCGGCTGTGATTGACTCTACTTTGTAAGGCAATGTTGCTTCTTCAAGATTAGAACAACCGCTTAATGAATTATCGCCCAACTCTTTTACTTCGACAGCCATTATCAGTTCGTTGAATTTCTTTATCTCGTTGTTGCCGTTAATCAAATTATCGAAACTTTTCAAGGTTGCAAAATCATTCATTGTGAAGATGCGTTTTTCGGCCAGTGCACGCAACAATGCATCATCTTCGAAAGGAGAAGCAATAGAGTCACCGCGAGTGTAATATACCCGGCTGCCCGAGATGTGGTCACGATAAGAGTTTGGAGTGTAGAAAATACCTACCGGAGTCTTTTCCGACCACGCATCGGCATCGGTTGCAGGGACTTCGTTGCAAAGCAGAATTATCTCCTGCAGATTATTACTGTCGTGAGTAACCTCTTCGCCGATGCTCTTAGTGTTGTCACCGATGACCACACGCCTCAAATTATCACAGTTATTGAATGCATAGTCCTTAATCTTTGTTACGCTCTTTGGCAAGATGAGTGTTTCCAGCACATCGAGTTCCCAGAACATATAAGTATCGATGCAATTATCCTCTGTAATGCGGTCATTTGAGCCATCTTGGTTGTAATCCTCGCCATTGGCTTTAATGTGTGCGTCGTAGAGGTCGAGATACTTAAGATTGCGGGGGTAAATATCCTCACAATTATTAACATCGCGACCGGCCATAATGCGAATTACACCTATATCGGTACCGTTGACAGGACCAACGACCTTCAGACTGTCATATTTACTGTAGTTGCCGGCAATCGTAAGAGGGTTAGAGCCGGTAATGGCAAGACCTAATTCTTTGGCCAGCGTACCGGGTTCGGCAAGCGTAACCTCAAAGATTCCGGTGTGCTTGTTGCTTATAGTTTGTATATGTTCGGCATACTGGGGCCAAGCAGCCTTGTAAGCCTCTACTGCCGCTTCGGGAACATAGATTACATAGTCCTCGGGCATATTGGCAAACACATTCTCTCCAAGGCCGGCCGGTGCAGTAGACAGGAGGGTGATACTCTTGAGGTTGGTACACCCGGCGAACGCTTCGTCACCAATTGCTATTACGCCTGCCGGTATAACCACATCGTCAAGCAACTGACAGTTATAGAAGGCCTGCTTGCAGATATCCTTTAACGTAGAAGGGAGCTCAATGTCCTGCAGTTTGGTGCACTCCTTGAACCAGGCTTCACCTATGTGGTCAAGGCCTATGCACTCAAAAGCCTTGAATTCGTGGAACACGGTAAGTTCCTTACCCTGGAACTTGCCGTTGAGTATAGATGGGTCTGTAACCTGCATCACATCATAAATGTCGAAGCTTCCACCGGTAATTGGCGATTCATACTCCATACCGCAATCCTCAAGAATATCTATCAATACAGGGTCTTTTGTCAAGATGAAACTTGGGAGGAATCGGTCTTCATATTTTGCCCAGGCGGTATCGGCCTTAAAGCTCTCGACGGCAGTAGTCACCATCTTCACCTTGAACTTGTCGCTGCCGGCAAACACACCACTCTCCAATTGCACACGCCTTGGATCCATCGGCTCTACCGAGTTGGTTCCATCGGTGCGGAAATAGAGCATATTGATATACTCCAAGTTGGGGCAATGGGCAAAAGCCGAGTCCTGAAGCGCAAGCGACAAGTCGGTATAGGCATCACCGAAACCTGCCGAACCCTTGAGGTCGAACATAGAGATACCCTTAAGTTCCTCGCTGCCATAGAAGGCCTTATTCTTCACATAGTCAAGCTTGTAGTTGTTATAGGCACCTATATCATTGAAAAGTCCCACTTCACCGTCCTGACTCGCGAGTTCTTCTTTATCCTGACCGATGATGTGCAAGTGTTCTATTGTGTGCTCTCCAATATAGGTTTGCTTTTTCAACGTGTTGTTTTCAAATGTGTAGCTATATTGAGCACCGAAATCGACATAGTCAATGTTTTCAGGTACATCAACCACTTCAAAGCAGTTCTTATACTTTTTCCAATAAGTATTTTCGGCAAACTCTTCGTACTTTTCGGCGCCGACACGAATTTTCAGTTTAGCAGTGTCGCAGCCGGCAAAGATATCTTCGCCACAAAGGATAAAGTTCTCAGGACCAAGAGCAACATCGCGGTCGGTGTAGTTGCTGCGCATAATCAAATCCACTGTTTCAAGATTTGAACAGCCAAGGAACGCCGAGTCGGGAATAACAATAGTCATAGACGCATACATCTCGCCGGTGTTCACATCTTCGAACTTCAAAGTTTTCAAATTGTTTTTGCCACGGAATGCATCACGACCAATAGCCACAGTTTTGTAGTTATAGGCTGAACCTATGTCATTATACAGTGTAATAGTCTCTTTATTTTCAACATCTTTCACATACATATGGTATATGGTATGCTTGTTCTCTGTAAACAACCATTGTCCTGACATAGCCCAAGTTGGCTCACGACGGGCTTTATTTCCTACAGTATTGGCGATATAACTCAAACCATTTACACCCGGAACCGTTGCTGCGCTCACACCGGCAGCTATCATATAGTATGTTTCGGTTGCAACTGTAGCACCAAGGGCTGCGGTGTATGCTTCTTTAGCTGTAGTATATGCAAGCAGAGTCGTCTTATGACTTTCTTTGACAGCTTCAAGGACCGATTGTAATATTGTAGCTTTACTCTTTAGCGCGTCTTTTATCGCGGTTTTTAATCCCACGTCGCTAAGGTCCAAGGCCCATTTGGCAAAGTCTAATTTAATTCTAGCTGCTTCTATTGATGTTTGAAGTGATGCTTTAGCTGATGTGATTGATGTATTTGCTATTCCCCAAGTAGCTATTGCTATGGCAACTTCAGCACCAATAATGGCAGCATTCCACCACGACGATTGCAAACGGGTAAGTTCCGATGTAGGCAATGTATTCAGCGAGTTGGCCGCATAGTCGTATGTCACACCTTCAAATGTGATAGGGGCATAAGTTGTAGGCAGGTAGTCCGATGCCACAATCCTGTCGGCGTATTTACCCCAGTTGTCATCAACTATAAAGTAGTTATACAACTGTGGAGCAACCACAATGCGGAAATCGGGGTGACAACCGTCAAATACATTATCGCCTATGTATATATCCCAGGGATATAGCATTTGATAGTTATTATCACCTTCTGTTACAAGATAGTACATATTGAACTCTTTCAAGTTCTTACAATCCTTGAACGCACCGTCGTGAATTACCATTCTCAAATAGGTTTTAGCATTTTCCGTTCCCGATGCACAATCCTCGAACACAACCTTCTTTATGTGCTCGTTGCCTCGCAAGGCGGTGCTGTCTATGGCAATAGTCTTGTAATTCCAGAGAGTACCTATATCGTTGTAGATGCGCATTTCGCCGTCTACGGCATCAAGGGCATCATTGTTGACACCAACAATCTGCATATACCAAGTCTCACTGCCGTCGTGTGCAGGGCTTAGCAAGCTGTCGATATCGAGATTCTTTATTTTATTGGCCCAAGGCTGGAGCAACGCTTTCATCTCATCGATGTTGTCGCTCGAAAGCTGGTCGCCAAAATAGCCATACTGCACACCGGCCTCGGTAAAAGCTGAAGCAGCTCGGGTTACAACCCGCGAAGCAACAGAACGCAAGCCCTCGCGTGAGGGAGCGCCGGCAATGGTATCGCGCACCACAAAACAACCCGCTATAGAATCATATTCCATAGCCGATGCCGGAACAGCTTTTGTTGCACGAGGATAAGGAAGCGTCTTTTTTCCTTCAACCCCTTGTGCAGTCGCCAAACTGTCGGCATAAGCCTTGACAGGCAAAGCAAGCATCAGGCACGATGCTACTGCAATAAAAAACAATTTTCTTTTTCTCATAAATATGTATTTTAATCAATATTATTATACAATCCGGAATGCCGGCAGCCACTCACTTGCGCCCCCTATTCCCCTGTTGCACCGGCAACTTAAATTATAACGACAACCCCTTGTCGGTTGCCGCCATAAAACAAGCAACAATATCCCTGTTACAAAATTACTTTCATAAATTACAAGTCTCAAACAACGGAATCCTACATTTCGGACTACTAATATCTGTAAAGAATAAAAGCTGCAAATGTAAACCGAAATGTAAACAGGGGTAGTTGGGGTTATACATTAAAAAAACGGCAAAAAATGTACCGAGATTGGTAGCCTGTAAAGGTTTTTACAAGCCCGAACAGCAGAAAAGCCACACGCTTGTTTACTACATTTTAAACAAGAGAAAAAGAGGAAAAAGAAGAAAAACACGCGCTCGACAGCGCGGGCAAGCACAAAAAAAAGGAGCCGACACCCTCTCGTTGCTAAAAAGCTATGCTCTATTTTGTGCCCTATAAAAAATCAACCACATAAATTAAAAAAAGAGAAGAGACCCTTTTTGTTTTTTGGGCAACTCTTCTCTTTTTTGCGTTTTTGGGAGCATCATTCCCATCATCAAAAACCAACAATGGCGCTTATGATATATATAAGGTAATCTTTTTAAAAATAGATGTCCCGCACATTCAACCTTTCAATCACTCCACAACCGTCACGGTCATCACCACATCGCTCTTTGGACGGTCTCCCATCGAGGTCTCTGCATTTTGTATCGCCTCAACAATATCCAGGCCCTCTTCAACCTCGCCGAAAACGGTGTATCCGCCATCGAGGAATGGAGTGCCGCCCACTGTGGTATATGCTTCAACCTGATGAGGAGTGAAAGAGGGTGCTCCAAGCTCCTTGCTCTTCTCCATTGCCATTTTGGCCAATTTATCCTGTAGCTCCATCAAGCCCTCGCGGTCGCGGTTGCGGCGGAGATTCATTATCTCTTCGCGACGCTCCATTGCAAGCGCATTAAAGATATTCTGTTCCTGCTGCATCTTCATCTGATGCTCCAGTTGTTTTAGTTCGGCTGCTTTATAAACCTTTCCCCAAACAATATAGAATTGGCTGCCACTGCTCTCTTTTGCCGGGTTCACCTCGTCGCCAAGGCGCGCTGCGCTCAAAGCACCACGCTTGTGGAAAAGCGTTGCCGGCTGAATCTCGGCAGGAATGTTATATCCCGGACCGCCGCTTCCCAGATTCTTGCCCGCCGGAGCACCCTTACTCTCGGGGTCACCACCCTGAATCATAAAATCCTTTATCACACGATGGAACAGAGTTCCGTTGAAGAAGCCCTCGGACGCGAGTTTCAAAAAATTGTCACGGTGCAGAGGTGTCTCGTCATAAAGGCGCACTGTAATGTCGCCCATAGTTGTTGTAATTTTAACTTTTGCCATTATATATATGTATTATTCAAGCATAAAAACACATCGGCCTAACAAGCGTAACGCCGACAAGGCACAAATGTAGAAATATTTTTTGGAGAAATAAAAAGTTGTGCAAACGGAATGTGCACTAAAGAAGCGGCATTTTCGGGGGAAAAAGACGCAACCTCTTCAAACGCACAATGTTACAAATATTCTTAAATAGTTATAATGATTTTTAACACCTCTACCGGAACAAAAAGGGGGGGGGGCAGTTGTTTATACAAAATATATAAACATTCACGATTGTTAATTTTTTTATAAAAAAAGAACTGCAATTTGCATTACAAGAAACACAAACAGCAAGGCTCTGATTGGTTTTTGCGCTTTGTAGAGAAACGTCAAAGTATATCGGTTCTATAAAAAAGCAGTGGGTATACCGCTGTTTCTCAATCAATTGTAGAAATATAATAACATAAAAATGTTTGAATTTAGATTATACAACTCTATTTTTGCACCACATATACAAGATTAATCGCATAAAAAAAATCAAGCAATGGTCCATATAGGCAATATCATCAAAGAAAGGTTTGACGAGCAAGGCTACCCCGTCTCTTGGTTTGCGAAACAATTATGCTGTGACCGCACCAATATTTACAGTATATTCAAACGCGAGAGTATTGATTCGGCTTTACTTGTTAAAATATCAATTATTCTCAATCACGATTTTTTCAAATATTACAGTAAAGACCTCGGATTCGATAAAGAGATATAAAATTACGCATATTAAAAGGCTTGGGAACGATATTCGGAATCGTGACCTTGCTGTGAGGAAAACGGTTATCTCTGCCCGTTTTCCTCATTTTTATACTGTTTAACAGCCTACACACAAAAGTTATTTTCGGACAGGCCCGAACAACTATCTTGCTGCAAAAAAACAGACCTCGAAGATTTTCGGCACTCGCTGTAAGAAATATTAAAGCAAGCTTTATATTTCTCGCTCGTTTGTTGCTCTTTGAGATAAATCTCGAAGATTTTCGGCACTCGCTGTGAGAAATATTAAAGCAAGCTTTATATTTCTCGCTCGTTTGTTGCTATCTTTGTGCTAGGAGCATACGCAAAGAGACATTGTGTCACAGACGTGGCGTTGCGACGACAAACAAAAAAACAGCATAAGATGGACAAGCACACATTCCTTGCATTCGACCTTGGAGCCACAAGCGGTCGAGCCGTTGCAGGCACACTGCACGACGGCAGACTGACATTGGAGGAGATACACCGTTTCCCTAATGCCATAATGGAGCTGCACGGTAAGTTCTACTGGAACATATACAGCCTTTACAATGAACTTAAGCAGGCGCTCGCAATGTGCAAACAACGCGGAATAGCTATTCACTCCATAGGCATTGACACTTGGGGTGTAGACTTTGGCTACATTGCCGACGACGGTTCCATATTGGGACTGCCGCGTGCCTACCGCGACCCTTATACCGACAATGCCCCCGAGGAGTTGTTCAAAATAATTCCACGCGACGAGGTGTATGCGCGCACGGGTATTCAAATAATGAACTTCAACACTCTTTACCAGCTTTTTGCGGCCAAGCGCGAGGGGTACGCCCCGCTGAAAAACGCCGATAAGATTCTGTTTATGCCCGACCTTCTTGCCTATATGCTCACAGGCTCTATGGTGTGCGAATATACCGAGGCGTCGACCTCTCAGATGGTATGCCCGGAGAGCAAGCAGTTCGACAAGAAACTTGTCGAAGCCGTTGGGCTGCCCACCGGCATTCTGTTGCCCATAGTGATGCCCGGAACACTCATAGGAACGCTCAGCGACAGTATTGCAGCCGAGACGGGCGTTGGCAAAGTACCGGTATATGCCGTAGCCGGACACGACACAGCATCGGCCATTGCTGCAATACCCGCCAACGACAAAGAATTTGCATTCCTGAGCAGCGGCACGTGGAGCCTTATGGGCATTGAGTGCGAAAAGCCCATAATAAACAGCACCACCGGCCGCCTGAACCTCACCAACGAGGGTGGAATAGACGGCACCACCTGTTTTCTGAACAACATCACCGGAATGTGGCTGCTTGAACAGTGCCGCAAAGAGTGGCAACGCAATGGCAAGGAGTATAGTTACAGCGACATTATTGCTATGGCGCGTGAGGCAACACCGTTCCGCAGCCTTGTAGACCCCAACGACGCACTCTTCGCAAACCCCAAGAGTATGCAGGAGGCCATTGCCGACTACTGCCGACGTACGGCACAGCCCGCACCCGGGAATGACGCGCAGACGGTACGCGCTATTTTCGACAGCCTTGCACTGTGTTACCGCGACACTCTTGAGAGTATGCGCCGTGTGTCGCCACACGACATAAAGAGGCTTCACATTATTGGCGGCGGCTCAAAGAACACCTTTATGAGCCAACTGACGGCTAACGCAACGGGAGTGCCGGTTGTGGCAGGTCCTTCCGAGGCGACAGCCATAGGCAACTGTATGGTGCAGGCACGCGCAGCAGGCCTTGCCGGCGACCGATGGGAGATGCGCGCCCTCATTGCCCGCGCCGTAGAGACCGAGACATTCGCGCCGTACGACCGTGAGGCGTGGGAGAGTGCATACACACGTTACAAGAGTATCACCACCGGCAAAAAACAAGAATAAAAGAAAATGCAAAAGATAAAAATCACAAAATAGAACCTTTATGGAAATTATAAGAAACAACAAGGAACTGATGGCCGAAATTGACCGTATTGCCGAAGTGGCAGGCTATCTATGGACCAAAGGGTGGGCCGAGCGTAACGGCGGAAATATATCGGTGAACGTAACAGCGCTGATGAGCGAGGAGGCAAAGAGCCTGCCGGCGCTTGCACCCGCGCGCAAACTCACCGAGACAGTACCCTGCTTGGGCGGACACTTTTTTTACGTTACAGGAACAGGCAAGCGTATGCGCTATGTGGCTCAAGCGCCGTTCGACAACGGTTCAATAATACGCATCGCCCCCGACGGCACGTCGTTCGAAATTATTGCCGAGCAGCCGGTGTGCCCCACAATGGAGATTCACTCGCACCTGATGATGCATAACTACCTGCGCAGCATAGGGCGTAACACGACGGTCGTGCTACACACTCACCCAACCGACCTTATAGGTTTTTCGCACTGCAAACCGTTCCTCGAGAGCTCTAAATTGCTCACCCGCACTCTGTGGAGTATGATTCCCGAGGCACGCATTGTGGTGCCCAAAGGCATTGGCGTTGTACCCTATGCAATTCCCGGCACCATTGAGCTTGCACGCCTCACTATCGAGCAACTGCGCACACACGATATGCTCCTGTGGGAGAAACACGGTGTCCTTGCCGTTGGCGACGACATTATCGACTGTTTCGATGCCATTGACACAATGAGCAAGTCGGCACAGATATATTTCAACGCCCGTTGGGCCGGATTCGAGCCGGTGGGTATGACCGATGAGCAGCTCGATGCGTTAGTGCCTGCATTCAACCTCCCCGATTGCTATTAAACAGCCGCAATAAACATATTACAAAACAAAGGGTGTGCGTCGCACACCCTTTGTTTGCATTTACCGGGCTCACAGCAACACACCCGGAGCGCCAACAGGCACAAGCCTCTCCTCGCGCGGCCATTCGGGCATATAGAATATGGGACAAGGTTCACAACCCAAACTTTCCCAGTCGACGCGTCGCACCTGTTGCACCGCCGGCGCGCCGAAAGCAAACGAGCGGCCATAGAGAAGAACAGCCCCACGCGCAGCGTCGTAGTGCCACAACCCACCGCCATAAGGACAAGAGTCGCCCCACCCCAACAGTTCGCGGTGCTGATAGACATTGCCGAAGAGCAACACTCCGTCCTGATTTATAATAAACTTACGGTACATTATTCTACTTATTTTAAATGTTTAACAGGGATTTTATGCGAATTTTCCATTGACCGGCTATGAACGGGAGCACATTTTCAACCCATCAGAATGCTTTAAAGCCGCACCCCTCACTACCGTAGAAAGATAAAAAGCAGCGCACTAAAAAGTGCGCCGCCATTGCTATAATTAAAGACGGGAGTCTATTACATCATACCTCCCATTCCCCCCATTCCGGGAGCGCCCATTGGCATTTCGGGCTTGTCCTCTTTTTTCTCAACAATCACACACTCGGTTGTGAGGAACATTCCTGCTATTGAAGCAGCATTCTCAAGAGCCACGCGTGTAACCTTGGCAGGGTCGACAACGCCTGCTGCGAAGAGATTCTCATACACATCGGCACGAGCGTTGTAACCAAAGTCACCATTGCCCTCGCGTACTTTCTGCACTACCACTGCGCCCTCTTTGCCGGCATTGGCAACAATCTGACGCAAAGGTTCCTCAATGGCACGTTTAACGATGGCTACACCGGTCTTTTCGTCCTCGTTCACAGTTGCGAGGTTCTCGAGGCTGTCGATTGAACGAATGTAAGCAACGCCGCCACCGGGAACAATACCCTCCTCGATAGCTGCACGTGTAGCGCAAAGAGCATCGTCGACGCGGTCCTTCTTCTCCTTCATCTCGACCTCGGAAGCGGCACCCACATAAAGGACTGCAACACCGCCTGCAAGTTTCGCAAGACGCTCCTGAAGTTTCTCTTTGTCATAGTCGCTCTTTGTCGCTGCAATCTGTGCCTTAATTTGAGCTACGCGCTGTGCAATAGCCTCCTTGTCACCGTTACCATCGACAATGGTAGTGTTGTCCTTGCTTACAGTAATTTTACCGCAAGTACCCAACATCTCAAGAGTAGCCTGCTCAAGCTTTATGCCCTTCTCTTCGCTGATGACAATACCTCCTGTGAGGGTTGCAATATCCTCGAGCATATCCTTGCGGCGGTCGCCGAATCCCGGAGCCTTAACAGCGCAAATCTTCAGCTGTGTACGCAAACGGTTTACGACCAATGTCGTGAGCGCCTCGCTCTCAACGTCCTCGGCAATGATAAGCAAGGGGCGTCCGGTTTGTACAGCAGGCTCCAGAATGGGGAGCATATCCTTGAGATTGGTAATTTTCTTGTCATATATGAGCACGTAAGGGTTCTCCATCTCACACTCCATCTTCTCGGTATCGGTGATGAAGTACGCCGACAGGTAACCACGGTCGAATTGCATACCCTCGACAACGCCGATGGTGGTGTCGCGGCTCTTAGCCTCCTCGATTGTTATTACACCGTCCTTTGAAACCTTGCGCATAGCATCGGCAATGAGCTTACCTATCTCGGCGTCGTTGTTTGCCGAAATAGAGGCAACCTGCTCAATCTTGTCGTAGTCGTTGCCAACCTCCTCGCTCTGAGCCTTGATTGACTCCACTACTTTTGTCACAGCCTTGTCGATACCGCGCTTGAGGTCCATTGGGTTCGCACCCGCCGTAACGTTGCGCAGACCCTCGGTGATAATAGCCTGTGCAAGCAATGTAGCGGTTGTTGTACCGTCGCCGGCATCGTCGTTGGTCTTCGACGCTACTGACTTAACCAGCTGAGCGCCTGTGTTCATATAAGCATCGGCAAGCTCAATTTCCTTAGCCACCGACACACCGTCTTTGGTAATGTGCGGAGCGCCGAACTTCTTTTCGATGATTACGTTGCGACCTTTAGGGCCGAGGGTAACCTTCACTGCATTAGCAAGCTCATCGACACCCTTCTTAAGCTGGTCGCGAGCGTCCATATTAAACAGAATCTCTTTTGCCATATTCCTTTTTCGTTAAATTATTATCCTAAAATTGCAAGCACATCGCTCTGACGCATAATAAGGTACTTTTCGCCCTCAAGTTCAAGTTCTGTACCTGCGTATTTTCCGTAGAGCACCTGGTCGCCCACTGCTATGAGCATTTCCTCGTCCTTAGTACCGTTGCCCACAGCAACAACCTTACCCTGAAGGGGTTTCTCCTTTGCAGTATCGGGAATAATGATACCGCCCACTGTTCTCTCTTCGGCCGGTTGAGGCAAGATAAGCACTCTGTCGGCCAATGGCTTGATGTTCATAGTTGAATTTATTTATTTGTTATACGTTATTGTTTCCTTTAAGACGCAAAGAGCTGCGCACATTATTATAATAACGAAAAGCGTGCCAAAATTGTTCATCACGCAAATGCGCGACAAAAATAGCAAAGATTGCCAAGCGGACATAACAAAGTACGACATTTTGGCAGAAAAGAGTGGCAAAAAAGGTTGTGGGTGCGTAAAGCCACCCCCGTTTGTACAGATGCAAGCAAAATATATTTGCCGGCATTTAAACAATCTCTAAAAAACGCCAATATTGCCACTCACAGCAAATAGTCCAAAGTATTGTCGAAGCGGTCGCCACCCTTGCCCTCCTTGTCATTTATAAATTCCCACAGTGCCCGTTCCTTGCTGCCTGCTTCGGCCGTTATGTGCGCGGCATAATCATTATCGCCAATAGAGTCCAGACTCCCGACCAGTCGCCTTACCGTGTACGTGCGATATTCGGGAGAGAGCTGATAATTTTCCTCATCGTCGACAATAATTATACCTATGCGTGTAAGAGTCTCCAGAATTTCCATTGTAATGTGCTGCGGAAGGTCGTACCTTTCGGCCATCGCATCGGCTACCATGAGCGAGTCGAAAGTACCGTCGCCCTTGCGCATAGTATCCTCCTCGCAACGTGCAATGACAAGCAGTTTAAGAAATTTATGATAATTGTGGCTTGCAGCCCGGAAGCGGTTTTTCTGGTCAAGGCGCTTACTCTCTTGCAACAGATAGTTCCAACGGGAGCCCACAAGGCATATAATCCACGAGAAATATATCCACAGCAGCAGAAGCAGAATTCCGGCGAGTTTGCCGTATATATTGTGATAGCTTGTAAAAAGCCCCAAGATAAACGCTCCGAAATACTGCATAATGGCAAATGTTATTCCGCACACGGTTGCCGATATTGCGGCGTATCTCGTTCGGACGTGCACTTTTGGAATGAATTTATACGATGCGAACAACGTAAGCACGTATGCCGATGTTGATGCAAGCATAAAATTAACCTCGCTCAAGATTCCGCCCTCGAAGTATGCCGACACACTCGCTCTAATGGCGAGCAGGAGAATAAGTGCTACGGGAATGAGGAGAGTGAAGAAAAAGACTTTCAACTGGTTCTTCAGGCTGTGTCCTTTCATTTCCCACAGCGAGTTGAAGGTCTCGTCTATGGTCTGGAATATTGAAAAAAGCGAATAAAGCAACACGCTGAAACCCGCAATAGCACCCAGCCAATAGCCTGTGCGAGCATTTTCGAGGTAGCTCTCGGTAAATACAAGCATCTCCTTTGCCAACCCCTCTTGGTTCGAGAATATCTCTTGTACGACGTCCTTAAAAGCATCGCCATAGCCCATAAGCACGGCCGTTGCAAGCATCAGGGCCAATATGGGCACAATGGCAAAGAGCGTGTGGTAAGTTAATGCCGCTGCGGCCTGTGTCAACTTACCCAGACTCGCAAAGAGTTTTATAAACGACCACAGAATAAAGTTATTGCCAATATCCCTGTTGTCGTTTAAGATATTGAATGTTCTTATTATCTTTTTTGCCCTTTCGGCAATTCTTTTTTTCATTGATACGCGTGTTGTTTCGTCTGCAATTATATCACTTTTTCGTCACTCTGCAAAGAGAATAACCATCAATAGATTGCCGATGTGTGTTTTTTGTGTCAGACAGCGAATATCGGGTGGCTATAAATATAAAAGAAGGGAGCTGCCTCCCTTCTTAAAAATCATTATTTAATAGTAAACTGCGCGCAACTGCTTCGCGTGCGGCTGTGTTTGATTAAGACTTATCAACCACTGCTCTTACTTAACCTATACTTTCGCTGCGCGCAAGTGCTTCACGCGCGGCTGTGTTTGATTAAGTAAACTTATCAACCACTGCTCTTACTTAACCAGCACTTTTTTACCGTTTACAATGTAGATGCCAGCTGCGTTGATAGACTCGATGCGACGGCCTGTAAGGTCGTACACGCTGTCGGGAGCACTCTCAACAACTACATTCTCAACACCCGTAGCGCTCTCCTTAACATCTATACGAAAAAGATTGCTGTAACTGTCGGTATACCCCTCGGAGTTACTCCAGGAATCGAACGTACCTGCAGCCAGCACTATCAGTGCGCCATCGGTTGCGCCGTCATTTCTCTTGCCCACAAGATAGTAACAACCGGCAAGGCTACCCTCATAAACACTCCAGTCGCAATATGTTGCATTGTAAGAGGCCAGAGTGCCGCAGTTGTTGTTATAGCCGTAGTTTGCACCTGCGCGCCATATAAGGTACAACTGCTTTTCTGAATTAAAAAAACTGTACTTGCCGCTTGCCTCCTTCTTGCAAGTAAATTCGTCGGCATCGGCACTGCTTCCGAGAGTCAGTATATTACTGTCGTTAATGTAAAGACCATATTCTGTACCGTTTTTCTGTACATTGGTAAAGGTAACAACCTTGCCGTCCCACTTGTCGGCGGGCTGAACACTATTGAAAATAGCGTAAATATTGTCAATTTCGGCGGTGGTCGGCTGCTCGCTCAGGTTGTCGAGCGCTGTCTGAAGCTGCGACTGAGCTGCATCGGGAAGCTCAACGTCGTCAGCCAATGCCTTGAAATAGCCTTTCAAGAATGCGGCGCGGTCAACGTCTCGTTTCAGGCTGTACGCTCCGTCGGTTATATGCTCAAGGGTATACGCCACATAAATATTGTCGAAGCCGTCGAAGTTGTGCTGTCCGGCACCTGTGGGGAAGCTTGTCGACACAGGATTGTCACGTTTGCCGAAACCGGTAAGGGTCTCTTCGTATATAAATCCTATTCTGTCGTCGGCCTGCAAATCTATTGAGCTATAAGCCGATGAGGTGTTGCTCACCTGGAAGAAACCGTCCCAGCCGGTAGCAAAGTTAGCAGTGCTGTTAATGTCGGCAAGGGCAGAAAGTTCCTTGTAGAATATTCCCACATTTGTGCGTCCGCCACCTGTGGGGAGCGACTGCAGCGCAAGGTACATCTCTTTTTTGTCGCTGTTACGCTGTACGGGCAACACCAGAATCTCGCCGTTGGTCGAGTTACCGCCGGGAGTAAGCCCTGAACCCTCGAAGGTACTCTTTACCGCGTTACCCCATTCGCCCTCGCCGGCAAGCGCGTTGCTGTAAGTGTAGATATTGTATATACGGCCTCCGCCCACGCGGCTCGAGAGAATTACACGTCCGTCGGGAAGTTCCTCGCACTTAGGCTCGTCGCCACCGGGTGCCGGGAGTGCCGATGCACCGCCAAGAGCGTGCCAAGTGCGTCCGAAGTCATCGGAATAAACGACACGATTACCATCGGGACGCGCACACATTGCCGCATAGATGCGGTAGTACTTATCTTTCTTTATTATACGGCTCTGGAACACCTTACCACCGCCTACAAAAGCAGCCTGCATAGGTTTACCGGCATCGAAGAGGCTGTAAATATCCTCGGTGACGTTAACCGGAGTACCCCAGGTATCGCCATTGTCGGTGCTGTGTATTGTTGCAACAAGGTTAGGGTTCTGACGTGTAGTATTTCCGTTGGTATAAACGGTACAGCCGGCAACTGCAATAATGAGCACCTCGTTGCTTGTGCGGTCGGCAACAACTGCGGGGTCACCAAACGCTGTATCGAAGAAATTCTCGGTTGCCGATGTACGGCCTGTACCCACTGCAACCTCAATCATCTCGCTCCAGGTTTCGCCATTGTCGTCGCTTGTACGACACACGACATCTACTTGTCCGAAGCCCGGGTCGGTACCGCACACAAGGCGTGCAGCTGTTGCAATGAGACGTCCGTTGCTTGCCGTTGTTATACCCGGAATGCGGTACGGAGGAATTATGCCGTCGCCCTTACTGGTGTTAAAGAGGTCTTGCTTGACAGGAACAGGAGCCTGGTCTATATTTGTAACCTTAATTACATTGCCCTCTATTGCAACATCGGCACTGTTGAGCACATTGCCAAGCACCGACACCGACAAATTCTCCTTTTTGATTGCGTTTGCAGTAATAAAGAAACCGCCGTTAAAGGCATTCTCGCTTACCGCGCCGTTGGTATAAGTAACGTAAACATTTTCATCGCCTTCGACAACAACGTCGTACACGCTCATACCCTCAATGTCAACCGGTTCGAATCGCCACAAGTTATCATCGGCGGCGCCACCGTCGGTCCACGTTGTAACAAAGTCGGTTCCACCCACTTTGAAGTTCGCGCTACCGTTGGTACAGTTAAGCGCTTCGGTAAAGAAATAGTAGCGATAGTCGCCAACGTCCTTTGTCGAGCCTACCGTAAGTTCGCTGTAAGAGCCGGCAACCGAACCGCCCCAATTGGCACCCGCAACAACGGGTTTGCCATCGCCGTTCTTTATTCCAAGTTTATTATTATCCTTTACAGTAACGTGCCAGATACCGTTATTGGTGTTTACCATTGTGTTCGACTGTAAAGTAAAGCCCAGGCTGTTACCACTCAACAGCGCATCGTTATACAAGTGCTCGGCACGCGTAGTGGCCTTGCTCACAATATGGTAGTAACCCGTTACGACATCTTTCGCCACAGGAATTTCAACCTCGACACCATTGAGGAAGTCCTCAAGGTCGTTCACGAGCGCGGCACACTCTTCACCGGCAATTGAGCCGCTGAAACGTCCCAGCAACGTGTTCAGTTGCGCGAGTTTTACAGCATCATTCTTGTACTCTTCGCGCAGAATATGTATCTTTTCATACTGGTGTATACCCTCAATCATTCGCTCAAAGCGCACGCTCGAGCGGTTGCCGGGATAGTAGCAGTATGTGTCGCCCGAACCGAACTTGCGGAAACGGCTATCTGTAAGCGGGTGCTCGTCCCAGTTTATCCACGCCCAGTGCAGATAACCGTCAAGGTTTACCGCTGCCGCATAGATGGGCAGATAGGCAGCCTCGGCCGGCAGAGAGTTTGTATAGATGTTAGGCTCGGCGTTGGCACAACTTGTATAGAATGTCGTAACGCGGTTCTTTGCCTTGCGGTCGGCAAGCTGCTCGGCTGTAAAGCGGTGTTCCTGCCCTAACTGCACGCATTTGTCGTGAAGCTTGTCGCAGAGATTCTGGTGGTAATTGCCCGCCAATGCCATTTTAAAGCCAAGGCCGTTGGCAATGTTATAAGCGTTGAGCATATCGCTCTCGGCACGTTCGTCCATTGCTATATTGGTCTTTTCGAACCAGCCTTTCTCCTGCAAATGCGCCTTGAAGGCTGTGAGGAAGCTTGTCCACAATTCGCGATACTCGTTGGTGCCGGTGGTAGTCTTAATATTCTTGTATGTTGCCGTAGCCTCGTCGTAGTAACGGAAGCTCATATCCCAAGGCACCATACTGAAGCAATTTATCTGTTTGTCTATACCATATTCGGCACAGAGGTTTACATATTTGTCAAAGACGGTGTAGTCATACTCCCAAGTGCCATCGGCTTTCTTTATAGTCTCGACCATCGGGTCGAAAAGGTCGTGTGTCTGCTCGCCCCAAGGCTCGTAGAACAGAATTGCCGAAACGGTACGCTGTCCGGCACGTCCAAGCGCCTGCATATAAGGGCGCAAAGCTTCGAAATGCTCGTCGCTCCAACGCTCCACGCCGTAGTAACGGCTCACGGCATAGGGCTGTTGCCAGAAATCGAGGTGGAATTTTTGCTCCTTTACCGTGGGTAGTGCGTGATTGTCGACCATCACTGTTAGCGCAAGGCTCTTGACAACGTTGCCGGCCTTATCGACAACCTCGAGGGCTGTTTTATACTCTCCTGCCTCGGCGTCGCGTGGAACCTCTATTGTACACCACACCGGACGTGTCTCCATTGCAGGCACAGCGTGAGGCTTATCCTGCTCAATAACATCGGCTACAAGCCATTGAGGCAACGTCATAGGGTGATTACCGCAAGAAACATAATCATCGGTAATAACATAGTTCACAAAACGCGCATCGCCACCGTTTATGCCCGTAGCGACACCGCCTTTAACCCATTCGGTCATACGCACGCTCAACGTGTCCTGGTCGCTCTTGCTATAGAGCACCGCCTGGATATTGGCACGTTCGCCTTTCCAGGCACGCAGAGTAGCGGTTGTACCCTTTGTCACTTGTGGCACGCTGTGCAGCTTATAGTGTACGTCACGCGATGCCCACTGCGCGTTAAGACCATCGGGGATTGCGTTCCACTCGGCAGCATCGGGCATTGTTCCCACGCGTGGCTCGCGATAAGTGTCAATGGGATACCCGCCCGGGGTTATATCATCGGCAACGCCTGTCACCTTAAGGGTAACGTCAATTATTGAAGCTCCGTCGCTGATGAAATTCGCATACGCACCTGTAGGGTCTATACTATTCCACTGTACAGCGTAACGCATACGGAAGGTCGCTCCCTCTTCAATGCCTTCGGGCACACGAAACGAACCGGGAGCAAGCACATTGCCACCATTCTGGTATATTCCCGCGCTGTTCCAACCCGTGTCGCCGTTGGTGTTTTTTCCATAGAGCGACCAGCACATAAGCTCATTGCCCTCGCCTTTGATATAAGGACCGTCACCCTCGAGATTTACATCGAATTGTTTGTTGTTGTTCCAATCGACATACACATAGCCGTGCATCCACTCGCCGTTAATATCGATTAGCGGAGTTACAGTCTCGCCGCTCTTTACCTCAAAGACCGTCGAGCTCTTGTCGAAGTATGCAGCGCAACGTGGAGCCGAGGCTATACCGTCGAGCTGTTGCTGCGGACTCTGTACACCCAGAATACCCACACTTTTGGGATAATGGGTACCGTGTGTGACATTTTCATTGGCACCGTGTACAACATAGTAATCGCCCTGAGCAGTAGCAGTAACGACAGTTGCCAACAACAGCGCAAACAAAGTTGTGAATCGTTTCATAAACTGTTATTTTAATGTTAAATATTTATTCTATAAGTGATAAAATATATTATTTAACAAATATATAACAAACGAGCGAAATAATAACAAGCTTGCTTGATTATTTTACAGCGAGTGCAGAAAATATTCGATGTTTACATCAAATTACTAACAAAAGAGCGAACCAACGGTCGCCGCCCGCTTCAAAAGCACAGAAACGCCGAAGCAGCCACCCGCAAAGTCATTTTTCGGGCAACCGGAAGTTTCCGGAATACACAGTGTATCAATAAAAAAGCTCCTTCGTCGAAGGAGCTTTTACTATTTTTTTAAAAAAATTTACAACTTTACAAGGGGCGTTTAACCGCTCGCAGAGCGTGGGTTAATGCCAAAGGTTACCCCATTGACAACTTTGTTGTCGAGCCTGCTTACGCTCGCTGTGTGCGTGAATAAATTCCCGCCCGCTCCGCGTCTCGTGGAATCGCCCATTGACAACTTTGTTGTCGAGCCTGCTTACGCTCGCTGTGTGCGTGAATAAATTCCCGCCCGCTCTGCGTCTCGTGGAGTCGCCCATTGACAACTTTGTTGTCGAGCCTGCTTACGCTCGCTGTGTGCGTGAACAAGTTCCCGCCCGCTCGCTTAATCGCAGCCTTCGCCGCTCGCGTCTCGTGGGTTAATGCCAAAGGTTACCCCACTCGCCGCGGCGCTCGTCGTTGAGCTGCTGCTCGCGGTTTACCTTTGTGTCCTTGTTAATAGCAACTGAAGTTGCAAGCATTGACTCTGTAGCCTCTACGTTTACCTCTGATACAAGAGGAGATACATAATTC
>JAZRFF010000010.1:0-140594 GCA_045661225.1 Bacteroidaceae bacterium | reverse complement strand
CATATACCGCAATGAATTCCGCCTTGCCCGACTTATAATACTGTTCTATCTGGGCTATTTCATTTTTTCTTCCAACTATAACCTGTCCCATGTGAATCAAATTTATCCAATGCAAAAATATAACTTATTTTCAAAAAACACCGAGATACTCTGCGAAAGTTGATAAAAAAATACAGTTTTCGCAGAGTATCGCCACTTTTTTCTCTCCTTTTTGTACTCCTTCAAAGCCTTATATATGTAATAATCAACAACATAAGAGAAAATAAACATAAAACAGAGAAAATAGAGATAAAAAACAGAACAGTATTAACAACAAAAAACAACCAAATGAAAGTTTTAAAAGCAATTAGAATTCTTGGCGATGTAGCCGAGATTATCGTAGGAGCTTCTATTGTAGTAGAGCTCGTAGAGAGATACAGGGCAAAGAAGAAAGCCCCAGTTCCGTTACAATCACCAAACGCTATCTTGGACTGCGACAAGAAGAGATACTCGAAACGTATGATTGCTTGACTTTCTAACTACTAAACACAATAATCCCCGGGACTACCTTGTTATATAGTCGGTTCCGGGGGAATTATTCTTTTAGTTTAAGTATTACAGCATACAGGCCCAACCGAATTTACGGGCTATCTCTTTGAGCAAATTACGGTCTTTAATAGGAATTATCACCTCAACTTTTTCACTTTCGTTACCACGAGTAGCTATGTTGGCAAATATAACATACATCTTTGAATTATTAGCAAAAACGCTAATTCTTCTCTCATAAGATGAATAAGGCGTTGCAAACAAAAAGGTGCGCATATCCCTGCCCACGCGCTGTTCGAGGTCAATAACAATGTCTTTGGCAATATAAGCGAGGATTGTGTTCTCTATGTGCCCAAGGGCGCAGCCACCACCTACAAGAATACTCACGGCTGGGCCGGATTCTCGCGAATTGTGGAGATGTAGGGGGGCAATTCTATCTTTGTCGTAAATGATAGTTCTTATGTCACGGTAATTTTCGTATAGAGACCCATCGACTTCGTCGTTTGCCGTCAGCGTAGCTGGTGCAAACAATTAAACGAAGTCGATAACCGTTGGAGAGAGCCCTACAAACACAAAAAAAGAGAATCGCAATTGCGATTCTCTTCGTGGGCCATCTTGGGCTTGAACCAAGGACCTCCAGATTATGAGTCTGTTGCTCTAACCAACTGAGCTAAAAGCCCGAGTATCTCTTGTTTTTGAAATACGTTGCAAATTTAGGGCAATTTCTTTTACATTGCAAATTTTTTGTGCTAAAAAATGCAATATCTGCGTTACAAAGCGTGGGTTGGTGTCTTTTTACATTAAAGTTACTTGAACTTTATCCAACGCCACAGCTCCTTTAGTGTGGGCTTGTTGCCGTGAATGAGTATTCCGACGCGGTAAATTTTCCCGGCGAACCACACTGCAATGATAAATGTTGCGATGAGCAGGCCTGCCGACAGCAGTATTTCCCACGTGGGAATCTCGTATGGTATGCGGGCCATCATTACAATGGGTGATGTAAGCGGAATCATCGAGAACCAGAATGCAATATCCGATGTGGGGTCGTTTATAACAGACACCATTATAATAAGGCTCAGTATAATGGGTATTGTAACGGGTGTCTGTAGCTGTTGTGCGTCCTGCGGGGTGTCGACAGCCGAACCTATTGCTGCAAACAGGGCTGCATAGAGCAAGAAACCACCAATCATAAACACGAGCAACGAGAGTACAATCTTCATCAGGTAGCCTACGTCGGTCAGTGTTGCTATAGCTTGCAGAAGCCCCATATCGGCGTTTGTTTGAATGGCTTCGGGTGAGGCTCCTTGTTGTAGCATTGCTACAGCCATAGACATCTCCTCGGGGACAATATGTGGGAGCGTAAAGTATCCCACTCCAAGTATGAGCACTACCCATATTGCAATTTGCAGCAGTGCCACGCTTGCTACACCAAGAATCTTGCCCATCATCATCTCCATAGGGCGCACTGATGATACCATAACCTCGAGCACGCGACTGTTTTTCTCTTCTATGACCGACTGCATTACCATTACTCCGTAAAGCAGAATGAACATATAGAGAATAAAACTAAGGATATATGCAATTACCGTAGCCACTACCGATGAGTTTGACTTCTCGCCGTTGAAGCTGCTGCCGTTCTCGTTCGAGAATGACTGTAGGTCTATGTCGGTTCTTATGCTCTCCAATATTGTTGGTAGGTTGGCTATGTTGTGTTCCTGCAGCTTGAGTCCCTCGATGACCATCTTCAGCTGTGACGCTATATTCTGCTCAAGGGTAATTGATGCTGCGGAATTTGTATACAGGCGTACGTCGGACGGGTTTTCCATAATATCGGGGCCTATGTGCAGTATTGCGAATATTTCGTCGAACTGCTTGCGGGCAACTTCAATGGGAATATCCAATGGTACGAACTTTATCTCTTCGCTGCTTTGCAGGTGTTGTGCAATGGCCTTGCTGTCGTCGACTATGGCAATCTGTTTCTGCTCTCCTGTGGAATATTGGGCTATCAGCATAGGGGCGAGCATAAGACCCAGCATCAGAATGGGGGTGATGAGGGTGGTTATTATGAAGGATTTTTTGCGCACGCGCTCGTTAAACTCTCTTCCTATGATTATTCCTATTTTGTTTTTCATCTTCTTTTTCTTTTAAGGTTATTAAAGGTTTCCGTTGACGGCGCGTATGAATATGTCGTTCATCGACGGTATAATTTCGCTGAACGAACGTATCTCGGTCGCTTCGTTGGCGGCGGCTATAACGTTGCGCACTTCGCTATCGGCCTTAATGTGTATTTTCATTGTGTTGAAACCTACGGGCGAGGGCTTCGACTCCATTATCTCGCACAGATTGCCGATGCTTTTTGTGAGTGTGGATTCGTCGCCGCGGTAGTTTATCTCGAATATGTTTGAGCCGTGCTTGTGGCGAATCTCGTCGACATTGCCCGAGAGAATGTTTCTTGCCTTGTCGATGAGGGTTATGTGGTCGCACACCTCCTCGACCGATGACATATTGTGCGTCGAGAAGATTATTGTCGCGCCCTTGTCGCGCAGGTTCAGAATCTCGCTCTTGAGGAGGTTGGCGTTAATGGGGTCGAATCCCGAGAAGGGCTCGTCGAAAATGAGCAGTTTGGGCTCGTGGAGTACTGTGGTTATGAACTGTACTTTTTGTGCCATACCTTTCGACAGTTCCCCGATGCTTTTGTTCCACCAATCTTCAATGCCGAACTTGTGGAACCACTGTTTAAGCCTCTCGGTTGCCTCCTTGCGTGTCATACCCTTGAGGCGTGCAAAGAATATTGCCTGTTCGCCTACTTTCATTTTTTTGTATAGACCACGCTCCTCGGGCATATAGCCAATGCTCTGCACGTCGGTTGCTTCAATTTCGTGACCGTCGAATATTACACGTCCTTCGTTAGGTGTGGTTATGCGGTTTATTATGCGCAGCAACGTTGTTTTTCCGGCTCCGTTGGGGCCTAAAATACCGTAGATGGAGCCACGGGGAATCGACAGCGAGACGTTGTCAAGCGCCACCTGCTTATCGAACTTTTTTGTTACATTCTCAATTCTTAATAAATCCATAGTTTAATTTTGCTGTTTTTTGCAAAGATAATACGGTAAACGAATTTACCCCCCCCATTGGTTAAAAAGTGTTAATAAGGTGGGCGGCGGTCTGTTTTTGTTCGCTTGCCTGATAAAATCTAATCAGTATCGATGCAAATGTATATAAAATTTCTATAAAAGGGAATTTTTGTGTACATTCGCATTTCAAAAACATAATTAAAGATGTTTAAAGGCAAGAAAGTGCTTATTTTTGACCTGGGCGGGGTGCTTATAGACTTGCACGTCGAGCGTTCATTTGCTGCGCTTGTGGCAATGGGTGCCGATGCGTCTATGCTCACCGAGAGGGACTGTCTGATAAATGATTATATGATGCGTTTCGACCGTGGAGAGGTCTCGCGCGACGAGATGTTCCGCTACATTGCCTCGCAGTTGCCCTCTGTGCAGCTTGATGCTCTTGGCGACACCCTTGACGCTCACATACAGTCGGCGTGGAATATGATGCTCGGCGAGTATGCGCCATATAAGTTCGAGCGTTTGCGTAAATTGCGCGAACAGGGCTACAGAGTGGTGATGCTCAGCAACACCAACAGTGGGCATTGGAACGAGATTGAGTCGCGCTTCCTTGCTACGATGGGTGAACCGCTGTCAAATTTCTTCGACGCACTCTATCTGTCGTACCGTATGCGCTGCCGCAAGCCTGAAGCTGAAATTTTCCTCGCCCTGCTCGCAGCCGAAGGGGTGAAGCCTGCCGATTGTCTCTTTTTTGACGATTCGGCCGATAATTGTGAGGCGGCGCGTGCGCTGGGCATCGAAGCAGTGTTGTTAGAGCGTAATGCGCAGTGGGGTAGTGATATAATGAATGATTAGTTTGTAATGGAGATAATAACTGACATAAACGATTGTGATAAGATAGCTTGTGCTGCCACCATTGGTTCGTTTGACGGTGTGCACCTTGGGCACAGGGCTATGATTGCCGAACTGCGCAATGCGGCCGAGGCTAAAGGGTTGCCATTGACGGTGGTTACTTTTGCGCGACACCCGCGTCTGCTTTTTGATGGCGAGTGTGAGCCTTTCCTGCTCACAACGAACAGCGAGAAGGCTGCGTTGCTGGCTACGTTGGGGGTCGAGCGTCTGGTGCTGCTTGACTTTGACAGTTGTATGGCGTCAATGAGTGCTGCACGTTTTATGCGCGAAGTGCTTGCCGATGCTCTTGGCATCAGGCTGCTGGGTGTGGGGTATGACCACCGCTTCGGTACTCCTTGCGAGGGCGAGGGGTTTGAGCAGTATGTTACATACGGCAAGAGTATGGGTATTGAACTTATGCAATTGTCGCCTTTTGCTCCTGATGGCAACAAGGTCAGTTCTACGGCTGTACGCAAGGCTCTGGCAGCGGGGGATATTGCTCTTGCCACTGAATTTCTTGGTCGTCCGTTTGTGCTTGGTGGCACGGTTGTACAGGGTGCGGGCATTGGCCGTACATTGGGATTCCCCACGGCGAATATTGTGCTCGACAATGAGATGAAGATGCTGCCGCTCGATGGGGTTTATGAGGTTGCAGCGTTGCTCGACGGCGAGCGATACAAAGGCGTTATGAACATTGGTGTGAAGCCTACTATCGGCGACAATATGCTGCGTACGATAGAGGTACATATTATAGACTATAGTGGCGATGCCTATGGCAAGACGATTGCAGTGGAGGTGCTACGCCGCTTGCGCGGAGAATTGGAGTTCGATGGCGTGCAGGCGCTTAAGTTGCAGATAGGCGTCGATGTTGCAAGGGTTAAACGAGGAATATAAAATTTAAATATGAAAAAGAATGTATTAAAAACAATTGGAATAATAGCTCTGTTGCTTGTGGTTTATATGTCGCTGCAAGGGATTTTTTCATTTGTTGGTGTTGTGATAATGATGGTGGCCTATGCTGCCGGCAGTGGAGCGGCCGATTTTGGCGAGGCGATGAGTATGTTCAAAGAGGCGGGTGTACAGGGGCTGCCCGAAGCTTTGCGTGCCTACACTTATCAAGGTATGGCGTTGGGGCTTTTTCTTTCGACTGTGGCAATGTTGCTCTTTATGCACTTTGCTAAGTTCTACCGAATGAGGTTGTCGATATTTTCGTCGATAAAACTAAAGCCTTTGTTCTATTCCACGCTGCTTGTCTTTACTTCGATGTTTGCACTGAACATTCTTGTGCAGTGGTTCTCGCTTGTAGACAGTCTTGAGAATGAATTTGATGCTCTTACGCATACTTTCCTGGGCGCGCTTACAATATCGGTGCTTGCACCACTGCTCGAAGAGGTGTTGTTCCGCGGCGCAATTCAGGGATATGTGATGCGACGGGTAAAATACCCGTGGGTGGCAATAGTTGTGGCTGCGCTTGTGTTTGGTGTGATTCATCTTAACCCTGTACAAATTGCGTACGCTACATTGCTTGGCGTTGTTTTTGGCTGGCTTTATTACCGTACAGGCAGCTTGCTGTCGGTTGTTGTTGGTCACGTGTTGAATAACACGCTTGCAACTATTATGATGCTTACGATGGGCAACACCGACGAGAGTGAGCTGTTGCAAGATGTGCTCTCTCCTGCCGCGCAGCTGGGCAGCGAGATTGCGATGTTTGTCGTGTTTGCGCTAATATCGTTGCAGATAGCTCTTAAATTGCATCGTATGCTCCCGACGCCGCCACAGCCTTGGCGAGAGAGCAACGAACCTGTCGAGTGTGTTGCAGATGCAACGCCCGAAACGGCTGCCGAATAAGAAAGATTTAAAATAGAGTAAAAGAGGCTGTGTCGACAGTCTCTTTTTATATATCGGTACGGTGGTTCTTTAGTTCGTTGCGGAGAATTCCGGAACTGTGTGGTGCTACGCACCGGTCGAGCAGCGCCCAGAATCGTGGGCTGTGGTTCATCTCTGTTGTGTGGCATAATTCGTGCAGCAGAACATAGTCTATGAGCCTGTCGGGAAGCAATATCAGGTATATGCTCAAGTTTATTCGGCCTTTGCTGCTGCAACTGCCCCAACGGCTGTGTACGTTACGTACAGTGCAACTGTTATAATGGAATTGGTGTTTTTGGGCAAGGGTGTGGAGCCTCGGCGGCAATATCTCCTTTGCTCTGCGGGTTAGCGCGCTTATTATAGCCTTACGCAGTAGTTGCTGTTTGTCGGGGGCGTTGTAGTCGGTGCCCTGCGGACAGATTACGGATACTTCACGGCCACGGTGAATAATTTGAAATTTTGTACCGCTGTGTTCTTTAATGCACAGCGATATATTGTCGCTCTCAATAGTGTACTCCTTGTCTACAATAGTCTGTTTGCAATCCGCTTGCATCTGTTTGAGCTTTTCGCCGCAGCGGTCGAGCGTTTTTTCAATGTCGGCTTGTGTTGCAAGAAAGGGAACGGTAATGTAAATGGCGTCGGGGCGTGCACGCATAATGACGCGACGCGCTCTTGGGTTGCGTGTGATAATGAGTGTGCCCCATTGCGGGTGCTCTATTGTTTTTTTCTTGAGCATTTTGCCTGAATAAAATAGGAGTGATTAAAAATGTGAATCGTCGTGCGGCTCTGCTCTCGGAAATCAATGTTTGCATTTGCTAAACAGTGGCGCTCCGAACTCCAGATGCCCTAAAATCCATCATTTTTAACCACTCCCTGTTTTTGGGGTATTATTTGTCTTTTTTACAGGTCGGGCAATCAGTAGTCGAGGTATGTGTAACCATAAAGTCCCGAACGGTAGTTCGAGAGGAACTCTTTTCCCTCCTCGAGGCTTATTTTCCCTTCCTTGACAGCGCTTGTTACCCAGCGTTCGAGTGTGCGCACAAGTTTGCGTGCGTCGTACTGTACATAGTCGAGAACATCGGCTATAGTCTCGCCATCGATAATCTTGTCAATGTGGTAGCCGTTCTCGTCGACGCTTATGTGTACAGCATTGGTGTCGCCGAATAGGTTGTGCATATCGCCCAGAATCTCTTGGTAAGCACCAACGAGGAACACGCCCAAATAGTAAGGTTCGTTCGATTTCAGCTTGTGTACCTTGAGCGAGTCGGCCTTTATGTTGTAGTCGATGAAGTCGGTTATCTTGCCATCGCTGTCACAGGTCATATCCTGAATCGTACAACTGCGGTCGGGACGCTCATCGAGACGGTGTATGGGCATTATGGGGAAGAACTGGTCAAGTGCCCAGCTGTCGGGAAGGCTTTGGAACAGCGAGAAGTTGCAGAAGTATTTGTCGGCCAGTAGTTTCGGCAACTTGCGGAAGTCGTCGGGAACGTGTTTGAGATTCTTCGCAATGGCGAGAATTTCGCGTATCACACTCCAGAACATACTCTCAATTTGCGCACGTGTTTTCAGGTCGACAATACCGTGGCTGAATAGCTCAAGAGCCTCTTCGCGAATCTGCTGCGCGTCGTGAAGCGCCTCGAGCATTGTGCGCTGGTCCAGTTCGCACCATATTTTGTATAGTTCCTTTGCAAGGTCGTGGTCACCTGCGGCAACCTCCCAATCCTCGTCCATCTGAGGCAGGGCTGCTGTCTCAAGAACCTCGAATATTAGAATGGCGTGGTGTGCTGTAACCGAGCGTCCGCTTTCGGTTATAATATTGGGGTGGGGAATCCCGTTCTTGTCGGCTGCATCGACCATTGTAAATACAGCATCGTTTACATACTCCTGAATAGAGTAGTTGACACTGCTCTCGCTGCTCGATGAGCGTGTGCCGTCGTAGTCGACACCAAGGCCTCCGCCAATGTCGGTAAATTCAATATTGTAACCAAGCTTGTGCAACTGTACGTAAAATTGCGATGCCTCGCGCAGCGCTGTCTTTATTCGGCGTATGCGGGTTACCTGACTGCCTATGTGGAAGTGTATTAGACGCAGACAGTCCTTAATATCGTATTTGTCGAGTATATCAAGCGCTTCGAGAAGCTCGCTCGACGTGAGTCCGAACTTGCTTGCATCACCACCGCTCTCTTCCCATTTGCCGCTGCCTTCCGAGGCTAATTTGATGCGTATGCCGATGTTGGGACGAACGCCCATACGCTTGCCTATTTTGGCAATTCGCTTCAACTCGTTGAGTTTCTCTACCACAAGGAATATGCGACGCCCCATCTTCTGTGCAAGCAGGGCCAGCTCAATGTAGCTGTCGTCCTTATAGCCGTTGCAGATGATTAGCGAATCGCTGTCGGTGTTCATTGCAATAACGGCGTGAAGCTCGGGCTTAGAACCGGCCTCGAGGCCGATATTGTAGCGTTTGCCGTGGCTTGTAATCTCCTCGACAACGGGACGCATCTGGTTAACCTTTATGGGGTATACGATGAAATTCTGAGCCTTATAGTTGTACTCTTCGGCAGCCTGTTTGAAACAGCCTGCAATCTTTTCTATGCGGTTGTCAAGAATGTCGGGGAAACGCAGCAGCACCGGTGCTGCTACGTCGCGTAACGACAGTTCGTCCATTAGTTCCTTAAGGTCAATCTGCACTCCGTCTTTCTTTGGGGTGACGGCTACGTTGCCTTTGTCGTTGATGCTGAAATATGATGCACCCCACCCGTTGATGTTGTACAGGTCTTCCGAATCCTCAATGCGCCATTTTCTCATTTTGCTGGTGTTTGATAGCGGTTAGTAGTGTGTTTATATCTCAAATTGCCGGCGGAATTCATCGACCGACATATCAATCTGTGTCTTGTCCTCAAGCCTGTCGGCTTTGAAAGTGTGTTGCGCCTTGCTATAGTGCGGCAATCGTTTTTCCAACTGTTCGGCAATGAACGTGCGCAGTTCTTCGTCGTTCTTTTCTTTTATCAAAGGCCTTTTGTGGCGGGCAATGCTCAGTCTTGTAAAGAGTCGCTCCACCGGAACGTCAAGAAAAACGGTTGTGCCTTGTGCGTTCATATACTCCACATTGTCGAAGAAACAGGGGGTTCCGCCGCCTGTGGAGATAATGACATCTTCAAATTCTCCGGCTTCGTGGAGCATACGCTTTTCGAGGTTGCGAAACTCTTCTTCTCCTTTCTCGGCGAATATTTGCGAGACGGTCTTGCGGTAGCGCTCCTCGATATAGTGGTCAAGGTCGATGAACTGCACTCCCAACGAGGTTGCCAGCGCACGTCCGAGCGTGGTTTTGCCCGCTCCCATATAACCGATGAGGAATATGCGTGTCATTATTTTATTTCTTTTTTGTGTATCTTTTCTTTGCAGGGGTCTTTCCGCTCTCCTGCTGTTTGCTTATAATATCCATACACTCGCTAATGGTCAGCTCGGCCGGTGTGACGCTCTTGGGCAACTTGTAATTGCTGCCTTTGTAGGCGATGTATGGGCCGAAACGTCCATTGAGAACTTGCATATCGGGCTCTTCGTCGAACTTCTTTATTACACGCTCGGCCTCGGCTTTCTGCTTGTCGTCGATGAGCTGTGTCGCCTCGTCAAGGGTTATTGTCAACGGGTCGTGTGTTTTTGGCAGTGTTATGTAGGCGTTGCCGTGCTTGATGTATGGGCCGAAACGTCCTGCGCCTATGGTAACGGGGTTGCCGTCGTATTCTCCCAATGTGCGTGGCAAACTGAAAAGTCCGAGTGCTTCGTCAAGGGTTATTGTCTCAAGAGTCTGTCCGGGCTTCATCTGCGCGAATCGGGGTTTATCTTCGTCGCTTGCCGAGCCTATCTGTACAATGGGGCCGAAGCGTCCGATTTTTACCGATACGGGCTTGCCGCTGACAGGGTCGTTGCCAAGCACGCGCTCACCAACTTTGTGCTCGTTCTTTGTCTGTACAATTTCGTCAATCTTGGGCTCAAAATCCTTGTAGAAATCCGATATGTGGTCGGCCCAATGGCGTTTGCCGTCGGCAATCTCGTCAAACTCTTTCTCGACGTTTGCGGTAAAGTTATAGTCCATAATCTCGGGGAAAAAGTCGAGCAGGAAGTCGTTGACCACGATGCCTATGTCTGTTGGCATAAGCTTGGCTTTCTCGGCACCAACGCTTTCTTTGCCTTCTTTGGCCGATATTTTGCCGTTCTTGAGTGTCATTATATCGTACTTGCGTGTCGTACCGCTCTTGTTGCCTTTCTCGACGTATCCGCGCTGTTGTATGGTACTGATGGTGGGTGCATAGGTCGACGGGCGTCCTATACCCAGTTCCTCGAGCTTGCGCACAAGGCTCGCCTCGGTGTAGCGTGGCGGGTGTTGCGTAAAGCGTTCGGTGGCCACAATCTCCTTTGCGGTGAGGCTGTCGCCTTTGTGTACAGCGGGAATAACCGTCGTGTCGCTTGCAACCTCGTCGTCGGTGCTCTCGCGGTATACTTGCAGGAATCCGTCGAAAATTGTTACCTCGCCTGTGGCAATAAATGTCTCGCTCTTGCCGCTTATGGAGATGTTTACGGTTGTCTTTTCGACAAGAGCGTCGGCCATCTGCGATGCTATTGTGCGTTTCCAGATAAGCTCGTAGAGTCTTTTCTCAGGAATAGTGCCCTCAATGGTGGTGTTCGACATATATGTGGGGCGTATGGCCTCGTGTGCCTCTTGTGCGCCCTTGGAATTGGTCGAGTAGTTGCGGCTCTTCAGGTATTTGTCGCCGTATATTTCGGTTACAACGCCTTTGCACGAGCCTATGCAGAGTGACGATAGATTAACCGAGTCGGTACGCATATAGGTGATGTGTCCCGATTCGTATAGCCTTTGCGCAACCATCATTGTCTGCGACACGGTAAAGCCGAGCTTGCGTGCAGCCTCCTGTTGCAATGTCGATGTTGTGAAAGGTGCTGCCGGGCTCTTCTTGAGTGGCTTTGTATTTACATCGTCAATGACAAACTGCGCTTCTTTGCAGGACACGAGGAATTGTTCGGCCTCTTCTTTTGTCTTGAAACGGCGCGACAATTCTGTGTTGAGGATATTCTCCTCTCCATTCTCGGAGGGCAGAATGAACTGTGCCGTAATGCGGTAACTGCTCTCGGTCGTGAACTTGTTTATCTCGCGCTCGCGCTCTACGATGAGGCGTACGGTGACACTTTGCACGCGCCCGGCCGAGAGTGCCGGCTTGACCTTGCGCCACAGTACCGGCGACAGCTTGAAACCTACTATGCGGTCGAGCACGCGTCGAGCTTGTTGGGCGTATACAAGGTTGGTGTCTATCTCACGCGGATTTTCGATAGCATTGAGAATCGCGTTTTTTGTAATCTCGTGGAACACAATGCGCTTAGTGTTCTCGGGGTTAAGCTCAAGCACGGTGTAAAGATGCCAGCTGATGGCCTCTCCCTCGCGGTCCTCATCGGAAGCGAGCCATACGGTATCGGCCTTTTTTACCTCGTTCTTAAGGGAGGCTACGAGTTTTTCCTTTTCGACAGGAATCTCATATTCGGGCTCGAATGTCTTGGTGTTTATGCTGAACTCTTTTTTCTTCAGGTCGCAGATGTGTCCGTAACTGGACATTACCTTATAGTCCTTACCGAGGAACTTCTCAATCGTCTTTGCTTTTGCCGGTGACTCAACAATAACTAAATTCTTCTGCATATCGATAACTGTTTCCTTTTTTTTTAAAACAGACGTATCGTGTCTGTTGTCCGGCGCAAAAGTATGAAAGTTTCGCGTATATAAAAACCTATTTTTCGAAAAAAAATAAAAGAAATTTCCGCCTTTCTCCCTAAAATAATATATTATTTTAAATAGGTGGTTTTTTCTTGCAACGAAGAACGGTGGAAATTCCTTTTATGCAGCCCGATGCTTTTCGGGGGTTAGAAGTTCGCTGTCAGACCAACGATGCCACGTGCACCACGTGTTTCGTATCCGGCATACTCGTGGTAACGGTCGCCGATGAGGTTATCTCCCTGCAGGTAGGCTCCGAAACGCTTGGTTATTTGGTAGCTTATTCTTGCGCTAAGGTTATGCTTGTCGCTCAGACGTTTGCCGGCTTCGTTTTTTGTGTATAGCGCAAAGTTGTATCCTATGTTGAATGTGAGAGTGCGCAGGACTCTGACCTCGGCGTTTATGTTACTGCTTACCTCGGGCTTCATCGACAGAAGATCGCTGTTTCCGCATCGCCATAAATCGTATCGGGCGTCTCCCGACAATCTGAGCCAGCCGCCGTAGTCATACCCTATGCGTGCAACGACATTAAGGTCGTGAGTGTTGGCTTGTGTCAGGTTTGCATAGACGAGCGTGGGAATAACGTCGCTGCCAAGGTACTCGACTGTTTGCAATAGGTCATCTTTGGTATAGGCGTATCCTACAGATGTGCTTATGGTAAACGGTTCGGCGGTTATTGTTGCACCGATTGTAGCATCGACAACCTTGTATGTGGGCTTTAATTGCAGGCTCGTGTTTTTGTCGAATCCGCAATAAGGGGTAATCTTCTCAATGGTAGAGAAACTGTTGTCTGTGCGTCCGCCCGACGCTTTTGCATATAGTGTAACACCTTTTATGGTGCTGTTTACAAGGCTTATGTCTGGGGCTATCGCAAAAAATGGGGCATTCGCTGTGACAATGTTCATTCTTGTACCGAGCCGCAAATCCCATTTGCCGAACTTCAGGTCAATGAACGGGTCTACGTCTATCGAGTAGTAATTCTTGAATGCGTGTGCGGCTCTGTGCAGAGTCTTGTTATACATAAAAGCATCGAAGCGAAGGTCTATGCCCAGCCCGTTGACATCTTTTTCACCAAGAGCATACTCTGCGTGTGCCTCGGCGTTTATGCGGTTCTCGAAGATTGCCTCCTCGACTCCCGATGAGAACTTGCGGCTGTTGTGGGTGAATGCAGCGCCGAATCTGTATTGGAATTTTCCGCTACCTATGGATTCTCCTGTTAAGCGCGCGCCATATGCCTTGCTATTCTGGTTGCTGAGTAGCCCGGGAGTGCGGTCGATGCTTCTGTAGTTGAACACAAGGTTTTCGAAGTCTCCCGAAACTCCCATTCGCAACCCTCTGAATGTGTGGCTGTAGGCAATGAGTGCTGCTGTGTTGTAAAAGTGTGAGCTCCAGTTGCTGCCGTCCTCTTTGATGTCTCTTTTGTAGCCGTCAATTGAGGCGAATGCTCTAAGATTATCCCTTTCGGTAAGGTCGATGCTGTAGGCGGCCTTGGCGTCGAGCTCGTTTACAATTCCGTACCCTGCGCGCAGGTAACCGTTGTATTGCTTGTCCTGCCCGGGCATAGTCTCGCGTGTGTCCCTCTCGCTGATGAAGCTGCCATAAGGGTGTGCTTCCTTGCTGAATGTGTATTCGGGTGCGGGGCTGCCGCTTTTTTTCCTCAAAGTGGGTGTGAGGCTTTTTTTGTTTACTTTTATGTGTACGGGGTTGTAGTCGTTGCTTACATTGACAACGGTTTTTAATGTATCTGTCTGTGCCGACAATGTGCAAGAGAGCACGACAGTCGCTATTGATAATATAATTCTTTTCATAATTTACTCTTTGTCGTTTTCAAGCCTTGACAGGCGTTCGGTTATCATTCCTGCAATGTCGTCCTCCTCGTTGTAGTTGTTTTGAAGCGATACAAGGTACTGTTTCGCTTCCATTGCTTTGCCTTGCTCGGTGTAGAGGTCGGCAAGGAGTATGAAACTGCGTGCCAACCAGTAGGCGTGTGGCGTGCTTGTCTCAATGTAGTCGAAAATCTCCTCCTCGCATTCGTCGTACATCTTTTGTCCGAACATAATCTCGGCAATCATATATTTACTCTCGGCACCCTCTGTTGTGCGTGTGTCCTCGGCAAGAATGTCGAGGTCGTCAACTGCGCTGTCAATGTTGTTGAGCGCAATGTGTGCTTTTGCGCGTGCAAAAAGCGCCTCGCGCTCCCATTTTGCATCTATTCCGTTCTTGCCTATAAGACCTTCTGCGCTGGCAATGACCTCCTTGTGGTTGTCAATCTTCTGTGCGGCACGCAAGATATTCATCTGTGCTGTAAGCCGGCGTTCCTCCTGGATAGTGCTGCCTGACACTCTTTTGTACGCCGCAATGGCTTTGTCGTACTCTTTATTTTCGTAGTATAGTTCTCCGGCGGCAATGTTGGCCTCTTCGCTGAACTTGTTGTCGGGGTATTCTATTACCGCCTCGAAATTCCGGAGAGCCTCAGCCGGCTCATTGTCGTGTTTGTGTATAAGTCCTAAATAGTAGTGGCTGTTGAGTTTAAATGCACCTTGCGGAAATTCATTAAGATACTCCTTGAACTGTGCCTTTGCCTTGTCCAGCTCTCTTTTGCTGTAGAACCTTTCGGCGGTAGTGTAGCTGAGTGTGTCTTTTGCATTGCTGTCAATGTGCTGCAGGCCTTGTGTCTGCGAGACGTAGCTTACATAGTCGTTTACTTTGCCTTGTTCGATGTATATATTCTTGAGGTCCTGAAGGGCTATCTTCGCCTCCTCGCTGTGGGGGTACTGCTCTATGATGGCTTTGTAGGCCTCAATGGCGTTGGCATAGTCGTTGTTGTTATTGTAAATCATTGCCTTCTCTGTTGCCGCACGGCGTGCAAGCGGGCTCGATGGGAATCGTTTTGCAAGGTTGTCGTATGCGACAACGGCCTCTTTGTATTTATTTTGCTCAATGTATGTACGTCCCAGCTCGTAGTAGGCCTGCTCGGTGTATGAACCATTAGGGAATTGTGCAATGAGCTGTTTCAGGATTCTTGTCTTTGAGGCATAGTCCTTCGACATTCCCATTGTGATAGCGGAACGGAACAGGGAGTAGTCGGCGTTCTTTATGTCGACAGAGGTCGCTTTCTCGTAATACTTCTTTGCTGTTTCAAACTCGCGTCGGTAGTAGTGGCAATCTCCTATGCGGCTGTAGGCGTCGGCGACAATGCTGTTACTCTCGTTCTGCGATAGTTTTATGAATCGCTCGAACTCTGTCTGTGCTTTGTTGTATTCCTGTTCCTGGAACAGTACGTATCCTGTGCCGTAGATGGCCTTTGCCTGGTTCTCGCCACCTATGGCTGCCGACTTGCGGTAGTTCTTGAGAGCGTCGCTGTATTTGCCGGTCTTGTAGAGTGCTTCACCTTTCCAGAAAAGGGCTCCGGCCTCGGTCTGCTTGTCGTATTTCGCAAGCTCGAGTGAACTGTTCATATAGTCTATTGCCGAATGATTATTGCCGTTCAGAAACTCTTGAATACCCATTCGGTAAAAAATATTCTGCTTTGCTTTCAGAATATCGGCAGACGGATTCTTTATTTTATTTATTGACTCAAGTGCTATATTGTAGTTGCTTGAGTTCATATAGACATCGACAAGATGTTCGCTTATGGCTTTGGTGTGCTTTGAGTTCGGATACTCGTTCAAGAAGGTCTCGAAGGTTCTTACTCCCTCGCCGAATGCCGACTTGCTGGAGCTGTGTAGGCACATTGCGTAGTTGTAAAGGGCCTCTTCGCGCAGTGTGTCATTGTGCTTCATCTGTGACGCAAGCTCAAAAGCAAGGCGTGCGCCTTTTGTGTCATTGAGGTTGAGCTGTATTATACCTTTGTGCAGGAGTGCGCTTTGGGTAATCTCGTCGTCAAGTGTGGTACAGCGGTCGAGGTACTTTGTGGCGCTTTCGTACTCGCCTTCCTGGAATAGCGATAATCCCATTTGGTATAGTGCGATGCGCTGCGGTTCGGTAGCGCAGGCGAAATATTCGTCAAAGGCTTTTACGGCAGCGCTGTAATTGTTGTCGGCAAACTCTACTGCTCCCAGAATCTGTAGCATCTTTTTGCCCTGTGGCTTTTCGCCGTGGGTGGCTATGAATCTTTCGGCCATTGAACGTGCAAGGCTGTTGTTGCCTCTTTTAAGCTCTATGCCTGCAAGGTAGTAGGGAATGTCCAGGTTGTATTTTCTCTCCATCTGTATGCTCAGAAGAGCTTGCTGGGCGTTGTCGAGTTTTCCATTGTTGTAGTCGATGATTGCAAGGTGGAATGTGGCCTCGGCGGAATATTGACGACTTTCGAGCTTTAATTTACGTAACATATCTACGGCGTTCCCCTCTTGACCGCTTTCGAGCATTGCAAGCGCGTGATAAAGAGTGGCACGCTCGCGCTCGTTCTTGCTTAGTCGGCTTATATCGCTCTTTTCGAAAAGCGCGCAAGCTCCTTCGTAATCTCCGTCAAAATAGCTTGAGCAGGCGAGGTAGCTGTTCAAGACCTCTTTCTGCGAACTGTTGGGGTAGTCCGACAGATATTGCGTAATAAGCCTGCGGCCGCGGTGGTGGTCGTTCTCAAAGGTTATTAGCGCCCTTAGTAGTTCGTACTCTTGCTTTGTACTCTCGTCGAGAGTGCTGGCATTGACAGTCTCGATAAGCGTGAGCGCGCTCTTGTACTCTCTGTCGGAGTGCAGGCGATGCGACTCTTCGATGACTCTTTTTCCGTGCTCGGCCTCGCCTGTGGTCTGCGCTGTGGCAGCAAGGCTCATTGTGACAAGCATCAGCAGAATGAATTTTCTTCTCATTATTTATGTCGTTTTTTTATTTTTCAGTGGGTAGTAATAACTCTTTTATCTTCTCGATTCCTGCGCTAATGGAACGTAGTCCGAATTTGCTGCTGTCAAGGTCGGCTTTTTTTATCCATTGCAACGACTGTACGTCGTCGGCGGCAATGGGGGTGCTCCCGTCCTCGACCTTTACCAGGAAAAACAGGTCCATAGTGTGTATGTCCGTTCCTGAGTAGTGGTATATATTGGGAATGCTGAAAAGATATTTTATCTTGGTTGTCTTGAGCCCTGTCTCTTCTTGCACCTCGCGGGCAATACCTTGTTCGGCATTCTCGCCAATATCGCAGAATCCCCCGGGGAGGTCTAATGTGCCTTTTGCAGGCTCTTTTGAGCGTGTGGCAACAAGCAGACGCTCTTTTTCGTCGATTATTACGGCGACGGTGGCTGTCGAGGGGTTTGCGTAGTATACAAACCCGCAGCCCGAACAACGCTTTGACTTGAAGTCCTGCTCGTGGAAATTGCTGCTGCCGCATTTGGGGCAGTAAATGAAACTTTTTAAAGGATGCTGCATCGTAGCTTCTTTTTTTATGGTTGCCGGGGCTTCTTGCTTGAAATAGCTTAGGCCTGCCGGTTGTCCGCAAATCGGGTCAAAAGTTTTCTGAATGTTAGGTTTTTCCTAATTTTTGCAAAGGTATTCTTTTTTTTTCTTGCTCTTCTTAATTTTAAACTTTTTGTGCACGCGTTTAGATAATTTAAGTGATATATTCTGTATTTGCGTTTAAAGTTACGGCTGTTGTATATTTTTCTTCCTTATAATGCCCCTTTGAAAAAGAAAATGTAGTATCTTTGCACGAAATTACATCGCATTCGGCGGTGGTTGGTTTTTAGTAAAATATTAAACGATTAAATATTATGGCAAGTAAAGCATTATTGGTAATCCTCGATGGTTGGGGAATTGGTAATCATAGTAAAGGGGACGTTATCTTTAACACTCCTACTCCTTATTGGGATCATCTTGTTTCGGTATATCCAAATTCTGAACTTCAGGCGAGTGGCGAAAATGTAGGTCTTCCTGCCGGTCAGATGGGTAACAGCGAGGTAGGTCACTTGAATATTGGTGGTGGTCGCGTTGTGTATCAGGACCTTCTGAAAATCAATCGCGCTATTGCCGATGGCTCTATCGCAAAGAACCCCGAACTTGTTGCTGCTGTTGAGTATGCAAAGAATAACGGCAAGAAACTCCACTTTATGGGTCTTACCTCGGACGGAGGCGTGCACAGCTCGCTCGAGCATCTTGAGGCTATGTACAAATTCGCGAAGGAGCAGGGTGTCGAGAACGCTTATGTACACTGCTTTATGGACGGTCGTGATACCGACCCCAAGAGTGGTGCAGGTTTCATTGAGCAGCTTACTGCAAAGGAACTGAAGCTGGCGACAATTGTTGGCCGTTACTACGCAATGGACCGCGACAAGCGTTGGGAGCGTGTCAGAATAGCATATGACCTTATCGTTAACGGTGAGGGAAAGAAGGCCGACAATATGGTTGAGGCTGTCAAGGAGTCTTATGCCGAAGGTGTTACCGACGAATTCATCAAGCCTATCGTGAACAGCAACTTCGACGGCCGCATTGCCGAGGGTGATGCCGTTATTTTCTTTAACTATCGCAACGACCGTGCAAAGGAACTCACTGTGGTTCTTACACAGGAGGATATGCCTGCCGAGGGTATGCACACAATCCCCGGTCTGCAGTACTACTGTATGACTCCATACGATGCGAAATTTACCGGTGTACACATTCTTTTTGACAAGGAGAATGTCGAGAATACTCTTGGCGAATTTGTTGCGAAGCAGGGCTTGAAGCAGCTGCACATTGCCGAGACCGAAAAATATGCTCACGTTACATTCTTCTTTAATGGCGGTCGTGAGACTCCGTACGATGGCGAGGAACGTATTCTCGTGCCCTCTCCCAAGGTGGCAACATACGACCTTCAGCCCGAAATGAGCGCATATGAGGTTAAGGAGAAGCTTGTGAACGAAATTAACAGCGAGAAGTTCGACTTTATTGTTGTGAACTTTGCCAATGGCGATATGGTTGGACACACCGGTGTGTACAGCGCTATCGAGAAGGCAGTGCTTGCAGTAGATGCTTGCCTGAAGGATGTGATTGAGGCTGCTCGTAACCACGGTTATGAGTCGATAATTATTGCCGACCACGGAAACGCCGACAATGCGGTGAATCCCGACGGTTCGCCTAACACGGCACACTCGTTGAATCCTGTTCCTTGCGTTTATGTGACTAACAAAGAGAATGCAACAATAGAGAACGGTATTCTTGCCGACGTGGCTCCTACAATTCTTAAGATTATGGGTCTTGAGGCACCGGCAGAGATGACCGGCAAGGCTCTTATCTGATTAAATAAACAATTTGACAGGTCCCTAAAGCCCCTGGGGCGTTAGGGACTTTTTTGATTTTTATGGTACAAATAGGTGATACTATAGTTTCGTTCGACCTTTTTCAGGAGTGTTTCTGCTGCAATTTCTCGCACTGCAAGGGTATTTGCTGTGTCGAGGGCGATGCGGGTGCACCGGTGCTGTTCGAAGAGGTTGAAAAGCTCGAGGAGGCTTTTGAGGTTGTCGAGAATGAGATGACCCCCGAGGCTCGTGCGGTGGTCGAAGCTCAGGGTGTGGTGTATAACGACCGTGACGGGGACCTTGTGACCTCTATTGTCAACGGTAAGGATTGCGTGTTTGCCGCGCGTGACGAGAATGGGGGTTGTATATGCCTTATTGAGAAAGCCTACCGCGAGGGTCGTATACAGTGGCGTAAGCCAATATCGTGCTACCTCTACCCGGTGCGTTTGCGTAAGGTCGGCGACCTTACAGCTGTGAATTTTCACAAGTGGGACGTCTGCAGCAGTGCTTTTATAAAAGGCCGTCGCAAGGGTATAAGAGCTTATGAATTTTTGAAAGAACCGCTGATTGAGCGTTTCGGAAAAGAGTGGTACGATGAGCTGCTTGTTGTCGCCGAAGAGCTGAAAAAACAGAATATGCTATAATAAAAGTCCCGATGAAAACGGCAAAAATCCTACATTGCAGGGTTTCAGCCGTTTTTTTTGTTTGGAATTGCCGGTGTAGAATGGCAAATAGGTTTACTCGCTTTGAAATATACAAGCAGGCTTGGTATTATTTGCTTTCAGTGAAGTTTAGTTTGTTCATTGCGTGAGATAATAAATTTTCTTCCGTTTACTTGCACAACTTTTGCCCGTTTGTTTGTATATTTGCGTCTTGTTTATGTGCAAGCGCGCGTGCGCGCTACGCGATATTGAAATATTACTAATATAGAATTTATGCTTATCTCTATCTTGAGTTTTATTGTAGGTATAGTGCTGGTGCTGTTTGGTGCCGATAAACTGACCGATGGCGCGTCGGCTTTGGCGCGCAGAATGAATATCAGCGAGTTTGTTATTGGCTTGACCATTGTTGCTATAGGAACGTCGCTTCCTGAACTGGTAGTGAGTGTTGGTGCTGCACTGTCGGGGAATTCCGGTATTTCGCTCGGAAATATTATAGGCAGCAACATATTCAATGCTATGTTTATTCTGGGATTTACAGCGATAATAACTCCTGTTACCTTTAACGGCAAGATGCTTACACGTGAACTTCCGTTCAATATGTTTGCCTCGATATTGCTTATTCTGCTGTCGGGCAGTATGCTTGTGGGCGGTGCTCCCGGTGAATATCTTACACGCCTCGATGGTGCCATTATGCTTTTCTTCTGTGTGTTGTTTATCATTTATACATTCGGAATAAAGAATGATACTGAAGATGAGCCTGCTCCGCGTGTTATTACGGTCAAGAGAGCTATCCTTTTTATTGTGCTTGGTTTGTTGTGCCTTATATTCGGCGGTAAACTTTTTGTGAACGGTGCCGCTGAGATTGCGCGTGCTCTTGGCCTCTCGGAGGCACTCATCGGAATCACCATTGTGTCGGTGGGCAGCTCGTTGCCCGAACTTGCAGTGTCGGTGAACGCGGCGCGTAAGGGTAATGTGAGTATTGCACTGGGCAATGTGCTGGGAAGCAATATTCTTAACATATTCTTTATCCTTGGCTGTAGCGCGCTCATCGCACCTGTGTCTCTTGACGGCTTTAGTCCGGTTGATTTTTATACACTGCTCGCGTCGTCGGTGTTTATATACTTGTGCGGAATGTTTATCGGCAAGAATGTTTTTACCCGTTTCGAGGGATTTTTGTTGGTGGCGGGTTATTTAGGCTATATGACCTATCTTGTAATAACGGCCTGATGTTTGCCGGGTTGTGGTTTAGTATGAATCTTGTAGAATTATTATAAAATGTCTGTAACAATAGTAAAAGTCGAGACAAAAAAGCAATTGAAGAAATTCATAGGCTTTGGGAGTGAACTATACAAGGATAGTGAGTTTTACGTTCCGGAACTGTTCGAGGACGCGATGAACACCTTGCGTAAGGACCGTAACGCGGCGTTCGATTTTTGTGAGGCCGATTATTTCCTTGCTTATCGTGATGGCAAAATTGTGGGCCGTATTGCAGCTATTGTGAACAAGGTCGCCAATGAGAAGTGGGGGCTTAACACCGCTCGATTCGGCTGGGTGGATTTTATTGATGATGATGAGGTCGTAGACGCGCTCTTTGCAACAGTCGAAGCGTGGGCGCGTGAGCGTGGCTTGACCGAGATTCAGGGACCGTTGGGCTTCACCGACCTTGACAGAGAGGGTATGCTCATCGAGGGGTTCGACCGAATGGGTACAATGTCCACAATATACAATTATCCTTATTACCCGAAGCATATGGAGCGCCTGGGGTATGTGAAGGACGCCGACTGGGTTGAATATCTTTTGAAGGTGCCTGCCGAAAAATGGGCAAAGGCTGAACGCGTATCGGCTATTGTGGAACGTAAATATGGGCTGAAGGTTGTGAAGCTTAAGTCGCGTTCGGAGCTTGCAAAAAGGTACGGAAGTAAGCTTTTTGAACTTGTCAACGAGAGTTATGCACCGCTTTATGGTTTTTCGCAACTGACCGAGCGGCAGATTGAGCAGTATGTGAAAATGTATCTTCCGGTTGTCGACTTGCGCCTGGTATCGCTTGTGGTCGACAAAGACGATAATCTGATAGCAATGGGCGTGAGTATATATTCGCTTGCCGAGGCTTTGCGCAAGGCAAAGGGACGTATGTTCCCTTTCGGTTGGTGGCATCTGCTTAAGGCGCTTTTCATAAAGCAACCAAAGCGTCTCGACTTCTTGCTTGTTGCTGTAAAACCCGAATATCAAGGTCGCGGCGCTTTTGCGATGATTTTCAACGACCTGCTGGGGCGTTATATAGAGATGGGGCTTGTCGATGTTGAGAGCAACCCGGAGCTGGAGACAAATACAAAAATGCAGAGTCAGTGGGAGGAGTTCGAGAAAGAACAGCACAAACGTCGTCGTGCATTCAAGAAGGAACTTTGCTGATGTTGTTAATACAGAGTAATAACGGAATAAAATAATCAATATAAATGACCGAAGAAACAAATTTGGAATTTAATGTTAACGCCCCTGTGGCTGCCGACTACACCGATGACTCTATTCGCCATCTGAGCGATGTTGAGCACATACGGCTGCGCCCGGGTATGTACATTGGAAAATTGGGTGACGGTTCGCAGAGTGACGATGGAATATATGTGCTTCTGAAAGAGGTTATCGATAACAGTATCGATGAGTTCAAGATGGGGTTCGGCAAGCGTCTCGAGGTCGATATCCTCGAGAATCATACAGTGGTTGTGCGTGACTATGGCCGCGGAATTCCGCAAGGTATGATGATTGAGGCTGTGAGTAAACTGAATACTGGTGCAAAGTATGATGACTCGGTATTCAAAAAGTCTGTTGGTCTTAACGGAGTGGGTCTTAAGGCTGCCAATGCGTTGAGTACCCGTTTCGAGGTGCGCAGTTATCGTGACGGCGTGGTGCGCGCAGCCTCGTTCAATAAAGGAATACTCGAGAGTGATACAACCGAGAAGACTCCCGATGAAAATGGTACTTACGTCTCGTTTACGCCCGATAATACACTTTTCCGTAACTATGAGTACCGTGCTGCATACATAGAGACATTGCTTCGCAACTACACGTACCTGAACACCGGTCTTACAATAATGTTCAACGGCAAGCGTATACTTTCACGCAACGGTCTCGCCGACCTGCTTACCGACAATATGACTGCCGAGGCTCTTTATCCCATAATTCATTTGCGCGGTGCCGACATTGAGATTGCATTTACTCACGCGCAGCAGTATGGCGAGGAGTACTATTCCTTTGTGAACGGACAGCACACCTCGCAGGGCGGAACTCACCAGAGTGCGTTTAAAGAGCTTGTGGCGCAAACTATTCACGACTTTTTCTCGGCCAAGAATTTTGAATACTGCGATATTCGCAACGGTATAGTGGCGGCTATTGCCGTGAATATTCAGGAACCGGTATTCGAGAGTCAGACAAAGGTGCGTTTGGGTTCCACTACTATTGCTCCCGACCCGGGAAGTATGAGCGTGAAGAAGTTTATAAGTGACTTTGTAAAGGAGGCACTCGACAATTTCCTGCATAAGAATCCCGAGATTAGCGAAGTGATGTTTGCGAAGATTGTTGCCTCGGAAAAGGACCGTAAAGAACTTGCGGGACTGACAAAGCAGGTGCGTGAGAAGGCAAAGAAGGTTAATATGCACAACCGTAAACTGCGCGATTGCCGCATACACTACAATGATGCCAAAGGAGACCGCCTGGACGAAAGCTGTATATTTATAACCGAGGGCGATTCGGCAAGCGGTTCAATAACCAAAAGCCGCGACGCAAACACTCAGGCGGTATTTAGTCTTAAGGGTAAACCTCTTAACTGCTTCGGGCTTAGTCGTGCGGTCGTCTATCAGAATGAGGAGTTTAATCTGCTGCAAGCGGCTTTGAATATTGAGGACGGTCTTGAGGGGTTGCGTTACAACAAAGTTATTGTGGCTACCGATGCCGATGTTGACGGAATGCACATCAGGCTGTTGATGATAACCTTCTTCCTGCAGTTCTTCCCGGAATTGATAAAGAAAGGCCACGTTTATATACTGCAAACGCCTCTTTTCCGTGTTCGCAATAAACGTAAATTGTCTCGTGGAAAGAAAGGTGCCGAAGAACGCAAGGAGAATAAAGGCGATTTTGAGACAATCTATTGCTATAACGACGAGGAGCGTCTGGCTGCGATAGAGAAACTCTCGCCCAATCCTGAAATAACACGATTTAAAGGACTTGGCGAGATTTCTCCCGATGAGTTCCGGAATTTCATAGGTCCGGATATGCGTCTTGAACGTGTAGAGCTACACAAGGACGACAAGGTCGATGACCTGCTTGCTTACTATATGGGCAAGAATACGATGGAGCGTCAGAATTTCATTATCGACAATCTTGTTGTCGAAGAGGATAAAGCAAACGAGGAGGGTGGCAAATGATACGTACAGCGCTTTTTGCAGGAACTTTCGACCCTTTTACCCGTGGGCATCAGGCGCTTGTTGAGCGTGCGTTGAACATTTTTGACAGAGTGGTTGTGGCTGTGGGGCGTAATATGGATAAAAAATGTATGTTCAGCGTCGAGGAACGTGTGGCGGCTGTTGAAGAACTGTACTCGGACGATAGTCGTGTGGCTGTTGCGGTTTATGACACTCTTACAATGGATTTTGCACGTGAGGTCGGTGCGACAGCGCTTCTGCGTGGCGTGCGCAGCGTTAAGGATTTTGAGTATGAGCGCGATATTGCTGACGTGAATATGCGTCTGGGGGGTGTAGATACCTTTCTGCTCATAAGTGAGCCTGAATACTCCTCGGTAAGCAGTAGCGTAGTACGCGAACTAATGAAATATGGCAAGGAGGTAACAGCTTTTATGCCAATAAAAAAGTAACGATTATGAAAAGATTTTTTATACTGTCTGTAGTTGCGCTTTTCTCATTTATGGGCGTGAAAGCGCAGAATTTGCCCGAATATCTTATAAAGCTTATGTACACGGGCAATGTTATTTCAAATTTCTATGTCGATGCACCCAATGAAAACAAAATTGCCGAAGCGGGAATAAAGGCGATGCTGAAAGAGCTCGACCCGCACTCGACATATACCGACCCGAAAGAGACAAAATCTCTTATGGAGCAGATGCAGGGTAGCTTTGGCGGAATTGGTATACAGTTTAATATTGTGTCGGACACGCTCTATGTTATCCAGACAACAGCCAACGGGCCCTCGGAGCGCGCAGGAGTGATGGCCGGTGATAAAATTATTGCTGTTAACGACACGACCATCGCCGGAGTGAAAATGGACCGCGCCGATATTATGTCACGTCTGAGAGGTGATAAAGGTACAAATGTAAAGATTGACGTGGTGCGCCGCGGAATAGACCGCGTGCTGCAGTTTAATCTTGTGCGCGACGTAATATCTACCCAAACGGTCGATGCTGCATATATGATTGATAAAAAGAATGGCTATATTCGTATCTCATCATTCGGCGCAAAAACCCACGCGGAATTTGTCGCAAAGCTCGACTCGTTAAAGGCGCGCGGAATGAAGAACCTTATACTGGACCTTGAAGGTAACGGAGGCGGCTATCTTAACGCGGCCGTGGAGATTGCAAATGAGTTTCTGCCGGCACCGAACCTTGTGGTTTATACCGAAGGACGCGCAAATCCGCGATACGACTATAATGTCTTTGGTGGCGGACGCTTCCTCAAGGGTAATCTTGCGGTAATTGTTGATGAAACATCGGCTTCGGCGTCCGAGATTCTTGCCGGTGCAATACAAGATTGGGACCGCGGTGTCATTGTCGGACGTCGCAGCTTTGGAAAGGGACTGGTGCAACGCCCCTTTCAGTTGCCTGACGGTTCTATGATACGACTCACTATTGCGCGTTACTACACTCCTACCGGCCGTTGTATACAGAAGCCCTACAATGACTCAATAAAGTACGAAGAGGATATTCTGCGCCGATACAACAGCGGAGAGCTTGCTTCGGCCGACAGTATTCACTTCCCCGACTCGCTCAAGACCTATACTCTGCGTCTTAACCGACCGGTATATGGTGGCGGCGGAATTATGCCCGATTATTTTGTTCCGCTTGATACGGCTCGTTACACTCCTTACCACAGGGAACTTGCGGCTAAGGGTTCTATTGTGCAGGCGTCGTTGCACTACCTTGATGAGAAACGCGAGGAGTTGGAACGCAATTACAAGAATATTGACGACTTTGACAAGAATTTTGTGGTTGATGAACGCTATCTTTCACTTTTGCGTGAACAGGCTCTGAAAGATAGTGTGAAACTGAAAGGTGGTGAAGAGGAGTTTGAACGCTCGTTGCCCGAAATTACGAAGCAGATGAAAATGTATATCGCGCGTGATTTATGGGATATGAGTGACTTTATAATGATTTATAATAGAGACAACGAACTCTTTAAAAAGGCCTATGAACTTGTGCGCGAGCGCAAGATGGATAAGGTGCTTATGAAGGAGTAGCTTATTCTTGCAGAGATGTTGGACCGCAGTACCATTGAATTTATAGCTGCTCACCGTTGCGAGGACCCCGGCGTGTTGGCCTTGCAGGCAAAGCGTTACCCGCAGGTTAATATGTGTGTGGCTGTGACACAGATAGAGGGGTGGCAGTCGGCAAAAGACAAACTGCCGACGTGGGCCGCTACCGATGGCGTGCTCTATCCGCCACGAATATCAATGGAGCAATGTTCGAGCGAGGCTACGGCGCTTTATAAAAGCGCGCTTGCGGACGGGGAGCTTCTTGCCGACCTTACCGGTGGCTTCGGTATAGACTGCAGTTATATGTCGCGTAATTTCAGGGCTGCAACGTATATTGAACGCAGTGCCGAACTTTGTGAGATTGCGAAAATGAATTTCGGGCTGTTGGGACTTGGGCATATAAGCGTGGTTAATGGTGACAGTGTGGAGTTGCTCTCGACGCTCCCCCGGCAGGACTGGATTTTTGTTGACCCTGCACGACGCGACGGCGATGGGCGCAAGGTGGTGGCTCTTTCGGATTGCGAACCCGATGTGACGTCTCTGGAGTCTCTGCTTCTGCAGAAAGGCCGTAAAATAATGGTTAAATGTTCGCCTATGCTTGATATTACGGCGGCAATGAACCAGCTGAAGAGTGTCGAGGCTGTACACGTCGTGGCGGTAAATAACGAATGTAAGGAACTGCTTTTTATTCTTGGCGAGGCTAAGGGTCTTGATGCGCCTGTTTATTGTTCTAATATAAATAAAGGTTGTACAACAACTTTTACATTTACGTTCGCCAACGAGGAGCGTGCCGTGGCGCTATATGCCGGCTCTGTCGGTCGCTATCTGTATGAGCCTGATGCGTCGGTTTTAAAGGGTGGTGGTTATCGCTCTCTGTCGCAACGTTATGGTGTCGCTAAATTGCACCCAAATAGTCAGTTGTATACAGGCGAAGCGTTGTTAAGCGATTTTCCGGGACGAAAATTCCTGGTCGAAAGAGTTGTGGGCTTTTCCAAGGCCGAGATTAAAGAGATTCAAGCTCTGCGACAGGCGAATATCACTGTGCGTAATTTCCCGGATAGCGTGCAGATGTTGCGTAAGAAGCTGAAACTTGCCGATGGCGGAGAGCGTTATATTTTTGCTACGACTATGTCAGATGGCAAACGTTCGCTTGTCGTTTGTCGCAAGGCGTGACGGTTATGGGCGTGGGCTTTATAGACACGCGTTTTATTTTCCTTCTTATTTCCTGATTGTATACGTGCAGCGTGCCGCAATAGAGCTTGTGTCGCGGCTGAATGCGTCGTTGATTGTTACTCCTTGTTTAGTATTATCAGCGCTCCAATGACGCCGGGCACCCAACCAAGTATTGTGAGTATAAATATTATAAGGAATGAACCGCACCCTTTGTCTATGACGGCAAGAGGCGGAAATATTATCGAAAGAATTACTCTGATAAGTGACATAGTCCTTTTTTGTTACTTTGTTCCGTTGCAAAAATAGTAAAAATACTCAGTAACTCAAAATTGGGTATATAAAAGGCGTCTGCTCCTTGTGGAGCATACGCTGTATTTAAGGTTCAGAACTTTATTAGAGCTTTGGACCTGCAGCAACGAGAGCCTTACCGGCTTCATTGCCTGTGTACTTTGTAAAGTTCTTGATGAAACGTCCTGCGAGGTCGAGTGCCTTCTCCTCCCACTGTGCTGCGTCAGCGTATGTGTCGCGTGGGTCGAGGATAGCGGGGTCAACACCGGGCAACGCTGTAGGAACAACGAAGTCGAAGTGAGGAATAACCTTTGTAGGAGCTGTATCGATTGAACCGTCAAGGATAGCGTCGATGATACCACGTGTGTCCTTGATAGAGATACGCTTGCCTGTACCGTTCCAACCTGTGTTAACGAGGTAAGCCTTAGCACCGTTCTTCTCCATCTTCTTAACGAGCTCCTCACCGTACTTTGTGGGGTGTAGGCTCAAGAATGCTGCACCGAAGCAAGCCGAGAATGTAGGAGTAGGCTCTGTGATACCACGCTCTGTACCGGCCAACTTAGCGGTAAATCCGCTGAGGAAGTAGTACTGTGTCTGCTCGGGGTTCAAGATAGAAACGGGGGGCAATACACCGAATGCGTCAGCTGAAAGGAAGATAACCTTCTTTGCAGGAGCTGCCATTGAACCGGGCTTGATGTTGTTGATGTGGTTGATGGGGTACGAAACGCGTGTGTTCTCTGTAACGCTCTTGTCAGCAAAGTCGATTTTGCCATTAGCGTCAACAGTCACGTTCTCGAGAAGTGCGTCGCGCTTGATAGCGTTGAAGATGTCGGGCTCGCTCTCCTTGTCAAGGTTGATAACCTTTGCGTAGCAACCGCCCTCGAAGTTGAACACTGAATCGTCGTCCCAGCCGTGCTCGTCGTCACCGATAAGCATACGCTTGGGGTCGGTAGAAAGAGTTGTCTTTCCTGTACCTGACAGACCGAAGAAGATAGCTGTCTCGCCCTTCTCGTTTGTGTTGGCCGAGCAGTGCATTGAAGCGATGCCCTGGAGAGGCAAGTAGTAGTTCATCATAGAGAACATACCTTCCTTCATCTCACCGCCGTACCAGGTGTTGAGGATAATCTGCTCACGTGATGTGAGGTTGAATACAACTGCTGTCTCTGAGTTCAAACCAAGCTCCTTGTAGTTGGCAACAGCTGCCTTTGACGCGTTGTAAACAACAAAGTCGGGCTCGCCGAAGTTAGCCAACTCCTCGGCTGTGGGGCGAATGAACATATTTGTTACGAAGTGAGCCTGCCAAGCAACCTCCATAATGAAACGTACCTTTAGACGTGTAGCAGGGTTTGCACCGCAGAATGCGTCAACAACGAACAATCTTTTGTTTGAGAGCTCTTTTGTAGCAATCTCCTTGAGAGCGTTCCAAGCCTCTGTTGTAACGGGCTTGTTGTCGTTTTTGTACTCCTCTGATGTCCACCATACGGTGTTCTCTGATGTAGCGTCCTTTACAATGAACTTGTCTTTGGGTGAACGGCCGGTGTAAACGCCTGTCATTACGTTTACTGCGCCAAGCTCTGTAACCTGACCAACCTCAAAACCCTGAAGCTCGGGCTTTGTCTCCTCTGCAAAAAGCTGCTCGTAAGAGGGGTTGTGGAGCACCTCTACTGCACCTGTAATACCATACTTGGTAAGATCTAATGTTGCCATAATTTATAAAAATTAAATTACTAATTGATATTTTCTCTTTATATCTCTAAAAACCTTGTAAAATTCGCTTTTGCGCGAAATTCTCAAAGTTCTCCAAGTGCAAAGATATAATTTTTATTTAATATAAAAAACTAATTAAAGAAATTTTTCTTTAATAGAGCAAAAAAACGGGAAAGATTGTCTTTTTTAACCTTTGCGGGAATCTTAATCGGGCCGGGAATGTGTTTGTGATTATATTCTGTTGCTTGAATATCCTTTGCCGAACCCTTGTGCCCATTAACATAAATAAGCCTCCTTGCGGGAGACTTATTTATGTCGTTTCGTCTTTATTTTGTACTGTTCTTTTTTATAAAGTCGATAATCTCCGATATGTAACCAAATGCCATTCCCACTACAGTGTCGGCGGCGCCGTAGTAGACTGCTACTTTGTCGCCTTCGTTGAGTGCGGCGCAAGGAAACACGACGTTGGGTACATCTCCTGCAAGTTCATATGGTGCGGCAGGTGCCAATAAATAGGGCTTTGTGCGGTATAGAACTTTTGACGGGTCCTCTTTGTCGAGCAGAGCCGCGCCCATAGAGTAGCGGAAACCGTTGCAGGTGGTAATAACTCCGTGGTAAAAGAGCAACCACCCCTCGTCGGTAAGTATAGGCACCGAACCTGCGCCTATTTTTGTACACTGCCAAGCGCTCTCGGGGAAGGGTGTCACCTTCATTACGCAACGGTGCTCACCCCAAAACTTCATATCGGGACTGTAGCTGATGTATATGTCGCCGAACGGGGTGTGGCCATTGTCGCTGGGGCGGCTGAGCATTGCGTACTTGCCGTTAATCTTCTGCGGGAAAAGTACTCCGTTGCGGTTGAAGGGCAAAAAGGCATTCTCGCACTGAAAGAACTCTTTGAAATCGAATGTGTAGGCTATGCCTATTGTGGGGCCGTGGTAACCGTTGCACCAGGTAATCCAATAGCGGTCCTCAATCCAGGTAACGCGTGGGTCGTACTTGTACTCCGATTCAATCATATCGGTATTGCCGGCTTTGAACACTATGGGTTCGTGCTCAATCTCCCAGTTTATTCCGTCTTTGCTGAATCCTGCAAAGATGTTCATTTGTACCGCTTTGTTGTCGCAGCGGAATACTCCGGCGTAGCCGTCCTTGAAGGGTACGACAGCGCTGTTGAAAATACTGTTCGATGTGGGGATTGCGTAACGGTCTATAACCGGGTTCTTTGAGTAACGCCACATAACGTCATTACAGCCTTCGGGACGCTCTTCCCAAGGCATAGAAACTTTCTCGCTCATAGTCTGTATGGTTATATATTTATATTACATTGTCAAGCGACACTGCGAGTGTCGCTGTTTTTGCAGTGTACCGCAAAGATAATAAACTGTATAAAAAATATCGGCAATTGCCGATATTTTTTATACTATACCTTCAAATTCTTGTTCGTTTCATTGGCAGGGCGCTTTTTCCAGCGTTCTTCGAGACGCTGTGCCCATTCGTACCAGTTTGGAATGTACAAGGTGGCGATGACTGTGTTGAGCAACATACCGAACACGACTGCTGCACCTAATGACAGACGCGCTCCGGCACCGGCTCCACCGGCAAAGAGTAGCGGCAGCACGCCGATAACAAATGCAAACGAGGTCATCAGAATTGGGCGTAATCGTACGTGGCCGGCCTCGGCGGCACTGTAGCGTATGTCGTTTCCTGCAGCACGGTAATCGCGTGCAAACTCAACAATGAGAATTCCGTTTTTTGCGCTTAGCGCTATCAGTAGTATAATACCAATTTCGGTGTATATACTCACGGGAATATCTGCTATCCAACAACCGATAATCGCTCCCAACAGCGCAATAGGTACTCCCATTATTGCTGCTATGGGGCTTGTCCAGCTCTCGTACTGAGCTGCAAGCACAAGGAACGCCACAAGTAGTGCAATCCCCAGAATTATGCCGGTGTTCTTGCCGGCTGTTTGTTCCTGGTAGGCTACACCTGTCCACTCGTATCCGAACTCTTCGCCCAATCTCGCTCTGAACATCTGCGCAACCTCCTCCATTACCTCGCTTGAACTGTATCCGTCGGCAGTGTTAAAAGTCAATGTGGCGCTGTTGTACATATTATATCGTGTCAGCTGGTCAATGCCTAAAATCTCATCGGTGGTGATGAAACTGCTGAAGGGTACCATCTCGCCTTTGTCGTTGGCAAGGCTTAATTGCATCACATTCTCGATAATCTTCTGGCTTCTCTCTCCGGCAGCCATCTTTACCTGCCATATTCGTCCCAGCAACACAAAGTCGTTTACATAGAGTGCGCCCATATAGTAACTGAGTGTCGACAGCACTGCTCCCACGTCGAGTCCCATAGCTATAGCCTTGTTGCGGTCGATATTCAGGAAATATTGCGGAACGTCGGCCTCAAATGAACTGTTTGCCGCGGCAATGGCACTCTCGTTGCCGCTCTCCTCGGTGAGAGCCTCGACAGCTTTTTGTGTCTCTGCGAGCCCCAGGGCCTTGCGGTCTTCTAACTGCATTTGAAGGCCGCCGACGTTGCCGATACCGGGAATTGCAGGCGGTACGAATGCGAAGCATTGTGCTTCGGCTATTTTGACGTATGCCTCTTGGTTGAAGCGCTCTACAATGCTTGCTGCCGACTGGCTTTTTTCTTTTCTCAGACTCCAATCCTTGAGCACAACGAATAGGCTTGCCGCATTACTCTGCCTGCCGCTGTTCATAATGCTGAATCCGCTAATGCTTATATAGGTCTTTACCTCGGGGTATTGGGCAATAATATTTTCAACCTCTTTCGATATCTGCTCGGTACGGGACAGTGAACTTGCAGGCGGCAACTGCACGCTCACGATAAAATAACCATCGTCCTCGTCGGGAATGAATGTCGTTGGCCACTGTGTGAACATATAGACTGCCAGCGCAACCATTGCTATGAATGAGATTGCCGCAATCCACGCCCTGTGCAGCAGGAACTGTACGCACTTGTCGAATAATTGTTGTACGGCATTGTAGCCCTTGTTGAAAATTCTGAAGAATGCTCCTTGTTTCCTGTTTTTTGTAGGGCGCAGCAGTAGTGCACTCAGAGCCGGGGTCAACGTGAGCGAATTGAAACCGCTCAGGAGTGTGGCTGTGGCAATGGTCAGTGCAAACTGCTTGTATAGTTCGCCCGATATTCCGCCAATCATTGTTGTGGGAATAAACACCGCAAGCATCACAAGCACGACGCCTACTATAGGACCTGAGATCTCCTCCATCGCCTTCTCAGTGGCTTCGCGTGGCGGCAATCCCTCTTCGTCAAGTATGCGTGTTGCATTTTCAACAACCACAATGGCATCGTCTACTACAATGGCAATGGCCAGCACAAGACCGAACAGTGTAAGGGTGTTTATCGAAAATCCCAACAGCAGCATCACCGCCAGTGTTCCGATGAGCGATACAGGAATGGTAAGGCAGGGAATGAGTGTAGCGCGCCAATTCTGCAGAAACAGGAAAATTACAAGAATGACAAGGAGTGTCGTTTCTAGAAAGGTGTATAGTACCTCTTCTATCGAACTGCGAACAACGTCGGTCGTGTCGAGCGCAATCTGGTACTCAACCCCTGGTGGAAAGGCTTCGGCAAGCTCCTCCATTTTTGCCTTTACCGCTTTTGAAACAGCCAATGAACTTGAGCCGGGCGATTGGTACACAGCAAGCGCGGCGGTAGGCTTTCCCTTGAGACGCGATGAGGCCGAGTATGTCTCGCTCCCAATTTCAATTTCGGCGATGTCGCCCAAACGTAACATCTCCACTCCGTTGTTTCGAATGACAATGTCTGCAAATTCGGCGGCGCTCTTCAAACGCCCTTGCACGTTTAGTGTGTACTGGAAAGCATTGTCGGCGCTATTGTCGAGTGTCTGTCCAACGTATCCGGCTGAAATTGCGAGATTCTGTTTGCTTATGGCTGCATAGACCTCCGAGGCCGACACACCTCTTATGCGCATAGCCTCGGGATTCAGCCATACACGCATAGAGTAATTGCCTGCTCCCATAATATTGACTCCTCCCACGCCCGGGGTTCGTGCCAGTTGGTCAACGAGTTGCAGCTCGGCATAATTTGACAGGTATAACTGGTCATAATCGGCGTTGCCCGTAAGGGTAATAAACAGCACAATGTTCGTCGATTGTTTCTGCACTGTAACTCCTTGTTGGGTAACCTCGCTTGGGAGTGAGTTCATTGCAATGTTAACCCTGTTCTGTACAAGTACTGTTGCCATATCTATGTCTGTGCCGACTTCGAATGTCACAGTCAGTTGGTATGTGCCCGATGAAGATGAGGTTGAACTCATATAAATCATTCCGTCAACGCCGTTGACCTGTTGTTCTATGGGTATTCCTACTGTTTGGGCTATAGTCTCGGCATTAGCACCGGGGTATACTGCGGTAACCTGAACTGTAGGCGGGGTTATAGACGGGTATTGGTCTATGGGGAGCACGAAGAGTGCCACCCCTCCGGCAACCAATAGCAACAGGGATAGTACAGTTGCGAAAATGGGCCGTTCTATGAAAAATTTTGAGAATCGCATAGTTGCTCTTTTTATTCATTCATAATAGGGGTTACCTGCATTCCGTTGCGTACTTTAAGCAGGGCCTTTGTTACATAGCGCTCATTGGCTGTGAGCCCTTCGGTTACAAGACGCATTGTGTCGTCTATCAGCTCTCCGATGTTTATTCGGCGGTATTCCACTTCGCTTGAATCGTTTACAATATACAGATACTTTCCTAACTGGTCGGTGCCTATGGAGGCGTCGTGGACAAGAATCCCGTTTTTGACCTCATCGTAGGGCATCGTGACGTTTATGTAACTGCCGGGCTTGAGTGTCCCGTTGCTGTTGTCGAACCTTGCACGAATCTTTAATGTTCCGGTGCTGAGATTTACGGCAGGAGCAAGAAAATCAATTTCTGCACCCCACTTGAATACGTTGCCATTGCCTATGCTGAATGTTACGTGACTTTGGTCGATGCCCTCGGTTCCTTTCTGAATCTTTTTCAGCCATTGGTTGTCGGTAATGTCAAAGTAAGCGTACATTATTTCGTCTTTGTATAAACGGCATAGTTCGGCAGGGCTCATCTCGCCCGATATGTACGCGCCAACAGGGTAGTTCTCGAGGCTCATATAACCGCTCTCGGGAGCCTTTATGTAACAGTATCCAAGCTTGGTCTTTGCGCTGCTGAGCGCAGCCTTGGCGTTGGCAACAGCAGCTTCGCCACTCTCGACACTGCTCTTGGCTTGCAGAAGGTCAATCTCGCTCACGCCGTTGCTGTTTATGGCAATCTTCATACGCTCATAATTGCTTTTTGCATATTCTAACTGTGCCTGCGCGGTCTTGAGTGTCGCAGCAGCCTGTTCCACAGCATTCTCGTAAAGTGTAGGCTCTATTACGAATAGAATGTCGCCTTTCTTTACTTTGCTACCCTCGGTGAAACTGCGCTTGGTTATTGTGCCGTTCACACGCCCCATAATTGGTATGGTCGCTTCGGCTGCGAGGTATCCGGGGTACTCTCTGCTCAGAATAATATCCTTTACAACGGGGTTTGCAACCTCTACCGGTAACCGCATAGCACCGGTGGCGCTCTCTTCTTTTTTGTGGCACGCTGTCAGTGCGAGCATCGCCACTGCGAATATAATCTTTCTCATTTTCTGTTATTTTTTATTTTACCAGCCGCCGCCAAGGGCTTCATAAAGTTGTACAAGGTATATTAGCGAACTGCCGTGGGCCTGAACAAGATAATTCTGATAGGTGAGCAGCGAACGTTGTGCATCAAGCACATTCTGGAACTGGGTTAGTCCTTGCTTGTAGAGCTCAAGCGATATCGAGAGCGTTTCTTCGTTCTGGTTCATAGCTTCGCGCAGTGTTACAATCTGTTCAATGGAATATTTGTATTGTGACATTGCATTTTCGACCTCTTGCATTGCAGTGAGTATGGTGCTGTTGAAGTTTATTATGCTCTGGTCGAGTGTGGCTTGTGCCTCGCGCGTGGCGTTTATTCTCTCGCCGCCGCTGAATATATTCCACGTCAGTGATGGTGCAATCTCCCAGGTAAGGCTGCGGGAACGAAACAATTTGTTCAACTCTCCCGATGTAAATCCTATGGACCCCGTGAGTAGCAACTGTGGAAACCAGTCGCGCTTGGCGGCACCAAGAAGGGCAGCATTGGCCTCAACCTGTTTCTCGGCGGCGCGTACGTCGGGACGGCGGCGCAGCAGCATTGCCGGAACACCAACCTCAATGGGTTTTATGTATTCTGGCAGGGCGTATCCTTCCTCTAGCCAACCGTCAAGTTCCTGTGGGTATAAACCCAGCAGCACCGCCATAGTGTTGCGATAACCTTCTATCGTTGCTTGCATCGCGGGAATCTTGGCCTTGGTGCTGTAATATACGCTACGCGCTTGTGCAACATCGAGTTTCGATGCAAGGCCGCTGTTGTATCGCGACGTGGCAATCTCCATAATCTCGCGTTGCGACTCTACGTTCCAGCGAATGACCTCCATTTCGGCAAGCGCCTGACGCAGCGAGAAATAGGTTGTTGCCACATTGGCGGCAAGGGTGACCATTACTGCATTGTACTCTTCGGCTGTTGCCATAAAAAGTTTTTTTTGTGCCTTGGAGCGCATATATATAGCTCCGAACACATCGGCTTGCCACTGCATTGACAGCAGAGTGCTGAACTGTCCCTCCCACGCCTCGCGGTACATTGTTTGAGGAGCGTTACCACTTGTTTTTGTGCGCTGCCACCCAATGCTCATATCAAGCGTCGGCAACATTTTGCCTTGTGCAATGCGCCAGGCGGCTTTTGCCTTGATGATATTTGTCATTGCGCTTAGTGCCGAGTAGTTGTTCTTGGCAGCGATGTTTATGAGTGAGTCGAGCAAGGGGTCGTCGAAGTTCTGCCACCATTTGTCGTCGGGTGGTAGAGTTTGACTGAAATATTCACCGTTGTTCCACTGTGGGGGCAGCGCCCCGTCAAGATACTCGTCACCGTCGGAGTATCCGCCCTTTCTCATTGTTTCTTGTGCCGTCGTCTGTGTGGCAAAGGCGACAATGAGAAGGGTTAAAAAAGTAAGCCTCGTCATAGTGTAAATCCTTTGGTAAGGTATAAACACTCTGACGAGGCTTTTGGTTGGAGGGTTTCCTTTATTTATAGGTCTTTTCCTGTTGTATAATATTACCACCACTTTGCTGGCGTGTCGCTCATCTCAATTGTAAGTGTTCCGCCACGAACTATATCGGCGTGTTCAATGTATGGTAAATTATGTGTCTTCCCGTTGAGCTTTATGCTCTTTATGTAAATATTCTTGTCGCTGTTGTTCACGGTCTCGATAGTAAATGTGCCTCCTGAAACCCTCAACTCGGCACGCTCGACGGCGGGTGACCCGAACCAGTAGCGTGCGCCGGCCGGTTCAACCTGGTAGAAACCGAGTGCGGACATTATGTACCACGACGACATCTGTCCCATATCTTCGTTGCCCGACAGACCGTCGAAATTATTGCGGTACTGTGTTTTCATAACCTCGCGTACAAGCTCGGCGGTCTTGTGCGGTTCGCCTAACATTGTATATAGGTACAAAATATGATGGCTGGGCTCGTTACCGTGCGCAAATTGACCAATCAATCCGGAAATGTCGGGCGAAGGGTCGCCATCAATTGTCGATGGTGCAAGGAATAGTGAATCGAGTCGTGTTATACAGGCTTCTTTGCCTCCGAAGAGTTCTGCATAATTCTCAATGTCGTGAGGAACCAACCAAGTGTATTGCCAGGCGTTGCCCTCGCAATAGTCATCGGCCCTGTGAATCGAATAGTATGGGTTGAATGGGGTACGGAACGAGCCTTTATCGTCCACTCCGCGTATGAATCCGGTCTCTTTATCGAAAAATTTACGGTAAGAGTGGCTTCTTCTTGTAAACTCTTTGCAGTCGGCTTGTTTGCCAAGAGCCTTGGCGGCGTTGGCTGCAGCGGCGTCGGCAATGGCATACTCCATATCGTATGCGACAGCTTCATTAAAGAGGTTGCAGGGTATATAGCCGTGTTTGTGGCGGAATTCTTTTCCTCGTTCATTGCTTGCAGCGGTCTTTTTTATTGCTTCAAATGCCGCTTCGCGGTCGAAACCTTCTATGCCTTTCACGATAGCGTCGGCAACAACCGGAATGCCCGGGTCGCCCACCATACAATCGGTCTCGTTGCCCCACAGATGCCAAACGGGGAGGTCGCCTTGTTTGTCACATATATCGACCATTGTTGCAACAAACTCTCCAGCTTTTTCGGGTTGTATTATTGTCATAAGCGGTTGTTTGGCACGGTAGGTGTCCCATAGCGAGAAACAGGTGTAACGGGGCTTGTCGCTGTGGTAAACGTTGTCGTCGGCTCCACGGTAGTCGCCGTTCACGTCGCTGAATAGCATTGGGGCTATCATCGCGTGGTACATTGCTGTGTAGAAGATTTTTTTACACTCTTCGTCCTCGAAAGTCGCTTTAATGCAAGCGAGCTCAGTCTCCCATTTGTCGACGGCGGCGTTGCGTACCTCTTCAAAATTCCACCCGGGCAGTTCCTGTTCGAGCGCAAGCTTTGCACCGTCGATGCTTACTGGCGATATTGCCACCTTAAGCATTATAGGCTCGTCCTTGTCGGTACTGAACGATGCGCGTCCGTACATATTATTAGTGCCCTTGAGCTCGAATTTGTCGAATGGCTTTGCAAACTCGGCGGCAAAGTAAATACGCTGGTTCTTTGCCCAGCCTTTTGAGTAGCGGTAGCCCACTATGCGGTTGTTGCCTTCGGCTTGCATAAATGTTTCTACCGGTTCGTCCCAACAACCGCCGTTCTCGAGGTCGAATATAAGTGCGGCCTCACTGTTTTGCGGGAATGTGTAGCGGTGCAGGCCCACGCGTGCCGTTGCTGTCAGTTCGGCCTTTATGCCGTAGCGCGTGAGCGGTACCGAGTAGTATCCGGGCTCTGCAATTTCGGCGCTGCGATCGGCAATAGACCATAATCCACTCTCGGGGTTGTCTATAGTTCCTCGAGCATATTTGACTTCGCCTGTGACGGGCATAACCGTGACGTCAAAAAGGTCGCCTATGCCTGTGCCGCTAAGATGTGTGTGAGAGAATCCGATTACCGACGCTTCGTCCTGATGGTAACCCGAACACCAATCCCACTGTTCGTTGATGCTGGTGGGGCCCAGTTGTACCATTCCAAAAGGAACGCTTGCACCCACAAAGACGTGTCCGTGCCCGCCACTGCCGATAAGCGGGTTTACACACTCTGTTAGCTTTTGTTGCACGGCGCTGCTCTCTGTGGCTTTCTGATTGGGCGCGCACGATGCAACCACGAGCAGCGACAGGGCTGCTATTTTGCTTATAGCTCTCATTTTATATCTTTTTTTAGTTTAAGTTCTATTTTTGCGTTGTCGAGCAGTTGGTTATGTGTAATGCGGTAGCCGCTCTTCTTGCCGTTGAGGCTTATGTTGTCAATATAGTGACAATCGCTGCTCGGGCGGTCGCACTCTATTGTAATGTCACTTTCAGGAGTGGATATGGTTACCTTGTCGAACACCGGGGTGGTGAGCGTGTAGGTTGGCTCGCCGGGACAATCGGGGTAGAGTCCCATCATTGAGAATACTGCCCACGCCGACATTGTGCCTGTATCGTCGTTGCCGGGGATTCCGTCCGGGGTGTTGCGATAGTGGCTGTCAAGAATTCTTTTAACCTCTTTTTGTGTGCGCCACTCTTCGCCTTTAAAGCGGCTGAAAAGGTATGCGTACACAATGTCGGGCTCATTGGCGGGGTCGTAGTGCCCGTTGTCGAAAACTCCTTGCAGGCTTTTGATGAAGTTTCTTTTGCCACCCATCAGTTTTGTAAGACCGGCAATATCGTGTGGAACGGCAAAGGTGTAACACCAAGCCGATGCTTCGTGGAAGCCCGGGACGTTCTCGAAATTCTTGCCTGTCGATGGGTCGAAGTCTCCTAAGAACTTGCCCTCTTTGGTCAGGGGACGTAGTGTGCCGTGCTCTTTACAGAAGTATCGGCGGTAGCTCTGCGAACGCTTCTTGAACTCCTTTGCACGACACTTGTCGCCGAGTGAGTCGGCAAGCTGTGCTATTGCATAGTCGGCCGAACAGTACTCAAGCGCGTGCGATACGGAGTTGTCGCCCGACAGGTCGCTCGAGAAGTACCACAGTGGAATATAACCCTCCTTTATATAAGGGTCAATGTCGGGACGTATGGGGTTCTTTGCACCTTCGGTGGTTGCTGACTTTAACATACCCTCGTACGCCTTCTTAATGTCAAAGTTACGCAAGCCTTTTATCCAACTGTCGGCAATGACTATTGCTGCGGGGTCGCCCTCCATTGTGAATGTCTCACGCCCGAATAGTTCCCAGCGTGGCAGCCAGCCCCATTCTTCGTACATTCCCACCATTGTGCGTAGCATATCTGTCTGACGCTCGGGGTATACGAGTGTCAGCAACTGGTGCAGGTTGCGGTAGGTGTCCCACAGCGAGAATATCGTGTATCGGGTGTGGTCGCTTTTTCCTGTGCCGGCACTCTCCATCTTGGGGTATTCGCCGTTGACGTCGCTTACAATACTCGGGTGTATGAGGGCGTGGTACAGTGCTGTGTAAAAAACAGTCTGTTGCTCCTTTGTGCCTCCTTCAACACGTATGCGCCCAAGGTCGTCGTTCCACCGATTGACAGCTTGTGCGTGAATGTCGTCGAAACTCTTTCCTCCCTGTTCGGAATTGAGATTTTCTCTCGCATTTTCTATCGAAACAAACGATACGCCCATTTGTACCGTAATCTGCTCGCCTTCGGTAAGATTGTCGTAGCAGAAACGGTAACCGATATTGTCGCCGGCAATTTCCTTATAGTATTTTTCGTATAGCTTGTATGTGCCGTCGTCGGGTGTCCATTCGGCCTCTACGCCGGTGAGCAACGGTTGGAATTTCCAAGGACCCTCGCTGTCGGGGCTTTTTGACACGCGCATAACAAAGTATATCGGAAATACAGCCTGCGTTGTGTAACAAAATGTTCCCAGCAGCTTGAATCCTTCAATCTCGGTGTCGCTTACACGACGCACCATTGCGCCACATTCGTTCGAGAGGCCTTGTCCAAGATTCAGGATAATGTTGCCTTTGCCGGCCGGGAATGTGTAGCGTTCGCAAGCACTGCGCGTGGTGGCAGTAACCTCGGTCTTTATTCCGTATTTTGCAAGTTGGTTGCTGTAGTATCCGGGCGATGCAATCTCGGCACTATACTCGCTGCCGTAGTTGTAGTAGTTGACGTCAAGCTCTCCGCTTGTAGGCATAATGAGCAACGACGAAGCTTCGGGGCAACCAACGCCGCTCAGTGCAACGTGCGCATATCCGGTGAAGAATTTGTTGTTATATTCATACGGTGCCGACCACCAGCGGTTGTCCTTGTCAAAGACATTGAGGTCCGACCCCATTACGTTGAATGGTACAACAGACATCATACCATTGGGGGTTACTGCGCCGGGGTTGGTGGTGCCGAAATTTGTTGTTCCAATGAATGGGTTTACAAAGTCTGTCGGTTTTTGCGAATATGTAAGCGTTGCCAAAAGCAATGCTGCCAGTAGTGTTGCGGTCTTTCTCATAGTCTGTTATCTTTTGTCGAGCTCGCTGAGCGCGAATGCGTATGCTCCAACTGACACTGCCTTGCTCGCTCCAAGTTTTGATATAGCAATGCCTATGCGTTTTTGGCTGTCGTAGTCGACGTATCTCTCCTCGCCATATACTTTGACTTTCTTAACCTCACCCTTAGCAAAAAGCTCGAATTCATCGGGGTTTTCAAGGTCATACACTTTCATTTGTACAAGGTTTACCTCGTCGCCGGTAAGGGTGTGCAGTTTGGAGCGCATCTCATCGAGCAGGGCGGGCATAATCCAACGGCTTGCAGCCGAGACACCACCGCCAATTACTACAAGACCGTCTATTATTGTAACAGCGGTGGATATTGCAGCACCGGCAATGCGTCCCAATGTCGCAAAAGCCTCCTTTGCGGCCTCCTTGTCGCCGCTGCGTGTGCCGTCGGCAATTTCGCATATATCTTTTGGAGTTAGTTCGTGCTCGGGGTTACCGCTCTTTTCGCCATAGACGCGACGAACCGCACGAATGGCTACTCCGTCCTCGACAATGATTCCGGGCATCTCCTTGTGGCGCAGACAGAATGTCTCGACGCAAGAGTTATCGCCACGGTTGAGACGGTTGTCAATAACCACGCCTATACCGAATCCTGTGCCAAGGGTGTATCCTATCAGGTTTTTATATTGCTTTGTGGAACCAAGTTCCTTAAGACGGTTGTTAATTTGCGGAAGTACACCGCATAATGCTTCACCGTATGCAAAAAGGTCGCCATCGTTGTTTATGAACACCGGTACTCCAAACTGCTTCTCGAGGAATGCTCCCAATGCAACACCTTCGCGGAACGACGGGAAATTGGGCAGGTAGCCGCCGATGATGCCGTTGGGGTAGTCGGCGGGGCCGGGGAATGCGAAACTTATTGCAACGGGCTTCTCATCGAGCCGGTCGAATACCTGACGGAATCCGTTGACCATATTTTGCAAACACAGGTCAAGGTCGTGTGATTGTGCCGGCACAGAGATGGGGTCGATGATGAACTCTCCTGCTCTCATTGCGCCGAATACGAAGTTTGTGCCACCGGCGTCGAGCGTGGCAACAATGCGATTGTCTTTTTTGTACATAAGTTATAAGTTTTTTATTGTTTTTTCATTTGTTTTCCGCAACTGCAATAGCTGTTGTGTATTGCTTGATGATCTCTATTGTGGTAGTGTCGTTGTCGAACACCGAGTACCACCCTTGTGGCTCGTGTGGAGGGTCGCACAGGTAGTCGTCGCCCGATTGCCACACAAGGTCACGCGGACGTCCGCTGCCGCCCCAGCCCCAGAAGTTGCAACCCGCAATGGGGCCGTTATTCTTGACGCTGTTGTCGACCGCCGCAAAGATGAACGAGTAGAATGTGTCGCGGCTGTCGGTGGGTATCCCTGTGCCTGCCTCGTTGCCTTTACGCGAGAATCCGAACTCCTCAATTACCAGTGGCTTGTTTAATTTGTTGGCAATGTCGACGTGCTCGCTGATGTACATTCCGCTCTCCTCGCAGGCGTACACAATGTCGCTGTCGGGGTCGGAACGCTTTGCCCAGCCCCAGTTTACGGGCCAGATGTGAATGGTCAGGTAGTCGATGTTCTTGTCGGCGTGTATTTGTTCGTATAGCTCGCTGTCAAGCTCGCAACCTATGTACCCCTCGCTGCCTGTCGACACAAGGTGGTTGGGGTCGATGCTTTTTATTATAGCTGCGGCCTCGGAAATCCACTTTGCAAAGGCTTCTTTATTCTCTTTGGCAAAGGGACGGGGCTCGTTGCACAACTGCCACGCCATTATGGCGGGTTCGTCCTTGTATTGACGTCCGGTAATACTGTTCTTGCGCGATACAATAAGTCTTATGTAAGCGTAATACATTTCGAGAGCTTTCTGTTCGCGAGTGAAATGTGCACAGTAGTCAACGTAGCGATTGTATCCGCCTTCAATGTTTGTGTCGGGCGAGTCGCCGTATCCGCATTCCTTGAGGTAGAACCCGTAACCGCCGCTCCAATCCCACGCGTTGTTGAGGTATATTACCGCTGTCATATTTCGCTTTTCAAGCTCGGCAATGGCAAAGTCTAGTCCTTTGAGTATGGTGTCGTTGAGTACTCCGGGGGCTGTTTGCAGGTAGGGCTTGGCGGGGTTGGCGAGGCTGCTGCCCGCGTCGGGTCCCGAAAGTATCCTCAGGTTGGTCACTCCAAGCTCCTTAAGAGCGTCGAGCTCTTTGCAGAACCGCTCTCTGTCACCGCCCTCGCCGGTCGATGCAAGAATGCTTGCGTACCAAAGGTTTGTGCCTATATAGCGGTAAGGGGCTTCGCCTCTCTTGAGCCGAGTACCGTCGGTAGTTATAAAATTATCATCTGTTTTATACCCCTCGCAAGCAACGGTAAATAACGCTGTAAACATAATCAGCAGACTTCTTATAATACTTTTTCCCATACAGAATTTCCCTTGTGTGTTAATTCTGCGAAGATAATAATTTGCGGTAAAGAAATGAATTTTTAAATGTTTTTTTCTCTGTAAAGTTAAATTTCCAATATTTATAATGTATCTTTGTTTGGATTTTTAATGTTTTTATTGAACAATTTATATCTTTGTTGCCTAACTTTGCCGAAAGAACGGCGATTTTAGCGTATAGTTTTATGGGACTTAATATTATAGTTTTGGCAAAACAGGTGCCCGATACCCGCAATGCGGGTGCTCAGGCAATGAATGCCGACGGTACAATAAACCGTTCGGCTCTTCCTGCGATTTTTAATCCCGATGACCTTAACGCGCTGGAGCAGGCTCTTGTCCTCAAAGACAATAACCCCGGCAGCCGAGTGACGGTGTTGACAATGGGGCCGGGGCGTGCGGCGGAGATTTTGCGTGAGGCGCTTTATAGAGGAGCCGATGCGGGAGTGTTGCTTACGGACCGTGCCTTTGCCGGTGCCGATACTCTTGCGACCTCTTACGCCCTTTCGGCGGCTGTGCGCAAATTGGGCGCGTGCGATATTGTTCTGTGCGGACGTCAGGCAATAGACGGCGATACAGCACAGGTCGGGCCGCAGGTTGCATATATGCTGGGGCTGCCACAAGTAACGTGTGTGCGTAAAATTATCTCTTTGCAGGAGGGCAGGCTGACTCTTGAACGTACCATTGAAGGCGGAACCGAAACTGTTGCGGCTCCATTGCCGTTGCTGCTTACCGTCGATGGCTCTGCTGCACCTTGCCGTCCGCGCAATGTGTACAGAATGATGCGCTTCCACCGTGCTGCCACTCCCGCCGAGCAGGCCTCGCCTGAATATAGATATTCGACACAGGCCGCAGCCGATGAGTCTCTTACTATAAAGGAGTGGAATCTTGAGTATGTCGGTGGTGATGCGTCACGTTGCGGCTTGGCCGGTTCTCCGACAAAGGTCAAGAAAGTCGACAATATAGTTTTTAAGGCGAAAGAGAGCAAACGTTATACAAGTTCCGATGAGGATATAAAGGCTTTGTTGTCGGAGCTTTTGGAAAATCACACAATAGGGTAAACTTATGGACAATATACTGGTTTATTGCGAACTTGATGGTACGAGAGTCGTTGATGTCAGCCTTGAGCTGCTCAGCGAGGGCCGTCGCCTTGCCGACAAACTCGGTGTCTCGCTCGAGGCTGTTGCTCTGGGCGGTGACCTCTCGGGAGTGCCGGCGCAGGTTTTTAAGTACGGTGTCGACAAATTACACCTTTTTGAGGACGAGCGTCTTTCGCCCTATACGACTCTGCCGCATACAGCAGCGCTTGGCAAGCTCGTGAAAGAGGAGGGGTATCAGATATTCCTCGTCGGAGCAACGGTTGTTGGACGTGACCTCGCGCCCCGCCTTACTGCTCATCTGCAGTGTGGGCTTACAGCCGATTGCACCTCGCTCGAGATTGGACCGTACGAGGATAAGAAAAACGGAACAACGATAGAGAATCTGCTCTACCAGATGCGTCCGGCTTTTGGCGGTAATATAGTCGCAACCATTGTTAACCCTTATAATCGTCCGCAAATGGCAACGGTGCGCGAAGGGGTAATGCCGTTGCGTGTCGTGCGCCCCGAAGAGTATGTAGGAGAGGTTGTCTGTCACAATGTTGGTGACTATGTCGGTGACGCCGATTTTATAATAGATATAATTGAACGTAAGGTTAAACCCGCCGATAATAAACTCAAGAATGCGTCTGTTGTAATTGCGGGAGGCTACGGCGTGGGCAGCAAGGAGAATTTCGACAAGCTGTTTACTCTTGCCAGGCTGTTGCACGCCGAGGTAGGCGCAACGCGTGCCGCTATAGATGCGGGTTATACTACACGTGACCGTCAGATAGGGCAGACGGGCGTAACGGTGCGTCCGAAGGTCTATTTTGCATTCGGAATATCGGGGCAGGTACAGCACGTGTCGGGAATGCAGGAGAGTGGAATGATTATCTCGGTAAACAGTGACCCCGATGCTCCGATAAATACTTTGGCCGATTATGTTGTAACGGGCAAGGTCGAGGAGGTTCTTCCCAAACTAATAACTTTTTATCAGCAGAAACAATGAACTATTATATTGATAATAAAGAACTTCGGCATTATTTGAGCCACCCTCTTCTCAAACGTATCGTTGAGATGAAGGAGCGTGGTTATACACAGGCCGACAGTTTCAATTACGCACCAATAGATTTTGCCGAGGCTGTTGAGTGCTATGAACAGACACTGAATCTTGTGGGCGAACTTTGCGCCGAGACAGTAGCTCCTAATGCCGAAAAGATTGAGGCGGAGGGGCCTGCGGTAGTCAATGGGCGTGTACATTATGCTCCTGCAACGGTCGAGAATTTCGACATTTTCGGCAAGGCCGGGCTTATGGGTGTATCTCTTGCCCGTGAGTATGGCGGCCTTAACTTTCCTGTTGCGGTCTTTACAATGATGCAAGAACTTGTTTGTCGCGCCGATGCCGGCTTCGGCAATGTCTGGGGCTTGCAGGACTGCGCTGCGACAATTTATAACTTCGGTAACGACAGTCAGCGCGAGCGTTACCTTCCAATGGTTAGTGCAGGTGCCACAATGTCTATGGACCTTACCGAACCCGATGCGGGCAGCGACCTGCAGAGCGTGCGTCTTAAAGCAACATACAGCGAAGAGGATAACTGTTGGTATCTCGATGGCGTAAAGCGCTTTATAACCAATGGCGACAGCGATATTCACCTTGTGCTTGCGCGCAGTGAAGAGGGCAGTGTCGATGGTCGCGGATTGTCGCTATTTATCTGCGAGAAGGCTTGCGGGCGTGTTAAAACCCGCCGAATAGAGAATAAAATGGGTATTCACGGCTCGCCAACCTGCGAGATTGTCTTTGACCACGCTCCGGCAGAACTTTGCGGTAGCCGCAAAATGGGCCTTATAAAATATGTGATGTCTTTAATGAACGGTGCTCGCCTGGGTATTGCCACGCAGAGTGTTGCCATTGCGCAGGCTGCATATAGCGAGGCTTTTGCCTATGCCCGGTCGCGCAGACAGTTCGGAAAGAGTATTGTCAACCTGCCGCCTGTATATGAAATGTTGGGTACTATGAAAGCCCGGCTCGATGCAGCGCGCAGTCTTTTGTACGAGACTGCCCGAAATGTGGATATGAGCTATCAGTTCTCGGACCTTGCACGCGAGAGGACGCTGACACCCGAAGAGCGTACGGAGTCTAAGTTCTACTCGAAGCGCGCCGATGCCCTTACTCCTCTTGTAAAAGGAATGGGCAGCGAGTTTGCGAATCAGAATGCCTATGATGCGGTGCAGGTGCACGGCGGTTCGGGTTATATGCGTGACTATTTATGCGAACGTCTTTATCGCGATGCGCGTATCACATCGATATACGAGGGTACAACGCAGCTGCAGGTGGTGGCGGCTATACGTTACGCTACAAGCGGTTACTATTCGCAGTTGTTGGGCGAGTATCTTGCGGTGTCTGTTCCCTCTTCGCTTGTTTCGCTCAAGGCGCGCATAGAGGCAATGGTTGCACAATACACCGCTGTGCTTGAAAAAGTACAGTCGTTCGAAAATCAAGAAGCGCTTGACTTTCTTGCACGTCGTGTGTACGAAATTGTTGCCTATTGTATAATGTCGGCGTTGCTGCTCGCCGATGCAGCATCGGACGAAACGCTTTTTGCAGCATCGTTGCAACGCTTTGTGGCACTTGCCGAGGCAACGGTTGCCGGGCACGTGGCTTATATAAACAATTTTACTATGGAATTATTAACAAAATACAAATAAACTTATGGAAATTACAAACAAATATCTGCGTGTGTCATACACGCTTTATTCGCATCGTAACGGTGAGTGTGAAGAGGTTGAAAAGACTACCCGTGAGCAACCTTTCGGCTTTTTGACAGGCGTGGGTTACACTCTCGACTCTTTCGAGGAGAATCTCAAGGATTTAAAGAAAGGCGATTCTTTTGACTTTACGATTCCTTTTGCCGATGCATACGGCGAGTATGACCCCGACCACGTTCAGGACTTTGACCGTGAGGTTTTTACCATAGACGGGAAATTTGACTCGGCTCACATCTATACCGGTAACGTGGTGGAGATGATGCGCGCCGACGGCTCTCCTATACTCGGTACTGTGAAAGAGGTAACTCCGTTGAAGGTGGTGATGGACTTTAATCACCCTCTTGCCGGTTGTGACCTTCAGTTTGTTGGCAGCGTGGTTGAGTCTCGCCCTGCCAAGGAGTCTGAAATGAAGAAATTCTATGATTCGCTGAAAGCATCGTGCAGTTGCGGCGGTGGTTGCAGCGGTTGTAACGGAGGCAGTTGCAACGATAAAGGTTGTGAAGGCGGTTGCTGCCATTGATGAAACAATAACGTAATAAAATGAATAGTTTTGGTCAGCTATTGCGCCTGACGACATTCGGAGAATCGCACGGTGCGGCCATAGGCGGAGTCCTCGACGGCTACCCCGCAGGGGTTGTCATTGACGAGGAGTTTGTCCGTGGCGAGATGCGTCGTCGCCGCCCGGGACAAAGCGCAATTACCACTCAGCGTAACGAGCAGGACGAGGTGCAGTTCCTTTCGGGAATATTCGAAGGACGTTCGACAGGTGCTCCAATAGCTTTTGTCATATATAACAGCAATAACCGCAGTGGCGACTATGATAATTTGCGCGAGACATTCCGGCCGTCGCACGCCGATTATGTATATGACCGCAAATATGGAGTGCGTGACCATCGTGGCGGAGGGCGTTCTTCGGCACGCGAGACGGCTGTGCGTGTTTGCGCCGGTGCTCTTGCAAAGCTCGCGCTTGGCAAAATGGGAATTACCGTGCAGGGCTATACCTCCCGGGTGGGTGAAATAGAACTTGAAGGCGATTATACTCAATATGATATTCCGTCGGCCGAAGGCAATGCGGTGCGCTGCCCCGATACTGTAAAGGCGCAGGAGATGGAGGCTCTTATAACCGAGGTCAAACGTGCCGGCGATACAGTGGGCGGCGTTGTTACCTGTGTGGCAAAGGGAGTGCCTGTGGGGCTTGGTGAACCGTTGTACGGAAAACTAACCTCGTCGTTGGCGGCAGCAATGCTCTCGATAAACGCGGCAAAAGGGTTTGAGTATGGCAATGGTTTTTCGGCGGCTTGTGGCCGCGGCTCGCAACAGAACGACATATTCTTCGATAACTGCGGAGAGGTTGCTACGCGCACCAATAATAGCGGTGGAATTCAGGGCGGAATTTCCAACGGTAACGACATATATTTTCGCGTGGCGTTCAAGCCTGTGGCGACGTTGCTTATGGAACAGCCTACCGTCACAAAGGAGGGACGCGACACGACTTTGCTCGCCCGTGGCCGTCACGACCCCTGTGTGGTTCCGCGTGCAGTGCCTGTTGTCGAGGCAATGGCGGCTTTGGTTATTCTCGACCATTATATGCTTGCGAGGGCTAAGGACCATCTGTTTGTGTAAACTCCTTGAATATATAGTATAAACACGTAAATAAAATATGAGTAAAGTAAAAAACGGGGCATCGACAGGCCGGTCGGCTGTTAGGCGGTCGCCGGACACCGGAATAAAGGACGGGCGCTTCTCTCTTGCGGCAGTAGAGGAGTGCTTGTCGCGCTCAAGAACGCAGACAATTATTGTAGCGCTGTTCTTTGCGTTAGTATGGGGATTGCTGGGTTTCTATGAGAGTGCGTTGCTGCAACGTATAGAGGGGCTGTCGCTATTCCTTTACGACAAGGTGTTTTTTGATGCCACCTTGGCTGTTCCGGCGGGTATGCTATCTTATATCGGTAGCTTTCTTAATCAATTCTTCCATTATCCGCTATTGGGCGCGACAATCTATGTAGCTCTGCTTTTCTTGGCCTATTGGCTTGTTAGAAAGGCGTTTGCCGTGCCTACGAGGTTTGCTTTAATGGCCCTTTTGCCGGTGATTGCGTTGCTTGCAACTGATACTCTGCTGGGATACTGGATATTCTACCTCAAGGTGCAAGGCTATTTCTATATGGCATTGTTGGGTACGATATTCTCGCTGCTTGCAGTGTGGGCATATAGAAAGTCCGGCGGTGTGTGGCGTTTGCTGTTTCTTGTTGTCTGGGCTTGTGTAGCTTATCCGCTGATGGGCGTTTATGGTCTTGCATCGGTTGTGCTTATGGCTGCTGTGGGAGTGGCTCAAGGGGGCGGTAAAGGCGAAAAGGTGTGGATAGTGCTGCTTCAGGCTTTGTTTGCGCTGTTGCTTGTTGCCTTTGTGCCGCAGATATACTATAATATATATGATACCGTGGGGTATGGCGATATATATATGGTGGGGTTGCCTTTGGCTCAGTGGAATGCCGAGAATGTTAAGGATGTGGAGTTCGAAGGTACATCATTTTGGCATTCTATCTATGTTTACTGGGTTCCGTTTGCAATGCTTGCGCTCTCTTGTTTGGGGCTTTCCCTTGCGCATCTTTTGAAAAGGTGCTCTTTGCTTTCGAAAAAGGGCGTGATATTTGTTCCTTATGCTCTTTTTGTGCTTGCAATGCTGTTTGCTGTGCGATACTGGTACTGTGATAAAAATTTCCGCATTGAAAATAAACAGTTTATTGCAATGGAGAAAGGGGAGTGGCGACGTGTTGTCGATTATGCAGCCGAGGCTGATGTTCCAACACGTCAGGTGGTGCTGAACCGCAATCTGGCCTTGATGAAACTTGGTCGTGCCGGGTATGAAATGTTCTCCTACCCCGATGGAGGAACCTTGCCGGTGTCGCCAATAGCCATACATATGACACACACCGATGGCCACGTGCTGTATTACCACTATGGACGTTTTAACTACTGCTATCGCTGGTGTATGGAAAATTCGGTTGAGTACGGGTGGAAACATCAGTATTTGAAAGATGCTGCCCGTTCAATGCTCTTGTCGGGTGAATATAGGCTTGCACAGCGTTATTTGAACATTCTCAAGAGTACTCTTTTTTACCGCGAATGGGCTGTGGAGATGGAAAAGTATGTGAAAAACCCTGCCCTTATCGGGAAAGACCCCGTTTTTGCACAGCCGTTGCAGTTTGCTTGTGACAACGATTTTATTGGTGTCGACGAGGGTGTCGAAATGCACCTGACAACCAGCATAAATTCGGTAAAAGAGTCCGAAAACAAGAATTTCGGCTTTATTAAGTCTATGCGTGATGTGTTGGTGTCGGGCGATTATGATGCATTCGCAGCAGCTTGTGCTGCGCATAGCGATATATCTCCGGTGTACATTGAATCGACGCTTATGACAACTCTCATAAAGAAAGATGCCAAGAGCTTTTGGGAGGCGTTGAATGGGTATATAAGCTATTATCAGGCTACAGTAGGCGCTAATGCGCCTAAGCAGTTGCCCCGACATTATCAAGAGGCTTTGTTGCTCTTCAAGACACTTGACGGTGGAAAGACTGTGGAGATTGATGAGGACTTCCTTAACACATTTGTTTCTCGTGGTCCGGTAGGTGTCGAGGCAAACTATATTAGGTTCCAGAATTCTGTCGCAAGGGTAAGAGACGGCATAAAAAAGACCTATCCCAATATTACCGAAGAACGATTGAATGGAATGATGGCGCCATTGTTTAAAGAGGAGTATGGCGATACATATTTCTATTATTATTTCTTTGTAAAGAAGATAAAGACCTACTAATTAAAGTTATATGATGAAATATCTGAAATATATATTAGCACTGCCGTTGGTGGCGTTGGCCTCTTGTACGCCGCATTTGCCCGATACTTATACAACGGTCGATGAGTTACCGGTTATATTCCCTGAATATACCAATGTTACTATACCTTGTAATATAGCCCCTCTTGCGTTCCGGGTCGAGGGTGATGCCGAGGATTATGTCACACGTTTGTCGGCAAAAGAGTTCGAGGTTGTTGTTGGTGGACGTGAGGTTGCCTTGTCGTTGAGTGAGTGGCGGCGTTTGTTGTCGGCGGCAAAGGGCGATAGCATAAAAGTCGATGTCTTTGAAGCCGATGATGCCGGCTGGAAAAAGTTCAGGCAGTTCTGGTTCGCCGTGTCGGAGGACTCGATAGATACTTATATCTCTTATCGTCTTATTCCGCCTTCGTATGTGGCCTATGAGAAACTGACTATAAACCAACGTAACCTTACAAACTACGACGAGGAGGTTATCTACGGCAATGTTCTTGGCAACGCCGAGCCTCACGGTCAATGTATAAATTGTCACGCGTACAAGAACTACAAAACCGATAATATGCAGTTCCACGTGCGTCAGTATAAGGGCGGAACGGTTTTTGTGCATAATGGCGAGGTGAAGAAAGTTGACCTTAAGACCGACTCGACTATCTCGGCAGGAGTCTATCCTGCATTTAACCCAAAGTACGATATTGTGGCTTATTCGGTAAACACGACGGGGCAGGTTTTCCACACTCGACACGCCAATAAGGTCGAGGTGCAGGATACTTTGAGCGACATAATTGTCTATAACCCCGAGCGGGAGATTGTGACTCACGTTGCGTGTGACCCGAATGACCTTGAAGTCTTTCCGGCTTGGTCGCCCGACGGTGAAACGCTCTATTATTGTGTTGCTAAGGTTAAATGCGACAACCCTGTAAAGACGCGTGTGCAACAGCTTCTCGAGGGGTATAAAGATATAAAATACGACATTGTGCGCCGTTCGTGGAACCCTTCGACGGGGGAATTCGGTGCGGTCGATACAGTTTTTGCTGCGTCGCGCATAGGCAAAAGCGCTACATTCCCGCGTGTTTCTCCCAACGGAAAGTATCTGCTGTTTGCAATGGGTGAGTATGGTTGTTTCCACATTTGGCACAAGGACGCCGACCTTTATGTGTTGAACCTTGAGAATGGCAGTTGTCTGCCGCTTGAAAAGGCTAACTCCGATTTTGCCGAGAGTTATCACTCGTGGAGCAGTGACGGGCGCTGGATATTGTTTGCCAGCCGTCGTAAGGAGAATAACTACAGCCGCCTTTACATTGCGCGCATAAATGACGATGGAACAAGTGAAAAAGCCTTTGTTGTGCCGCAGTCAACAGCCGGTTATTACGACTTCTTTGACCGTTCGTTCAATGTTCCGGAATTTATGGTTGAGCCTGTAAAATTCACTCCTCAAGAGTTCGCAGACGTTGTGAAAGAGAATCCTGTAAAAGTTAAATATGCGCCAAAAATAAAGTGAATTTTAACATTTGATTGTTAAATAATACAAAAGTGCGTTTTGCCTCTTTTTTGATTGTCCTCAGTCGGAAAAGAGGCTTTTTTAATTCTCAAATGTGAAAAAAACGCTTTAAGTTCAAAAAAAAACACGACTTAGTGCGAATATTTGTTGAAAAGTCTTATTTTTGCACGTTACCAAAGGGCGAATTGTGCCCTTTAGCGAAAATTTAAAAAAAACGAAAAAATAATAATTAATAATTTTACACTTATGTTTAAGCACCGTTTAAGTAAATTTGGCAAGGCGTCTCTCTTTGTGGCGTGTATGATTCTTGTCGGCGGTATGTTCCAGTCTTGTAAAGATGAATATTTTTACGATGACAGGGAGCCGGAATGGTTGGGCGCGAGCATCTATGACTTTCTGAAGACCGGTTCGCCGGGTCACACTTACTCGTGTTACGTAGAACTTATTGACAGTTTGGGCGAGAAAGAGACTCTTTCGCACACCGGTAGTAAGACACTGTTTGTGGCCGATGATGCTGCTTTTGCAAGGTTCTTCGAGAACAATCCTTGGGGCGTTAAGAGCATTGCCGAAATGACTAAGGCTCAGATGAAATATATTTTCTATTCATCGATGCTTGACAATGCTATGTTGCTCGATATGCTCTCAAGCACCTATGATGCGAAAACCCAGAAGATTGTCGAGGGTGCAGCTTTGCGTCGTACAACTTCTATTTCGGTGCTCGATACAATTCCGGTGGTTAAAGCCGATGAAATGCCGAAGTATAATAAATTCTGGGACATTCTTTACGACCGCGAGAAGGCCGACGACCTTTTGCTTGTGAAAGGTGCAAACTCTAAAAACGATGTTCCGATGATGGTGCACTTCCTGAAAGACTATTTGGGAAAGAACAATGTCACAGCTTCGGATATTGAGTTCCTTTTCAAGAAGAACGGTGTACAGGAAAAAACTTATACCGATGGCGAGGCCTTTATTTTCGGCAGCAAGCTTGTTGCAAGCGACGTTCCTACCGATGGCTTTTCGGACGATACAATGACAATTACCTGTAAGAACGGTTATGTGTATCGCCTGGACGAGGTATTGCTTCCACCATCGAATATGGCCGAGGAATTGAGCCTTCGTGAAGATGTAAAAATTGTTTCACATCTTCTCGACCGTTTCTGTATTCCTGTGTTCGATGCAAATATAACAAGTGAGTATAAATCTCTTTACAAGGGTTCTGAGAGAGATTCAGTCTTTACATTGCGTTATATAACCCGTGCTTTGCGAGAAAGTGGAATAACAGAGTTGAGCAAGCTTAGTGATGCCAAGAAATCTCCTTCGATTGACGAGGAGCTCATCTTTGACCCGGGAAGCAATAACTATGGCGGTGCTGAAAATATGGGTGCTATGTTTGTGCCGACCGATGAATCGCTGTATAACTACTTTGCGACAGGTGCCGGAAACTTCTATATCGAGAACTTTGCAAAAGATGCAGCTGAAAAAGTTCAGCCCGATTTCTCGCCCGAAAATGTTCCTGCAATGTTGCAGGCTTTGGATAGTATTCCCGAGAGCCTTATTGCTACACTCTTGAACAATATGATGCAAGCGGAATTTACAACTGCAGTTCGTAGCAAGTTCGACCTCTTGATGAACGATGCAAAGGAAGGACTCGGTGTCAAGGGTGACGATGTTACTGAGTGTATTATTGCCAACAACGGTGTTGTGTATCTTCTAAACAAGGTGTTTGCTCCGGCAAAGTATGAGGCAGTATACGCTCCGGCTACGGTATATGAACATATGAGAATTATCAATAATACCATTTTGCAGTTGCGTTACGACTACTATCTGTTGGCTATGGAAGCAAATTACAGCTTCGTTATTCCCAGCGATAACCACTTCGTATATCACGATCCTATTACATTCGTTACAAACGCTGCCGATGAACCGTTGGTTTACGACTTCCACTTCGATGTAAACCGCAAACTCAATAACTCTCATCAAAAAGCCGAACTGTGGGCTACAGTGCATTCTTTCGATAAAAACACCTATTTATTAAAGGATTCGCTCTACGAGACATCTAATGCCGGTATTGAAGGTAAGAGATTCGGCGGCGGTGTCGGTAGCGGTGCTCACCCGCTTTCACAGGACTTTATGAGAAACCGTATGACCGACATTATGGACTACCTTATTATAGTTCACGAAAAGAATGACGGTCTGCTTACAATGGTTGGTAACGACTGGGTTGTAAATAAGCCCGAAAGAAAATACTACAGAACAAAGGGTTATGGTACAATCAAAATTGATGCTACCGATCCTACCGCTATTAAATTCTATGGTGGTGAGCAACTTGAGCAACTTGATAACGGAATGGAAATTGTAGCATCTTCGGTTCATTCACAGAAGAACGGTTTCGCATTCTGTACAGTTCCAAGCGGGGAACCCAATGGCCGTCTGCTTTCAGGCGTTCCGACACCTCCGACCAAGAACGTTTATACAAATATGTATGCTCACGCAGCCAATGAAGGTGACCTCTACTATGAATTCTTCAATCTTTGCAACAACGTGGACTTGGAGGAAATAATGTTGAAGAATGAGGCCTTTACTGAGGAGGACGAAGAAACCGGAGATTTCTATGTTATTCCCGATTCTATGAAGATGTACTCAATCTTCTATAGTTCCGAGGACGCTAAGTACAACAATGTAGTGCCATTCTTTAACATATTCCACTATTCAGTCTATATCCCATCGAACGCTTCGCTTCAGAAGATGTATGCAAAGGGACTTCCTACCCGCGAGGACGTTAAGAAGTATGCCGATGACCCTGAGACTTGGAATAAGGCATTTGCAATGACCTGCCAGATAAACGACTTTGTACGCTATCACTTCCAGGATAACTCAATATTTGTCGATGGAGTGGACTTCTCGATAAGTGGTCCTAATGGCGTTAAAGAGTCTGAAGCCGACTATTCAAGTGCAGTCATTAACCCCAAGACCGGTCGTTTCTACTCAATAAATGTAAGTAGTGAAGCCGGAACCATTAAGCTGGTTGACCAGTTGGGACGAAAAGCATATGTTGTTACAACCGGTGAGGAAAATAAGGATTGGAACGTTATGGCACGTGATATTCAGTTCGATGTGTCAAATGAAATTCCAACCGGAATTGCGAATTCTTCGTTCTCGGTATTGCAGCCAATTGACAATGTATTGTTGAACGAGGGTATGTTTGGCTACGACGGTCTCTTTGCTCGCTTTGCTAACAACGGAGCAAAGGTCGATACAATGAGTGTTGCCGGAATTGCCGGACTTGCTAATGTCGCAGGACGTACACCTTATTTAATAGGCGCGCGCGGAACAGTGACAATACCTAACAAGGACGGCGTTGAGGCTAATATGCGTATCGGTTACCTTATGGAGCCTGTATCTCCCGTTGATGCCTTTACAAAGGAGGCTTTGGTTCTTGACGAGAATAGCGAGCCTATACTTGTAACAAACGAGGGCTTCCGTATTAAAGAGATTCTTGAAGGTGAGGACGATAACTCGGAGGAAAGCGATGAGACAGAGGAAAGCGAAGAGCGCGAGATTGTGTACGAGACCTCTGCGGGAACATTCGCTTATTACACCGAGCTCGGTTCGGACGGCAAGAAGTATATCTTGAAGATGAAGAATGACGGAACGGTTGATGAAAGGGTTGAATTTGTTGTTCCTGCTACCCAAGAGTAAGTGAAGTCCAGTAAATAAATAGTGGTTCAGAATAAATATAATTAGCCATGATAAAAATAAAACAATTGTTACTACTCGTGCTTTTCTGCTCCTTGAGCAGTACTGTATTTGCACAAAAGGGCGCGAGAATTTCGGGTACGATATCAAGTGACGCCGAAGGTCCACTGATTATGGTGAACATTACCGAGCGTGACAAAAGCGGTCGTATTATCGAAGCGTGTGTGACGGACTTTGAGGGTAACTTCTCAATGGTTGTCAAGAACACAAGCAACGTGCTTGAGATTTCTTATGTAGGTTACAAGACACAGCGTGTCGAGATTGGCAGTCGTACCGTCTTTAATATTAAGATGGTCGAGGACAATGTTCTTGACGATGTTGTCATTGTTGCCGAGCAGAGATCGCGTTCGGGTGGTCTCGACATTCTTGAACGAGAAATGACACACGCTACTCAGAAAGTGAGTATGGAGGATATGGAAGGTCTGTCGTTCGCATCGGTAGACCAGGCGCTCCAGGGACAGGTTGCCGGTCTTGACGTCGTGTTCGGTTCGGGTGACGTCGGTTCGGGTACTCAGATGCGTCTTCGTGGTAACGCAGTCCTTGACGTCGAAGGTACAGGTAGCGATGCGACTCCGCTTATCGTTGTCGACGATAATATCTTCGAAGGTCAGACAGAGGATTTTGACTTTGAGGCTGCAACAAGTGAGAAATTTGCCGAGCTTCTTATGGTAAACACCGAGGATATTGCCGAAATTGAGGTATTGAAGGACGCTGCTTCTTGCGCCATCTATGGTTCACGCGGTGCAAACGGTGTTATCAAAATTAAGACAAAGCGCGGTAAGCGTGGTCCTACACGTGTGAATTTCTCGTATAAGTTCCAGGATAAGTGGACACCCCGTGGTCTTAATATGCTTAATGGTGACGATTATACAATGCTCATCAAACAGGCGTTGTTTAACCAGAATCTGTCGGCAGTCGTTGTCGATGAGTTGAACTACGACCAGACTTTCCCCGAATATCAGAATTATAATAATAACACTGATTGGATTGACGCTGTATCTAAGCACGGTTACAGAAATGAGTACAACCTCAACCTCAGCGGTGGTGGTGAGAAAGCTACATTCCGTATTGCCGGTGGTTTCTTTACCGAGACAGGACAGGTGCTCACACAGAATATGGACCGTTTTACAACACGTCTTGCACTTGACTATTATGTGTCACAGCGCATTAAGGTGCTTGCAAACTTCGCGTTTACATATACAAAAGAGAAGAAGAATACCGAATATTTGCTTGCTAATGCAATGGTTATGCCTCCCAATATGAGTATCTATAATCAAGACAGCCTTGGCAATAACACCTCGGACTACTATTCGATGCTCTATTACCCCAATGGTAAAAGTAATGGTTTCCGCGATCAGATGAAGAACAAGAGAAACCCTGTTGCATCGGGTAACCTTGCGCGCTACAATACTCAGAACTACAATATCAACCCCGAGATTACTCTTGAATACAACCTCTTGGGTCTTGAAGACGATGAGACACAGTTGAGATATCGCGGTATGGTGAACCTGAACGCATCGACATATTCGGCATCGGTGTTCTCTCCTTCGGCACTTTCAACGAAAGAGTGGACCGACGACGAAAAGAATAAGTCAGAGGCACAGGAGAACAAGAGCCTTTACTTCACAACTCGTCACCAGTTGATTTTTACACCTTATTTGGGTAGTAAAAACCACTTCTTGACAATGAACGGACAGTTTGAGTTGAGAACAGGTACCGGAAACTCACAGTCTTCGACAGCGTTGGACCTTCCAAACGGTAACATCAGTAGCTCTACCGTTGGTTCTAAATTGAGTGGAGCCGGTACAAGTAAGTGGGAGAGCCGCAACGTAAGTTTCGTGGTCGACGCGCACTATTCGTACAAGTCAAAGTATTCGGCACGTATCGCATTCCGCGCCGAGGGTCTTACATCAATGGGTGACGATAGAAAATGGGTTGCTTATCCTTCATTGTCGGCTCGTTGGAACATTATCGACGAGAAGTGGATGGATTGGGCAAAGCCTGTAGTCAGTATGCTCTCAATTCGTCCGGGTTGGGGTATGGACGGTCACGCTCCGGCAGAGAACCGTACCTTTAACGAGTATCGTACATATAACGAACTTGCATATATGGGTATACCTGCGTGGTATATGTTTGGTATCCGTCTTACCGACCTTACCTGCTCTCGCAAGAGTGAGTGGAATATCGGTTCCGACTTTGGATTCTTTAACGGATTGCTTTCAGGTTCGTTTAACTACTATAGGGGTGTGACAAGTGACCAGTTGATTCCAAATTACCGTATCCCCTCGTCAACAGGTTATACGGGTTTGGGTTACAAGAACTCGGGTACAATGTCTAACTCGGGTTGGGAACTTAACTTAAACCTTAACAACGTTAAGATATTCAAGGACTTCTCGGCTTCGTTCTATTTCAATATCGGTAAGAACAAGAATGAGATTCTTGAGCTCGAAGAGGCTTATCTTGAGCAGAAGAACCCAACTTATGATGACCCATCAAACTCAACATATCTTGGACGCGTGCAAATTGGTAACCCCGCCGGTTCTATCTATGGTTTCCGTAGCAAGGGTGTTTACCGTTACAGCTACAAGAACTGGGAGAAGGCGCTTGCCGAGGAGGCTGCAGGACGTGATGGCAGTTGTCCCATTGTACGTGATTCTCAGGGTAACGTAGTGTATAATGCTGACGGAACTCCTAAGGAACTTGTCCTTTTCTATGATAAAGAAACCAAGGAAGGACGATACAAGTTCCGTGGAGGTGATGCAATTTATGAGGACGTTAACCACGACGGTACCATTAACCAGCTCGACCTTGTTTATCTGGGTAATTCTAACCCTCTTGCACAGGGTGGTTTCGGATTGACACTCCGTTACCAGAGATGGACTCTCAGAGCGAACTTTGCATACCGTTTGGACGTAGACGTTGTTAACTCTACCCGTATGACGTATGAGGCTATGACATCATACGATAACCAGAGTAAGGCTGTAAACTGGCGTTGGCGTAAAGAGGGTGATATTACCGAGATTCCTCGTGCCGTGTATGGTGGCGGTACATACAACTATCTTGGTAGTGACCGTTTCGTGGAGGACGCATCATTCATTCGTTTCTCTTATCTCCAGCTATCTTACTCATTGAAACCGGAACTTTTGAAGAAAGTGGGTCTGAAGTCGCTGAATATCTTTGCATCGGTCGATAACCTTGCGCTTTGGACAAAGTACTCAGGTTTTGAGCCTGAGGTTGCAAGCGGTCCCGACGGTATAGCAAAGGACGGCTCTAAAACACCGCGTCCCCGTTCATACACTCTTTCACTTTCTGTAGGTTTCTAAAAGTTGACGATTATGAAAAGAATATTCAATATAAGTAAAAAGATTGCAGTTGCTGTCGTTGTTCTGTTTGGTACTCTGTTGAGTTCTTGTACCGATTACTTGACAATTATCCCGCCCGATAAAGTTATCGAGGAGCACTACTGGCAGACAAAAGACGATGTTAATGGAGTTTTGGCGACTGCTTATTTGAAATTGCTCGAGAAACCGGCTGTTGACAGAGCTATTGTTTGGGGCGAGTTGCGTGCCTATGGATTGACATACAACGAGACTTTCAGCGGAGGCGAATGGGAAGACCTTAAAGACGTCATTGAAGCCAATATCGAAGATGAAAATCGCTATTGTGACTGGAGCCGATACTACGAGGCTATACAGAATGCCAACCTTGTCATTGCACGTGCTCCACAGGTCGTAGAACGCGACCCTGATTTTACCGAGTCGGACTTGAATATTGTATTAGGTGAAATGTACGCTCTAAGAGCTTTGGGACACTTCTATCTTGTACGTGCATTCCGTGATATTCCAATGGCTCTTGAGGCTGTTATCGGTGACTATGATATGCCGAAATACAAGCAGGTACACCCATTGGAGGCTCTTAACTATATTATGGAAGACCTTGAGACAGCCGAGACGCTTGTAATGAAGTCGGGCGGTTACGGTAATGTCGCATCGAATGTTGGCCGCATAACCGAGAATGCTGTGTTGGCAATGAAGGCCGATGTATCGTTGTGGCGTGCAGCCTTTGCTACATACTACAAAGACAATAGTGAACTTGTAGCTACAGGCGATGTAGAGCAGTATTACAATGACTGTATCGCATATTGCCAGCAGGTATCTGACAATATGGACCAACTCTACGAAGAGGAAATGGAGAAGACCAATAGTGATTATGAGAAATTCCCATTCAATCTTTTGCAGAATGAGGGTGAAAATAGTATGTTGAAGAACGGTCTCAGTACTGCATATGTAGAAACCTTCGGCACCGGAAATTCACGTGAGTCGATATTGGAACTTCAGGTCGAGATAAACCTTGCCGAGAACAAGAACTTCAGCCACGCTTTGCCTGGTTTATATGGCTCACAAGGTGGTAAGGGCCTTTTGGTAGTGCCAAACAATTTTGTCGATAAATTCTATAAGAAGAAGAATGACCTTCGTGCTTATAACTATACAACATTCTATAAAGAATCCAGTGAAAGCGAGGCAGTACCGACTGTATACGTTGCAAAGTATGTGGCAAAGTCGTCTCCGGCTGCGGAATTCCGCGAGAGTGGCAGGTACGATGCCAATTGGATTGTATATCGTAAGACCGATGTGCTTCTTATGATGGCCGAGGCTTTGGTACTGCGCGAGTCTTCGACAACCGAAGATTTTGAACAGGCTTTCGAAATTGTGAATGCTATTTATACACGTTCAGTCATAGACCCCACAAAGGATAAGCTTATGCCCAATTCTTACATTGGCTCACGAGAGTCTATGCACAAACTTGTTCGGGAAGAGCGTGTAAGAGAACTTGTTTTTGAAGGAAAAATATGGTTCGACCTTGTACGTAAGGCATTGTGCGACGGTAATACATCAGGTATTCTTGACGTTACCGAACGTTTGGCTAGCGGTCCTACAGTAGCTATAAAGATGGCTTCAATAGATGCGCTCTTTATGCCAATCCACGAAGATGAATTACGATTCAACAAGGATCTTATTCAGAACCCTGCATATAAGAACGAGGAGGAGGAAGAGATTATTAAACAGAACTGATTTTGTATGGCAATTATGTCTGTTCCTCCTTGTCGGTTGGCAGACAATGGCAAATAAATGAAAAAACAAAATAATATGAATACGATTTTTAAGCATAGAATTATCTCGGGCGTGATGCTGTTTGCAATGCTTTTTGCGAGCGTCTCCTGCCAAGATGAGATTGGTCTTAACGTGACTGATGAGGTGCCAAATATCGACAAGACTATGTTGGAGATTATATCCTCCGACGGCGAATTGGCAAATTTCCTTGAGGTTGTGAATGAATGTGGCGAGCATTGCGCCGATTCGCTCTTCAACACATCACGTGTCTACACGGTGTGGGCCCCTGTAATTACCGATGAGGAGAAACAGGACCTTATTGCACAAATTAACAACGGTGCCCGTGAGAGTGTCTTCAGTAAGTTCGTGCTTGCACACATTTGCAACTATTTGCAGCCTGCCAACGGAGAACTGCTCGAAACAAACCGCGTGCGTCTTTTGAACAACAAGGCTGCAGTATTTGCCGGCAATTATACCGAAGGCTATTCTTTTGCCGGTAAAAGAGTTGTTGTTCCTAACAATCGTGTAAAGAACGGTATTCTGCACAAAATAGAGAAACCGGCCGACTATAGTCTGAATATTTGGGAGTATCTCAAAAGTGAACCGAGAGTAAGCGCTGTTGTCGAACATCTTTTGTCATACGATACTCTTGTGTTCGACAGGGGACAGAGCCAGCCCGGTCCCATTGTCAATGGTAAGGAGACTTTCCTTGATTCGGCTTTTGTATTGCAGAATGATATGCTCAACCCACGAGGAGTAGGCTACTTGAATGAAGAGGATTCTATGTATACTGTATATGTGCCGACTAACGAAGTATGGGAAAAATTAGTTGCAAAGTGCGAGCAACACCATACATACAATTTGGCGAAATATAGTGGTCCGGCCGAACTGACCGATGAGGAGCGTGCTGAAAAACGTTTCGAGACAGCTCGTCTTAATGCCATTAAGTTTATGACATACAGCGAGTACGAGCAGAGAGACCTTGAGCACCCCGAAGACTCTGTATGGCCGGCTTGGCGTGGAGGCACCAGAAAATTATTCCCCAAGACCCGATTTAAAGTTGTCGAGGGTTCGGAGCGTGTGCTTTCTAACGGACATTTCTATATAGTAGACGAGGCTCCATTCGACCAGTTCGATTTGTGGCACGATACTATTAAAATGGAGTGCGAGAACAGGTCGTTCAGTACAATCTCTACAAGTAATCAGCAGCGTTTCTATAGAAAAATCGCCAAGAACGAGATTAACAAAGACCCTGCTTTTGCGGGTGTGGAAATTTCGGGTGGCAACTATTTGGAGATTACTCCCAATACAGGTGCTTCGGGTACTGCAGAGTTTAAAATCCCCGAGGTTCTTTCGGCAAGTTACAATGTAGCCCTGATTGTTGTTCCTACAAACATCAAGGAGGATAAGACTGGCATAAAGCCCAACAAATTCGATATTGAGATTAAGCAGAAGAATAACACCGGTGGTACAGCATCTAAATACTCGGTAAAGGATTTGGAGTCAAGCAACAATATGCTTGATACCCTGTTCTTGCCCGACAAGAAAGATGCAAGCAAGCGTGCTGTCGTAAAATTCGACTACGCCGAAGTTTACAACACCAATCTTCCCAAGGATTATTCTGTAACAATGTCTATAAAGACTACCTATAGCAGTAAACCGTCAATCAAGAACAACTACGATTTCTCATTCAGAATCGATGCGATATTGCTTATCCCTGTTCTTGATGCTGAAGATGCGTCCAATGAATAGTTTGTAGTATGATAATAATGAAATTAACTATGTATATGCGACAATTTATGAAATTAGCGGTGGCTCTGTTGGTGCTTCTACCTTCGGTTGCCCACGCGTCAGAAATTAAGTTTGACAGTCGTGCTGCAAACGATTCTGTAAGTGTCGAGCTCAAGGCCAAGCCCGCCAACGAGATGCGTGTCATTACCGGTACGGTGTATGACGCTGCAACGAACACTCCTATTGCCGGTGTGCGTGTGCAGGCAACAGGCCACAAGAAGGTTACCACAATGACCGATGCCGACGGAAAGTACAAACTGAACATTCCGTCATACGTTACTCTTTTGAGTTTCTCTACCCAGAATTACCTCTTGGCGCAGAAGGCTGTAGGCAAGAGAGATATTATAAATATACGTCTTTACCCAAGCGATTTTGCCGAAAACTATAGCAACGACTTTGAATCTCAGGCAACACGCGGTTTTGTCAATGAGGATTCTTGGGGATTGTCAATAGATGGCGACATTCAGAACAAGTTGGGAGCTGATGTACGCTCTATAACACGTTCTGGAACACCTGGTATAGGTAACGTAATGTTTGTGCGTGGTGTAAACTCTCTTAATGGCAATACCCAGCCTCTGTTCGTTGTCGATGGTGTAATATGGGACTTGCAGGAGAATAACGAGACAATCCATATGGGTGTGTTCAATAACATTCTCAATGCAATTGATGTAAACGACATCAGCGACGTAAAGGTTATTAAGAACGGTGCTGCGTTGTACGGTGCACGTGCCGCAAATGGTGTTATTCTTATCAACACCAAACGCGGTAAGAGTATGGCTACCCGCATTAAAGCCAGCGTCTATGGCAGTGTAGCACTCACTCCCAATAAACTTGATATGTTGGGTGCCGAGGAGTTTCGTATCTATGCCAACGACCTTATGTCTACAATGACTATCAATCCTACAAAGAACTACGGTTTCTTGCGTCAGGATAAGAGTTATGTTCATTACGATAAGTACCATAATAACACCGACTGGACCGATTATGTGTACAACGAAGCCATTACTCAGAACTATAAGCTTAATGTAGAGGGTGGTGACGAGATTGCTATGTATAACTTCTCGTTCGGATATACTCTTGCCGACTCTCCTCTTAAGGGCAACGATTTCAATCGTTTGAACATACGTTTGAATTCCGATATTTCACTTGCCGAGAACTTCGACACCCGCGTGGATATCTCATATTCACGTACAGGTCGCGAGCTGCTCGATGACGGTATGCGTGAGGACCCCACAGCCTTCCCAATCTCTTCAACAGGCGTGCTCTCGGCTATAAAGTCTCCGTTCCTCAGCCCTTACCGTTATTCGCAGAGTGGTATAATAAGCCCTAACTATGATGTCTGTGACGACTTTGCTTATGAGGTAGTAAGCAACAGCGGTATGGTCGCATATCCGAATAATGCATATTACAACCCGTTGACAATCCTTAATAAAGCGTCAGTACCCGAGAAGAACGAGCTTGAATATACCAATATGGGTATTACTGTAGCTCCGGAACTCAGACTTGGCGACTTTAAGATTTCTGAGATTTTCAACTACTCATTGCATCGTGTGAGCGAGAAGTATTATCTTCCTTACTCAACATCGTCCGATGCTGTATGGCATCACTTCTATGTGCCTTCACTTGGCAGTAAGCCCATCGGTAACTACGTATCATCGTTCTTCGGTAAGGAGTTGGCTATCTCAAGCGATACCCGTGTTGAGTGGAGTAAAGTTCTTGGCGCTCATAGCATTGATGTAACCGGTGGTTTCCGTTATACAAACTTCAATTTCGACTCGAATGTTGTTTCTTGCGCAAACACTGGTAGTGACAATAACTTCAACATTAACGTTTCACGTGACCACGTAAAGAGTGAGGGTGACAGGAATGTATGGTCTAATATGGCCTGGTATTTGAATGCCGACTACTCTTATAAGACACGTTATTTCTTGCAGTTGGCTGCTTCAATGGAGACATCTTCACGTTTCGGTAAGAACGCTGACGGCGCTATTAAAATGTGTGGCGTGGCTTGGGGTCTCTTCCCGTCGGTTCAGGCTACTTGGCTTGTTTCTTCGGAGTCGTGGTTTAATGTGAAGCCTATTAACCAGCTTAAGTTGCGTGCCGGATACGATATTGCCGGAAACGATGCTATTGACTATTTTGCAGCTCGCAGCTATTTGCAGTCTGTGAAATTCGATAAAAACTCAATGGGTCTTCAGCTTGGTAATGTTGAGAACGACGGTGTCAAGTGGGAGCAGACAGCCCGTGTAAACGTGGGTCTTGATGCTGCACTCTTCGAAAACCGTTTGACACTTTCGGTCGATTGGTATAACTCAAAGACTTCGAACCTTCTTGTTCAGAAACAGTATAAGTTTGTTACAGGTATGGACAAGTATTGGGCTAATGGTGGCGAACTGCAGAATACCGGTATTGAGGCAACCCTTAACGCTAAACTCATCAATACAAAGAACTGGCAGTGGGAATTTGGTGCTTCGGTAGGTCACTACAAGAATGAGATTACAGCGCTTGACGAGGCTATTGCTCCGGTATCGGTTTACGGTGGCGAGGTTGCAACACTTGTGGGCCAGCCCATCGGCGCTTTCTGGGGCTACAAGACCGATGGCGTTATTGCAAGTGCACAAGAGGCCGATGAGCTTGGACTCTTCCAGCGCGATGCTACAAGTGCAAAGCAGTACTTCAAGGCCGGTGATATGAAATTTGTTGATGTGAATCCGGGTAACGATCCTAACTGCATCGACGATAATGACAAGACCGTTATTGGTAACCCGCACCCCGATGTTTACGGTAACGTCTTTACCCGCCTTTCGTACAAGGGCTTCCAGCTTGACGTAAACTGCAACTATTCAATAGGAAACGATGTTTACAACTACTATCGTCAGCAGCTTGAGGGTGGTTCAAGCTTTATGAACCAGACATCGGCAATGTTGAATCGTTGGACAGTTGACGGACAGAAGACCGATATTCCATCAGTCGCTTTCGGTGACCCTGTTGGAAACTCACGTTTCTCGGACCGATGGATTGAGGACGGTTCATACTTCAGAATCAAATCTGTAAAGTTCACCTACGACATTCCTGTTACAGCCGATTGGCTTCAGGCTTTGAGCGTGTGGTGCGCTGCCGAGAATGTACTGACCCTTACACGTTACAGGGGTCTCGATCCAGAGTTCTCTGTGAATAATAACGTACTCTATCAGGGTGTCGATGCAGGTCTGTTGCCACAGACACGCAGCTTCCACCTTGGTGTCAAGATTAACCTCTAAGAAACGACACTCCGCAAGGTGTAACAGCCTTGCGGGGGCTAATAAAATACAACAATGAAAAAGAATTTTATTTATACAGTAACATTTCTTCTTTGCGGAGCGTTTATGTTCAGTTCCTGCGAAGATATGTTGAATGTCGATTCAGACCGCGTTGAGTATGAGTTTGGCGATTGGGAATTGAATGACTCGGTTTATTCGGTACTGGGTATCCTTAAAGCCGTTCAAGGCGTAGCCGACCGTCAGGTTGTTCTGAACGAGGTACGTGCCGACCTTGTGAGCGTTGTCGAGGAGAATGCTGTTGTTGACATTCAGGAGATAAGCCGCTCGGTATTTAATGTCGAGACAAACAAGTACCTTGCTGTGAAGGACTACTACTCAATAATCAATAACTGTAACATATTCCTTGCTCGTGTCGATACAACATTGACAAAGAATAATGTTAAATTGATGTTGCCCGAATTTGTGGCAGTGAAGAGTGTACGTGCGTGGACCTATCTGCAATTGGCTATCAACTATGGTCGTGCTCCGTATTACACAGAGCCTATTCTTACTCACAGTGATGCCGAGAAGGTAATGAACCGTCCAATGCTTACTCGTGACGAAATTATAGCGAAACTTATAGAGGACATTCTCCCTTATGAAAATCCTGCGTTGTATCCAATGCCGGTATGGGCGTACGAGAGTCCTATCTTTGAGTTTTTAGGTCAGAGCGGCGCGACCGTTCAACCCAAGAAGTTCTTCTATCCGATAAGAATGTTGCTTGGTGACCTGTACTTGTGGCGTGGTGCCCCCGGCGATTACAAGAAAGCCGCACAGTGTTACTACGACCTTTTGGTTGGTTCGGGAACAAACTCTGCAGACCTGCGCTACAAGGACAATGCCTATAGCATTAAGTATTTGTTAGAAGGTGGTGAGGCTGTAAACAACAACTACTCGAAACTGTTTGCCGCCGAAAAATTCAAGGACAATCTCTCTAATTTCCTTACCGTCGTGCTTTTTGCAAATAGTTCATTAGAGGGTACAATGTCCGAACTTGCTTCGGTATTTGCTCCTCAAGGTGAGCGCTGCACCTCGCAAGTGGTTGCTTCGAACGGAGCAATGTCATTGGCCGAGCGTCAGGTTTATTGCTTCACAACAGAAAAAGAGGATATTGAGTATGGCGATGCCTATGAGGTTCGTGGTGACCTGCGTCTTCACGCTTTGACATTCAGCCAGAGCACAAACAACGATATGGGCACAGAGCTTGAACTCAATAATCTTATTGCTAAGCATAATCTTGATAAAGCAACTTCTATTGACCTCTTATTTAAGAAATACAACCCCACGGAACGCACATTGTCAGTAACACTGTTACGTCCGGAACTTGCATACTTGCGTTTCGCAGAGGCTTTAATGGGTATGGCTCGTGAGAATTATGATGGTGCAATGGAGCTTGCAATGACTGTGTTGAAAGATGGTGTAAAGACTAATTACCCTCTTTATAAGGACGCGCATTATCTTTACGAGACAGACACCGATGAACTGGGCAATCTGGTTACAAAAAAGATTCTTGACCCTGATAATCCTCCTACTGATGTTGTTGAGTTTAATTTTGACTATACTCAGTTTGAAGAGAACTCGGGAATACACTCACGTGGTTCTGGTGACAGCGAGAAAAACAAGTATTACGCACTTAGCGATACTTGTGTAGCACGTTATTTGGGACTTATTGAGAAACAAGGCGATATAGAGGTCTTTACAAGAGAACTTACAAAAGAGGACTCAATGCTTTACGTCTCTGAGCTTATCCTTGATGAGATGGCGCTTGAGTTTGCGTGGGAGGGAACTCGTTTCGGTGACCTTGTGCGTGTCTCAAAGGCTCTTGACGACACCGATGTTCTTGCATTGCGCATTGCCGGACGTGACAAGAATAACACTGTTTCGCATCGCAACCCTGCGTTCGATTATGATGCCGAGGTGCGTGAGGATATGAGCAACGAGGCGAACTGGTATATGCCTTTCCCCGATAATCCAATTGAGCCGACACCTGTTCCTTCAATCCCATCGGAGGGCGAGAATGAAGGTGGCGAGAATGGCGACAACGAGGATAATACCGGCGATGATAATGGCGCAACCGAAGAAGGCTCAACCGAGGAATCGGGTAATGAGAATTCCGAGAACGCTTAATATTCTGAAATATCATATAAGGAACCCTCGAACTCGAGGGTTCCTTATATTTTAATACCTTGTATAATGAAAAAGATTGTAATATTGACCGGTGCCGGAATGAGCGCCGAGAGCGGTATAAGCACCTTCCGAGGTGGTGGCGGCTTGTGGGACGAATATCCGGTTGAGCAGGTTGCAACCCCCGAGGGTTACAGGGCCAATCCGGCTCTTGTGCTTGATTTTTACAATAAACGTCGTCGTCAACTGCTTGAGGTTGTCCCAAACAAAGGGCACGAACTTATTGCAGCATTGGAGAAAGAGTACGATGTTACCGTTATTACGCAAAATGTCGATGACCTTCACGAACGTGCCGGTTCAACAAAGGTTATTCATCTGCACGGAGAACTTATGAAGGTGTGCTCCTCTCGTGAACCATACAACGAGGACTATATAAAGACACTTACCCCCGATTGTATAGATATTAAATTGGGTGACCTTGCATCGGACGGCTCTCAATTACGCCCGTTCATCGTGTGGTTCGGTGAGGCCGTTCCTCGCATCGAGGAGGCTGTCGCTGCAATTGAGGGAGTCGATGCATTTATAATTATTGGCACCTCGCTTAATGTCTATCCGGCAGCCGGGCTGGTATCGTATGTGCCGAACCATATTCCGGTTTTTCTTATAGACCCGAATGAGGTTAATGTAAACTCCGAATATGCTGTCGGGCACATAAAATCGGGTGCTTCGGAGGGTATGCAGTACCTTATTGATAACTTTTTCAATAAAATATTCTGAAACGATTGCAATATTGTAAAAATTTAACTACCTTGCAGCCGAATTCAGTTACTGATTGGATTCGTGGCGGCGTTTGACTGTTTGTTTATGGCGATAGCCTGGAATATTCGGAATTCTCGTGAACAGTTGTGCTGCCGATTTGTTAAACAATTAAATAGCAATAGATATGAAAAAGTATTCTTGTACAGTATGTCAGTGGGTCTATGACCCCGAGATTGGTGACCCTGAGCAGGGTATTAAACCCGGTGTAGCATTTGAGGAACTTCCCGAAGATTGGGTATGCCCCTTGTGCGGAGTAGGCAAAGAGGAATTTGAGGTTATAGAGTGATATTAGCCTGTGCGTGCCGGATAAAGTGTTCCGGTTACTTTACAGGTTGCCCAAAAATCCTTCTCTGTAATTGAATCTTGATGTTCTTTGCCAATGTACATTTAATAGAGGCTTGCAGGGATTGCCGAATGAAAAAAATCGAGAGAATTAATTCTCTCGATTTTTTTTAAATTCCTAATTTCTTTGCAAGGTCGGGGCGGTGTAGACGGCGCAGAATTTGCGCAATTTCACGTCGTTCCTCGGGCTTATACCAAAAGAAGAAGCGTCTTTGCGCCTCTTTGTCGCGCATATTGCGTGCAACAAACACCTGTTCACCGGTCTCGGGGTTTATGCCGGTGTAGTACATCTCGGTGGCCATCGTCATAGGGGTAGGGGTGAAATCCTGTACCTGCTCAAGGTGGAAATTAAGTTCTCTTGTTTCTGCCGCAAGTTCGGCCATACTCTCGAGCGTGCTTCCCGGGTGGCTGCTGATGAAATAGGGTATTATCTGCTGTTTGAGGTTGTGCTTTTTGTTTATTCTGTCGAATATCTGCTTGAATTCGTGGAATTGCTTGAACGGCGGTTTGCGCATAAGCCTAAGCACAGCATCGTTTGTGTGCTCGGGAGCGACCTTCAGACGCCCGCTGACGTGATTGCGTATAAGTTCTTCGGTATATCTCGCCGTTGCAGCGTCGCACGCGCTATCGCCGGTTTTATGCAGCAACATATCGTATCTTACTCCGCTTCCAATGAAACTTTTCTTTATTTGCGGCATTGCGTCCACTTCCTTGTATAGCTCAAGCAGTGCTGTGTGGTCAATATTAAGGTTCGGGCAAATCTTTGGCTGTATGCACGACGGCCGTGAGCATTTAGCACACAACTCGCTACGCTTGCCTTTCATCATATACATATTGGCCGACGGGCCGCCAAGGTCGGAGAGATAACCTTTAAAGTCTTCCATCTTGGCAATAGCCTCAATCTCGCGTATAATACTCTCTTTACTGCGGTTTACAATGAATTTACCTTGATGTGCCGATATTGTGCAGAATGCACAGCCTCCGAAACAGCCACGATGTATGTTTACAGAGTGCTTGATCATATCGTACGCGGGGATTCGCTTACCCTTGTATTTGGGGTGCGGCAGTCGTGTATATGGCAGGTCGAAGCTGTGGTCCAGTTGCTCGGTGGTCATTGTGGGGAATGGAGGGTTTATAACCACAATGCCTTCTTCGGTCTCCTGCAAGAGTCTCTTTGCGTTTACTCTGTTCGACTCCTTCTCTATGGCAAGAAAGTTGGCTGCCTGCTTCTCCTTGCTCTTCACACACTCGCTATGCGGCGCGAGTATCTTGTCGTTGTTTGTGTCTACTGCAATATCTTCCTTGCGGGCAAGGTAGCCTGTCTGTCTTGTAGTGTGCACAATCTCCCGTGCCTCGTGTGCAGTAATATATTCGGCTTTGCTCATCAGCAAACGCTCTTGCATACTTCTTGCAAGGGTTATAATGGGTTGTTCGCCCATTCCATAGACGAGAATGTCGGCCTTGCTGTCGACAAGGATACTCTTCTTTAAAGAGTCCTGCCAGTAGTCGTAGTGCGTGAAACGGCGCATAGAAGCCTCTATGCCTCCAATAATGACGGGTGAGTCGGGGTATATTTCTTTGAGTATCTTTGAATATACAATAGTGGCATACTCGGGGCGCATACTGTGCTTGCCGTTGGGCGAATATGCGTCCTCGCTGCGGAAACGTTTGGCTGCAGTGTATTTGTTTACCATTGAGTCCATACACCCGGCCGATATTCCAAAGAACAGGCGTGGACGTCCCATCTTCTTGAAGTCGCGCAGGTCGTCCTGCCAGTTGGGTTGCGGAACTATTGCCACACGCAGCCCCTCGGCCTCCAGAATGCGTCCGATAACAGCTGCACCGAACGAGGGGTGGTCGACGTATGCGTCGCCACTGAAAATGACTACGTCCAGCTGCTCCCACCCGCGCAGTTCGGCTTCTTTGCGTGTCGTGGGTAACCAATCGGTAACGTTCCTGTTATACATTTTCTGTTGTGGCGCTTTCTGTTGCCAACTGCTGTGTCAGCCAGTCGTTGTAACACTTTACAAGGTTGTTAAGGCCGTGTGCCTTCATATCCTCGTGATAGAGCACTACGCACAACTCGAGCAGTTCGTTCGACCCCATCACCTGCGATGCAATGAGTGAACGTACTGTAAGTCTTAATTTGTTCAGCGAATCCTCGTCAAAGATGCCCATACTGTTGGCAAGCCTATCGAGCAGTGAATATTTCCTTATTATCTGCAATTGTGACTCGGTAACCTCAATGGTGCGTGTTCCCGATACATTAGCCTTAATCTCCATATTAGTGTTTTGTTTGTGTTATTCGTCTTTTTGTTGTCGAACGAGTGTGACTCGGCAGTTGCGAATTTAGTGAATTTTCCTTAGAAACACCCCTTTTGTGCGTGGTTTTATTCCTCAATTTGTACCCTTACGATGCGTGCGCCTCCGTTACTCTCTTCAATATATACTTTTATGGTTTCTTCGGGTAGTAGTTCTTCAATAAGTTCGGGCCACTCCATTAGGCAGTAGGCGTCGCTGTATAGATACTCCTCGTACCCCATATTGTAAACCTCGGCTATTGACTTAATACGGTAAAAATCAAAGTGATAGATGGTTTCTCCCTCTCGGTCGGCATATTCATTGACAATTGCGAATGTGGGGGAGTTTATTGCGTCCTCGACGCCACGCTCTTCGCAGATGCTTTTTATGAATGTCGTCTTGCCGCTGCCCATCTTGCCGTAAAAGGCGAATATTCGCCCCTTGTCCATTAGTGATACAAACTCTTTGGCAGCTTGTTTGTAGTCGGAGAGGCTGTTTATTGTAATTATATGTTCTTTCATACTATGCTGTTATTATAATCTTTTTGGCTTGAGCTTTACAAAAGGTATCATAACCTCTTCCATAGATATTCCGCCGTGCTGGAATGTGTCTTTGTAGTATTGCACGTAGTAATTGTAGTTGTTGGGGTAGGCGAAAAAGTTTGTCGATGTTGCGAATATGTAGCTTGTGCTTATATTCGGCGCCGGAAGGAATGCCTTATGCGGTTCTCTTATCTCAAAAACATCTTTTCCGCTGTAATTGAGTGCTTTTCCCAATTTGTAGCGTAGGTTGGTGTTTGTGTTCTTGTCGCCTATGACCTTTGTGGGGGTGTCGACCTGAATGCTTCCGTGGTCGGTTGTTATCACTACTGTATAGTTGCTGTCGGCAAGGTACTGGAACAGTCTCTTAATTGCCGAGTGGCGTATCCACGACAGGGTTATTGAGCGGTATGCCGCCTCGTTCGCAGCAAGCTCGCGTACCATAAGTGATTCGGTGCGTGCGTGTGAGAGCATATCTATAAAATTCACCACAAGGACGTTCAGGTCGTTTTTTGTAAGGCTGTTGAGCGTGTCTAAGTACTTGTCGGCTGCTGTCGACGTAAGCACTTTGCTGTACGAGAATGTGTCCTTGCGACGGTAACGCGCAATTTGCGTAGCGATGAGCTGTTCTTCGTTAAGATTCTTTCCTTCTTCCTCCTCCTCGTCGACCCAAAGGTTGGGGAACATCTCCTTTATCTGGCTTGGCATAAGCCCCGAGAATATTGCGTTGCGCGCATACTGTGTTGCGGTGGGCAGTATGCTTGTGTATAACTCTTCCTCTATTGTAAAGTCGCTGCCAATCTCGTCGGCAAGCACACGCCACTGGTCGTAGCGGAAATTGTCAATTATTATAAGGAATACTTTCTCGCCGTTGTCTATCAGTGGAAATATACGCTCGCGGAACAGGTCGTTGCTCATCAGTGGACGCTCCTCGCGCTGCGATGCCAGCCACTCCATATAATTTTTCTTTACAAAGCGCCCGAACATATTGTTTGCATCGTCTTTTTGCGACTTCAGCATCTCGTGCATCTGCGTGTCGGCACTCTCGAGCTGCAGTTCCCAGTAGACAATTTTTTTGTATACTTCTTGCCACTCTTCAATTGTACGTGCATCGGAAATCTGCATTGCCAGTTTGCCGAAGTTTTGTTGGTAGGCACTGTTGGCTTTCTCGGCGACAATCTCTTTGCTGTGTATGTTCTTTTTGAGCGTCAGCAGAATCTGGTTGGGGTTGACGGGCTTTATCAGGTAGTCGGCAATCTTTGAACCAATGGCCTGCTCCATAATATCCTCTTCCTCGCTCTTGGTTACCATCACCACCGGGGTGGTGGGGTGCAACTGCTTTATGCTTGCCAACGTCTCAAGCCCGGTAAGTCCGGGCATATTCTCGTCGAGGAGTATAAGGTCGAACGACTCCTCCTTGCACGCCTGAATGGCATCGGGGCCGTTGGTAACCTTTGTTACCTCGTAGCCTTTGCTTTGCAGGAATATGATGTGGGCGTTGAGAAGGTCTATCTCGTCATCGGCCCAAAGTAGTTTATATGCCATAATCTTTAATTTCCTTTTTTGTTGCTTTTCTGTCCTCTGCCGGCGTCAGGCTTTTTCTCTTCTTTTTCTTTATTGTCGGACAATTGCTCCTCCTGGATGTTGTAGTCGGGTTCGTCAATGGTATATCCGTCAATCTCTACCTCCGGAATGCCCATCAGGTTATCTTCGTAGAACCGGGTATAATCGTCAAAGGTGTAGTACTGTAATAACAAGTCTAAATTGGTTTTTGATATTATGAACGAGTTTATTCCTTCGAGAAGCTTTGCCGTCTCGCCATTTTCGTACAGTCTTTTGCGGTAGATGAATGCTTCGTCAAAGTTCAGGAATTCTTTAACCTCGAATAGTGTTATCTCGGCTTGTTTCTCGAATATCATCTCGAAATTACGTACCATATAGCGCGCGAAATTGTAGCGTGCCATCTCAAAGAGCAGGCGTTTCTCGTCAAGCGAGTCGTTGGGGTAGGCAAGAACAAAGTAGTAGGGCTCGTTGCGTTCGGTCGTGAATGGCGGCACGCTGTCGTTGCTTTTTATGGTGCCGTCGGCCTTACGCTCCCAAATCGATGTGCTTATTCCGCTCTGCAAGAGACGCCCCTCCTTTATGCCTGTGGAAATATCCTCGGCTATTTTGCTTATGCTGTCGGACGCGTAACCTGCAATGATGGCTTCAAGTGCTTCGAGCGCCTCCTCTTGCTTGTCGCTATAGAGCTTGGACATTGCGTCAATGAACATAAAGCGTGCCCGATGATTGCCTCTCGGGTATTTTGTGCAGGCATAGGCGTTCTCTTTCTCGACCATTGCATACTCTTTCTTTGTATAGTGAGCGTATGCCTTTGTATAAAGTGAATCTTCGTTGTGCTTACGTACGGCCGCGCTCTCAAAAAAATCGGACTGTTGTATGAGCCTTGTGGTGCTGCTGTCGGGAAAGTGCTCTATAAGCAAACGGCGGTAGTGGTCGGCCTTTTCGGGTTCGTTCCATCTTGAGCAGGCTACAAAGAGGTTGAAATAGACGTCGGACATCTTTTCAAATTCGGGGTAGTCGTTTACTACTTTTTCAAGGTATTTCAGCGTTAATCCCTTGTCGTTGACTTTTTCCTTGAATAACAAACCCGACTGGAACAGAGCGTCGCGCAATGCAGCGTGCGATTCGGCTTTCTGGTCGTCGGTCACCGGTATCTGCTGAATATAGTATTCGCGCGTGGTCGGGTCGGTCGACAGGCTGTCGGCTGCCTCTTTGGTTGTCTCGCCGCTAAGCAAAGTGCTGTCAACAGCAGCCAGCAGTGTGCTGTCGCTTTGTAAATAATCATCTTCGAGCAATGTGCTGTCGGTGGGTATTGTGTCGTTGCTCATCAGCGATGTTATCTCGTGGCTGAATCGCCAGTAGTCTTTTAGTTCTCTGTTGCCCCATTTTTGTTTGAAGGTGCGCACGCCTTGCGATATCAGTTTGGGGTTATAGAAGTACCATTGTTGCTTTTCGGTGGGGTCGGCAATGGTCATATCAGCCATAGTGCCGGCGTTGTCAAGTTCGCTGCCTCCACTTTCGCGTTGCAGCTTCTTCTCCTCTTTCTTGCGCAGTTCTTCGGCGTGCTTGGCCTCTTTTATAAGTTCGTCTATTATGGGGTATAGCTTCTCCTTTGGCAGGCTTGCCCAATAGAGCAGTTCGCTTTGTTTCTCAACAACGTCGGTGTATTGCACAACCTCGCCCAGAACCTCACTGCGGAACTTTATGCGGTCGTATCCCTCGGTGCTCTCGGTGAGCAACCCGACGGCCTTGCTGTAATTCTCGTGCGATTTCGAGAACTTTTCTTTCTGCCAATAGAGTTCGGCGAGTGACAGGTGCAGCATTGCTGTGCCGTAACCGCTTGATGCTCCCTCGGCAACACCTGTCTCATAGGCCTTGATGGCTTCAGTGGTGTCCTTCTGGCTGATGTAGATGTTACCTATGGCGTAATAAACCTGTGAAAGGTAATCTTTGTTCTTTGGCGATTTAGCCATTCTCTTGAGCTTGCGCAGGATTTTCTTGTGGTTCTCGTCGGTGGCTGTTTCCGTCTGACGTATGCGCGCGTTGAACTCAAGTTCGTAAGGCGGGCTTTTTGATATAGTCTTGCCGAAACTCTTGTATGCGGCTTTCTTGTCGCCGGTGGCTGCGTATAACTGTCCCAGCAGGTAATATTCGCGCGCTTTGTCGAGTGCGGTGCTGCCGCTGCGTTTCATTCCTGTTTTAATCTCGGGTATAGCCTCGGCAATGCGTTCCTGCTTGAGCAATAGGTTGGCTCTTGCTTGGGCGTACTCCTCCTTGAGCGCGCCGGGGATTGTGTCGCGTTGCGCGCTGCGCAGAATATCCTCGGCCTCGTACAGCCAGTCAAGCTCGCTGTAACAGTTGGCAAGGCCTATGCGTGCTCGCGCGACAATGTCACGGTTATTCTCGTATAGCCTTGTGATGTATATGTAAGTGCTTGCAGCCTCGGTAAATTCGCCTTTCTGCATCTGGGCGTCGGCCATCATAAACCAGGCTTTCCACAAGAATGGGTTGAACTCTTTTTGAGCGTAGAATCTTTTTTTCTTCTCGGATAGTTTCTTCCCGGCCGGTTTCTTGGGCTTTCTTTTTATTGAGTGGTTTTTTATTGCCTTTTGTGCTTTTTCAATGGCTTTGTCGTAATCGTTTCCTCCCTGCTTGCGTGTATTTTCATTGCTGATAATCAACAGCGGCAACTGCTCGAGATAATTGTCCTTGTGTCCTGTTTTTTGCGCCTTTAGGCCTTTCTTGTAGGCGATGTTGCCATTGTAGAATGTGTTGTAGCGCGCCGTGAATGAGTGGTATGCACGCGAGGCGGCAGTGTTTTTTCTGCGCCCTGAGCAGCTGTGCAAGCCTATGATGGCAACCAGCAATAATAGTATGTATATTGTGCTTTTTCTCACGCGGCTAATGGTTGTGTTTATTTAGAAACTCTAATTAAGACTTTTTATTGTCTTTGTCGGCTGTATAGTTCTCGCAATGTGTTACTGAAGCATCAGCAGCACCTCTTCTTTAACCTCGGTCGGCAGTTCTATGCCACGTGTCTGAAGACAGTGTACCCAGGTGTCAACCTCATCTTCTTTCATCGTATACAGAACCTGACGGAACTCTTCAATGTCGGTGTCGGTATACTCCTCGGGTTTTACGCCTTTGAAGCGGTCGAGCTCTTCATCGTCAAAATAAAGGTTGCTGTTGTCGTAACCCTTTGCGCAGTTTGTGTGCTTTCCGCAGCAAACGCCGTCTTCACCGTCGTGGTGGTCGTGGTGGTCGTCTGTGACGTTGACGGTGCGGAAACGGCGCAGTATTAAAAAACCGCCTAATATAAACACAAGAATGCTTGCTGAAATTATTATATTCATAATTTTGCTCAGTTTTAATCGGAACAATGCAAAGTTAGGTAATAAAATTGAGTTTATTATTTATAAATATATATTTATTTATAAGAAACAATTAAATAACCTAATTTTAAAGCGTCTCGTGGCTTGGGGTTGTTTCTGACAAAATGCCAGAAGGCGGGTGTTGCGGAAATTGGTGCCGATAATGACAATTTTCTTATTTTTTTAATAAAATTCCGTCATTTTGTTGTGTGTTTCAAATATTATGTAGTATCTTCGCTCTGCTTCGAAAGGCGTGCGGACGTCTTGTCGGAATAGCAAAATGACAGTAATAATAATAAAAAGTTATATCAATGGACAAATTCAGTTACGGCCTTGGAATGGGAATAGGCCAAAATTTGCTCTCAATGGGCGTTAAGGATATGAGTGTCGAAGACTTTATCAAGGGCATCAGCGATGTTCTTGCAGGCAACAAGACCGAAATTACTCACGCCGAGGCGCAGAAAGTTGTGAATGAGCACTTCCAGAAGCTCGCTCAGGAGGCGTATGCACAGAACAAGGAAGCCGGTGAGAAATTCCTTGCCGAGAATGCAAAGAAGCCCGGCGTTGTTACACTGCCCAGTGGTTTGCAGTATGAAGTCATCAATGAGGGTAACGGCAAAAAGCCATCGGCTACCGACCGCGTGCAGTGCCACTACGAGGGTACGCTCATCGACGGTACAATCTTTGACAGTTCAATAAAACGTGGCGAACCTGCTGTGTTTGGTGTAAACCAGGTTATTCGTGGTTGGGTAGAGGCTCTCCAGCTTATGCAGGAGGGTGCAAAGTGGCGTCTCTATATTCCTTACGATATGGCATACGGTGAGCACGGCGCAGGAGAGATGATTCCCCCTTATAGCGCTCTTGTGTTTGATGTGGAACTTATTAAGGTTCTCTGATAAACAATGAAATACGGTGTGAAATTCTTCTCGATGGTACTTTTGCTTGTGCTTCTGCCGGGCCTCTTTTCTTGTGGCGTTTCGGGAGAGGGGAATGGCAAGGTGTCGCTTGAAAACCGTGACGACTCTCTCTCATATGCTGTGAGTATGATAGTTGCCGGTGGCCTGAACTCGAGAATGGGCGATTTTGGCATAGATTCCACAACGCTCGATGATTTTGTGCGTGGAATGCGTGATGCTTTTCCGCTTGCAGGAACCCCCGAGGAGAATGCTTACATTAACGGCTTGTTTGTGGCATTGGAAGTAAATGAAATGATAGAGAAGGCTAATGCCGCTATTTATCCCGATGAAAAGGACAAAAAGGTTAACCGCCGTCTTTTTCTCGAAGGTCTTGTGGCAACGGCTCGTCAGGATACTTCTATAATGGACAGAGCTTCGGCCACCAACTATTACCAGCACCGTGTTTTTCGCGACAGAAGCGAAGAGTTTATAAAAGGTAACCGCGGTCGTCGTGGCGTTGTGGAGCGTCCCAGTGGCTTGCAATATAAAATAGAGAAAATGGGTACGGGGGCTGTTGCACAATTTAACGGTGTTGCAGAGTGTATATACAAGATTGCCTATCCTAACGGAGTGGTTGTCGCCTCGACCAAAGGGGAACCCGAGGCTGTTGATGTCGAGAGCGCGAACCCGGGCCTGCGTGAGGCGCTTATGACTTTGCCGGCCGGTACACGCTGTAAACTCTATCTGCCCTGGAAACTTGCCTACGGCGCACGTGGCGCCGGAAAGGTGGCTCCTTATAGCGCACTCGTGTACGACCTTGAAATTGTGAGTGTCTATTAAGGCGCTCGTACTATGAACGGCAAAACTTATAACAAACAGATAAACAATGAAAAATTTAGAGTGTAAAGTCGATGCGCTCGACCTGAAGATCCTGAGCATTATTTCAAAGGACGCAAGAATCCCATTTCGCAATGTAGCCGAACTTTGCGGAGTGTCGCGCGCCGCAATCCATTTACGTGTTCAGCATCTTATAGATATGGGCATAATTTCGGGTTCAAGTTACGAAATAGACGTGCGTCGTTTGGGGTATAAGACTTGTACATATATCGGAATACGCCTTGAGCGTGGTTCTATGTATAAAGAGGTTGTCGAGCGTCTGCGCGAAGTGCCCGAGATTGTCGAGTGTTGTTACACGACGGGTCCTTACTCAATCCTCGCAAAAATGTACTCTCACGATAATGAACATCTTATGCAGCTGCTCAATGGGCGTGTACAGGATATTCCGGGCGTGGTAAGTACTGAGACAATGATTGTCCTTGACAACAGTATAAAACGTAATATGCCGTTGGAGTGATTCTGCTCCCTGAAAGCAATAAATCCTACGCCTCGCACAGTGCCATTTTGCAATGGTTGTGGTGCGAGGCTTTTTTAGAATAAAAATCTATGTCCGCCTGTAAATTTAATGTTCGCGCCGAATATGATGCGTTGCACGCTGGTTACCCTGTTTGCAAGGAGCGTCCTGTTATTGGAATAACCGCAAACTTCAGCGATGGTAACGCCGCTGTCGCCGAGGCTTATTATGCGTCGGTGATAGAGGCCGGCGGAACACCGCTCATAATACCGCCATATATAGACCGAAGCGCGCTTTTGTCGACGCTGAAGAGTATTGATGCACTTTTGCTCACGGGAGGTGCCGACATCGACCCCCGTTATATGGGCGAGGAACCAGATTATGCTCTTCTGCATTCTATAAACCCCAAACGGGACGAACAGGAGATTTTGCTTGTTATGCTTGCGCTTGACCGCTGTCTGCCGGTGTTGGGAATATGCCGTGGCGTGCAGACGCTTGCAGTGGCCTTGGGCGGCAAGGTGCATCAGGACCAGTATGCAGCCTTGGGTGACGGCTTGCTTGCGCACGACCAATCGCCACAGGAACGGCACGTCGCTACGCACGGCGTGAATATAGTTTCCGGTACGTTGCTGTCCCGTATTTTCGGTACCGGTACTCTTGCGGTAAATTCGTTTCATCATCAGTCGGTGAGTGTAGCGCCGCAAGGCTTTGTGGTTAATGCCGTTTCGCCCGACGGGGTCATCGAAGGCATTGAGGCTGTCGACGGGCATACAGCGTTGGGAGTGCAGTGGCACCCCGAATCGTTCATAATGAACGGCGACCGCAGTATGATGCCGCTTTTTAGCTGGCTTGTAGCCGAAGCCGACCTCTACCGAAGAGCAAAAAATATTCATTCAAGGATAATTGCAATAGATTCGCATTGCGACACGCCGATGCTCTTTTCTGCGGGGTACAAGCTGGAACAACGAAGCTGTACTGCGCTTGTCGACCTTCATAAAATGGACGAGGGCGCACTCGATGCTGTTACAATGGTGGCCTATATCCCGCAGGGTGCCCGTGACGATGCTTCGTTGCAGGCAGCAACGGCAATGGCCGATGAACTTTTGCGTGGAGTCGAGGAGCGTGTGGCACGCAACAGCGGTGCAGTAGCGCTGTGTAGCACTCCGGCCGAACTTTTAGAACTAAAGAAAAGAGGACTGAGGGCCATTATGCTTGGCATTGAGAATGGCTATGCCATTGGTCGGGATAAAACGCTTGTAAAGCGTTTCCGCGACAGGGGAGTGGTCTATATGACCCTCTGTCATAATGGCGATAATGATATTTGTGACTCGGCACGCGGGGGTGGCGAGCACGGTGGGCTTAGTGCCTTTGGGCGTGAGGTGGTACAGGAGATGAACCGCGTGGGAATGATGATAGACCTTTCGCACGCCGCCGAAAAAACTTTCTACGACGTCCTTGAGTGCAGCACTCAGCCGGTTGTCTGCTCTCACTCATCGTGCAGGGCATTGTGCAACCACCCGCGTAACTTAACCGACGAACAGTTGAGGGCGCTTGCCGCAAAGGGTGGCGTGGCGCAAGTGACAATGTACTCGGGGTTCCTGCGCAAAGAGGGAAACGCTACGCTTGACCATTTTATGCAGCATCTTGAGCACGCTATAAAGGTCGCCGGCATTGAGCACGTTGGCGTAGGCACCGATTTTGATGGCGACGGCGCGGTCAGTGGCTGCTCTTCGGCGTCGCAACTGCGCAACGTCACGCGCGAACTTCTGCGTCGCGGCTACAGCGATGCCGACATTGAAAAAATATGGGGCGGCAACTGGTTGCGGGTTATGCAACAGGTGCAATAGGCGGAAACTCTTCGCGCCTTTACCGGTAATTTATAGTTAGGCTTAAGCTCTGGCGAAAAACTGCATTTTTGCTTAAATGCGCCAAGGTTGGCTGTCCGGTCGTTACAGCAAGAACAAGCAACAATAACATATATGTCAGCACCAAAAGGTGCTGCCATATATGTATAGCGGTTATATTTTAAATAGCCACTCGTTTAAACTCCTCTTCCGGTTTGCGCTCTTTGTAGAGTCCATAATCCCTTTCTACATTCGTCAGTTCATCAATCCGGAATTGGTCATCAAATCCTCCCTAAACACTTTGCTAAAGCTAATGTTATGAGTATAGTCAAAATAATGCCAAAGATATTCTTTCTGTTGGCTTTCTTTTCTGCGTCAAGCATTGGCTTGAAAGCTTGCTGAACCTCTGGGCAGTTCTTGAAACTATCGTCCATCTTTTTCTTGATTTCTCCGGTGTGGTTGTTATTCCAGTAGCTCGAAACTTCGCAGTATTTGATATAATTGATGAACTCCTTTTTGTCTTTTGTCGAAAATTTCTCTATGACGCGTTCTTTGTTTTTATACCCAGAATTTCCATCACTCCTTAGATAATATTCCAAGTCGTTTGCACTCCTCCATTTGTGTTCAAGCAATGCAATGGCCTCTTCCGGGGTCAGATCAAGTTCCTCGGCTTTTGCTATCACAGAATCTTTGTAATCTTCTATACTACCGCCGTCGCTTATAAGATATTCTATCCATTCGATAAGCTTGTCTTCGGGGTAAACTATTATTTCTACTGTTGCCATATATAGGAAATTTTTGTTTTTGATTTATCTATTTTAACTTTATATGTGCTTTGCTCTCAGTTTTTTGACTAAGTTCTGCAGCTCAATGTCATTTTCGTGGTGCAGTGCAATGACAACGAACAGGTTGAACAGAACATCACTGTCCCAACTACTTTTTTTGTAGTAGTTGTCAAGGAACGAGATATACTCCAACAATTCCTCTCTTTCTGTTGGTGGATAGGTATCGCAGAGGAAGGGTCTTATTATGTTTCTGCTAAAACCTTTTTCGTTTACTAAGTATCTGATGTCGCTTTTTTTACATTTTTCTTCAAGGTCTGCAAGTGCTTCTCCCGGGTCAAGCCCAAGGCTTGCGGCTTTTGCAATTATAGCATTTGTTTTGGTTGCGTTGAATTCGGTGTTACGACAAAGTATTCTTGTAATGTATTTAAGGCGCTCTTCATCAGTTGCATCTCTGTAAACATATTCTTTCCTTTCTCTTTTCTTATCACTTACCTCATCTCTTGCTGCAACACGATTGCTGCTCTGGGGCGTACTCTTTTTGCTGCTTGAGCCCTTGCTACTTGATGAACTTTTGCTCGATGATTCGGCTTTCTTGGCATAACGACCAATGCCATTGGCACGCTGGTAATTGTAGGAATAGGTTAATTCCTCGTTAATGCTGCCATCGCTGTTGTACCACACTTTGGCCTCGTGATTGTTGCTTGAGTCGCTGCTCACACTCTGGTACTTGCCACTAAGGTACTCGTTGTGAGAGATGCGCACCATCTTAAATGAACTCATAGTTTTTAGATTTTGATAATTTAACTTTATACTTGATACACTAAATTGTTTTTGTGCAACTCTTTTCTTTGCTGTTAGTGAGAGTGTGTTGCTTGTTGTTCGAATATAGAATGTTGCAATTCGCTTTTCAAAAGTAACAGCTTGCTGTGAGACAAAGCGTTTCATTACGTTTCTTTTGTAAAGTGGTTAAGAATTGGTGGAATAATTATTTTATAAATACTATTTTCTTTCATAATTTTGCAATATGGAAAACTGTAACAGGGAGAATTACGAGGCTTTGAAAAACACCATAGAGGAATTGCTTGGGCGCAAAGTGACGACCAAGCGCGACTATGAGTTCCTCTCTATGCGCATACTCGACAGAACCGGTTCGTATTTGAGCCCGATAACGCTGCGCCGCTTTTGGGGTAATCTTGCCGGCGGAAAATATAACACTATACCTCGCCGTTTCACCATAGACACGCTGGCGCAATATACAGGCTACAATAACTATGAGCAGTTTCAAAAGGAGCGTTCCGGCGAGTCTTACTGTCAGAATAGCCGCTTCCTGTTGAATGATTATATATTGTCGAGTGCGCTCAAGAAGGGGCAGCAGATTGAAATTTCGTGGTTGCCGTATCGCTTTGTAACGGTGGAGTTTCTCGGTTACGATATGTACAAGGTCGTTAATAGCGTCAATAGCAAACTGAGTGAGGGGGATACCTTTCACGTTGATGTGATAACGCAGGGCGAGCCGTTATACCTTAATTGTCTTGTGCATAAAGGGGGCGCGCCTACACGATATGTTTGCGGACGAAGAGGGGGAGTGAGGTTTAAGCTCTTGACAGGCACTGCCTTTTAGAAAATAACACAATTTCTTAGACTTACAATAAAATGATTGCAAACTCGGACTTCTTGAATGAAAATATAAAATTTGACAAAATAGAGCGCCTCGACTACGAGGGCGGCACTTGTGAGGCGTATGTGGTGCACATAGAGGGCAAAGCCTATTTTATGAAGCGTCTGCGCAGCCAATATGTCAATGACCCGAACTACCGGCAGATATTCAACAAGGAGTTTGAGGTAGGCAATGCTATAAACAATTGTTATATTCCGCAATATGTGAGCATTGGCGAGGATATAGAGGGGCTATACATACTTATGGAGTATGTGCAAGGAATTACCTTGCAGGAGAAACTTGAAAAGTCGCCGTCCTTCTTTGATAACGATGAGAATGTAAGAAAATTCATTGTGCAGTTGCTGACAGGATTGAAGTGCCTGCATAACAATAATATTGCCCATTTGGATATAACACCGAGGAATATAATTCTGTGCCAGATTAACAACAACGTAAAGATTATAGACCTTGGTTTCTGTATGGAGTCGTCTTATGCAAAAACTGCAGGGTGCACTCCTGGCGAAAATATGGCGCCGGAATTGAAGAACAAGCAGCTTGACCAGATAGATGCATCGACCGATTTATACGAGGTGGGAATGTTGCTCGTGGAGATAGAGAAAGTAAGAAAGACTCCTTTGCCTCGTGATTTGCGCAGAGTAAAGGAGCGTTGCCTGCAACCCAAAAAAGAGAAACGATATGTCTGCGCCGACGATATAATTAACCGGATAAAACGCTACAAGATGTATCTCTTGCTGCGCTTTATAGCCTGTGTGGCAGTCATTATTGTCGCCGGCATAGGGTTTACAAACACACCCCTATATACAAGCGCTTGCGACTATATTGCGTGGGAAACTGGCAAAATTGGCAACAAATTTTATGAGGACGGTGTTTATTACCGCATAACTTCTTCCGACGCTCGTACCGTGGAGGTTACATACAAGGGGGAGCACTACGACGAGTTCAAGTATGAATACAAAGGGGACAGCGTGAATATTCCCGCAACAGTCACTCACCGCAGCAGGATATTCCGTGTAAAATCCATTGCAAGCAATTTTTGCCATAACGAATACATACTTAAAGCCACAATACCCAATGGTATAGACACAATACACAGCAGAGCCTTTGCGTGGTGCTTTCTCAACGACACTGTGCGCATACCGGCAAGTGTAAAATATATTGGCAAGGAGGCATTCCTACCCCTTTATATAAAAAGTTTGGTTGTAGATGGCAATAATATGCATTATGACAGCCGTGGCGGTTGCAATGCCATAATTGAAACTGCAACAAATACACTTGTGATAGGTTGCAACAGCACTATAGTTCCCGAAGGCATAACCAGAATTGAGGAGAATGCGTTCGAGGGCATCACCAACGACAAATATATAATATTGCCGGCAAGCGTGCAGAATATTGGAAAGAAAGCATTTTACCACGCGAGAATAAAAGGAATAAATATTCCCGAAGGGATAACCAGGATTGAAGAATATACATTTCAATGGTGCGAGAACCTGCAAAAGATACAGTTGCCGCAGACGCTTAAAGAAATAGGATACGCAGCATTTTCGCATTGCGCATTTATGGATTTTGTCATTCCCGACAGTGTAACCATCATAAATGATTACGCATTCGACTGCAACAATAATCTGCAAACCGTAACGATTGGTAGCGGAGTAAGGAGCATCGGTTATGCGGCATTCGAGAATTGCCACAACCTTAAAAAGGTCTATTCGCGCATACCGGGCGACAGTGTGCCCGAACTTGAAAGCAACATATTTGGCGGCATCAGCAGCGAATGCGTGTTGTATGTGCCGCGCGGTGCAAAAAGCAAATACGGAAGCACTTGCGGCTGGGGTGTATTCAGCAATATTGTGGAGACCGATTTTTAACGGCTGGTCTTTGCGTCTCGCATTTCCGCATTTTTCATTGGTGCGGCTTGTCGCGTATGTTGTTCTTTAAATATTCACTAATTGGCAAAGTGAATGTCTCATTATAGTGCTTTCGGTTGACTTTTCGCGTGAACCACAGCCTCGACCGCCCGATTTTCGGGGAATGGCATAAAAACAAAAAAACCTCGACAATCGTTTGATTGTCAAGGCTTTCTGTCAGTCGGGATGACTGGATTCGAACCAGCGACCACACGCCCCCCAGACGCGTACTCTAACCGGACTGAGCTACATCCCGTTCTGTTTTGCGGTGCAAAGGTACGAATATTTTGCGAAAAAACAAGCGTGTGGCAAAAATATTTTCTTTTTTTATTTAATTCTTTGGAAATATCTTTATGTGTGGCTTTTTTACGTCCCGGAAAAAGTGTGGCTTTTGTGTTGTTTGCCTGCTTGTGAAATGGGTGCAGCCGTTAGCTGCCGAAGCGTTTGACGATGGGTGTTTAGAGTTTTGTCTGTGAAAATTTTGGCTGATTTTCTACTTATAATGTAAAATTATAAGTAATTTCTTAAAAGTTATCATTATATTTTTGTTTCTTTGTACTGTCGGTCTTGTGCGCGTTTGCTGCGGGGCCTTTATGATTGTGTAATAAAACGCTAATTTAGACAATAATCGTTATGAGAAGATTTTTGCTTTCGACTTTGTGTGTGTTGTGCTCCTTTGCAAGCGTGTTGGCTCAGGAGTGGTCGCTTACCTTAAACGCTTCTGACGGTTTGCCTGGCGTTGAAAAATATTATGAATATAATCCTTATTATGAATATACTTCGCCTTTGTTTACGCCCGGTGTCGCTGTGGACAAGGTTAGGATTACTGTTGTAAATACAATGTCGGACGAGGCTCCGAACGGCAACAATGTCGTGTTTGCTCTTTCGGGCCTGGAGGTGACCGACGGCGATGGGAATAAAGTCGGTTATACCGCATATTCCAATGCCGACCACAATACACTTGCTTGGCAGGAGGACGGCGATGGGCTTCCGGCCTTGAGTGACGATGACCTTAAAAGTTATTTTCATTCAATGTGGTTGGGTAATTACCCTGTTGCCGATTATCACTATGTGGAACTTGAACTTGATAACACAATCTCTTCGTTCTCTCTAAAATGGACTACTCGTTTGGACGGGTATTCACCGGGTAAGAATGCTCCAACTGTGGTCGGCATTACTTTGGGTAGTGAGTATATTCCTGAAAGTGTAGGCTCGGAATTTGTTCTTGGAGATGCTGTAACAATGGAGAGTGAACTTGCTGCTCAAAACAGGCTTTTTGTGTTGCGTAGCAATGCAATCAAAAGTTTTACAACCTCTTCGGGAATAACTTATTATGGCAGCGGTCCGCTGTATATGCGCTATGCCGAGGAGGGTGACGTTGTGGCTTCGACCGTAAATGTTATGCAGCTGATTCCCGCCGGTGACGGGCGTTATCTGGTCTATTGGCCTTTGTCGGGCAAATATCTTGCTAATTCGGCTGGTGTATTCAATGGCCTCAACGGTTGGCAATTCAGCACCGGAAAGCCTAAAGAGGCTGCTCTTGTAAAATTTACGGCTGTTGCTGACGGAAAATTCGAGATGCAGTACGATGGTGCAAATTCTTCGGGTGACTTAAGCTTGTACGTCGGTGCCGAATTGCGCGATGGTGTTGACTCGAAAATGAAAACTTTCGACCTTTTTCACAAGCAGGCTCTCGAGAATGGCGATTATACTCAGGGCTTTAGTTTGCCGGTAGCTTTTGGCTGGTCTGTATATGAGGCTGTGCTCGATGAGGCTACTGTAAATGAACTGATGCTCTCGTTGTCGACTATTGCAACAACAATTTTGCAACCAGTTTCGGATAATGCTGCAATGTATCTGTCCCGTTATGGCGACCATAATGGTTATTGCACTAATAACGAGAATATATTGCTCGGTGATGCAATCTCGAATGCGAAAAATAAAATGAATGACGCAGACAATGTATCCGAGATTCTTAATGCCGAAATTGCAATTACCGAAGCGTTGTCACATTATATGGCTGCCGGCCTTGGCGAGTACGATGCTCGTGTAAAGGAACTTTATTCAACATCGACATTCAGCAGCTATCCTTACACTCCCGGAACCTATCCCGAAGACTCAAAGTCGATACTTGAGAGTCTGTCGTCTATGATAGCTTCGGCAAAATCGGCTGCAGGTACATACACCCCTGCCCAGTATGAACAAATTTTCAATCAATTAGAAAGTGAGATAGGGCTTTTCCTTTCGACAAAGGTCGAGGAGTCTGTGACGCCCGATGGTGGCGATGGTGGCGATGATGGTGACAGCGATATTGAGCTTGTCGAGGGCGAGGTTGTGTATGTCTATTTGTGCGACGGCGGTGTTGATGCCTATCAGCTTGCATCGCTCGATGGCGAATACTATGAGCAGGACGGTAAACTTTTCTTCCCCATAAAAGATGGCGACTTTGTCTATTATACCCGTTCGGAATATGACAGTTGTTCGATGGTTGCTCCGCAACTGCCAACGATGACCTCGTTTAAGTTTAACAATAAGTATAATCCGAACCTCAATGTCGATGTTGAAGCCGAGACCATCGATACAGAGATGATGCTGCGTGTTAACTCCATCGGCAAGTGGCTGACAGCAAGTTTCCAGCTGAGCGACGACAAGGCTGTTGCATACGTCGATACAGTGCTGCAGGAGAGCAAGGTTACCCGTCACAGTTTCGCGCGTGATGTTACTTACAAGGTTACATATCCGGGTTATAACATTGTTCAGCGAGTGAAAGTGCAGGACGAAATTTGGAGTGAAGGTACAAATGCCGTTGAGGTTGCCGAAGTTGCGCTTACGGAAGAAATGCTCGCGACAAACAAACCGTCGGTATACAGCAACGAGGGACTCGGGAGTCTGCTCGATAATAATGCATCGACAAACTTCCATTCTACTTGGGGCAGTGCAAATGACAATACCGTAAAAGTAGCAACATATATAACAATAGACCTGCCCGAGGCACTTGATAAAATTCAGCTTTATTATAGGTGTCGTACAGATGCATATGGTTACAACCCCAAGGTGTGGGAAATTTATGCAAGCAACACCGGCGACGACTGGACCCTTGTTCGCACGCTTGACTATACCGCCGATAATATGCCTGTTGGCGGGTTGGGGCAGGAGTATCAATCGCCAACCATAGACCTGGGCGGCAGCTACTCAAAGCTCAAGATATTGCAGACCGAGGGTGAGTATTCAAAGAATCACTTTGTGCTGTCGGAGCTGCGTTTATATAAGGTCGTTGAGGGCGAGGCTAAAGAACCCGAGAAAATTAAAGATGCTATTTATGAGAATCGCAATGTTCCATTCGGACGTGAATATAAGGTTAAGGTCGAGTGGCCTACCGATAATGCGGTATCTGTTCCTCGCATCGACATTGACATAGAGGGCGGTCAAACGGTAACAAGCAAAAAATACTACCTTAACGCGAAATTCCGCATTACCGGCTACGGTGTTTACGATAATTTCGAGGATTCCGTGCAGATAAAAGGTCGAGGAAATTCGTCGTGGGGCGGTACTTATAGCAAGAATCCTTATCGTCTGAAATTCGACGAGAAAGTAAAGCCGTTCGGGCTGACGAAAGGCAAAAGCTGGGTGCTGCTTGCCAATAAACAGTCGGGCTCATTGATGGCCAATGCCATTGCGATGAAGATAGGTCAGATGGCGGGTGCTGCATATACTAACCACATTATTCCTGTCGATTTGTACATTAACGGCGAGTATAGAGGTAACTATATGTTTACCGAAAAGGTAGGCTTGGCAAACAATAGCGTCGATATTGATGAGGCTCTTGGCTATATGCTTGAACTTGATACAAATACCGATGCAGATGAGCCTATAGTGAGAATAGGCACTTATAATCTGCCGATGAAAGTTGCAGAACCCGACCTTGACGAACTTACGGACAGTTTGGCAATTGTACGTAAGTCGAGAATGATGACGGACTTGCGTGCACTTTCCGATGCCGTAGCCATTGGCTCGGACATTGAGCAACACCTTGATATTGAGGCTGCTGCACGTTTCTATCTTGCGTGCGACCTTGCCTTGAACCAGGAAATTTGCCACCCAAAGAGTTTCTTCCTCTTTAAGGACGAGAGTGCTCCTGATGGTAAACTGACTTTCGGCCCTATATGGGACTTTGACTGGGCTTTCGGTTACGAGGGTAGTAGCTCTTATTGCAGTAACGGCGCAACATCGAGCGTTATTGCACAGGGTATGGAAATTCCTGAATTCTGGCAAGACCTGACAGCGTATGAGGAGTTTAAGAAAAACTACTATAAGGTGTGGAAAGAGTTTATAGACAAAAACTCTATGGCCGAATTGAATGACTATATTGACAGCTATTATAGCTTCTCGAAAAGTTCATTCGACAGGAATTCATATAAGTGGGGTGATAATTTTGACGAGGTGGACAAGACGCGTGCGAAGCAGTGGCTCGAGACTCGTAAGAACTTTATATTCAGTACTCTCGATGTGTATGACCTTGACGACCTGCTTACAACGCTTGCCGGCGACGTTAACTGTAATAATCAAATTACAATACACGATGCAGCTCTCATCGCGGCCTACCTTGCCAACGATATACACAAGGACTTCAGAGAGCAGAAAGCCGATTATGACAATGACGGCAGTGTTACTCTTGCCGATGCCGAGGGCGTTGCCGAACTGGTAATTGAATCAGATGTTCCGTCGCCTGCTTATTGGTATTCGACGCCTATGGCAATGGGCGAACTTTATGCCAACGATTTTGAACTTGAGATTGGTTCCGAGGTTAATGTGCCTTTGTCTATTTCGGCTTACAGCACAGAGCCATACAACGCTTTGCAGTTCGACCTTGAAGTTCCGGACGGCGTTTTTGTGAACGATATTGTTCCGGGAGAGGAGCTTGACGGGTGCAAGTTCTCATATGCGCAACTTGGGCTGAACACCTATCGTGTAGTGATGTACGCCGAGGATAATGTTCCGTTCACGACAGGCGATGATGTTGTTGTAAATATGAACATTATGACCTTTGACGTTATCGAGGAGTCTCTTCGTAAACTGAATATCAGTAATGTATATGCGGTCAATGGCGATAATAACGAGGTGCGTATGAACAATGTTGCAATAGCCTTCAGCGAATCGACAGGCATTGACGCTACGCTTGCGACTATTGCGGTTACCGGCGGCGATTGTATTACCGTTACAGCACTCGAGGCACAGGAGGTTAATGTCTACTCGGTTGACGGACGTCTCGTGCGCAGCGTGAAGGTAAATGCAGGAACAACAAGAATTGCACTTCCTGCCGGACTCTACATTGTTAATGGCGAAAAGGTACTTGTAAAGTAACAACGGACGGGGCGGTGAGTGTGCCAGCCTCGCGTGTATAAAAATAAAACTCATCTGCGGGCATTTGTCCGCAGATGTTATAAATGATTATGATTATGGAGAGTTATGTGCCCTCGGGCGACAGGTACAGCACTGCGTGCGATATGTACCGCCGGTGTGGTGACAGCGGAGTGTTGTTGCCCAAAATAAGCCTTGGCTTTTGGCAGAATTTTGGTGCTGATGCTTCTTATGACAACTGTCGGGCCATAGTGCGCCTTGCGTTCGATAATGGCGTGACGCATCTTGACCTTGCCAATAATTATGGTCCCCCTCCGGGCGCTGCCGAGGAGATGCTGGGACGTATGCTCAGAGAGGATTTTGCTTCACACCGCGATGAACTTTTCATTGCTACAAAGGCCGGATATGATATGTGGCAAGGACCTTACGGCAGCTGGGGTTCGCGCAAGCATCTTATGGCGAGCATAAACCAGAGCTTGTGTCGTATGGGGCTTGAGTATGTTGACCTCTTTTATATACACCGCTACGACCCTGTTACGCCTCTTGACGAGACTTTGCAGGCGCTTGTGGATATAGTGCGTGCCGGAAAGGCGCTTTATATTGGTATCTCCCGATGGCCGTTGGAGGCGTTGAGGTACGCCTGCGGTTTCTTGCGTGCGCAGGGGGTGCCGCCGCTTATTTTTCAGGGGCGTTTGAATCTTCTTGACAGGGCTGTGCAGGACGAGGGTGTGCCGGCTTTTTGTGCCGCCGAGGGTGTGGGCTTTATCTCTTTCTCGGCGCTTGCCCAAGGATTGCTCACGTCGCGTTATCTTAACGGCGTCCCCGCCGGTTCGCGTATGTCGCGTTGCGGTTCCTTGCAGCCTGATAAACTTACTCCCGAACTGCTGGACTACATTAACAACCTGAATACTTTTGCGCAGCAACGGGGCGAGACGCTTGCTTCTATGTCGCTCGCCTGGGTGCTTGCGCAGAAGGGTGTGACGTCGGTGCTGGTGGGTGCTCGCACGCCCGAACAGCTTAAAGAGTCGTTGCAGTGCCTGCGCTCGCCTCTGCAGGGGCCGGACGAATTGCCGCTGTTCCCGCATAAAGTGTTCTAAGCTCTGTAACGCTCATTGCCCGGCAATGGGGTTTAAATAAAAATGCTGAGCGACCCGTGGTCGCTCAGCATTTTATTTGTTAGGTTTTTTGTAACTTTATTTTACAATTTTCATCTCGTCGATGAGGCGTTTGCAGTTACCCAGCTTCTCAATCACAAATAGCACATAGCGAATGTCGACGTTGATGCAACGCTGCAGGTTCTCGTCGAAGTTGATATCGCCGCTTAGCGACTCCCAGTTGCCGTCAAAGGCAAGGCCTATGAGCTGGCCGTGTGAGTTGTAGACACCGCTGCCGCTGTTACCGCCTGTAATGTCGTTGGTGGTAAGGAAGGCTACGGGCATCTCGCCGTTGGGGAGTGCGTATTGTCCAAAGTCTTTGTTGTTGTATAGCTCTTTCAGACGCTCAGGAACGATAAACTCGCTGTTGTTTGGATTCTCTTTCTCCATTACTCCTTTCAGGGTGGTGTAGTAGTTGTATGTAACACCGTCCTTGGGGCTGTATGGCTTTACATTGCCGTATGTAAGGCGCATAGTGAAGTTTGCATCGGGCGCCATAGGCTTGCCGTCGGCTTTCTCTATGAGTCCTTTAAGATAGGTCTTGTGCAAGGGGTTTATGACGTTTGTAAACTTCTGGCTTTTTGTGTAGAGCGCGCGGTAGGTATCCAACACTGCCGAACGGAGTTGCATAGCAGGGTCGGCGTCGAATTTCTCAACGGTGGGCTCGTTCATAAAGGCCTCGAGATTCTCTTTGTTGGCCATAATGGAGCTGTCGTAAAGGTTGTCGATGTAGCTCTCGATGTTGCCTTCGCAGCTTGCGTATACCTCATTAAGGTATGGGTGGCGCTCCTTGGCTGTTGTCAGCTTGAAATAGAGCGGTAGCACCTGCTTTGCAATGCGACGGTCAATGTCGTGAATGTAGTCGCGGTTGTGCAGTGCGTTGTACACAGCGTTAAGCTGGTCTTTTACGAGACGAGGGTCATCGAACATCTTGCGGTTGCCGTTGCCAAGGTTACGCTGGATAAACTCTACATTGTTTATAAGTTCTATGCAGAGGGTTGTAAGGTATTGGGTACGGTTAGCCTCTGATACAACAGCGTTTATTCTTTCTACAACGTCGGCGTACTCCTGCTTGTCGTTATTCTCGGCCCAAGCCTTGAATTCGGCTTCTTCGCTGAGCTTTGTTTCAACAACCTTGTTGTCGACAATGGCTTTGTTCATTCCAATGGAGTTCTTCCAGTAGTTGCTTATGCTTGCAAGCTTGTTGGCGTACTTGATTGCAATCTCCTCGCTCTTCTCCATCTCCTCACGTATGATTTTGAGTGTTACGTCGCGCATTGCAATGCGAGGCTCGTTCTGCTGGTACATTCTTTGCTTAACCTCGTCGGCGGTGAGGTAGCGCGATGTGCTGGCGGGGAAGCCCATAATCATTGCATAATCGCCTAACTCGAAGCCATTAAGCGAGATGCTCAGGAATTTAGGTGTGCTTAATGGAGTGTTCTCGGGGCTGTAGGCAGCAGGGTTGCCGTTCTTGTCGGCATAGATGCGGAACACCGAGAAATCTCCTGTGTGGCGAGGCCACATCCAGTTGTCTGTCTCGCCGCCGAACTTGCCTATAGAGAGTGGCGGTGTTGCTACAAGGCGTACGTCGGTATACTTCTTGTAATAAATGAGATAGTATTTGTTGCCTTCGAAATAGGGCTTTAGCTCGGGGTAGAGATACTCTTTGCCTTCAATGTCGTCGGCCTCGAACAGTTCTTTACCGACCTTTGACAGTGCTTCGCGGTTGAAAGACTCCTCAATGGTCATCTTGCCGCTTTTTACTCGGTCTTCAATCTCTTCGGTAACGTCGGTGATTTTGTCGACGAAGGTAAATGCAATATTGTTGCAGGGCAGTTCCTCGGCGTAACTCTGACTCCAGAAACCATTGTGCAGGTAGTTGTGGTCAACTGTGCTCAGTTGCTGAATAAAGCTGAAACCGCAGTGGTGGTTGGTTATTACAAGGCCGTTGGGCGAAATTACCTCACCGGTACAGCCGCCACCAAAGATTCCTATGGCGTCCTTGAGTGAAGGCTCGTCGGGCGAATAAATATCGTCGATTGACATTTTAAGACCGGCCTTTTTCATAAGGCTCTTGAGATTCTGTTGGCGCATAAGTTGCAAGAGCCACATACCCTCGTCGGCCATAGCTCCGGGGGCGATGAGCACTGCAACGAGCAGTGTCGCAAATAATTTTTTCATAAGATTATATTTTATATTATAAATTGTTCTCGTTTGCGAAGATACGGTAAAAAGGGCACTTTTTACATAAGATGTTTAAAATTTTGTAAAAAATATTCTTTTCTCCGGTTGCGGCTTGTTGAATTTGTGTATAAAAATACGGGATAAGTGATTGGGGTAAATGGGCATTTTTTTTTATGAATGCTTCCGGCTTGCAAAAAAAAGGAGGGATTCGCCTTTCCTCTTCGGAATAGTGACGGGGCTTAAACGCATTGGCGTTAATGCATTGTAAAACAGCCCGGGACTTTAAAGTCTCGGGCTGTGACAGTGAATGAATGCGTAGGCTTTTTACTCCTCGCCGAGTGTCTGTGCAATTGCTGCGCGTGTTTCGGCCATAAGGTATTCGACATTTTCGGTGTTGCGTCCTTTGCACTCAATGGGCGCGTGGAATGTAAGCGTGATGGGTGACCAATGCAAGCACCAGCAACCCTTGGGCAGAATATCGTATGAACCTTGGATTGTGACAGGCAGGACGGGTTTTTGTGTCATATTGGCAATAACAAATGCACCCTTTTTAAAGGGTCCCAGCTTGCCGTTTGCGCTACGTGTGCCCTCGGCAAAGACTGTAAGTGACTTTCCGCCGTTCAGTACATTCATTGCCTTGCGCAAAAGGTCTTTCTGCGGTGTTGTGCGGTTCACGAATATATGCTCGGTCTTTTCGCAGGCGAGTCCCATAAGAGGTACCTTGCGCAATGTGTCTTTCATAATCCATTTGTAGTTTTTACACACATAACCGTACATTGCAAAAATGTCGAACATACCCTGATGGTTGGCAACAAAGACATAATTCTTCTTCTCGTCGTCATCGACATATTTGTTTCTGTCGACAACTTTTACGGGAATGAAAAATAGCCAACAAGTGAGACGGCACCACAAAACTGCAGGGTAGTGGTCGCCGTTCTTAATCTTGAATACTTTGCCTAAAAGTAGTACAAAGAGTGATGCTAATAAAATGAGAAGGATTGCAACCCACCACGCAAATAGAATTTGGTAAAGGACGTAAAGGGGGTGAAGGATTTTTCTTAACATAATGTGTTTGTTTATTTAATTAACTTTATTCGGGTTATATTCGTGTTTCCCGCAAATATAGTGACAAACGGGCGAGAAATGACAAGTTTGCTTGATTATTTTTCACCGCGAGTGCTGTAAATATTTGATGCCGTCAAAAATACAATATTTTTCTTTTATTCTGCGGTTTGCAGGTTTTTTGTAAGAAATTTTTTTAGTTCCTGCAGGGGTAATCCTCGTCTCCGGGCATAGTCGTGCAGCTGTTCGCTGCTTATCTTGCCCACAGCAAAGTAGTGTGCGGCTGGGTGCGACAACATTAGTCCGCACACCGACGCGTGTGGCCGCATTGCACCGTTGGGTGTTAATTCTATTCCAATTTCGCTCAAATGCAGCAAACTGTCGATAATGAATATGACACTTTGGTCGGGTAACGATGGGTAACCTACCGCCGGACGTATTCCTTGATACTCCTCGCGGTTTAGTTGCTCGGGGGTTAACCGCTCACTGTGGGCGTAACCCCATAGTGTCTCGTCGGTGCGTACTTTCAGGTGCAGAAGGGTTGCGGTAGCCTCGGCGAGGCGGTCGGCAAGGGTTTGTGCTATAATGTTTAAATAATCGTCGTTGCGGTATTCGTTGCCGAATGTGCTGTCAATGGTCGTGGCGAATAGCCCTATTTTGTCTCCTGCCGGCGATATAAAGTCGCTCAGGCAGAGGTTGGGCTTGTTGTCGATGCAGTGTTGTTGTCTTAGCAACGGCAGGGGGGTGCTCTCTATAATAAGGTCGTCGCAGCTGCTCTTCGCATTGCAAAGGGCAAAGAGTGCGCGTGTGTGGTAACGCCCCTCCATTGCCACGAGCATTGCCTTGGCGTCGGCAATAACTTCGTCGGCAGTGGCGCGGTTGCCGTTGCTTATGCCCCACGCGTGCAGAAAGTAACTCCAGTCAATGTATGGGGTAAGCTCGCTTATCTTATAGTGAAAAACGGCTCTTCTCATCGGTTGAATGTGAGGGCTTTGCCACGTGTGTGCTCGTTGCAGACACCGTTGCTGTAGGCGCATTGACCATTAACCCACGTTTGTTCCACTGCCCAGTTGAATGTCTCGCCCTCGAATGGGCTCCAGCCGCATTTGCTTATTATGCAATCTGTTGTCACGGTGTGCGGAGCGTCGGGGTTCAGAAGTACAAAGTCGGCGTGACAGCCTTTTTCAATGAATCCGCGTTTGTTTATGCCGAATATTCTTGCGGGTGCGTGACACATTTTTTCGACAAGCGTCTCGATGGTGAATACCCCCTCGTCGACGAGCTTGAGCATTGCTAATAGCGAGAATTGTATACTGGGCATTCCCGATGCTGCCTTTAGCGCACCGCCAATTTTGTCATCGGGGTGGTGTGGGGCGTGGTCGGTACCTATGAGGTCTATTTTGCCGTCGGCAATAGCCCGGCGCAGTGCGTCACGCTCCTCTATTCCTTTGATGGCGGGGTTGCACTTTATCTTGGTACCCAGACGCGCATAATCCCTGTCGCTGAATGTTAGGTGTGCAGGTGTCGCTTCGGTGGTTATGTGGTTCTCTGCCTGGTCGAATAGCTCGAGCTCGCACGCTGTGCTTATGTGCATCACGTGCAATTGTGTTCCGAACCGGCGTGCAAGTTCCACGGCGGCCTTGGTGCTCTCGTAGCAGGCCTCGGCGCTGCGAATGAGCGGGTGGTACTCCACTGCCGGGTCGTCGCCCACCTCCTGCTTTATGCGCTTTGTATTCTGGGCAATGATACTGCTCTCCTCGCAGTGTACGGCAACCGGCAGTGCCAGCCTTTTGGCTTCTTTGAATATCTGCTCAAGTTCTTCGCGTTTGTCGACGAGCATATTTCCGGTGCTTGACCCCATAAAGAGCTTTATGCCACACACTTTTTTGTTGTTGAGCTTCTCAAAATCGGCAACGTTGCTGTTTGTGGCACCAAAGAAAAACGAATAGTTGATGAGGCTGTCTTGCTTGGCAATGGCGTACTTCTCTTTGAGCGCGGCAAGGGTTGTTGTCTGCGGAACGGTGTTTGGCATCTCCATAAACGACGTTACTCCGCCTGCGGCGGCTGCGCGGCTCTCGCTGGCAATGGTGGCTTTGTGCGTTAGTCCCGGCTCGCGGAAGTGTACGTGGTCGTCAATCACTCCCGGGATAAGAAAAAGCCCGCTGGCCTCGACTATAGTGTCGCATTCGGCACGTGGCAGTTCGTCACCGCGCAGAATCTCTACTATCTTGCCGTCGTTTATTACTATGGAGCCGCGGAAACGCTCACCATTGTTTACTATTGTGGGGTTGCTGATAAGTGTACGCATAATATTTGATTTTTTCTTCTCTTGCGAAGATATAAAAAAGGAATGATTGTTCCGATAATAAAGACGAAAAATGTAAAAAGGTTGCCGGGTGAAAAACAAACGAGATTGCCGTCAGGCAATCTCGTTTTCTATTTTCTCTGCAATCTCCTTGAATTCCTCGGGAGTGAGTTTCAGTTTGGGATTTGTGAAGAGCATATCCTTTTCGCTCTGCATAGGTACAAGGTGTATGTGCGCGTGGGGAACTTCGAGCCCCAACACAGCCTGTCCCACCTTTATGCAGGGGAATGCGCGCTTAATGCCTTCGGCAACCTTTTTGGCAAATATCTGCATTGCGCCAATCTCTTCGTCTGTGAGGTCGAAGAAGTAGTCAACCTCGCGTTTGGGAATAACAAGGGTATGTCCCTTTGCAAGGGGGTTGATGTCGAGAAATGCGTAGAATTGCTCATTCTCGGCAACCTTGTAGCTTGGAATCTCTCCTGCGACTATTCTGCTGAATATTGTAGCCATATATTCTTAGAATGTGATGCTTGTAATCTCAAGGAACAATTTACCCTGTGGAACGGTAATCTCGGCAACGTCGCCCACTTTCTTGCCCAACAAACCCTTTGCGATAGGGGTGTTTATCGAGATTTTTGCCTCGCGCAGGTTCGCCTCGCTCTCGGGTACAATAGAATACTGCATTGTAGCGCCGGTCTTTGTGTTCTTGAGGCCAACCTTTGTAAGTACCTGTACAGTGTCGGTGCTCAGCTTGGTTGTGTCAATGATTTTTGCATCGGCGATAATCATCTTGAGCTCGCTGATGCGCATCTCGAGCAGACCCTGTGCCTCCTTGGCTGCGTCGTATTCTGCATTCTCCGAAAGGTCACCCTTGTCGCGTGCCTCGGCTATCTGGCGCACCACTTCGGGGCGCTTCGCTTCTAATTCCTTTAAGTCGGCCAACAATTTCTTGTAGCCCTCTTCTGACATATAACCCATTATATTGTGCTTTAAAAAACAGTAAAACAAAGGATTCCAACAAAACTGCTGGAACCCATTTCCCTCTTTATGTGTTGCAAAGATAGACCGTTTGAAATTATAAAACAAATTTAAACGGTGAAATTTTATCTATTACAACTATTTGTAACTCTTTTTAGCAAGAGGTGAGGTTTGGAAACTATTTTAATTCTTGTAACGGCAAAAGGCTGTGCCTCGGTATATTACTCCTTCAGTAATTTTGCAATCTCTTTTTCAAGGCTCTTGATATCCTTGATTTGTGCGTCGCGCATCATAATCTCTCCTTTCTTGTTTATAAGGAAGAATGTGGGAATTGACTGCACATTGTATGTCGCAAGGTAGGGCGATGCTGAACCACGTCCGTCGCGCACGCATATCCAGGGCAGAGCCGGTGTCTCTTGCTGCCAAAAGTGCTCGCGGCTGTCGAGCGACACTTGATAAATTTCGAGCCCTTTCTTGCTGAACTTGTCGTACATTTCGCGAAGGTCGATGTTGCGCATTTTTATATCGTTGTTGCCGAATATCGTAAAATCGAGCAGTACCACCTTGTTCGTGAGTGACGAAAGTCTTATGCTGTCGCCTTCGCGGTCGGGAAGGTTTATGTCGAAAATATTGCTTGCATTAGCCTCTTGTGCAAGTGCCTCGAATGCCTCAATCTCGGTTGTGGTGATTTTGCGTGTGGCCTTTATGCCTTGCTTGGCTATTGCGCACAAATGCTGGGTGCGCTTGGCGTTGGGGTAAAGGCGCTGCATACTTGTGGCAACAGCAGCAAAATATTTACTGTCCTTTCTCTCCTTTATGGGATTGAACAACTGCTCGTGGCGGTAGGTGAGCCACAGTGCGAAGTATGCGCTTGCTTTGTCGGGAGAGGGTATTATATACTCCTTTGCGACATTCTCCTTAAATTCTTCAATAAGAGCGCTTTTGCGAGCGAGGAACGATGCGTCGGGCTTCATCTCCATTATCTGCTTCTCGAGTGCCGATTGTAGCTCCTGAAGCTCTTTGATTTTTACACTCTCGGAGCTGCCGGCAACGGTGTAGCTGTTCCAAAGGTCGTTGCCGTCGGCTGTGATAGTGATATTTTCGGTCGAATCAACGGTTAATGCCATTGGCTTGCTGTCGGCAAAAGACAGTAAGTAGAATTCGAACGATTCGGGTGCGGGTTGCTTGAACTCGAAATTTCCTGAAGCGTCAAGCACTGCCGAGTCAAGGATAAGAGTCCTGTCGATGCCTGTGTTTGCAAGGTAAAGAGTCTTGCCTTGTGCATTCTCTATTGTACCGTTTATTGTGAATTTAATACTGTTGTCGGCAGTGTTTACGACACCGTTGTTGCACGATGCAACAAAAAACAGTATAACGGCAGCCTTTAGGCTGAAAAAAAGTGATTTAATGTCTAAAAATCTCATATTTGTAAAAATTGTGGTGCAAAGATAGTTAAAATGTGGAAATTTGTATATCTTTGCGTGAATTACAAAAATATTTTTTTAAAAGAAGATAAAGATGAATGTTGTTACAAAAAATGTGGCTTTGCCCGATGGTCGCGTAATTACCATTGAGACAGGTAAGTTGGCTAAACAGGCCGACGGTTCTGTAATGTTGCGCTTGGGCAATACGATGTTGCTGGCCACAGTCTGCGCGGCGAAAGACGCTGTGCCAGGCACCGATTTTATGCCTTTGCAGGTTGAGTACAAAGAGAAATACGCGTCATTCGGCCGTTTCCCCGGTGGTTTTACAAAGCGTGAGGGTAAGGCTTCGGATTATGAGATTCTTACTTGCCGCTTGGTTGACCGCGCTCTGCGTCCTCTGTTCCCCGATAACTACCACGCCGAGGTTTATGTGAATATTGTGCTGTTCTCGGCTGACGGTGTCGATATGCCCGATGCTCTTGCCGGTCTTGCAGCTTCGGCAGCTCTTGCCGTTTCCGATATTCCTTTCGGCGGCCCAATCTCAGAGGTACGCGTCGCACGCATCGCGGGCGAGTTTGTGGTTAACCCGACATTCGCGCAGCTTGAGCAGGCCGATATGGACATTATGGTTGCCGCTACATACGACAACATTATGATGGTCGAGGGAGAAATGAAAGAGGTGTCTGAAAGTGACCTTCTCGAGGCAATGAAGGTTGCTCACGAGGCTATCAAAGTTCACTGCAAGGCGCAGATGGAACTTATGGAAGAGGTTGGCTCAACCGTTAAGCGCGAGTACTGTCACGAGGTTAACGACGAGGAACTCCGTGCGCAGGTTCACGAGGCTTGCTATGCAAAAGCATACGCAGTTGCAGCCAGCGGCAACAACGACAAGCACGGTCGTGGTGCAGCTTTTGAGGCAATAAAAGAGGAATTTAAAGCTCAGTTCACCGAGGAGGAACTCGAGGAGAAGGGCGCTCTCATCGACCGTTACTACCACGATGTAGAGAAAGAGGCTATGCGTCGTTGCATTCTGGACGAAGGCAAGCGTCTCGACGGCCGTAAGACAACTGAGATTCGTCCCATCTGGTGCGAGGCAGGCTATCTGCCCGGCCCTCACGGTTCGGCTGTCTTTACACGCGGTGAGACACAGTCGTTGACAACCGTTACTCTTGGTACAAAGCGTGACGAGAAAATTGTCGACGATGTAATGAACCAGGGAACAGAGCGTTTCTTGCTCCACTATAACTTCCCCCCATTCTCAACAGGCGAGGCTCGTCCACAGCGTGGCGTGGGCCGTCGTGAGATTGGTCACGGTAACCTTGCTTGTCGTGCGCTCAAGAATATGATTCCGGCCGATTATCCCTACTGCGTGCGCGTAGTTTCGGATATTCTCGAGTCTAACGGTTCTTCGTCAATGGCAACTGTTTGTGCGGGTACACTCGCTCTTATGGACGCCGGCGTAAAGATTAAGAAACCTGTATCGGGAATCGCAATGGGTCTTATCAAGAACGCAGGCGAGGAGAAGTATGCGGTTCTTAGTGATATTCTCGGCGACGAGGACCACTTGGGCGATATGGACTTTAAGGTGACAGGTACAGTTGACGGTATTACCGCAACACAGATGGATATTAAGGTAGACGGCCTCTCATACGAGATTCTCGAGAAGGCTCTTAACCAGGCACGCGAGGGCCGTATGCACATTCTTGGTAAGATTACCGAGTGCATCGCCGAGCCACGCGCCGAACTTAAGCCTCACGCTCCACGCATTGAGACAATGCGCATTCCTAAGGAGTTTATTGGTGCTGTTATTGGCCCGGGCGGAAAGATTATCCAGGGTATGCAGGAGGAGACCGGCGCTACAATCTCTATCGAGGAGGTTGATGGCGAGGGTATCATCGAGATTGCTGCAAATAACGGTAACTCAATCAACGAGGCTATTGCAAAGATTAGAGCTATCGTTGCAATCCCCGAGGCCGGTGAGGTTTACGAGGGTACAGTGCGCAGCGTGATGCCTTATGGCGCATTCGTTGAGTTTATGCCGGGCAAAGACGGCTTGTTGCACATCTCTGAGATTGACTGGAAACGTTTCGAGACAATGGAGGAGACCGGAATCAACGAGGGTGACAAACTTCAGGTTAAACTGTTGGAGATTGACCCCAAGACCGGTAAGTTCAAGCTGTCACGTAAGGTATTGCTTGAAAAGCCCGAGGGTTATGAGGAGCGTGAGCGTCGTCCGCGCCGTGAGCCTCGCAAACCACGCGGTAACGAGTAATTGATAAAGTAAAATGCAGGGGTCGTTGTTGTGCGGCTCCTGCTTTTTTTATACCCAAAAAAGTTTAAAGGCGAAAAAAAGCACCGCTTAGCTGACGGTGGTACACTTAAATTTATATATCTTCGCAAAGAAATTAAACATTATAACTATGAGAAAGGTAAGAGCAGCCATAGTCGGCTATGGCAATATTGGAAAGTATACTCTGCAAGCGCTTCAGGCTGCACCCGACTTTGAGGTTGCAGGCGTAGTGCGCCGTTCGGGTGCCGAGAACCTGCCTGCAGAACTCGAGGGATACGACGTTGTAAAGGATATACGCGAGCTTGGCGACGTTGATGTTGCTATTCTCTCGACTCCTACCCGCAGTGTCGAAAAATACGCTAAGGATATTCTTGCGCTTGGAATAAACACAGTCGACAGTTTCGATATTCACTCTAAGATACTCGACCTTCGTCGTTCGCTCGGCGAGAGTGCCGAGGCTGGAAATGCAGTCTCTATAATATCGGCAGGTTGGGACCCAGGTAGCGATTCTGTAGTGCGTACTTTGCTCGAGGCTATTGCTCCCAAGGGAATAACCTATACAAACTTCGGGCCGGGAATGAGTATGGGACATACTGTAGCGGTCAAGGCTATAGAGGGTGTGAAAGCGGCGCTCTCAATGACAATTCCTGTAGGTACAGGCATACATCGCCGTATGGTGTATATTGAGCTTGAGGAAGGCTACGATTTTGCACAGGTTGCAGCAACGATAAAGGCCGACCCTTACTTTGTGAACGACGAGACGCACGTAACTCTTGTGCCATCGGTTGACGCTTTGCTGGATATGGGACACGGTGTTACACTTACCCGCAAGGGTGTGTCAGGGGTTACGCAGAACCAGTTGTTTGAGTTCAGTATGAGAATAAACAACCCTGCGCTTACAGCCCAGGTGCTTGTATGTTGCGCACGCGCTACAATGCGTCAGCGCCCCGGTTGTTATACTATGATTGAGATTCCAATCATCGACCTTCTCTACGGTGACCGCGAACAGCACATTGCTCACCTTGTATAATTGAGGCTTAATAAATAAGAAGCTCGACGCGTAGCGCCGAGCTTCTTATTTATATATAATGTATATAGGTGTTCGCCTGATATTATTTGCCGGTGTTAAGCCTTTCAAGGGTATAGTCTATATTGGGATACCTTTTGTAGCCATAGTCCTTTAATTCGTAGTCGGTTGGGTCAAGAACTACGTTGTAATCGAAGCGTATCTTATTGTCATTGATGAATCTTACATAAAACACATCTTGCACCACACCGAAGGGACCACTGTAGAGTGTCACTTTGTTGGTGTTGGGCATATAGATATAGAGGAAACTCTTGGTTTTTTTCTTTTGTGAATCGTAGTATGAGCCCTTGCCGTTTGAACTAAATTCAAAGTATGAACCTTCGTGTGGAAAATCTTCAAGGTCTTCGGCGCTTCCGTAATATTCCAACGTCGCATTTCCCCAACGTCCTACAATCTTTGTAGCCTCGCCGGCAGGTGGTATAGGGGTTGTCATATGCTCATATTCCGAGTATAACATCTCTTCGCACGATGTAAAGGTTGTGGTTGTGAACAATACCATTAGAAGAGTTATGGCGCTGATGATAAAATTCTTTTTCATTTTCTCTTATTTTAGTTTCTTTTTGCAAAGATAGCACAAGCAAATAAAAAATCAATGAGTGAATGGGCGAAATTTATTTTCACACACGACCGATAACTCTATATATACAAAAAAAAGTTGTTCTTGCGGGTGTCCCTTGTTCAACCGTTTCATTGTGAAGGGGCGTGTGTGGGGGCTGCTTGTCTTAAATCCTCGCTGGTTCGTGGGCTTTTCTTTAACAACAGAGGGCTTATGCTGTTATTTATGGAAATTTTAAAATAACTCTCATTCTATTAACACCTTATTTATGCATAAAATCCCTCTCTTTTTTGTACCTTTGTACTCCGTTTTTTAAAGTAATAGACTATGAGTAAACATACAAGAGCCTCTTTCGGTGGTAAATTAAGTGTTATTTTAGTTGCGGCAGGCAGCGCTATTGGATTGGGGGCGTTGTGGCGTTTCCCTTATATTGCCGGTAAGCACGGCGGCGCGGCGTTTCTGCTTGTGTTCCTGCTTAGCGTGATTGTGGTGGGTATTCCTGCTATGCTCGCCGAATTTGCCGTTGGTCGCAATACATCTAAAAATGCAGTGGGCGCATTCCGCGCTCTTTCTAAGCGCTGGAGTTGGTTGGGTTACAGCGGCGTGCTGGGTGCGCTGTTAATCTCGGGTTACTATTACCTTATTTCGGGGTGGTCGCTTGAGTATCTTGTAAATTCGGTTACAGGTTCGCTCTACAGTAGTTCCTTGACTTTCGGAGAACAATTTGCGGCGTTTCAGGGGTCGTGGAGGCCGCTTTTCTATTGCGTGCTGTTTATTCTGATAACCCACTTTATTGTTTCGCGCGGGGTTGAGAAGGGTATTGAGAAGGCTGCCAAAATTATGATGCCTATGCTCTTTGTCATTCTTATTGTGATGGCTGTGCGCGTGGCGTTTATGCCCGGTGCAGCCGAAGGCTACCGTTTCTTCTTGTCGTGTGACTTTGCCGAAGCCTTTAAGCCCGAAACTATAATGATGGCCATTGGACAGGCGTTCTTCTCGCTTTCGGTGGGAATGGGTTGTATGGTCACATACGCCTCTTACTTTAAGGAGGATAACAACCTTGTGTCGACCTCGTTTAATGTCTCAATATTGACATTGCTGGTGTCGTTGCTTGCGGGGCTTGTGATATTTCCGGCTGTGTTCAGCGCCGGTCTTGAGCCTGCCGAAGGCCCGTCGCTTGTCTTTGTGACGCTGCCCGAGATTTTTAAAGGAATGCCATTGGCGACAGTGTGGTCGGCAATATTCTTTGTGCTTGTGGCGCTTGCGTCGCTTACCTCTACAATATCGTTCCACGAGGTGCTTACGGCTTATTTCAGCGAGGAATTCAATATGTCCCGCAAGCGTGGCGCGCTCACGACAACTGTAATATCCATAGCCTTGAGTGTCGTTACCTTTACCAACCTTTTCGGGGTCGATTTTTTCACAATATTCGACTATGTGACGGCTAATATCCTTATGCCATTGGGCGCAATGTTTACCTGTGTGTTTGTAATGTGGTTTATGAAAAAAGAGTTTATGCGAGGCGAATTAACCAATAACGGCACTGTAAACAAAGTGTGGACGCCCGTAATAATGTTTATGTTGCGTTATATAACCCCACTGCTCATTCTTTATATATTCGTGAGCAATCTTCTTTAAGGTATTTGCAAACTGTTGCGTAATATCGTAAATAAAGGATATTCGGGAAAAATATTTGCTGTTAAAACTCATTAAAGTTATTATAATTGCACAAACTTTTGATGGGTGTTGTTCTGCGGTACAGCCAAAGGTATGGCCGACAGTCTCTTTACAAGCGAGTCTCTTACAATGCCGAAGCTTGCCTTGTTTGCCTCGCTGATGGGCTTTTTTGGCTGTGACTTTATTGTCAGCGGGTTGATGGGCTTACCATTCTCGTGAACGCGGAAGTCGAGGTGCGGGCCGGTTGAAACGCCGGTCGAACCTACATAGCCAATAACCTGTTTCTGCTTTACATAATCGCCTTCTTTAAGCCCCTTGGCAAATTTTGACAGGTGCATATAGGTTGTTGTGTAGGTGCTGTTGTGGCGTATTTTTACATAATAACCCGCACCGCCTGCCTGATAGGCTCTCTTTATGACCTTGCCGCTGCCAATAGCGTACACGGGAGTGCCTTTGGGTGCTGCGTAGTCGACTCCGTGGTGCGCGCGGTAACGCTTGAGGACGGGGTGAAAGCGGTTGTTCGAGAATTTTGACGATATGCGGTAAAAATCGAGCGGGGCCTTCAGGAATGCTCCTTCGAGGCTGTTGCCGTCGGTGTTGTAGAAGAGCTCCTCGCCCTCCTGTGTGAAAGGAATGGCGTATACGGTATTACCCGATGCGCTGAACGATGCGGCGTCGATGCGGTAGTTGTTCAGTGGGGTATCCTCGACATACTCGCGGGAATAGACAATGCGGAACTCGTCGCCTTTTTGAATGCCGAAAAAATCTATCGACCAGCCGAATATGTGCGACATAAGCACCGCTAACTGTGGCGAGGCGTTACTCTCCTCCATTGCCACCCACAGCGACGAGTTGACCTTGCCGGCAACCTCGCTCTGACGCCACATTGTCGGCCGTTCGTGTCTTGTGGCGCGGAATCCGTTTTGAATGTCGAATTTAACGTAGGCGCGTTTGCCACTCTCGATAACAAGGTAGAGCGCAGCGCTGTCGCTTTGCGAGAATAGCGTGCAAGCCTCGCCGGCGCGAATTCTACGTTCGTCGAAAATAGAGTCGGGGCACTGCGTGAGGCTGTAAATCTGTTGCGAATTGAACCCCAAACGATAGAGAACCTCGGCAAGCGTCTGGCGGGGACGAATGGTGTCTCGGGTTATTATAAGCCCGTTGGTGGGAATGTTATATTCGTATGTAACAGCCTCTTGTTGCTGTGTCCCGATACTGTCGGGTGCTGCGGTGTTGTTGGCAGAGGTATTGTTGCCGGCTGTGAATGTACAGCTTGTGAACGTTGTCAGCAGAATGGCTGCGAATGTGATAATTATGTTTTTTGTCATAGTTTTTCGTTTTTTTATAGCCTGTAATTGAATTTATGCAGTGTTTTTACGGCCGGTGACAAAGGTACGCTTTTTTTGCGATAAATGGCAGTGGGGAAACTGTTTTGATTGGTTAAATAAATCTTAAAGACAGCTTCTGGAAAAGTTGGCAAAATGATATTTGTGTTTTTTTTTGAATTATTTGTAATAAACCGCTATCTTTGCCATAAAAGCGAAAATAGGCTGCACTCGCTTTGAAAAATATTAAAGCAAGCTTTATATTTCTCGCTCGTTTGTGGCTATCTTTGCCCTAAAGTGCGAAAATAGGCTGCAGAGTGGTTGCAGCACTTTTGAAAAACAGTGTACTTTTAACTGATTAACTAACTATTGAATTATATGAAAAGATTATTTAACCTTTTTACGTTGCTTCTTCTGGCATTACCAGCTATGCAACCAGTTGTAGCCGATGAGTTACAGCCGACAGTAACCAATGCTACGGTTTATCGCATTGAGAATTTTGCTAACGGCAAATTCCTTTCCAATGGCGATAATAACAACAACGATGCGCGTATAATTTTTGCCGATAGAAACGAGGCCAGTGCAGGACAGGAATGGGCTATGTATCCCACTGGGACCGATGGAGTATTTTCTTTTGTAAACCCGACATCGGGCAAGGCATTGGATATGGCTCCCGAGGTAGGTTATCCCGTACAGTGGAACTATCAGCCTGCGAATGCTAATCAGCACTTCAAAATTGTAGCTCCGGGTGATGGATACAACCGTATGGCTAATGCTTCGAACCCTTATGAATATCTGGCGTTGTCGAACGGGTATCCGATGATGGTAACCGAATATTCAGACAATGACATTCTTTATATATTCCACAATACAGGCAAACAAATCACTTTGACAACGGTACAGCCCGGGAAAAGTTATGTAATAAGCAATGTGGCTACAAAAACAGTGTTCACAGTGCCCGAAAACTACAAGCTTGCCGACCTTATCGAAATGAAACCTTATGCCGAAGGCAATGCCGCTCAATCCTGGAGAATTTCAAATGGTGGAAGCGGTCTTGTGTTTACATCTAACAGTTGTAACCTTTCGGTGGATATGTACCTGCAAAGCTCCGGCGACAAGACTCCATTGCTTTATACTACAGAAATAAAAAATACGAATCAGAATGTAATTCTCGAAGATGCCGGTGACGGTTATTTCTATCTTACAGGAAGAAACGAAGGTGGTACAAAATTCTATCTGAAAGTCAATGGTGATAAACTTTTGGCTATAACCGACAAAGATGGCGATTATAGTAAATTCTTCTTTACCGAGGTTGCAGGTCCCAAAGGTAATTATTGGGAGGACGAGAGAGTGTTCGAAGAGAACAAGGAGGCTGCACACGCAACATTCATTCCTTATAGCTCTACGTCGGCAATGAAAGAGGACGCGAACTATGAAAAGCCTTGGCTTACTCCTGAAAAGGCCGATTATCTGTCGCTTAACGGTACCTGGAAATTCTACTTTGTCGAAGAACCGTCGCAACGTCCGGGCGAAGAAGATTTCTGGGGCGATGCTGTCGATGTCTCGAAGTGGGATAATATCGATGTCCCGTCGTGCTGGGAAATGAAGGGCTATGACCTTCCGCTATATGTGAACGTGGAGTATGCCTTTTTAAACAATCCGCCTTATATAGAAAATAAAGTCAATGGCGTGGGTGACAATCCCGTCGGTTCGTACCGTCGCACATTCACTTTGCCTGATGGTTGGGATAGCAAGAATGTGTTCCTGCACTTTGATGGCCTTTATAGCGCGGCTTTTGTGTGGGTGAACGGTGAATATGTGGGTTACACACAGGGCGGTAACAACGACCACGAGTTCGACCTCAGCGCTTACGTACGCACCGGCGAGAATAATATATGCGTTCAGGTGTTCCGTTGGAGCGACGCATCGTACCTCGAAGGACAGGATATGTTCCATATGAGTGGCCTGCATCGCGACGTCTATCTATATGCAACCCCAAAGACTTTTGTTCGTGACCATTATATAACAAGCGAACTTAACGCAACCTACGACGGCGGTTCAATGAACGTAACACTTGATGTTGACAATCGCGCGGGTGTTGCAACAGCGAAAAATATCGAGGTAGAGCTTGTTGCTCCCGATGGTACGGTTGTTGCAACAGAAAGCACTGTTATTAACTTCTCCGAGGGTATAAAATCGGCTAATAAAAAAATTGTTTTTGAAGGTCTGACCGGCCTTAAAGCGTGGACTGCTGAGACCCCGAATCTCTATACCGTAATTGTGCGTCAGTCCGATGCCGATGCAAACGAAGAGATGGTCTTCTCGACAAAGTTCGGTTTCCGCAATATTGAAATTAAGAATGGTGTCGTGCTTATCAATGGCGAACGTGTTTACTTCAAGGGAGTAAATACGCAGGATACACACCCGCTTCTTGGCCGTACAATGGATATTGCCACAATGTTCAAGGATATTGAACTTATGAAACAGGCTAACGTGAACACAGTGCGTACAAGCCACTATCCGCGTGCTGCAAAGATGTATGCAATGTTCGACTATTATGGTCTGTATGTAATGGACGAGGCTGACGTGGAGTGTCACAAGAGCTGGAGTGATAAAAAAGACAATAGTATCTCGAGTATGGCTTCTTGGAAGGCGCAATATGTTGACCGTACAGTGCGTATGGTTATACGCGACCGCAATCACCCTTCGGTTGTCTTCTGGTCGCTTGGTAATGAATCGGGTACAGGTGTGAACTTCGATGCTACATATTCGGCAACAAAAGCGCTCGATTCGCGTCCTGTGCATTATGAGGGATATTCTAGTGTCGGCTCGGGCAAAAATACCGATGTTGATTCAAAAATGTATCCTAACCTTGATTACACACGCAGACACTGTGACAACAGCATTGATGGCGAGCCTTTCTTCCTTTGTGAGTATGCTCACGCAATGGGTAACGGAGTAGGTAACCTTCAGGACTATTGGAATATTATCGAGGGCAGCAACTATGGCATAGGCGGTTGTATCTGGGATTGGGTCGACCAGTCAATATACAACCCGCAGGATATTAAGAACGGTACTATTGTAAAGAATGGTTATCCGGCCTATACAAGCGGTTACGACTATCCGGGCCCGCATCAGGGTAACTTTGTGAACAATGGCGTAATTACAGCCGACCGTGCGTGGACACCCAAACTTACAGAGGTAAAGAAGGTTTACCAATATGTGAACTTTACCTATGCTAATGGAGTCTTGATCGTGAAGAATAAGTATAATTTTACAGACCTTTGCAATTTTAACCTGCGTTATACTGTACTTTGCGACGGAAACGTGGTCGAGGAAAATGTGGTAGCAATGCCATCGGTAGCTCCGGGTAACACTGTTACAATACCGGTCGAGTATTATACTGTGCTTGAGAGTGGCAAGGAGTATGCACTAAATGCGGAACTGCTGGTGAAGGAAGCTGCCGATTGGTGCGAGGCCGGGTATCCGCTTGCATCGGAACAGTTTGTGCTTCAGGGACGTGCTGCGCTTCCTTATGTTCAGCAGGCCGATGAAAGACTGAGTGTGGATAAGACCAACGGCTGCACAGTTTCTAACGACAATATTACCTTCAGTGTCAATGCCAATGGCTTTGTCAATGAGTGGGTTGCCAACGGTGTTAAGGTGCTTGAACCGGGCAAATACCCTGTTTACAGCAATATACGCTGGATTGAGAACGAGAGTCCTTATGGCAAACACGAATTCGGCGACAATAATACCAATATAAATTCGGCTACGGTGAGCAGCGCGCTATCGGGCGATGGCAAGACCTGTAATGTCACAGTTACCGTCAACCACAGTAAGTGCCCGTATGTAATAACTTATACAGTGTATGCAAGCGGAGTAGTGGATATGAATGTTCAATACTCTCCAAAGACGACTTTGCGTCGCATTGGCCTTGACTTGCTCTTCCCCGCAGGGTTCGAGAATGTTGAGTACTATGCTAAAGGACCGTGGGAAAATTACATTGACCGTCAGACAGGCTCGTTCCTTGGACGCTATACAACCACAGTCGACGATATGTTCGAGATGTATCCTCACCCGCAGTCGCACGGTAACCGTATGTCGATGCGCGACCTTACTCTTGTGAACCCAGAAAATGGTAATACAATAAAGGTCGAGACCGAAGGTGAGGTTTCCTTCTCGCTGTCACACTACGACCAGCGTCAGTATCTCACTCCTGTTCTGCACCCTTGGGAGCTGAAAAAGGACGATGTTGTCTATGCTACATTCGACTATATGCAGCGCGGCCTTGGTAACGGCAGCTGTGGCCCCGGTACCGAGAGCCAGTATCTATGCCCCACAAGCGGTACATATTCGCACAAACTGCGCATAAGCACTGTCAACGGTAAGGATACCGCTGTTGATGCAACCGATGTTACAGCGTCGCAGGTAAAGTATGACGTTGAGACACGCTCGCTGCACTATAGCGGTCTTGCTGCTGATGCTGATGTAAGAGTGTATAATCTAGGCGGTGTCGAGGTTGCTGCGGCAACTGGCTGCGAAGCGGTTCTTTCACTTGCAGCGCAACCGCAAGGCTCTTATATTGCAGTGATTAAGTCGGCCGGTGTCGTACGTACGCATAAATTCATAAAGTGGTAATTCATTCTATATGGAAAAATCCTCCATCGCGCGCGATGGAGGATTTTTTTTTGCTTGTTTATGCAGGGGCTTTTTTATTTGAGAAGGTGCTTGATTTTGTTGTATTCAAGTTCGAAGTTCGGCGTTAATATTCCTTTGCCAATAGCTTCCTCAATCTCGCCGAAACTCCAGAAGCGCCCGCCGTCAAGTTCTTCGCTTGGGGTAATGTTGCCTTCGAAGGTTGTCGAGTATACATAGACTAACTCCTTTTCACGCTCGCTCTCGAAAAGATACTTCAACAGGAACTTTGGTGTAAAGTCGTTTATTCCAATCTCTTCACGTGCTTCACGAATAAGGGCATTTTCTACCTCTTCGCCATAGTCGACGTGTCCGCCTACCGCAGTGTCCCATTTGCCGGGTTGAATCTCCTTCCATAGCGGGCGCTGCTGCAGGTACAGGCTGCCTTGTCCGTTAAGCAGGTGCAGGTGTACAACCGGGTGCAGTAGTTTGCTTCCATTGTGACACTCTCCGCGTGTAGCGCTGCCAATAACAGCACCCTCCTCATCGACAATGGGGAATATCTCGTTGTTATTATCACTTTTCATAGCTTTATTACCTTTCTTCTGTCAAGCTTTCTGTTATTGCAAAATGCCGCGTATAGACACTTTATTATTATATTCTGCCTCATTGGCAATAAAGTGTCAGTCGCTGAAGTAGACTCTCTTTATTCTGCCCGATACCGAAGTGAGCACTTCGTATGGGATTGTGTCCAGCCACTGTGCTATTGTCGTAGCCGGAAGGTGGGTTCCGAATATCTCAACGGTGTCGCCTTCGTTGCACTCAATGTCGGTGACATCTATCATACAAACGTCCATACAGATGTTTCCAATGTAAGGAGCTTGCTTGCCGTTGACAATACAGTAGCCTTTCCCGTTGCCTAAGTGACGATTGAGACCGTCGGCGTAACCTATGGGTAGTGCGGCTATGCGCGATGCGCGTGTGAGCACCCCGCGTCGGCTGTACCCGACAGTCTCATCGGCGGGAATGTCGTGTATTTGCAGTATTATGCTCTTGAGTGTCGATATAGGGTGTAACGTCGTGTCTTCTTGAATGGGGGATATTCCGTAAAGGCCTATGCCTAAACGTACCATATCGTACTGTGCGTCGGCGAACCGTTCCGTACCCGCGCTGTTGCATATATGGCGCAGAATCTTGTGGCTAAAGGCTGCTTGCAGCGCGTCGGCAGCCTTGCCGAAACGCTCTATTTGTGTCTTTGAGAATGTGTCGAACATAGGGCTGTCGCTGCCGACAAAATGCGAGAATACCGAACGGGGCGTCAATATGCGCTGCTCCTTGAGAATGTCGGTAAGCTGCCCAATTTCGTGTGGCAAGAACCCTAAGCGGTGCATTCCTGTGTCAATCTTTATGTGAATGGGGTAGTCGGTAACGCCTTCGTGACGGGCGGCATCGAGAAGCGACCTGAGCATTCCGAAACTGTATACCTCGGGTTCTAACTTATTGTCGAACAGTGTGCGGAACGAGCCTGGTTCGGGGTTCATTACAATGATTCCTGTTGTAATACCCTCTTTGCGCAGTTCGGCACCTTCGTCGGCTACGGCAACTGCAAGGTAGTCGACACCGCACTCTTGCAACGTGCGTCCAATCTCTATCGCACCTGCGCCGTAGGCGTCGGCTTTGACCATACATACTGTCTTTGTGGCTGGTGCGAGGGTGTTGCGGTAGCGGTTGAGGTTGTCGCGCAGTGCGCTTAGGTTTACCTCGAGTATAGTCTGGTGTACCTTCTTCTCTATGGCTTCGCATACGTCCTCAAAATGGAATGAGCGTGAACCTTTGATGAGCACGCACTCTTCTTTTATTCCCTGCAATATGTGTGACGACAATAGTTCGTCGGTGGTGCCGAAAAAATGGCATTCGATGCCTTGCCGGAGGAACAGTTCAGCTTGTGAGGATATCTCGCCGCCTACTCCGATGAACTTGTCGATATTGCGTTTCTTTATACAACCGGCCACTTTGTGGTAAAGTGTGTGGGGACGCTCGCCTGTTTGCTTAATGTCGGCGAGTATCAATGTGCGTCCGAGTTCGGGGGCTGCCGCGCAACGGCGTTCCATAAAGTCAAGAGCAATCTCTAACGAGGCTGTGTCGGAATTGTAACTGTCGTTGATGATGAGGCTGCCACGTTTGCCCTCCTTAACCTCGAGCCTCATTGCTACCGGTTCTAACTGCGACATTCGTTCAGCGATGGTTTCGACCGGAATCATTAGGTAGAGTGCAGCCGCAAGACAATTTATTGAGTCTTCTATTGAAGCATCGTCGACAAAAGGTATACGGTAGCTGTTTACTATTGTCAGGTAGTTGTATCTTATTGTGGTGCCTTGTTCGTCCTTTTCTATTGACTGCACGAAGAGTGGACGTTCGGGGTCTTTTTGCGACCAGGCAATTTCGCGCGAGGGCAGCATCTGTCTGGTGACTGCGTCCGACAGCACGGGGTCATCGGCGTTGTAAATGAGAATGTCGCAGTTCTTGAATAGCAACAGCTTCTCGTCGCACTTTTCTTCTATGCTTTTGAAGTTCTCCTGGTGCGCGCCGCTTATGTTTGTTATAATGCCTATAGTGGGTTTTATTATGCGTTGCAGGCTGTCCATTTCGTGCGGTTGCGAGATTCCCGACTCGAAAATTCCCAAAGTGTTCTCTTCGTGCAACTGCCACACCGACAAAGGGACACCAATCTGTGAGTTGTAGCTGCGGGGAGAGCGTGCCACATTGTAGTTGCCGGCTGTTATCTGGTAGAGCCACTCCTTTACTATTGTCTTTCCGTCGCTGCCTGTGATTCCAATGACAGGAAGGCTGAACTGTGCGCGGTGGTGGGTTGCGAGAACCTGCAATGCGTCTGTGCTGTTGTCGACAAGAATAATGTTTGCCTCGGGAAGGTCTTCGGTGTGTTGCTCGTTGCTGACAACAAAGTTTCTCACACCCCGGTGGTAAAGTTCGCGTATGTAACGATGCCCGTCGCCGTGCTTCGTGCTTATGGCGAAGAATAGCGTCGCCTCGGGGAAGGTTAACGAACGACTGTCGGTAAGCAGACGTGTTATGTGGCTCTGTGGCGTCGCCAAACGACCTTTTCCGCGTAATATGGCATTTATTTTCTCAATAGTGTATTGCATTGTGCTTTCTCTTTTTCAAAATCAAGATGAGGGTGCTTCTTCTCAAGTGTGGAAATTTTGTTTAGCACTCCTTTGATAAACTCCTTATATCCGGCCGACTGTTCGTCGAATGGGCGGTGGGCAAGGGCTCGTGCAATCTCTTCGGTCTTGTCGTTGATATGGGTGGTTTCGGCGTCAAAATAGCACTTGCTGAAATTCTCCCATATATATTCAATTGCTGTTGCCGATGGGTGTGTCATATCTTCGGCATAGAAACGATAGTCGCGCAGTTCGTCGAGCACAATCTCATATGCCGGAAAGTAGTGGCAACAGTCCGGGTGCCTTTTTATTATCTCCTCAATGGCAAGCAAGAGTGTAGCCTTGCTCTTTTGATTGTCGTGAGCGCCGTCGCGCAAGTGGCGAATGGGGCTTACAGTGAACAGGAAGCGTATCCCGGGGTTCAGTCTTTTATATTCTTCTATTATGTCGCTATAATCATCGGCAATCTCTGTAATGCCGAGGCGGCGACGTTCGAAATCATTGGCGGGCAGTTTGTGGCAGTTGCCGGCGATGACTTTGTCGCTCTTGCGTGTGTAGACGTAGGCTGTACCGAAGGTTAATATCACAGTGTCGCATCTCTGGACTGCATTGTATGCTGTCAGTAACCGGTCGTTTATGCAGTCTGTCAACTCTTCCTTGCTGTTGCGGGAAAAATCGCTGTGGTGCATAATGCTGTGCCATCTGTTGCCGTGCTCAAAAAGTTCGGGCGAGGTTTCGCCGAATAGCTCGCCGCTTGCAATCCTGCGCAATACCGCCGAGATTGACAATGGGTTATACTGCACTCCAAAAGGGTTGCATTCGATGTCAAACTTGCGCTCCCGCAATTTGTTGCCTATGTTTGTGGCAAAGCAAGAGCCTGCAAGCAGTATCTTGCTGCTGTGCGAAAGGGTAATCTCGCCTGTGGGTAACTTTACGGGGGTGGTAAAAAGCATCTGTCGGGTATATTATATACTGTTTAAACTGCAAAAATAAGATAAGTTTGCAAAGAATGGCACTCCCGAGGTTTTTATTTTTCCTCGGGTGACATTTTTGGGCTCTTCTTTGGTGTCGGGTGCTGTTTTTGCGCAAATATTTTCTTCTTTTGATAATAAAACTGTATTTTTGCGTAATAATGGCAAATTTTGCCTCGATAATCAAAAAAAACGAAAATTCATAGCAATTATGAATAACAAGAATAAATATCCTCTGCTTGAGTCCATAAACTCGCCGGCTGACCTTAGAAAACTGTCCGAAAAACAGTTGCCCGAAGTGTGCAAGCAACTGCGCGGCTTTATTATAGACTCTCTTGCAAATAATCCGGGGCATTTTGCATCGAGCTTGGGCGCTATTGAGCTTACCGTAGCGTTGCATTATGTCTTTTCGACTCCTGATGACAAGATTGTGTGGGACGTGGGGCATCAGGCGTATGGCCACAAAATTCTCACCGGCCGTCGCGACCTTTTCCACACGAATCGCAAGTTGGGCGGTCTGAAACCGTTCCCCTCGCCCGATGAGAGTGAGTATGACTCTTTTATTGCAGGTCACGCGTCGAATTCTATATCGGCGGCACTGGGGCTTGCGACGTCGGCAAAACTCAGCAACAAGGACGAACACGTTATTGCTGTAATTGGCGACGGCTCAATGAGCGGTGGCCTTGCTTACGAGGGATTGAATAACCTTGCGAACACTCCCAATAATTTGTTGATTATACTCAATGACAATAATATGTCGATAAGCAACAGCGTGGGAGGTATGAACAAACTGCTGGTGTCGATGCACTCGTCTAAAATATACAACAAAGTGCGCTATTGCATTGCGCAGGGGTTGCGTAAAGTGCATCTGCTGAACGAACGCCGCGCGAATGCCATAATCCGCTTTAACAACGGCCTTAAGTCGCTTATATTCCGCCAGCAGAACTTTTTCGAGGGTATGTGTGCCCGTTACTTCGGGCCGGTCGACGGGCATAATGTAGTCGACCTTGTACGCGTGCTTAAGAGTATAAAGGATATGAGCGGTCCGCGCCTGTTGCACATACATACAAAGAAAGGCAAGGGGTGGGCTCCGGCCGAAAAGGACGCTACAGTATGGCACCAGCCCGGTATGTACGACGTTGAAACGGGTGAACGTATTGTAGCCGAACCGGGTACACCGCGTTTCCAGGACGTCTTTGGCGAGACGCTGGTTGAAATGGCAAAGGCAAATGAAAATATTATAGGTGTTACACCGGCTATGCCAACAGGCTGCTCAATGCACAAGCTCGCCGATGTATGCCCCGAACGTTTCTTTGACGTTGGTATTGCCGAGGGACACGCCGTTACATTCTCGGCGGGTCTTGCAAAGGGTGGAATGTTACCTTTCTGCAATATATATTCATCGTTTATGCAACGCGGGTACGACAATCTTATACACGATGCAGCCCTGCAAAGGGTAAATATGGTTCTCTGTCTCGACAGGGCAGGACTTGTGGGCGAGGACGGGCCTACGCATCACGGTTCATTCGACCTTGCTTATCTGCGTCCTATACCCAATATAACAATTGCATCGCCATACGACGAATGTGAGCTGCGCCGAATGATGTTCACTGCGGCTCAACCGGAAATGGGCACTTTTGTCATACGTTATCCGCGTGGCAAGGGTTCGCTGATGGAGTGGCGCTGTCCGCTTGAGACTATAGAGGTGGGTAAAGGCCGCGTAATGAGAGTGGGTACGGACATTGCCTTTATAACCATAGGTCCGCTTGGAAAGGTTATGGAGAGTGTCGTTGATGAGGCTTGCAAGCAGGGCGTGAGTGTGGCGCACTACGATATGCGCTTCCTGAAGCCCATCGACGAGGATATGTTGCACGAAATTGGTACAAAGTTTAAGAATATTGTCACTCTTGAGGACGGTACGATAAAGGGCGGCCTTGGCTCGGCTGTAGCCGAATATATGGCGGCCAACGGATTCACTCCGTCTATAGAAACTATAGGTATTCCTGACACTTTTGTCGAGCACGGAACACCCGATGAACTTTATCGCATTTGCGGAATGGACAAAGAGTCGGTTCTTGCGAGAATATTGAAATTTAAGAGATAAAGGTATGAGAATTGTTATTGTGGGTGCAGGAGCTGTTGGTACGCACCTTGCGAAGATGTTATCCGAGGAGAATGAGAATGTTGTTCTTCTTGACGAGAGCGAGGAGAAGCTTGGCAAGATGGAGTCGCTCTTCGACCTCCAGACGATAGTGGGCGAACCCAATAAAATTTCTTCTCTAAAGAGTGCCGGCGTTGACCGTGCCGACTTGTTCGTGGCTGTAACGCCCGACGAGAGCCGTAATATAAACGCTTGTATTCTTGCTCATTATCTCGGTGCTAAAAGAACGGTGGCGCGTATCGACAACTACGAATATCTGCTGCTCAAGCACAAAGAATTCTTTAATTCATTGGGGGTCGATTCACTCATCTACCCCGAGCAGCTTGCAGCCGAAGAGATAGCCACCAATATACGTTATTGCTGGATGCGTCAGATGCTTGAGTTTGGCAACGGAGCGCTTGTGATGATTGGTGTCAAGGTTCGAAAAAATGCCGAGATTCTGAATATTCCCTTCCGTGAGCTTTCTCACGGTATCCCTTACCATATAGTGGCGATTCAGCGTGGTGACGAGACTATAATTCCTCGCGGAAACGATATGATTAAGGCCGACGACCTTGTCTGCTTTATGACCACCCCCGACCAAATTCCATACATACGTAAAATAACCGGTAAGGAGGAATTTAACGAGGTGCGCAGCATAATAATAATGGGCGGTAGCCGCATTGCTGTGCGTACCACAAAACTTATCCCCGACAATATAAGTGTGAAAATTATCGAGAGTGACTTGCAGCGTTGCCACAAACTGCTGGAACTTGTCGACGACCGTGTGATGATTATCAACGGCGATGCTCGCGACCCCGACCTGCTGCGCAGCGAGGGTATAGACACCACCGATGTCTTTATGGCGCTTAGTGACAATTCCGAAACAAATATTCTTGCTTGCCTTGCTGCAAAGCGTGCAGGTGTGTTGCGTGCCGTCTCTGAGGTCGAGAATATTGACTATATATCAATGTCCGAAAGTCTTGATATTGGTTCGGTTATCAATAAGAAGAAACTTGCTGCAAGTACAATTTTCCAAATGATGCTCAAGACCGATGTGTCAAGCGTGAAGTGCCTTACTTTCATACAGGCTCTTGTGGCGGAATTTCCGGTTAATGCAGAGTGTTATATGACAAAGAAACCTGTCAAGGACTTGGGGTTGCCGGCCGGTGCTAACATCGGTGGTATTGTGCGTAACGGCGAGGGTATGAATGTAACGGGTAATACGATGATTCAGGTTGGAGACCACGTGATAATCTTCTGCCTTGAGCACGTGCTAAAGAAACTTGAGAAATTCTTCCGATAATGTTTCACGTTAAGACTATATTCCGAATAATAGGTCTCCTGCTCTTCATCGAGGCGTTGTTCCTGCTGAGTTGTGTGGGCGTGGCGTTGTATTATGACGAGGAGATAATAAAGACACTGCTTACGTCGGTGGCAATGATTGTGGGCGCGGGCGCTTTCCTTGTGCTCGCTTGTCGTAACACAGGACGTGACGTCTCGCGTAAGGACGGTTATATTGTGGTGTCGCTTATTTGGGTGATATTTTCGCTGTTTGGCTCAATACCTTATATGCTCAGCGGTTATATACCCGACTTTACCGATGCTTTTTTTGAGACTATGTCGGGGTTCAGCACCACCGGTGCCACTATTCTTGACGACATTGAGGCGTTGCCAAAGTCGTTGCTCTTCTGGCGTATGATGACTCATTGGATAGGCGGTTTGGGAATAGTGTTCTTTACGGTTGCTGTGTTTCCTATATTCGGCCTTGGCGATATGCACCTCTTTGCGGCTGAGTCGGTTGGCCCTATGCGTGCCAAACTGCACCCGAGAATCTCGGTTACAGCGCGCTGGATTCTTACAGTCTATGTGGGGCTTACAATTATCGCAACGGTGGCATACGCTCTGTCGGGAATGGGGTGGTTCGATGCTTTATGCCACTCAATGTCGACCGTTGCTACCGGCGGATTCTCGACTAAACAAGAGAGTATAGCTGCGTTCAACTCGCCGTTGATTGAGTATGTGGTAGTGTTGTTTATGTTCCTGGGTGGTGTGAGCTTGTCGTTGCAATATCTGCTCATTTTCAAGGCTCGCCCAATGGAGTTGCTGCGCGATACGGAGTTCCGTACTTACTTATCGATAGTTGTGGTTTTTTCAATACTTATAGCGGTGGGGCTTTACTACACAACGCCTATGGACAAGGAAGCGTCGTTCAGGACGGCGCTGTTTCAGGTAGTCTCGGTGCAGACAACAACCGGATTCGCTACAGCTAATTATGTGCTGTGGTTGCCTTTGCTGTGGTTGTTGCTTTGTGCGCTTATGTTCTTTGGTGCCTGCTCGGGGTCGACTTCGGGTGCTATGAAATGCGCACGAATAACGATACTGTTCAAGGTGATGATGAATGAATTTAAACGCATTGTGCACCCTAACGCTGTGCTCCCTGTGCGTATGGCAAGAAAAGTTGTGCCCACAGGCGTGCAGTCGGCAATCCTGGCCTATACTGTCATATATGTGTTTATGATGGTTGTAGGACTCTTTGTAAATATGGCTTTCGGTCTTGATTTTCTCAATGCGATAGGCCTCTCGATATCGTCGCTTGGAAATATTGGACCGGCGTTGGGTAACCTTGGCCCGTTCGACTCATTCTCGCAGCTTCCGGCAGGAGTAAAATGGTTCTCGTCGTTCCAGATGCTTGTCGGACGTCTTGAATTCTTTGCGGTGCTGCTGCTCTTTACACCGATGTTCTGGAAAAGAAGGTAATTAAGAATGTATTACTGCTGACGATGCTCGCTGAGGCTTGCAAGCAGTTTCTCAATGTCGGCTTTCAGACGTTTATAGGGTGTAGTCTCCTTGTAGTTGGTATTCTTGCTGAGCATCAATGCTACGTCGCATTGGCTGTGGCGGTACGACGATAGTTCGTTGTTTCGTTGTTGTTGATGGTAGGCGAGGCGGTGTATCTCTTCCTCGCGTTTGTTGCGCAGATGACGGCACACAGGCACGAGCAGGCGCAGTACGACGTTGTTCATTATGTGGTGTCCCTGAATGTAAAAATAGGTCTCTTCGGGCAGAATACCAATCGATACAAGTTCCTCGCCCAGTAGTTTATGCTCTTGAATGTAATGCGGGAAGCGCTTTTCAAGTATTTTTATGTTGTGTTGTACTCTGTTGTTTAGTTGCTGCAGTGAATGTGCCGGGTTGTCTATAGTGAACGAGGTTATCCGTACAATCTCGCAGAACCGCAGCAGGCTCATTGTGCTTGTGTCGTGCCGGCGGTAGAGCAGTATGTTCCACACGAAGAGCGGGAAGCATATTTGTGAATATAGCTTGAAGAATTCGTTGAAGTTTATGATGTTTTTGTCGTTGAGGGTGCTCAGTACGCATATCTGCTTCAAACTGTCGGCATTACACTTGAAATTTTCTATGGCATATGCGTATGTGTGCAGTATAAAAGGGTTCTCGATTATCTGTCGCGATGTTGATGTCGCTCCTTGTAGCAGGTAGTCGTAATCACTGTCGACGCAGGCAATCATATTTCGGCCATAGGCCTTGCCCAACATATTCATCATTGCTTGCTTTTTCCCTTTAGTGAGGTTCGAACGTGCAGGCAACATAACCTCAAAGTGGAACTTGTCGCTCTCAAACTCATCGAATACCGAGCGCCAGAAAGATATATCATCGTAACTTTCGACGTATGCTACGATGCGGTGCTGCGCTCTCTTCGGCCTAAGGGCGTTGGCAGCCTCAATGAATGTGGAATTGAGATATTCGGTTAGTTTTTTCATACCCTCAATCTCTTTTTGTGTCCTATTGTGTTATATCCTCAATCTCGGTGACAGCGTCAATCCAGCCGTCCATAACTATTGCGGGCGAGTGGGTGCAAAGTATTATCTGTGTGTTCGGGTTGAGTGTGCGTATAAGGGTTATGAGCCGTTGTTGCCACTCGATGTGCAACGAGATTTCCGGTTCGTCCATAAGCATAACTCCGGGGCGTCCCTCCTGAACGAGTGCCGTGAGCAGAATAACAAGCATCTGCTTCTCGCCCGACGATAGCATATAGGGCGAAATTGTTTCGCCAAACTGGTTGAAGAGAATCTCGTTGCTGTCGCGGACGATGGTCTTTGCCGTGGGGGCAAAAAGCTCGTCTATCATATCCTGAAACTGTTTCTTGGGTCTGGTAAGCTCGGCGGCAAGACGCTGGTCGTCGGGCCTGCTCGATGTGAGCAATGTGATTATTCTGTTTCCGACGTTTACCTGATAATTAAGGTAGCGACGTTGTAAATTATAGAGTTGCCAATCAAGCTCGGTGCGAATGTCGGCACCCGAAACCTTGTCGAGCAGTTCGCGACTCATCACCGGACGGTCTATGCTGCTTATAACGTCAAAATTTATGCTTGTGGCATCGGCCGGGAAGAATTTTACGTGCACGCCGCTCTCGGGGTTGCTTGTGATACGCCCCTCGCGCATTACTTTCAAGTGATTGGCCGAACGGTTAAGGATAGTGCTCTTGCCCACACCGTTGCTGCCGCTTAAAATGTTGACATCGGGACGCAGTTCCCAGAAAATGTGCTTGCGGTTGCTCCACAAGGAGTCTATCTCTATGCTGACGATGTATTGTGCCATCTTTTCCATAACAACTTCTATTTGCGGCAAGAGCCTGTTCACGATTTACCGCAAATGTAATATAATGTTGCGCTAAAATCAAAGTGCCTGTTAAGTTTTTAATTTAAAAAAAGTGAATTTTGTTTGTAAAATGCATTTTGTTTTTATCTTCGCACTTGTGGAACGCTCTAGAGTGTTCTGCAAATGCAGCAATCTCGATGTTTAATGTTTAAGCATAAAAATTATGATTAGAATCTATTGCAAGAACAATGGTGTTACAAAGGAATTCGAACCGGGTGTGTCGTTGGTCGAAATATACAATGCTTTTGCGTTAAATATGCCCAATGGCGTTATAGCAGCCAAGGTTAACAATGTTACCGAAGGGCTTGCCTTGCGTCTGTACCGCCATAAGGACGTGGAATTTATTGATATTACCAGTGACGATGGTATGCGTATGTATGTACGCTCGTTGACGTTTATCTTTATGAAGGCGATGAACGAGGCTTTTCCCGGCGAGACGGTGCGGTTCGAAAATGCAATCTCCAAAGGATACTATTGCCGTACGAACCGGCCTCTGGACGATGATGAGGTTGCTAAGGTGCGCGCCCGAATGCAGAATATTGTTGAATGCGACCTTCCGTTCGAGCGCATAGAGTGTCACACCGAAGAGGCAATAGAGGTGTTCCGAAGCATAGGTCGTATGGATAAAGTACGTCTGCTTGAGACGTATAACCACCTGTATACAAGCTACTACGAGCTTGATGGCTACATTGACAGCTATTATAATGGCCTTGTGCCGAGTACAGGATATATTAAATTGTTCGAGATTGAAAAGTATGACGATGGCGTGCTGTTGCGGGTTCCGAGCAAGGAGCGGCCTGCACGGCTCGAGGATAAGGTTCCGCAGGAAAAACTACACGAACTTTTCGAGGAACGTCTGCAATGGCATCAGAAGATGGGTGTCGAAACAATCGGCGACTTTAATAAAGGCGTGAGCGCGGGCTTTGGCGTAGACCTCGTGAATGTGTCCGAGGTTCTGCAAGAGCGTCGTCTCTCGCAGATAGCCGACCTCATTCGCGAGCGTTCGGCAAGGGTGGTGCTCATCGCGGGACCTTCGTCATCGGGTAAAACCACATTCAGCAAGAGAGTGAGCATACAGCTGCTGGCGTGCGGACTAAAGCCTTACGCAATTTCGCTTGACGACTATTTTGTGAACCGTACCGTGACGCCGCGCAAGCCCGATGGTGATTATGACTTTGAATCGATATATTCCATTGATCTTCCTTTCTTCAATGAGTCGCTGACAAGGATACTCTCTGGTGAAGAGGTCGATATTCCTACATATAACTTCAAGACCGGTGAGCGTGAATTTAATGGCAAGCGTCTTAAACTAACACCGCAGATGGTGCTTGTCATCGAGGGTACTCACGCTCTTAATCCTATGCTTACAGCGCAGGTTCCCGACAGCGAAAAGTTCCGCATCTACGTGTCGGCGCTAACCTCGATAAAACTCGACTATCACAACTATATATCAACATCGGACAACCGTCTTTTGCGTCGTATAATACGCGATGCAAAGTATCGTGGTTACCCGGCACAGGAGACAATAATGCGTTGGCCCGATGTGCGCGCCGGCGAGGAGAAGTGGATATTCCCTTATCAGGAGAATGCCGACGTGATGTTCAATTCGTCGCTCTTCTATGAACTTGCGGTGTTTAAAGAGCAGGCCGAACCGATGTTGCGTGCAGTGCCCGAGAATATAAAAGAGTATTCCGAGGCGCAAAGGCTTTTGCGATTCCTTGAATATATTGTACCTTTGCAGGACAAAGAGCTTCCTCCCACGTCACTTGCACGCGAATTTTTAGGCGGAAGCAGTTTTAAATATTAAAATTGATGTCTAAAGGAACATTTACACAGACACAGCATCAGGAACAGTCTCTTGTGCAGACCCTTTCGCCGCAACAGTTGTTGGCTGTGCAGCTGCTTGAAATGACGGCGGTAGAGATTGAGGAGAGAGTGCGTGGCGAGGTTATTGACAACCCCGCTCTTGAGCCTGTAGAGGACGATGGGCTTTCTGTGGACGATGTTCGGCAGCCTGATGATGAGATGGGCTTGGCGCCTGCCGATTATGACGACTATAGCGGCAACGAGGAGATTCCTGTTGCAACGGTTGCGTATGGTGGCGGAACGGATATTGCGGTTGGCGATGTACTCTCCTTTGGCGACACGTTGATGGAACAACTGGGCGAACTTCAACTGACCCCGTTGCAGTATAGTATAGGCGAGTATCTCATCGGCTCGCTCGACGAGGACGGCCTGCTGCGTAAGCCCATTGGCGAAATTGCCGATGAATTACTAATTTACAACAGTATTGATGTTACCCCCGATGATGTGCTTGCTGTTCTTGATGTAGTACAAGGGTTTGAGCCTGCCGGCATTGCGGCGCGTTCATTGCAAGAGTGTCTGCTGTTGCAGCTGGAACGTAACAGCGCTCTCCGTGACTACTCCTTGCATAAAAGAATTATCTCGGATTTTTATGATGACTTTACCGGCAAGCGTTGGGGGCTTATAGCCGAAAAAATAGGAGTCTCCGATGAAGTGTGCCGTGAAGCTATAGCCGATATTGTGCGCCTTAATCCTCGTCCCGGTGCTTCGCTTGCCGAGAGTGTGGGCTTCAGCCGTCAGCAGATAACCCCCGACTTTTTGCTCGATGTACAGGACGATGAGGTTTCTGTGGCTCTTAACAATTCTCACGTTCCGGCCTTGCGCGTGAGCGATGAGTATGTGCAGATGCTCGATGAACAGTCGGGGAGCGGCAATCGTGAGCAACGTGCTGCAGCGCAGTTCCTGCGTCAGAAAATTGATGCGGCAAAGAATTTTGTGACCGCGATACGTCAACGTGAGCGCACTATGCTCTCTACTATGCGTGCCATAGTGAAGCGGCAAAAAGATTTTTTTGTAAGTGGTGGCGATGAGGCTCTTCTCAAGCCTATGATTCTTGAAGATATTGCAACGGCAACGGGGTACGATATCTCCACAATCTCACGTGTGAGTAACAGCAAGTATGTGCAGACGCCCTGGAGTATTTATCCGCTCAAATATTTTTTTAGCGACGGTGTGGTGAAAGACGATGGTACCGAACAGTCGGTGTATGAACTGTTCGGGGTGATACGCGAACTTGTAGATTGCGAGGATAAACGTGAACCTCTTACCGACCAGGCGCTTCAACAGTTGCTTGTGCAACGTGGGTATAACGTCGCGCGCCGTACCGTCGCGAAGTACCGCGAACAACTTAATATTCCTGTGGCAAGGTTGCGCAAGGAGTAGCAGAGTGAATTTATCGCAGTTTCAGGCTTGCCTTGACAACTTTCTTCATCGGGAGGCTGTCGAAAAAGTCTATAAGAAACAATAATCGTGCCTGCGGGGGTAATATGAATCTGCTTGTAAATTGCAAAGCGGGTGCAGTTGTTGTTCGCAAGACAACGTAAATAAATTGAAAACATCTTCTAAGTAGCACGGAAACACCTTCGTTTATTTTCTATAATCTTTGTTCTTTTGGAAAATAACTGTAAATTTGCGCTATATGTCATTGAACAGATGTAAAATATGTTCGTGACAAAGGTTGATTAAAGATTTACAACTATATGTTAAAGCAACAGGTAACAATAGAAGAGGTTCGTGAGGACCTAAGGTATCTGCGTCTTCTGGCACGCGACTTTCCTACAGTGTCAAGCGTTTCGACCGAAATTATAAACCTTGAGGCTATTCTGCACCTTCCGAAGCCTACCGAACATTTTCTTGCCGACCTTCACGGAGAAAATGAGGCGTTCCAGCATATTTTGCGCAACGCGTCGGGCAGTATCAAACGTAAGGTAAATGAACTCTTTGGAGAAACAATTACAGCGGACGAGAAAAAGGACCTCTGTACGCTTATATATTACCCCGAAGAGAAACTGAAGCTTGTAAAGCAATCGGGGTGCGACCTTGAAGAGTTTTATACAGTTTCGCTAAACCGCCTTGTGGTTGTGTGCCGTGACGTTTCGTCAAAATATACCCGTTCTAAAGTACGTAAAAGTCTCCCCGAGGAGTATGCCTACATTATCGAGGAACTTATGCACGAGTCGAATGACATTCACAATAAGCAGGCCTATTTATCGGTAATCATCAAGACTATTATCGACACAAGGCGTGCCGACCACTTTATAACGGCGCTCTGTTACCTTATACAGCGATTGGCTATTGACCGGCTGCATATTCTTGGTGATATTTTCGACCGCGGTCCGGGTGCGCATTACATTATGGACGCTCTGTGCGATTATCACCATCTGGACATTACCTGGGGTAATCACGACGTGCTGTGGATGGGTGCGGCTGCAGGCAACACCTGTTGCATTGCGAGTGTATTGCGCCTCTCCTTGCGCGATGCGAACACAACGACTCTCGAGGACGGTTATGCAATAAATATGGTGCCTCTTGCTACATTTGCAATGGAGCAGTATGCCGATGACCCTTGCGAAATATATCAGCCGCGCGTCGATGAGGAACGTACTAATTTTACCGAAAAAGATGTACGCCTTATAGCGCAAATGCATAAGGCAATATCGGTAATAGAGTTCAAACTGTCGGGGCAGATAGCGATGCAACACCCCGAATGGAATATGAACGACCGTTGCCTTATGGAGTTTATAGACAAGGAGCGTGGTGTAATAACAATCGATGGCAAGGATTATGAGCTGCTCGATAAGTGCTGGCCGACGCTCGACCCCGCAAACCCTTATGCGCTCACTCCCGAGGAACAGGACGTTGTGGAGCGTCTGCGTCACTCTTTTATGCGTAGCGAACGTCTGCAAAGCCACGTAAACTGTTTGCTTATGCGTGGCGGAATGTATGCCATATATAATTCAAACCTTATGTTCCACGCGGCAGTACCCATTAACGAGGACGGTTCTATGCGCGAGGTTGTCTTTGACGGTGTGCCGGTAAAAGGCAAGGAACTGATGAAAAAGGTAGAGCGTATGGCGCGCTCGGCATTCGATAATGACCTTGATGCCGAGATGCGTGAGAAGGCTGCCGACTTTTTCTGGTATCTATGGTGCGGTCCCGAATCGCCTCTCTTTGGCAAGGCTAAGATGGCAACCTTTGAACGCTATCTGCTTACCGATAAAGAGGTGCAGAAAGAGCCTAAGGGGTGGTACTACATTCTGCGCGACAATTCCGATGTCTGTGACAGGATTCTTGATGAGTTTGGTGTAAAGGGTGACCACCGCCACATTATCAACGGTCACGTTCCGGTGCGTGTGGGTAAGGGCGAAACGCCTATTAAAGCCGACGGCCGTCTAATGGTTATCGATGGAGGATTCTCGCGCGTTTATCACAATCGTACAGGTATTGCCGGCTACACGCTTGTGTATCACAGCCGTGGCTTTGAGCTTGTACAGCACACTCCCTTTACATCGACCGAGGAGGCTGTGCTCAATGGAACAGATATTCACAGCACGACAAAGATTGTAGAGATGGTCGACAAGCGCGAGAAAGTGCGCGACACAGATATAGGTCGTGGAATAATGGTCAAGATAGCCGACCTTGAGCGTCTTCTGTATGCTTATCGCAAAGGTGTAATAAAGGAGCGCCCGTAAATGAAAAATTATTGGTTAATAAATAAAAATTAGTATATTATGAAAGCAATAGTAAGTGTTATAATGGGAAGTACATCGGACCTTCCGGTGATGAAAAAGGCAACCGATTTTCTTAACGAAATGAAAGTTCCGTTCGAGGTTAACGCGCTGTCGGCGCACCGCACTCCCGAGGCTGTTGAGGCTTTTTCGAAAAGCGCCAAAGAGCGTGGAATAAAGATAATTATTGCTGCAGCCGGAATGGCGGCGCATTTGCCGGGTGTTATTGCGGCAAGCACCACTTTGCCTGTAATTGGCGTGCCCATCAATAGCACACTCGATGGTATGGACGCATTGCTGGCTATTGTACAGATGCCTCCGGGTATCCCTGTTGCAACAGTGGGTGTCAATGCATCGCTCAACGCTGCAATCCTTGCAGTGGAAATGCTCTCGCTTGCCGATGAGGAACTTGCAACACGTTTGGCGCAGTACAAAGAGAATCTCAAAAAGAAAATTGAGAAGGCCAACGAGGATTTGAAGGAGTTGCAGTATGAATTCAAGACAAACTAATATGAATCTCTTTAATTACGCGCGTCGTTCCACTGTTGAGGTAAACGTTGGTGGCGTGACAATAGGCTGCAGCAACCCTGTGCGTGTGCAGTCGATGACAAACACAAGCACAATGGATACCGAGGGCAGTGTGGAGCAGGTGCTGCGCATTGTCGCTAAGGGTGGCGAATTGGTTCGTCTCACCACGCAAGGTAATCGTGAGGCTGTGAATATGGGCAGCATAAAGGCGCAACTGCAGGCTCGTGGCTGTAATGTGCCGCTTGTGGCCGACGTACACTTTAATGCCGCTGTGGCCGACACTGCGGCACAGTATGCCGACAAGGTGCGTGTAAACCCCGGAAACTATGTCGATTCGGCACGCACTTTCAAGCATATTGACTATACCGATGCCGAATATGCCGATGAGCTGAAGCGTCTGCGCGAGAGGTTCGTGGCGTTTCTCAACATCTGTAAGGCCGAAGGTAGGGCTGTGCGCGTGGGTGTGAACCACGGTTCGCTCAGTGACCGCATAATGAGTCGCTATGGCGATACTCCATCGGGTGTTGTTGAGTCCTGTATGGAGTTTTTGCGCATCTGTCGCGATGAACACTTTGACAACGTTGTTGTCTCAATAAAGACCAGTAATACTACAATGATGGTTACTACAGTGCGTCGCCTTGTGCGTGTGATGGCCGAGGAGGGTATTGCCTATCCTTTGCACTTGGGTGTTACCGAAGCCGGCGATGCCGAGGACGGCCGCATAAAGAGTGCTGTGGGCATTGGAGCGTTGCTGGCCGATGGCATTGGCGACACTGTGCGTGTCTCGCTTGCCGAAGCTCCTGAAAATGAGATTCCTGTAGCTAAGGAACTTGTTGATTATGTTGCGCAACGTGCTTCGGCGCAGACGATAGAGGCTGTTGCTTCGGCAACGTTCGATTATGAGGAACCCCGTCGCCGTAAAACCTCGGCAGTGGGCGTTGTGGGTGGTGAGAATGTTCCGGTTGTTGTTGGTGGCGCTGTCGATAGTGTCGATATTGCTCCTGATTTTACTCCGGAGGCTATAACTCTTGTGAATATCGAGAATGCAGTCGACGGTTCGTTTGTAGCTGTTGAATATTCCGGCCTTACCCCTGAAAATATAGCGAGGGTCAAATTGCTCAAAAACATTGTTTTTGTGGCCTCGTCGCAACATTTGAATGCTGTGGGCGAATTACGTGCTCTTGTACATAGACTTATTATAGAAGGTGTCGATGCTCCTGTGATTGTGCGTCGCTCTTATAACGAGAAAAGTATCGAGGAGCTACGCATCAAGGCTGCAGCCGACCTTGGCGTGCTGCTTATAGACGGGCTTGCCGACGGACTATGGCTCGAGAATAGTGCAGGTAGCGCAGACGAACTTAATTCTATAATGTTCGGAATATTGCAAGCTACACGTGCGCGCATCAGTAAGACCGAATATATAGCTTGTCCGGGTTGTGGTCGTACAATGTATGACCTGCAGGGTACGCTTGCACGTATAAAGGCTGCTACAAAGCACCTGAAAGGCCTGAAAATAGGTGTTATGGGCTGTATCGTCAACGGTCCGGGTGAGATGGCCGATGCTGATTATGGCTATGTTGGTGCTGCGCGTGGAAAAGTGTCGCTCTATCGCCGTAAGGAGTGTGTCGAAAAGAATATCCCCGAAGATGAAGCTATAGAGCGTTTGTTGCAGCTGATAGAGAGTGACCGTAAGTGAAAATAGTATATATATTGATTGTGGGTGACTGAAATTATTTTTAGTCACCCATTTTTTTGTGGTGGATTTTTTTGGCTTTGTTCAAAAGGCGGATAATAGCGTTACTTATAATCCTTTAACAAGCGTTGTAGCTGCTGGCGAGTAAAAAATATGCGACTTTTGACCGTTCCCAGCGGCAGCCCTAATCTGTCGGCAATCTCACGATATTTGAACCCTGATATGTGCATAAGGAAAGGTATGCGATAGTCGCGCGGGAGGCTGTGTACGACGCGGTAAATCTCTTTACTGTCGTAATTATTCTCGGTCGAATAGTTCTCGAACTCCCTCGGCTGGTTAATATGGAAAAGATTGTCGGTGTGGTCAACAAAGGTCTGGTCGCGTATCTCCTTGCGGTAGTTGTTTATGAAAATATTGCGCATTATGGTATATACCCACCCTTTGAAATTGGTATCAGGGGTGTATTTATCCATATTACCAAGTGCCTTTAATGACGTTTCCTGCAATAAATCATTCGCCTCTTCTTTGTCTGCTGTGAGTTTGAATGCAAAGCGCTGTAGCTCAGACTGTGCCTCAAGCAAATCTCTCCTAAATTTTGCAGTATCCACTATATTATTTATTTATATTTTACCCGGTTTTTTCGGGGTCTATAATTATAACAAAGTGGAGCGCAACAAAGTTCGGCGCCGGGGGTAAAAAGTTTTTTGTCTGTTTCTAATGTTTATATGTTTGCTATGCGCATAATGTCAGCAAAGACACCTGCTGCCGTTACGCTTGCGCCTGCTCCATAACCTTGAATGAGCATTGGGTACTCTTTGTAGCGTTCGGTAGTGAGCAGAATAATGTTGTTGCTGCCTTCGAGGTGGTAGAAGGGGTGGCGTTCATCGACCTTGCTGAGCGAGACACTGCCTTTGCCATTCTCGTAGCGGGCTATGAAACGCCAATGTTTCTTCTCGGCGGTCAACTGTTTGCGCTCGCTCTCGAACTGAGCGTCAAGTTGCGGTAATCTCGCCCAGAAATTCTCCAGAGAACCGTCGAAGAGTTCTTGCGGAATAAAAAGGTTCGCTTCTACATCTTCCTGCTCAATGGCGTGTCCTGCCTCGCGGGCAAGAATAACAAGCTTGCGTATTACGTCTTTTCCACAGAGGTCGATGCGTGGGTCCGGTTCGCTGTAGCCTTTCTCCTGTGCCAGACGTACCGCCTCGCTCAAAGGCACGTCGCTGCTGAGCACGTTGAATATAAAGTTCAGCGTTCCGCTTAGCACTGCCTCAATCTTCAGAATCTTATCGCCGCTGTTGATGAGGTCGTTGATGGTGCTTATGATTGGCAGGCCTGCACCAACATTTGTCTCGAACAGGTATTTGATGTTGCGCTGGCGTGCAATGTGCTTGAGTTTGCTGTATGTGGCGTAATCGGACGATGCGGCAATCTTGTTGGCTGCAACGACGCTGATATTGTGCGACAGAAGGTCGGCGTACAAAGAGGCTACCTCGCCGTTTGCCGTACAATCGACAAATACGGAATTGAATATGTTCATATGAATAATCTCATCGCGCAAGCTCTGAATGTTGCTCTCTTTGCTTGCGGCGAGCGCGCTTCGGTAACAGCTCAAGTCCAGTCCTTCGCGGTCGAAAATAGCGTGACGGCTGTTGGCTATGCCCACAATATTCAGTTTTAGTCCGTGCTCGCTTTTCAGTTTTTCCTGCTGCGATGCTATCTGCTCAATGAGGCTGCTGCCTACGGTGCCGATACCGCAGATGAAAAGGTTTAGGACTTTGTATTCCGACAAGAAGAATGAGTCGTGTATTACGTTCAGCGTCTTGCGCAGAAGGTCGGACTTTATAACGAAAGAGATGTTTGTTTCCTGACCGCCTTGTGCGCACGCAATGACGTTGACGCCGTTGCGTCCGAGTGTCTGGAATAATTTGCCTATGATGCCGGCATTCTGGCGCATATTCTCGCCTACAATGGCAACGGTCGAGAGGTCGGCTGTAGCGCAGACGCTCTCCATAAGGCCCATAGAAATCTCCTTTTCGAACTCTTTGTTAAGAACCTCGCACGCTTTTGTCGAATCGACGTGACGCAGTCCGAGCGAGGTGCTGTTCTCTGATGAGGCCTGTGCCACAAGGAATACGCTTATGCCTGCATTTGCAAGGGCGCGGAATATTCGCTGGTTCACGCCTACAACGCCCACCATACCCAAGCCTTGTACAGTCAGCAGGTCGGTGTCGTTTATGCTCGAAATTCCCTTGATGAGGCGGCCTTCGTCCTCGCTGTGGTCGTCAATGACAGTTCCCTCGCCGGCTGGGTTGAAGGTGTTTTTTATCTTAATGGGAATGTTCGCTTTGAATACAGGGTATATTGTTGGGGGGTAGACAACTTTTGCGCCGAAGTTGCATAGCTCTGTAGCCTCGACGTAACTGAGGTGCCTGATGGTGTAGGCGTTGTTTATTACACGTGGGTCGGCAGTCATAAAACCGTCTACGTCGGTCCATATTTCAAGACTGTCGGCCTTTAGGGTCGCGGCGATTATGGCTGCTGTGTAGTCGCTGCCGCCACGTCCAAGATTGGTAATCTCTTCGCTTTTTACGTCTTGTGCAATGAAACCGGGAACGACGATGATTCTCTCATTGCTGTTGTCGAAGTAGTGATGAATTAGCTTGTCGCTCTCTTCATCGGCAAGAATGTATTTATTGTGCTTGGTCTCTGTCTTGATGAACAAACGGGCATTGTAGCGCGATGCACCATCGATGAGCGCAGTCACTATACGGCTCGATATTCTCTCGCCGTAGCTGACAATGGTTGCCTCGGATTTTGGTGTAATATTGTTTATCAGGGCAAGACCCTGGTAAATGTTGTTAAGTTCGTTCAACAGGACGTCCACCTCTTGCAGCAAGGCTTTGCGCTTTTCGTCGCAGACTATAATTCCGTTTATAAGTTCGTGGTGACGTGTTACAATGTCTTGAAACTCTCCATTGAAGGCGCTGTCGCCCTTGACTGCCATATTTGCGGTCTTGATGAGTTTGTCTGTTATTCCGCCTAATGCCGATACGACAACAATAACGCGCTCGTCGGCAGCTGCAGTCTCGACAATGTTCTTGAGGTTTAATATGCTGTTTACGGAACCTACTGATGTTCCGCCGAATTTCATTACTTTCATTTGTAGTTGCTTAGTGCAGGGAATGATTAGTCCTGCAAGGTGCAAAAGTACTGTTTTTTGACAAAAACTGCAATAAAATTGTCGTACTTTAAAGACGGTAGGTGCTATTTCTGTTCTGTTATGCAGCTGTGTGCGTCAGGCAATCTCGGGAATCTCGACAAGTTGACAGTCTATGGGGATATTATGCGCCTTGGAGCGACCGTGTGCCGGAATGTAGTTTTGGGCAAGGTCGAACCGTAGCTTGCTCATAAAACAGTGTCTTATAATCGATAGATTCTTGTGTAAAGGATTCTCGGTTGGGTCGGTAAGCGCCTTTAACATACGGTTGACAACAGTGGGGTTTTTGCGCCCCGAGACGGCGCAGTAAATACTCTTCAATTCGTTGGCATACTCCTGTATCTCTTTTAAGACAATCCCCTCGGGGTGCTGCAGAATAAGTATGTACAACGATTTTGGCAGCGGGTCTAATTTTATTTTTATCTGCGGGTATAGTGGCAGAATTATGTTGAATTTGCTGTCGAAGCGTATGGGACTGACTTCGACGCTCTTGGCCGGAACAATTTTTTCGGCAAGTAGGTCGCACCCCAAAAATTCGCTATTGTCCCATTCGCACTCGGGCCTTTCCGCCGATGGCAGTTTGTACTTTATTTTGCTTAAAGAGATAAATTCTTTGTAGAATCTCTCGGTCAGGGCTTTCTCGCGTTGAATATTGCAACGCACTGCATTGTCGAAGAATTTATACAAAGTCGCTATACAATCCCCATCGCGCTCAAAGTCGTCCTCGCACAGAATGTCTGCGACGTATTCATAATTGTCGGTAAGTGTTATGTCGGCAATGTATAGCAGACGGCTCTGTGTGCTTTTTTGGTGCTCGTTCTTGAATTTCTTTATAAGTTCGTTCACGCCTTTTTTGTCAAGGGTCGGACAACTACGCAGAATAAGGTTTCTTATGGAATGTGCACCCCAAAAAGAATCGGATACAATGTGAAAGCCGGCGTTGCGTACACCGTGGTCGGCAAGGTGCTGCTTAATCTTTTTCAGATGTCCCCTGACGTAGCGATTGAGAAAATAATCGCGTTCCCCCTCAATGAAAAAGAATGATAGTTCGGTACCTTCGTAAACATTGGATACTTCGGTGTAGCGTCTCATTGCTTATAGTGTTTTTTTATTCCAACTATTGCGAAAATACAACTTAATATTGGATTTATAAAATGAAAGTTTATTATCTTTGAGGTAAATCTCGAAGATTTTCGGCACTCGCTTTGAAAAATATTAAAGCAAGCTTTATATTTCTCGCTCGTTTGTTTGTATCTTTGATATAAACCTCGAAGATTTTCTGCACTCGCTTTGAAAAATATTAAAGCAAGCTTTATATTTCTCGCTCGTTTGTTTGTATCTTTGATATAAATATCGAAGATTTTCTGCACTCGCTTTGAAAAATATTAAAGCAAGCTTGGTATTGTTTCGCTCGTTTGTTTGTATCTTTGTCATAAAAATGTTTTACAATTAAATATAGACGAAAAACTATGGAAACTGAAAAACGTGGTGTAAAATCGTGGATACTTGCTACCCGACCTTGGTCTTTTCCTGCATCGGCAATGCCGGTTGTGGTTACATTTGCTTATCTTTACAGTCTGGGATATGCGGTCGATTGGGCTTTGGGCGCATTGACGCTTGTGACTATCGTCTTGTTTCACGCTGCTGCAAACTGTTGGAGTGACTATTATGACTTTATACGTGGAGTAGACCGTGAGGATACAATTGGTGGAATGTCTATCGTTTCGGGTGAGTTCCGTCCGGGCGAGATTCGTGCCCTTGCCATTGGTATTATTGTGGTTGCTGCAATATTGGGTATAGTGTTGCTTTGCTTAACAGGCTTGCCGACACTTTATCTTGGTTTGGCAGGTGCTTTGCTCAGTGTTTTTTACCCTTGGCTTAAGTATCACGCGTTGGGTGACCTTGATATTTTCCTCTGCTACTCGCTGTTGCCCATTTTGGGTACCTCGTATGTGGTTACAGGCTATTTCTGCGAGTGTGTGCTGTGGCTTACAGTCCCGGTAGGTCTTATCACAGTGGGAATTCTGCACGCTAATAATACTCGCGATATTGACCACGATAAGCGTGCCGATATCAAGACTTTTGCAATGCTTGTCGGACGTCGTGCATCGGCTGTTATATATTGCGCCGAGGTTATCGTTCCTTTTGTATGGATTGCAGCACTTGTTGTTGCGGGTATATTCCCCTGGTGGTCGTTGCTGGTGCTTGTGGCTCTTAAGCCGGCTTTGGACAATGTCGCTAAAATGCGTACTTACAACAGCGTAGGCTTTGAGGCTATAAAAGGTGTGGACGAGATGACTGCAAAGCTGCAGCTGATGTTCAGCCTTCTGCTCGCTCTGTCTTTCTTTATAGATAAGTGGGTATAATGAAAAAGTTGTCTTTCACTATTTTGCTTGCTGCGGTACTGTGGACAATAATGTTCTCGCCGTGGACTGCTCCGCACGTTAACTTTTGGTGGGCTATGACCGGGTCGGCGTGTGTGTTGTCGTTGTTTGCGACATTGTTCCGGCCTCGTTGGTGGAAGGGTGTTGATTTCTCCTTGAATAATATTCTGCTGGGTGTGGCTATAGCAGTGGCACTTTGGGGTGTATTTTGGGTTGGCGATAAATTGTCGCAATTGATGTTTGATTTTGCACGTCCGCAGGTCGACTCAATATATGGAATGAAGGAGGGTGAGTCGCCTTGGTTGCTTACAGCGTTGATGTTGTTTCTCATTGGTCCGGCCGAGGAGATTTTTTGGCGCGGGTATGTGCAACAGACACTTTCGGAGCGTTGGAATGCAAATATAGGTTTTGTGGTTACAACAATCATATATGCACTTGTGCACGCCGGCTCATTCAATTTTATGCTTACGATGGCTGCTCTTGTGGCTGGTGCGGCGTGGGGCTTGCTCTATCGTTTGTTCCCGAACAGGTTTGCTGCGATAATACTCTCGCACGCTCTTTGGGACGTTGCTGTATTTATTTGGTTCCCTATAATGTAAATATAAGAAGGGTACAGGTGTAATATAGAATTGTATGGCAAAGGAAAAAACGGTTTTTCTGTGTAACGACTGTGGTTACGAGTCGCCAAAATGGGCCGGAAAATGTCCCGCCTGCGGTGCTTGGAATAGTTTAGTCGAGAAGGTTGTGCGTGCCGTTCCGGCGGCGCGTGGTGTGGCGTCGGTGGGCGGCACTGTGCAGTCGCGTCCGGTGCTTATTGACGATGTGGCAACAGATGCGTTACCGCGTATGGATATGCGTGACGGCGAACTTAACAGAGTTCTGGGCGGTGGCCTTGTCCCCGGCTCTCTTGTGTTGTTGGGCGGCGAACCGGGAATAGGAAAGTCGACCCTTGTGTTGCAAACGATTCTGGGAATGCCCGATCGTAAGGTTCTGTATGTTTCGGGTGAAGAGAGTGTGCAACAGATAAAACTGCGTGCCGACCGTATTGCTCACGAACGCGGGAACTGCCATATTGTTTGCGAAACGTCTCTCGAGACAGTCTTTACGCATATAAAGAATATTCTTCCCGAATTATTGGTTGTCGATTCTATACAGACAATGAGCAGCGAGTCGGTCGACTCCTCGCCGGGCAGTATGGCGCAGGTGCGTGAGTGCACAGCGATGCTGCTCAAGTTCGCGAAGGAGAATAATGTCCCAGTCATTCTGATAGGCCATATAACAAAGGACGGTGCAATAGCCGGTCCGAAGATTCTGGAACATATTGTCGATGTGGTAATACAGTTCGAGGGTGACCAGCATCACCTGTATCGAGTGCTACGCTCTATAAAGAACCGCTTCGGAAGTACAGCCGAACTTGGAATATATGAGATGCGTCGCGAAGGGCTCAGGCAGGTAACAAACCCCTCGGAGTTGCTGCTAAGCGACCGTCACTGCGGTATGAGCGGTGTTGCCATTGCTTCGGCAATAGAGGGTGTCAGTCCATTTCTTATAGAGACACAGGCTCTTGTAAGCACTGCGGCATACGGTACACCGCAACGCTCGGCTACAGGCTTCGATACCCGACGTATGAATATGTTGCTTGCGGTGCTCGAGAAACGCGTGGGTTTTAAACTTGCGCAAAAGGACGTCTATTTGAACATTGCTGGTGGTCTGCGTGTGAATGACCCGGCCATAGACCTTTCGGTTATCAGCGCTATCCTTTCAAGCAATATGGACGTGGAGATTGAGCCTATGCTTTGTATGGCCGGAGAAGTAGGTCTCTCGGGTGAGATACGTCCCATAAATCGCATAGAGCAGCGTATTGCCGAGGCTGCAAAACTTGGCTTCAAGCGCATAATTGTTCCAAAAAGTAATATTAAACGTCTCGACACCTCGGGCTTCGGCATCGAGGTGCTCCCGGTAAGCAAGGTCGAAGAGGCGTTCCGTCTAATCTTCGGTTAACGATGGTACACGAGTTTCAAATAAGGGTGCAACCGCACGAGGCTGCCAATGAGCAGTCGCTCAAACGTTATATAGCACACAGCAAGGGGTTGGATATACGCACTATTACAGCTGTGCGTGTGTTGCGTCGCAGCATTGATGCACGCCAGCGGCTTATATATATAAACCTCACAGTGCGTCTTTTTATAAACGAACAACCTTCGATGGAGGAGTTTGTGCGTCGCGAGTATGGTAACGTCGAGGGCCATACGCCTGTCATAGTGGTGGGTGCCGGTCCTGCCGGGCTTTTTGCCGCACTCAAGCTTATTGAGTGCGGTCTGCGTCCCATTGTCGTTGAACGTGGTCGGGACGTCCGCTCGCGTAAAGTGGATCTTGCTTCCATAGCCCGTACACACAGTGTGAATCCGGAATCGAACTACTGTTTCGGCGAGGGTGGAGCAGGAGCCTATTCCGACGGTAAACTTTACACCCGCAGTAAAAAGCGTGGCAGCATCGAGGGGGTTCTCAATATCTTCTGCCAGCACGGTGCAAGTCCTGCAATTCTTGCCGATGCACACCCGCATATTGGTACCGACAAGCTGCCTCGTGTGATAGAGAATATTCGTAATACAATAATAGAGTGTGGTGGCGAGGTGCGTTTTTCCACTCGAATGGAGGAACTTCTGCTAAAGGATAACCGTGTCTTTGGCATACGCACCGATAAGGGGGAGATTCACGCCTCGGCAGTGATTCTTGCAACCGGACATTCGGCAAAGGACGTTTATCGCTGGTTGCACAGCAAGAATATTGCTCTTGAAGCTAAGGGCTTTGCTGTTGGCGTACGTTTGGAACACCCTTCGGAACTTATTGATAAAATCCAGTATCACTCTCCGCACGGGCGTGGAAAATACCTGCCGGCAGCGGAGTATAGTTTTACCACTCAGGTCGAAGGTCGCGGTGTTTATAGTTTCTGTATGTGTCCGGGTGGAGTCGTTATTCCTTCTGCATCGGCCGAGGGAGAGCTGCTCGTTAATGGAATGTCGCCGTCGCATCGTGGTGGTGCGTGGAGTAATTCGGGAATGGTAGTGCAGATAAACCCCGAGGACGTGCTTCTGCCCGAGATGAAGGTCGATTGCGAGGGGCTTGAACCGCTCGCCGATGATTCGCCCTTGCGTGTGATGCACTTTCAGGAGTCGCTTGAGCGTCTATGCTGGGTAATGGGTAACCGCAAACAGACTGCACCGGCGCAGCGTATGACCGACTTTGTGCGTGGTAAACTAAGCTACGACCTTCCTCGCAGCTCATACGCTCCGGGGCTTATATCGTCACCTTTGCACTTTTGGTTGCCGAAATTTGTGTCGACACGTCTGCAGCGTGGCTTTGAACAGTTTGGTCGTATGTCACGAGGGTTCCTCACAAGCGAGGCTACAATGATTGGCGTTGAGACACGAACCTCCTCTCCTGTACGCATTCTGCGCGACAATGAAACTTTGCAGCACGTTGCGGTCGAGGGGCTTTTCCCTTGTGGCGAAGGTGCCGGGTACGCCGGCGGAATAGTATCGGCAGCCGTCGACGGCGAACGATGCGCCCTGTCGGTCAAGGAGTATCTAAGGGTCTGATATTGACTTTTAATTGCTGTAACAAAAGAATGGGCAGTCAATTGTGATGTGACCCCCAAAAGTTGGACGGTTTAACATTATTAAGAGGCTCGCTTAGATTGGAATAAAGCTCGGTATTGCACCGGGCTTTTTCCATTTAGCCTCAGTTTGATTCTATCATTATTGTAGTAGCGTATATACTTGAC